>JAVCBU010000012.1:0-435508 GCA_037917685.1 Thermoproteota archaeon
CGTACAGCCGACATAGCTGAATACTTCTCTTCAAAGTTCATAATGAGGCTCGGAAGAGCTCTAGGTAGAATAGCAAGGTTGCTTATAAAAGTAGCTCCAAGCCTAAGGAAGAAAGCAAAAATATCTTATGCAGCAACCCTCGCATCAGTTAGGTTCGGGACTAATCACTCCTCAATGCACATAAGATGGATAATAGATAATGTAAGGGGAGTCAAGGAGAAGATGGAGTCAGGAAAGGTCATGTTTGGAACTCTAGACTCATGGATTGCCTGGAACCTTACAGGTAAACATGTAACAGACTACACAAATGCCAGTGCAACAGGTATATATGACCCTTTCAGCTTAAAGTGGAGCAGCACAGTCTTAAAAGTCGTCGAAATACCAGGAAAGATACTCCCAGAACCAATACCAAACAGCGAGCCAGTAGGCAGAATAGTCAAAGGCGGAGTTCTCGAAGGCTTACCACTTCTAACAATTATCGCTGACCAGCAGGCATCCCTATACTCAGCAGGCATCTCGGAAGGAACCACAAAGATAACAAGTGGCACAGGAGCATTCATAGATATAAATGTAGGGCATACACCAATGCCCGGAGGTTTAGGAGTCTTCCCAATGGTAGCCTTGAAAACCAAAACAGAAACGTTTTACCTGCTTGAGGGGATAGTTCAGACAGTAGGCTCGGCATTTGACTGGCTTGTAAAAGTAGGGCTTCTAGACGACGTATTAGAACTTTCAGAAATATGCTTTAAGTATAAGGATGCTGGCGGGGTATCCTGTCTGCCCGCCCTTGCAGGCCTTGGAACTCCATACTGGAACCCAAAGGCTAAGGCGAAATTTGAAGGAATAACTCTATCAACTGAAAAAGGCCATATAGTAGCGGCACTTGTCAAGGGAATAGCGTATAGATGCACAGAGGCTGTAGCAGCCTTGGAAAAGGCCTCAGGAATAGTGGTGAAAAGGATAGTGGCGGATGGAATGGCCTCTAGCTGCGGCGCACTCCTCCAATTCATAGCAGACGCTACAGGCAAAACTGTTGAGAGGGTGAAAAACCTGCACGGCTCTTCTAGGGGGGCGTACCTAATAGCTGAAGCAAACTATAAAGGTTTAGACGTAACAGAAGCGTGGAAGCCACCAGAAATACAAGAGAGATTCATAGCCGAACATTCATAGCTCCCTTGTGTAGGAGAAAAGCTCTCTTACTACTTCTTACTAAGATCTCTGATGAAATAAGCGTACAGATCTATACCGGTTACCGCCAAGTTAAATTTTCGGCTATAACTCAGAAGTTTTGAGGATGATAGTTAGAGGATAACAGAAGCTAAGGGATAAGGTTTTAGCTTTCATATAACAATATAATTGTGAAAGTAATTGTGAAAGGTTTGCAAAGCATAACATTCGTCAGCGGGAAAGGGGGAACAGGGAAAACCCTAGTGGCTGTCAACCTGTCGATTATACTCTCTCTAAGGAAGAAGGTGTTACTTATAGATGCCGATGTTAAGGGTGGATCCTCAGCCTCTCATCTTCTAGGTCTTGGGGGGTAGGCCCCACCTTGAAAGACTTATTACTGGAAAGCCACGTCTATGAGTGGGAGTCAGCTGTTCACAGGGCTGGAAACCTTGACTTCATACCTGCAGGGGTTAACCTTGACATCATTTGGAGAAGCGTAGCTTGGAGTAGGCTTGAATCTATCATCAGAAACATGGAAAAATATGATATTGTCTTAGTCGACGGGCCAGCGCAGTTCGAAGAAGGGTTCATCGGTGTTATGAAAGTTGCAGAATACTACGTCATTGTGCTAACACCAACCCCAGGGAGTATCGAATCCGCTATTAAAATAAGGTTTGCCGCTAGGAAGCTCGGAACCAAGCCCCTAGGCTTTATACTTAACCAGCCAAATATTTCCATAAGAAACGTTTATGATGTTGCGAGACTCGTAGAGAAGAAGATGTATCTCCCATCGTTGGGACCTGAACACGCCAACTGCAGATGCCTTGGGGTCCTCCCTTACGATAAGACTGAGTTTATTAGCAGAGTTAGAGGGAAGCCTATAGTAGTATACGAGCCGAGATCAAAGCTCTCAAAGGCCCTCTACGGATTATCTCTTAAAATCGAAGGCAGACCAGTCAGAAAGAAGGCTCTACTTTCCAAAATAGCAAATTTATTCTCTCATAAACATTTAGCCCGATAGAAAAGCTATGCACCCTCAGTTCATACTTCTTCAACCTTTTATCAATAATAACATTCGGATAATCCAACTTCTAAAATGAAAGTTTGGATACTGTTGAAACAGGGGAAACTTAAAAGCTACATGCCAGCATCAAAACCTGTGGGATTCAAAAATAGATATGTTAGGGCCTGTTTAAAATGGTTCAGGGAATCAAAACCTGAAACAAGTAAGGTTCTAGCTTTGCTTGTAGGCGCCTTAGTCTTCGCAGTAGCCCTCCCGTCACTTCTCATCTTATCAGGGCGTTGGTTGGATGGTGTTTTAGGAATTAAAGGATTTACACTATTCCCCTGGAGCTTAGTTGTTGGGCTCATTATTGCAGGCGTTGGCTGGCCTAATAGCCCTGTGGGCAGTATATGTCCAATATACCGTCGGTAAGGGCAGCCCTTTACCTACTGTTCCCACAGTGAAGCTTATAACCAGCGGGCCATACCGCTACTGTAGAAACCCTAGGGCCTTGGCACCCTATTCCTATATGTTGGGCTTGCCATAATATTTGGTACAGCCTCGATGCTACTTTTAATACTCATAATCTTTGCCTCTATGTTTCTGTTCGTAAAACTGTACGAGGAAAAGGAGCTTGAAGCAAGGTTTGGCAGGGAATATTTAGAATATAAGAGGCAAACACCATTTCTAATCCCAAACTCCCAAAGACGAAGGAAACAGTAGTAAATACTAATATTAAACTTGCTAAAAGTCTATAAGCTGATCCTCCCCGTATGATGTTAGAATACCGCTCATAGAAGTCAATATTGTTTAGCGAGCTCTTTAAGCTTCTCTACGAGTGCATTGACGTTTCCAAGCTCCATAAACTCCGGGTATGTAAGGAGCGGTACTTTAAGGCCGTACTTCTCTAGTTCCTCTTCCAATATCTCGATGTACACCCCTTCCCGGGGGCTACAAGCTGCTTCGGAGGGTTGCGAAGCCTCTCACCAGTTATAAATCCACCCCAAGGCTCTCCAACACTCCTATTTGTCCAGTTAACACCGCAGACCGGACTTCCATCGCAACCAACAACTGCTAAGACTCTATAGCCGCTCTCTAAATAGTCAATAATCTAATAAACAACGTCCATAGCTATTCTCATACAATGCTCTCTAAACCTAGGTATATTATACTGATCCCTCGTCATAGCCCACCTCTTGAGACCCCAGTAGGAAGCCTCGGGACAAGGCATCTATACCATCCCAAGGCCTTCATCAAGAATCGCCTTGACAAGCTCAACAACAGCCCCAGCGTATATGGCAATGCCGTAAACCTTAGTATTCTGATTAAGAAGACAGTAAGATAGAAAGACAACCTTCCTAGACCTTCTATCCCTCTCAGGCCTCACTTCACACTCTAAACCCTTAGCCATACAAATTTCCCTCCTACACTAACGCCAGCCAGAATATAAAAACCAGTTCTCTCATCAAACGAGACTTACCCGCGTAATGTAGTTGAACAATCCTAAAATCCTCAAGAACGTCAACCATAGGTCGCAGACTCTCGAACCCAAAATTTACAAGTGAAATCTGTACGCTTGCAGGTGATACTTTAGGTATAGAAATATCGCTTCTATCCTTGGCTAAATATTTCGGCCCCGGGGCTTTGCGGCTTCAGAAGTCTATCTTCTTCCCCTCATATGCATACTGGAGTATTTTCATATAGTTTTCGGTTGTAGGCTCTCTCGGGTTGACAGTTGTTCCTATTGACTCGTAAGCCTTTGCTACAAGTTCATCCATCTTTTCATCGAACTGTTCATGCTTTATTTCCATCTCACTTATGGACTTAGGGATCCCAAGTTCCTCTTCTAGTCTTCTAATCTTGTCTAAAAGCGCTTTAGCTTTTTCCTCATGTGTTTCTGCTTTTATTCCTAGAGCTTCCGCTATTTCTGCGTAGTGTTTCGATGCAACGGGTAGGTTGTACTCCATTACGTAGGGTAGAAATATGGAGACGCATGTGGCGTGGGGTATTTTGAAGACTGCTCCGAAGCTGTGGGCTAGAGCGTGGACAGCTCCTATCTGGGAGTTTGAGAATGCTAGACCTGCGATTGTAGCTGCGTTATGCAGTTTTTCCCTTGCTTCCATGTCTTCACCATTCTGGTATGCTCTCTTTACATTTTCTAGGATAAGCTTTATAGCTTTTATTGCCAGTCCGTCGGAAAAATCGTTTTTCCACTGGACAGTGTAGGCTTCTATTGCATGTGCAAGGGCGTCCATCGCTGTCTCTGCAGTGAGTCTTGGGGGAAGTGTCCTGGTAAGGTTTGGGTCGACGATGGCCATGTCTGGTATTATTTCCCTCGACGCTATCTCCAGCTTTACCTTTCTCTTCTCATCTGTGATTACCATTGCCCACGTAACCTCAGACCCGGTGCCCGAAGTGGTCGGTATTGCCACGAGCCTTGCCTTTCTTCGGATGTTAAGTTTCACAAATGGATTCACATCTTGGAGCTTTAAGTCTGGCCTTTCGTAGAGTACCCATATGGCTTTTGCAGAGTCGATGCATGAGCCTCCGCCTAGGGCAACTATTAGGTCAGGCTGAAACTCTAATGCTACCTTTGACCCTGCCTCTGCTATTCTAATGGAAGGCTCCGGCTCAACCCCATCATACACCTTTATGTTAGCGCCTGTTTTCTCGATATGTTTTGACACCGTTTCAACCATGCCAAGCTTTTCAAGGTTTTTGTCGGTAACGATGAGAACCCTCTCTGCCTCTACGGATTCAAGATGCTCTAGGGCGTCTCTACCAAATACTATAACATGAGGAGAGTAGAAGTACCACATTTCTCTCACTTGAACTGTGTTGGAACTTTGCTTGCTGTTAGGACTAGCTCTTTAGCAGCCTTTGCAGATCTTACCACTTTCGGCATATCTCCTGTAAGCTTAAACTTCCGGGTCATAATCGCTATTATGGGGTCTAGCTGTCCCTTTATCAGTTTCTTCCAGTTGGAATAGGGCCCCTCAAATATGTAGGCTGTTTCCCTCCCCTCTCTACTGCCTATCAGCTCTGCCTTCCGGCATTTTCCATGCCACAGGTCGACGTAGAAAACATACTCCCTGTCAAGCTCCTCGTCCGGTGTTACTATGAAAAGGAAGTCTCCCTCCCAGTTCTTCGCAGCCTCTTCGTAGGCCTTGTTCTCGTTAAGCTTCCTACAGAATTCCTTAACCCACTCATCACTCGGGAACAGGAAGACTTCACCCATCATGCTTCACCTTTATGTCCTATCCTCAACTTACATTGATCAATTAAAACTTTCACTATCACTGGTTGGAAGTTGAAATTATTAGCATCAATTCAAGGATTGAATATTTTCGCTTCCAAATCGAAACATTTCAGAATATTATGAATGTGGTATGTATGATTAAAATGCTACCATAGTTGATTGTTCATAATTTGGTCTTCGGTTTACATTAAGATTATTAATATCGTCCACTTCTATGTTTGAATGTGGAACACGCTATTATCGGCAGAGGCCTATGGAAAATTTATAGTAGTAAGGTTAAGCATGGCATACTAAGAAGTGAAAAAAGAAGAGTTGAAGCCCTAAAGGGCGTAGACATAGAAGTACATAGCGGCGAGGTTTACGGCCTACTTGGGCCCAATGGGGCTGGGAAGACAACCCTTATAAAGATCCTGACAACGCTTCTGTACCCGGATAGAGGCGAAGCCTATGTCAACGGCTACAACGTGCTAAAGGAGCCTGAGAAGGTTCGAGCATCCATAGGAGTTATGCTTATGGGCGAACGCGCTCTTTACTGGAAACTTACAGGTAGGGAGAACCTTGAATTCTTCTCAGCGCTATATCATGTACCGCCGTGGGAGGCTAAGAGAAGGATTAAGAGAATATCGGATCTTCTAGGCCTTGAAGAATATATTGATAGGCTGGTTGAATCCTATAGCTCCGGCCAGAAGATTACACTATCGTTCGCCAAGGCCCTGGTCAATGACGCTCCACTTCTATTTCTTGATGAGCCAACGGTCGCTCTTGACCCTAGACGTGCCCTAGAGGTTAGAAAAGTTATTAGAACACTCAACAAGGAGGAGGGTAAAACCATCTTCCTGACAACCCACACAATGCAGGAGGCCGACCAGCTCTGCCATAGGGTTGCGATAATACATGAAGGCAGGATAGTGGCCATCGGCTCACCTGACGAGCTTAAGTCAAGAGTTAAGAAGAAAGGCGTACTTGAGGTTGAAACAAGTAAAATCAGCCTAGAAGTAGTCGAAAAAATTAGGGGCCTCGAGGGAGTTAGAAGCATGGGTGTGAGTGTTAGAAGAAACGACTCAAAGGAGAGGTCTCTTCTTAGGATAATTTGTGACAGCCCAAGACAGATAATAGGAAGCGTGATAACAGTACTCATAGAGGAAGGAGCGGATATAAACTACATGAAGCCCTCAGAGCCAACCCTGGAGGATGTATTCATCATGTACACTGGGAAGGCTTTAGAAGAGGCCGATAAGAATGAGGCTAGGTAAAGTATTCATGGTTCTAAAGGCGGTTTTCAAGCTGAACTGGTATTTGACATCTAGATATAAGGGCTGGTTCCTCTTCTTTACAGTTTTCCCAGTAATGTTCTCAGTCCTACCTATATTTCTCGGCAGAGCCGTCGCTGGGGGCTCTGCCAGAGCATCACAGTCCTTCTACCAGTATACTGGAACCGAAAACTATGTTGTGTACATGATCGTAGGCTCAAGCATCTGGGTCTTCGCCATCTCCTCTCTATGGGGCTTCGGCATGTGGCTCAGGGAACAACAAATGACAGGAACCCTTGAGCAGCTCCTCTTGGCCCCTGTGAATCCCTTCCTACTCCTAGTAGGTGAAGAAATATTTAACTTACTTCTTTCCGCCGTCCAGTTTACAATAGCTCTTACGATTGGATCGGCCCTCTTTGGGGCGCTAGGTGAACTTTTAAACTTCAGGCTTCTATACTCCGCCGGGATACTTCTCCTGGGAATGATCCCCATGTACGGCCTTTCAATGGTTTTTGGCGGTGTAATTATTAAGCTCAAGGAGGCCGGGGCCATAATAGGTATTCTACAGATGGCTTTAGGCTTTCTTATGGGTATATTCTATCCATTGACGCTTCTCCCACTATGGGTTAGAATCATATCGGTACTTTTCCCTCTAACAATAGTTAACAATGACATAAGAGCTATACTTCTCTCAACAGAGTACATATTCAGCCTGCCAGGCGACATCCTTCTGCTGATGATATACATGCTTATATACCCAGTGATAGGTTTCTGGGTGTATGAGAAGGTTATGGTAGGTCTCAAGAGAGGCGAGGGTATTGGAGGCTACTAGACACCTATATTCGTTCTTGGCCATGGTCAAGAAGGAGTTTAAGATTCTAACAAGGTACCCGTTAAACTTTATTGGAGGCTTCATCCAGGTCTTCTTCCTGATATTGATGTTCCTATATTCCATGATTCCCTTCTCATCCGGATCTGAAAGTCTATCCAGCGGGCCGGCCCTCCTATGGGGATCCATGTTTTTCTTCTTCGTCAGCGACTCACTATGGGCAATAGGGACAAGTGTAAGATGGGAGCAGGTCTCCGGCACCCTTGAACAGCTATATCTCACCCCAAGCAAACAGTGGCTGATACTCTTGGCTCGAGGTTTGAGAAGCTACCTTGTAGATCTCCCCCTGGTACTCTGGCTTATCCTAGTCGTGTACATGGTAACAGGATACTTTGAAGCTAAAAACCCCCTGCTTGGAGTATACATTCTACTCCTAAGCATCGCTGGCCTAACAGGGCTAGGCTACGCATATGCAGGCATGGTTCTAGCCCTAAAGAGGACTGCAAACCTATTTACAAACATGTTTCAGTTCATATTCCTAATATTCTGCGCCATGTTCTTCCCCTTCAAAGCGCTCCCCGAGAAAGTACTAGCAGTGTCCAGGCTGATACCAATATCCTACATGGTTGACTGTTTTAGATCAGTTATGACAGGCAGCAACCCGGAGCTTATCACCGGAGCAGTTAGGGTAGTTGGCTTCACCTTCACACCCCTCTTCTTCGAGTTAGTAATCGTCCATCTAATGGCGATAGTCCTGCCAGTAGTAGGGTTTAAACTTTACAACCGGATGATTAAGAAGGCTTTAAGGGAAGGGACACTTGGCCAGTACTGAACCCCCATCCTAGACTATATTCATCCCCCATATCTATACTGATATCTTACCTATTTACATCCATCGCTTAGTCTTCTCAATTGGAAATGTTATATTTAATTTGTGATGGCAGCATCTGCGTCAATAGAAAAGTATTAATAAAATTCAGCGAGGGTGATGCTATCATGTTCAGGCTTGTCTTGTTCGACGGGTTCGGAACCCTTTTTGACAGTCGAGGCCTATGGAGGAAGGCCTCGAGGATGGTGTTGGAGAACGTGGGTTTTAACCCTGAAGAGCTTGTTGACGAATTCATGCTTATCTGGAGTGAGGAGTGGAATAGGATAGTTCTTGAGTCTTCTAAGGGATATTTTAAATCTGGTTTTGATGTTACTGTGGAAAGCATCATCAACTCACTCTTAAGGGTCGGAGTGGTAAATGGCTTTGACGCTAGGAAGCTTGCCAGGTTGGCTATTCAAATATATAAAGACGGTGCAAGGCTGGCTGATGGAGCTGATGAGACTATCGTGTGGCTTAAAAGTAGAGGAATAAAAACAGGGCTGGTTACAGATGCTGACCTCGACCTTGCAAGAACAGTTATCGAAAAATTTGGTATTGACGAAAAGATGGATATAGTGCTAATCTCAGATGTCGTAAGGGCGTGGAAGCCTAATCCAAAGGCTGTTCAAATGGCCTTAGAGAGGCTTGGTGTTGAGCCGGCTGAAACGTTAATGGTTGGAGATAGCTTGTTTGACGTACTCGCAGCAAAGTCCGCGGGGGTTTCTTCAGCCTGGATTGTTGGGGAGCTTCCTCCTCCAAGTGTGAGGCCAAACTACGTGATAAGAAGAATCATGGAGGTCAAAGAAATAATTCGGGGCCAGGTTAAAGCGGACATTGACACGTAGACAGGAATAACTTTATATCTTTATACGTATCTGTACGTATAGATGGGTAGGGTTAAGCTAACGCTTAGCTTAGACCGCGAAGTAGTTGAGAATGCCAAGGCGAAGGCCTCCCTCTATGGGGTCTCACTGTCGAGGATAGTGGAGGATTTCCTCAGATTCTACTTTAACCCCTATGTTTACTGTTTCACATGTGGCGTTAGGTTTGCTGTCTCGGAAGGAGAGGTGTGCCCCTCATGCGGGTGGCTTAAATGCCCAAGCTGCGGGGCGTGTAGATGTAGCCTTGGAGACGAGGCCGCTGTGGTAGCTTTCAGGCTTAGGAAGGTCTATGAGGACTTGTTACATGGAAGACTGAAGTAGAGGTGGCAGCTATGATTGTCTGGCTGTACTGGGTGGTTTCGCTTACCGTCGTAACCTATGCAAGCGTAATTATTGTTAGAAGGCTGGGGGAGTCCGGATATGCTGCTCTTGTCGCATTTTACAGTGTGTATCTTGCAGCTTCACAGATACTGGCTACAAGAATAATACTTTTTGATCTTGGCTTTACAAGCTTCTATGCGCCAGCAGCAGTATTCATATACCCGTTTATTGCTCAAGCGATAGACATGGTTAACGAGGTCTACGGTAGGGCGAAAGCTCATCTAGCAATACTAATATGCTTTGTGACTCAGGTCTTGCTTGTCTCATTCATTGGAATGGTAAATAGTCTCCAGCCCGCCCCCTTCTTTATGTATGAGGAGGCATGGAGGAGCCTGTTCGGGCTCAGCGTGAGAATCACAGCTGCTTCATGGGTGTCTTTTATAGTCTGCCAGAATCTTGACGCGTACGTCTTCAGCTTTCTTAAAAGAAGATTCGAAAAACTGGTTATTCTAAGAAGTGTTGCAAGCGACTTCCTCGATCTAACATTTGACAGCGTAATCTTTGTAGCCTTAGCCTTCTATGGCGAAATGCCTATTATCCCATTGATAGCTGGACAGATAGTTTCTAAAAACATTATAGGGTTCCTAGACACTCCATGGTTCCTGTTTTACAAGAGGGCTGTAAGCAAGAGGTAACCCTCAGGGAAATTTCGTCTCCTTAGCCGTGTGTTACTCGCTATTTTCGGTTTTTAATGCCGTATTCCGCTTTATCCTTTACATATGCCGTAATGTTCAACTCCACCGGCTCGCTTTATCCTTTACATCGACTAGCGGAAAACTTAGACTAGCAATGCTATGCTGAGACCCATCATTGACGTTAGAAAACCAAACGGTCCTCTAACCTCTTTAACGTCGAAAACATTGGACTGAAGGCTTAGACTAGCGGAAACAAGTATAAATGGTGGAAGGAAGGCTTTCATGACATACCTTTAAACTCGGATTATATGTTTGAGAATTCTGTTAAAGCGGTCGCTAAATACTGGAATCAGACATTATTTATCGGTGTATGAAGGTCGAAAGGTCAACCCTTCATGTACGGTTTGACGGGGATATAGACGTTGCGGAAGCTGAAATACTCAGGTTTCACCCTGAAGTCAAGGAACTGCTTAAGGAGATCAGGAATAGGGGCTGGAACTACCGTTTCACACATGTCAGGGGGGAAGCGGTGGTGAGGGTGGACCTGGAAAGGGAGAAGTTTAGGCTTACATACTACAGACCTAGAATAGAGGATAATGAGGTAGAGGGACACTACGAGTTAGAGATAAAAATTGGGGAGAAACAGCCGGAAATAGTGGATGTATGTAGAATAGAAGGTTTCCAGCTTGAAATAGACACAGATCATGCCTGGAGCGCTGTAGCGATAGACCCATTGAGAGGTGCTGTCACAGGAGTGAATGACGTCCTATGGTGGGGGCTAACGCATCATAGAAAGCCCAGGCGGCTTAAAGAGGCTAGAGAGGTCTATGAGGCTGTAACATGGGCTGTAAAGGAGAAGGGGTACATGTTGGAGGACGAGTATGTCTCAGAAAGATATAAGAAGCTTGTGGACTTGTTTGAGGGGAAATATAGCTTCAGGTTAAACCTTGATATAACAGTGGTAGATGCAGACAAGGTTCCAGGTTGGGGCAGGCTTAAGAAGGAGCTTGCAAGATTCTTCTGGGAGAGAGGGCTGGCAATTGAAATTAAGGATAGGGGCTTCCTGTCAATATGGGAGAAACCCTTGCCCTAAGGCGTGATAGGGTGATCTGAGGTTGGCTACTATTTTTATTCTTCAATGTTCTTTCTATCTGGGTTGACCGAATTCTTTGTAGGGTGTAGCGGCTGGTATTATAGGCACTGGGAGGGTGTCCTCTATCCGCCTGGCATTGACAAGACAAGGTACTTCGAGTTTTACTGTAAGGCTTTCAGGACTGTCGAGATTAACTCTACCTTTTACAGGATGCCCTTCCGGGGCTATGTGAAGGGCTGGGCTAGAAAAGCTCCTGATGGGTTTGTATACGCTGTTAAGATGAACAGGCGTATCACCCATGAGAACAGGCTTAGGGATGTTGATTCCATACTGAATGATTTCCTGAGCAGAATTAAACCCTTGAAGGATGCGGGTAAACTAGGCCCTATACTTGTGCAACTCCCCCCAGGACTTCACAGGGATGATAGGCTTCTGGAGGAGTTCCTCTCAATCCTACCGGTGGAGTATGAGTACGCTGTAGAGTTTAGGCATAGGTCTTGGTTCAACCGTGAAGTTTTAAGGCTGCTTGAGAGGTATAACGTTGCCTTTTGCATTGTAAGTGCTCCGAGGCTGCCATCGATGGTGGAATCAACATACGACTTCGCATATGTTAGATTTCATGGAGTTACAAGGTGGTATAACTATAATTATAGCCACGAGGAACTTTCGCGGTGGGCTAGGGTGATCAGCAACCTTACCGTCCAGCGGGCCTATGTCTATTTTAACAATGACCCCTATGGATACGCTGTTAGAAATGCCAGAACTTTAATGAATTTATTAATAAGAGAGTAAGCCTAATAGAGCTTTACGTTAATATGTCTATGGCTACCTGTGTTATCTGTAGATCTATAGTAAAGGTGAGATGTGAGCATAATAGGTTAAGTTTTTAGGTTATGTGTTACTTCAGCTTTGTAATGCTGGATGAGACTGTTAGGTGGGAGGACGGAGTTGTAGTTCTCATAGATCAAACTAAGCTTCCGACAAGACTTGAGTATGTGAGGTGTCGTACTGTTTCGAGGGTTGCAAGGGCCATTAGGACAATGGAGGTTAGGGGGGCTCCTGCGATAGGCGTAACAGCGGCTCTGGGAATCGCCCTTGCAGCATATAGGAGTAGAGCTGGGACGAGGGAGGAAATTATTAGGGAGATTAGGAAAGCTGCGGATCTACTTAAGTCCACGAGGCCAACGGCTGTAAATCTTTTCTGGGCTGTAGATAGGGTGGTGGGTAGGGCTTTAAACGGTAGAACGGTGGAGGAGGTTAGGAAGCTAGCTGTGGATGAGGCTTTGAAAATTCACAGGGAGGATGTTGAGACAAATAGGCGGATCGGGGAGGTAGGAGCTAAACTGATAAGAGAGGGAGATAGCATTTTGACACATTGTAACGCTGGAAGCCTTGCGACAGTCAAGTATGGGACCGTGCTTGCCCCAATGTACATAGCGTGGGAGAGGGGTGTGAAATTCCACGTCTACGCGGACGAGACAAGGCCTCTGCTTCAGGGTGCCAGGCTGACAGCCTGGGAGCTCTCTAGGGCTGGGATTCCAGTCACAGTTATAACTGATAATACCGCAGGCTTCCTTATGCAGCTTGGGAAGGTTGACAAGATATTTGTAGGTGCGGACAGGATTCTCAGAGATGGGACAGTATATAATAAGATTGGAACGTACAGCCTAGCAGTCCTAGCAAAGCATCACGGTATTCCTTTCTATGTTTTCGCTCCGACCTCGACGATAGATCCAAGGTCTAAGCCTGAAGATGTGAAGATAGAGGAGAGGAATCCAAGGGAAATATACATGATAGGTAGAAAGAGGATAGCTCCGAGAGAGGCGAATTTCATAAACTACGCGTTTGACAGAACCCCGCCGGACCTGCTAACAGGAATCGTCACCGAGAAGGGCATACTTAAACCTCCGTTTGAGAAGTCGATAAGCGAGGCGGTAGATTAGATTTCATCCTCAAGCCATTTTACGCTACAGACACATATTTCCTAGGTAAAGTTTAGTAATTTACGTTGGGTAATAGTTGATGGTATGAGTGTTTCCGGGTCAGCGGTACTCCCATTGCACTGGGGTAAGGCGCCGCACTGGCTCATAGATAGGATGATTAGGCTCTGCAGGCCTATTGTAAGCCTTGTTATAGCGGAGTATGGTAGGAGGGGCCTGCTAGCAAGGCTTTCCAACCCTTACTGGTTTCAGGCTTTGGGCTGTGTTTTAGGCTATGACTGGCATAGCTCGGGGGTAACGACGACCGTCACAGGTGTTTTGCGGACTGTTTTAGACCCTGTAGAGTTTGGTGTGGCGGTCTGCGGTGGGAAAGGTAGGAGGAGCAGGTTAACGCCTGTAGAGGTGGAGCATGTAGGCATAGTCTTTGGACTTTCAGAGTCTAAGATTGAGGGTTTGAAGCTTGCAAGCAAGATGGTTGCAAAGGTCGACTCGGTAGCCTTACAGGATGGTTATAGGATTTACCACCATGTTATGGTTGTAAGCGAGGATGGCGACTGGGCTGTTATACAGCAAGGTATGAATACAAGGCTTAGGCTTGCGAGAAGGTATCACTGGCTAAGCTTAAGGTATGGTAGCTGGGTTGAAAATCCAGATAGGGACGTGGCTGCTGCTGTCAAGCATAGAAGAGTCTTAAACATGGCTGATGAAGGCGCTGACGAGTGTAGGAGGGTTAGTACTGATATTGCCAGGATGAATCCAAGGAAGGTTCAAAGGCTTTTCAGGAAAGTTAAAATGCTCGCTGTTAAGGGACCCTTCAAATATGTAGGTGAGGAGGAGGTTCCATCCCTAAACATGCCTAAAAGGCTTAACTGGAGGGCTGTAGAGCAAGCCTATCAGCTTCAACCTAGGAATTTCGAGGAGCTTATTAAGATTGAAGGTTTAGGGCCCTCAACAGTTAGGGGTTTAGCGTTAATCTCCGATCTCATCTTTGGTGAGCCTCCAAGCTGGCGTGACCCGGCGAAGTACGCGCTCGCCTTCGGAGGGAAGGATGGGGTACCCTTCCCAGTCGATATCAAATCAATGGAGAGAGCCATCTCATTTATGGAGGATGCAGTTAGACAGGTTAAGATTGGCGGTGAAGAGAAGGTAAAAGCTATAAATAGGCTTAGATACCTTAGGGAAAAGCTTTACTCCAATGTTCGACGTCTGTGAGTATAGAGTATTTCGTATAGATCCATGATGTAAACTGCGAGGGAGCATGCGACGATTAAGATTAAAATTCCACCGGCTGTAAGCCTCAACATTAGACTGGCATTCTTGAGAAACGGGATATAGTAAGATAGAAGAACCAGGGATAAAACTATTCCAAGGATGTTTAGGAAAAGCCTAAGCTTCCTCCCCCCACCATCTACAGTTATATCTGGCATTTTGAGATCCCCACGCTATATAAGCATTCACTACAGCTTGGAGAGTTGCCGTAGCAGTCTAAACTGTTGTCCTTAACAAACCAGCAGTCAAGACTCGAGTATGGACAGTCCCCGCACCATGGAGTTGTAGTGCTGATTCTCCTCCGCCTGTCCCTGAATTCCACGTACTCCTTGCTGTTCCATATGTCTGCAAGGATTTTCTCCCCCACGTTGCCGAAGCTTACAGCACTCACCATCTTTTGGTGGTTGTTGACGAACAGGGGGTGGGGGTATAGGAATTCTAAGCAGGGGGCGACGGCGCCGTCGGCTCTAATGATGGTTGCCTTCTTCTCTATGTAGGGGCACTCTCTATCCTTCGAATCGGGGATGAGCCTCGGCTCTTCAAACCTTAACCCATATTGGGAGGCTATCTTTGAAGCCTTCTCCACATACCTAAGTGTGTCTCCAGCTAGTTTTATTCTCTCTTTGCTCTCGATTAGGAGTGGTAGGTTAACCCAGTAGCCCCGTCTTACAGCTTCCTCCCAGAATTTATTTCTCACATTTTCTATTTCCGAATCGAGACTTCGACCATATACTTCTGACAGGAGCTTATAACTGGGGATTCTTATCAGGTCCCAGCCGTAGTCCGGGGCGGACCTAGCTATATTGAAAGGCTTGCTGCTTAATGTAAGGTAGACAGCCATATCGTAGAAGTCCCTTGTATAGGGTATAACATTTGAGATAACAACGTAGTCTAGCCCGAGCCGGCCGGCTATTTCAACTATCCCCGGAATATCTCTGTAGTTGTCTTTAAACGCTACAAACTCGACTCCTATCTCCGCTGAATACTGACGTTTTATCGCGGCGGTTTCCTTTAGATTTCTAATGATTACTGATGGTTTAGCCCCGCGTCTTATTCTCGCCAGTTGCGACAGGTCTGAGCTATCTATGGAAAATGATACAGACGTTAAGCCGGCTTCGAAAAGTTTCACGGCTGTTTCAGAGTCTAGTAGTGATCCATTGGTGCTTAGAAATATCTCAGCCTCCCTGTTACACTCTCTAGCCAGTTTAACCATGCTAAGAAGGTTAGGGTTGACGAGAGGCTCTCCCATCCCATAAAGGTCTACCTTTTTGGAATGTTGAAAGGACTCCATGGCAACCTTTTTATAAAGTTTAAACTCCATGTCTCTTGGTTCCACGGACCAAGCGCTTCTGATACACATTATACAGTTGAAGTTACATTTGTTGGTTACTTCGATCTGGATAATTTCTGGATATTCCATGCCTACCCTCCTGCCATTGGTGGAAATACTGCTACCACACTTTCGGGTTTGACTGTAATCTTACCCCTAATATCTTTAATGTTTCTCCCGTCAACCAGTATTATTCTATCATCTCTAGGCTTCCCGCCTTCAAAAACCTCAGATAAGAACTCAGATCCCAGCTTTCTGGACGCTTCAAGAAAGAACTCTTTAAGCCCTCCCCCATTCCAGTTTATTTCGACTTCCTTGACCCCATACTTTTCTCTAAGGCTAGCAAAAAGCAGGAGCTTACCCATCTATTTTAAAGGGGTCTTTTATTAAATTAAAGATTAAGAATGTTGATCCCTCCAAAAATATAAGGGGAAATTATAGTTCTATTTCTAGCTCTTTCAGCTTTTCAGGCGTTGGAACCCCGTCGACCCATCCTCTAAGCTCGTAGTACTCTTTCTTCATCTTCTCTAGCTCCACTACTTGGCCTTTAGCGGGGCCTTCAGGCATGGGCTCCTTTGTCAGCCTGTCAGGTAGCGTGTCATCCTTCCCGGTGAATCCGTACTTGTTTATTATTACCCTTTCGAGGTTGTAGATTCTCTCTCCTATCTTCATTATTTCGTCCTCGGTTAGATCCCACCCTGTGACTGCTGAGAGTATCTCTGCGTAGTCCTTTGCCCCCAATGCGAATGTTGTGAATAGACAATTCACGGTTGAGTTTACTACGCAGGTGAAGTCTTGGAATATTTTAACCCATTTCGCCTTGCCTTCAGGGGTTAGCGGGTCTATCTTCTCGGGTATACCAAGGATTTCCGGGGAGATTGTGTATCCTGTAACGTGGCATCCACCTCTATTGGCAGTAGCATAGTTTAGCCCTATGCCCTTTGCGCCTCTTGGATCGTAGGCTGGCATTTCGAGGCCTTTAACGCTCATAGATAACTCAGGGTGCCCGTATATCTCGCAGAGCTTCTTGGAGCCTAATGCAAGGTACTTTCCGAATCCTGTCTTATATGCGGTCCTCCAGATAGCTTCAACTAGGGCTGCTGGGTTGCCAAACTTGAGATCTAGGCCTTGGAGGTCCTCCTCTGGTATGTATCCTTTCTCGTTAAGCTCCATGGCTGATGCTATTGTTGATCCGAGGCTTATCGGGTCCATTCCAAGCTCATCGCATAGATGGTTCGCCTTGATCACTGCGTCGAGCGCGGTGACCCCTGTATCGTTTCCAAGCGCCCAGACAGACTCGTATTCGGGTCCCTCGGAGTAGAGTATCTGGTAGGGGCCTGACTCCACCTTTGTAACTCTGCCGCAGGCTATTGTGCATCCCCAGCATGGCCTCCTCTTGATGAGATATTCTTTCTCCAGCGTTTCCCCGCTTATCTTGTCTGCCTCCGGGTTTACTCCTGTCTGCCAGTTCTTAAATGGTAGCAGTCCGTTCTGGTTTATTATGTTCACGAGTATCGCAGTCCCGTACTTCGGTAGCCCCTCGCCTGTGACCGCGTTCTCCCTCATAACGTCTAGAAGCTTCTTTGAAATCTCCTTGTACTCTTCAGGCTCGGCTACCGGGACCTCTTTTTCACCTGACACAACAATAGCCTTAAGTTTTTTAGACCCGAGGACGGCTCCTAGGCCTGTTCTACCTGCTGCCCTATGGTCGTCGTTCATTATGCACGCCATCATGACGAGGTTCTCGCCTGCCGGTCCAATGCAGGCTACGCTTGTATTCTTCCCTCCAATTTTCTCCTTTAGGATTCTGCATGTATCGAACACGTTCTTGCCCCAGAGGTCTGATGCGTCATGGAGTTCGGCCTTCCCGTTTACTATTGAGAGGTACACAGGCTTTTCAGAGGCGCCTCTTATGACTATTAGGTCGTAGCCCGCAAACTTCATGAATGGTCCAAATTCACCCCCAGAATTCGCGCTTCCAATCGAGCCTGTAAGCGGAGACCTTAAAGCCATTACATGATATCTCCCTGGTGAGGGGAACCCTGGAATACCTGTCCCCGGTCCTGTTGCAAATATAACAATGTTTTCTGGGCCTAACGGGTCTATGTCCCTCGGGGATTTACCCTCAGCCTCGTATTCTTTAAGGTATTTATATAACAGGTAGACCGAGTATCCCTTTCCGCCAAGGTATTTCCTGGCGATCTCCATGTCTAGGGGTTCCTCCGTTATGGTTCCTGAGGAGAGATCTACATGTAGAATCTTACCCATGTATCCACCAGGCATGGCCATCGTTTAACTCTTACCGAAAAATATTGATAAAAGTGT
This sequence comes from Thermoproteota archaeon, assembly GCA_037917685.1. Lineage (GTDB taxonomy): Archaea > Korarchaeota > Korarchaeia > Korarchaeales > JAOZGB01 > JAOZGB01. Next base: position 18,231 of record JAVCBU010000012.1, read on the forward strand.
CGAACTATACAGTTGTATAGTTCGGTAAGCCCCGTCTTAAGCAGAGAGGTTTGAAACCATTAATAGGTCACACTTATAATAAAGTAGTAGTTTTCCACTACGGTGAAACCTAAGTGAGTATTAAGAAGGGTTCCAAGCTCCTAGTGCGTCAGATATCAGCTATAATAATAGTGTTTATAATACTGTGGCTTGTGGGAAGGGTTTTTTCAACCGAGTTAAACAGGATTACCATAGTAGACACCGTGGTGATGGGGAAGCACATATCCCTTAATGTAACCCAGCTCTCCAGCCTGATCCTAGTGCTAATTATGGCTGTCCTTATTAAGGGAATGGGCGAACCATTGAGTCTCATATACCAGGAAGCGTTGAAAAACAAAGCATCAATCGCTTCAGGCGTCACGGATAACATTCTTAACCTTGCGGTTATCGCAATACTTTACATGTTCCTTAGAAGCCTCGTCACCTCTCTAATGGTTGTAATGCTTGAGGAAAGAATAGCTAACATAATCTACGACTTAATATTCATAATCGCAGGGCTTGCAACTGTATACGGGGTGATAAAGAAACTAACAGAGTAAACATAGGGGCAATTGATTTCACCCTATCATTCTTTATGTCATTTCCTCCAATATTTCCTTCTTTGCCAATTCATATTCTTCCTTTGTTATAAGTCCTTCATCCAGCATCTGCTTGAGCTCCCTTAGTTTCTCAATAGGCGACTTCCCCTCCCTAGGCTTAGCCTGGGCCTGCTGCTGAGCGAATAACTGTGGAATTGCGACGAGCGCCGCACCTACTCCTGCTCTCACACCATATTTCGCAGTACTCTCAAGGTTTAGAAGACTAAAAGCCACCAAAATTATATCATCATCGGTTATGGCTGGGCTAGCCCTCACAACCGTATCCTTGATCTTAAGGGAACCACTCCTCGCCAGGATCTCAAGTAGCTACCTTGTAGTATCGTCGACCCTGCTTGGCGGTGTGTTGACATCTCTAGTACTCTCAATCCTCCTAGGCAAAGGGAAAAGAATACACTGATGTAGTCAAGATCCCTACTACCCTTTTTTACGCGTGGACGGGGATATCGATAGTTTCCTTCAAGGTTGATAGTACTACGCAGGTAAGGGTTTTCTCCACCCCTTTTATAGTTCTTAAACGGTCTATCACAAACCTGCCTAGTTCCTCGACATTTTTCACCCGTACCTTCAGTAGTATATCCCAATCCCCGGTTATTATATGGGTTTCCTGAACCTCTGGAAGCATAGCTATCTTCTTAGCAACATCCCTTTGAGATGATGCCCCCCTATCCTCCTGCCTATAGGTAAATGATACTAAGATGAAAGCAAGGGTTCCAAGTCCAACCTTCCCAGCGTCGAGAACAGCCTTGTAGCCTTTTATAATCCCGTATTCTTCCATTCTTTTTATCCTAGAGTAAACAGTTGTTATAGGAGATTCTAGTTCCTCTGCAATTTTTCTAGCTGAGATCTTACAGTCTTTTTGAAGCAGTCTGAGGATCTCCGCGTCCTTCTCATCAATCATCCAACATCCCAAATGTAATTTTTACATTATTTTTTAAAATATTTATGTATGAAGTCATGAAATTTACATTCTTCAATGGAAAAATTTTATTATCTTGTCAGCCCAATAGTTGCATGGGTGACCGGGCTGAAACTTGAAAAACCTGAATTCTCTAAGTCTTACATCCTTAAGAAAGGCTACCTAGCCGTTAGACATCCAAGGATGAAGCGAATAATAAAGATACAAGCCGGGATATGCTCAGCGATTAGGGAATATCTCAACAGTATCGGGTTCACCGAGCTACTTCCACCCATAATCGGCCCCGCGACAGATCCTGGGATAAGAGGAGCGCGGCAGGTTAGTTTCGACTATTACGGGGTAGAATATAAGGTGATGAGTAGCGCAATCCTGTATAAACAGATGATGGTAGCATCCCTGGAGAAAATATACTTCTTTTCGCCGAACATTAGGCTTGAGCCTCTTGAAACAGCTAGAACCGGGAGGCACCTATGCGAGTTCGTCCAGGTTGACCTAGAAGTAGCGTATGCAACCTATCATGATGTGATGAAGATAGCTGAGAGACTTCTTCAACACGTCTGCAAAAGGATTAAAGAAGAGTACCAAGAGGAACTAGAGGCACTTGGCCGAGATCTTCGAATTCCAAGGATTCCATTCAAGAAGATAACATATAAAGAGGCTTTAGACATTCTCGAAGAACGTGGTTTCCAGGTTAAATATGGCGAGGAGATACCTTGGGATGCAGAGGAGGGTATCTCATCTCTTTTTGAGGAGCCATTCTTCATCTACGACTACCCGAGGGGTTCAAGAGGATTCTATGACCGGGAAGATCCTGAAAGACCCGGAATACTGAGGGACTTCGATATGCTATACCCGGAGGGGTATGGCGAGGCAATATCCGGGGCTGAAAGAGAATACGAGTATGAAAAGGTTGCGAAACGGATAAAGGAAACAGGAGAAGACCCATCAAAATATGGATGGTACATAGAGATGCTCAGGCATGGGATTCCGCCTTCAGCCGGGTTTGGCATAGGCGTCGAAAGACTCACAAGATACATCTGCGGCCTAAAAGCAGTCTGGGAAGCAAGACCCTACCCTAAGATTGCAGGAATAGTGTCTCCATAGCCGCGCCACGAAGAAGCCTCAGCCCGCACCGTAAGCCATCCTAATAATGATAGAGAACTTACAGTCTCACCTTATCCTGAATTTAACCTTCAAGTTTATAATCTTGTGAATACGTCACTCTACAGACTATACTTCCCTTCTTATAAGCTCTAAAAGTTTTAAAACGTGCATTTTACAATCTCCATACATCTTTATGGCTTTATCCCTTGTGAAATGTTTAGACCTGTGGTCAGCCTCCTTCCTTAAAATATACTTTCTGAAGAGGTCACGGCCGACCTCTTTAAGCCCCATATTAATCAGCAACCTGGCGATTTTATCGTCCTTAGTTGAGTAGGCAAGGCGTCTGCTTTTAAGGTACAGCTCGACAGCCATTTTAAAGCTAAAATATGACGCGCTGACGGCTTTGTTATAGCATCCAACCTTAACATCGATCTCAGCTTCCCGTAGCAGGGTCACAAATAGCAATAACAATGGGTGCTTAAGCCTTACATGCTAAAAAGCCCGCCGTACAAGGGGAGAGGTGTCATTGGAAAGGTATAGTAGAACTTTCCCTTCTATTTTCATTTAGTAGCGTGTCTCCTTGCTGAGACTGGTGTGAAGTTCCAGCCTGCTCTCTCCACTGTTTCGATTATTGGGCCTCTTATCATGTTCACGTCGAAGTTGATGTTGTACAGCTCGCCCATTTCGAATGGTTTGAGGCTTTTTATCCCGTAGGCAACTGCCTTCCTCTTGTTGAAGAATATTCTCCCGCCGAAGTAGCTCTTCCTCACTTCTATTATGTTCGGCCTGAACCCTGCTGACCATGTTAGCTCCTCCATCTCCTCGAAGTATCTAACCTGTTTTCTCTCATCGTCCAGGAGTATTAGCCCCCTGCAGAACATTTTTAGCCCCGCCTTGCCGAATATTTCCCACCAAGTTGAATCTGCAAGTTTCCACCTTGCCACGAAATCTGATTCTTCCCCCCTACAATCTCCCAGGGATACTTTTCGTTGTTAAGGGATAGAAGTCTTCTTGAAAGCTCGGCCTTTGAGACTGTCGGAACTTCCGGGTAAAGCCTATCTGAGGGAGACTCAACTATCCCAAGAGCTGCTAGAATTCCTGTTAGTACACCAGCCGCCACTCCGCCGAAAATCATTGAAAAACCCAGGTACTCGTGTGGTTTGTCCAATACTACCTGTTCCGTCCTTCCATTTACTGTTTTCTGCATCTTAGCCCCTTTAAAGACAGGGGTAAGGAGACTCGCGAACAGTATCAATAAGACTAAGAATAGATGTTTGTACTTCAACCATAACATTGGGATCGTCGTTTTGAAATCTAGATTCTAATATAAAACTTTCCAAAGTTAACAGGATCCTTAAACCATCCAGCCAGAGCCTAACACCAACATGTCCATGTCTAAAATTAGGCCAGCACTAAAATTAAGCCAGCAATTTCAACATCTAACACATACAATTTCGGCAAAATACAATCATATATTCGCCTAAGTAGTAGAATATATATTCAGTTGCATCTATGTATTTCTGAATGGACATAACTCCTCAACTTCGGGAGGAAATAGTAAAGATAGTAGATGAAAGAATAAGGAAGGTCTATGCCGCAAGGAAACAGCTAAAACTCCTAAGAGAAGCAATTCTAGCAAACACAAAAGCGATTAACCAGCTGGCAGAAGCCCAGGCAAAAACAGAGGAAAGACTAAACCAGCTAGCCCTAAGAGTAGACCAGCTGGCAGAAGCCCAGGCAAAAACAGAGGAAAGACTAAACCAGCTAGCGGCAGCTGTGGAAAGGCTTGTTGAAAGTGTTGATAAGCTTACAAAAGAACATGATAGGCTTAGTAATGAGTTTAAGAGGTGGAGGGATGCCTATGGATTTAGCCTTGAAGACATAGCAAGAGTTGTTGTGCCAGGCTGGCTTCTTAGACATGAGGGTGTAGAAGTGGAGCTTGAGAGGAAATTCTTTATAGTGGAGGGTAAGCCTGTTGAGGTTAACCTTTACGGGGAAACAATTAGAAACGGCAGAAAGATTGTAGTTGTGGGAGAGGTGAAGTCAAGGATTTACGATGATGATGTTATACGATTTATAAAGAATCTAAAAGAGCTTAGGAAGATACTGGGCAAGGTAGAAGTGATACCTTTAATGTTTGGATTTCTAATCCATCCAACAGCACAGGAAAAAGCGGAAAAGGAGAAAATAAGGCTTATAGCCTCATATCAGAGGTGATCTACCTTTTCCCATTCTTTATCATAGGGAGGCCATGTCTCGGCCACGATTCCCTATCATGGGGCACATGACCTTCCTAATATTTTGTCTGGCGTCTCATCTTAACTGTGACTATTTAGGGAAGACCATACAATAGAATCCGGAGATGCTGGTCTCTCCGGATTCTCAACTTATACCACGTGCGCTAGACTCGTGAAAGGGATTCGATAACTTTCCCTTTCACAAGTTGGCGGTGTAAGAATGGAGGGAAAAGTTAAGAGATTGCTGGGATTACTTTAAGTGGTGGTTTGATGTTTAAGGCTAGGTTTAGGGTTAGCTGGTCAGACACGGATGCTGCTGGAATCGTCCACTTCTCAAACCATTTCAGGTATGTTGAGAGGGCTGAGGAGGAGCTTTACAACTCTATGGGTTTTGACTTCGTCTCAATTTTCAGGAAGTATGGCTTCGCTCTCCCAAGAGTTGAGGCTTGCTGCAAGTATTACTCTCCGCTGAGATTTAACGATATAATAGAAGTTAGGATAGTTGTGGAGGAGGTGCGGGAGAAGAGTTTAACATATAGGTTCCAGATATATAATGTTACGGAGGATAAGCTGGCCGCTGAGGGACATATCGTTGCGGTTGCTGCTGACATTAGTAAGGGGAGGTCGGTTCCGCTGGATAGGGAATTTGTGGAGCGTTTAATGAAGGTGGCGGGAGAGGAAAATCCAGGCTAAGATTGTTCAGCCATTGTTAGGCCGGTATAAGGGTAGAGATGTCTATGTTTGAAATATTACATGAGGATGGTAGGTTTGTCCTCTTCGTAGAGGGTGCTATGGCTGCTGAGCTTATTTACAGGGTTGATGATGGTGTTATGAGCATTATCCACACTTATACTGTGCCGAGGTTCCGAGGGAGAGGCTGCGCTGGAATGTTGATGGAGGAAGCCCTGCGATATGCTGAAAGGCAAGGATTCAAGGTTAAACCGGTCTGTAGCTATGCTGCGGCGTACGCGATGAAACATTCGGAGTACGATCATTTATATCTATGATTTTAGAGTGGTTTCGCCAGTATCTTTCTTATTTTTAGGTTGTGGAACATGGTTGAAGTTGTTGGTTTTACTAGGAGCACGGTGTCCGCTCCACGGCCGGTTCCAGCTATTGAAAGCACGTCTTGGTTAAGGGGGATCAGCCCGGCATCGGCGGCCATCAGGACTATTTCAACACATACCTTTACTCCCTCGCAGAACAGCCTTAGGGTGTCAGCTATTACATCGCCTAAGGCTGCTCCTCCATACCTATCTCTGAATGACCTCCCAACACCCCTAAAGGCGTGCGCAGCTGTCACTATTTTAACCCCCATGGATTCAAGCTTTCTCCTGGCCTCTACGCTGAACTCTTGCATCGTATCTCTCCTAAACCATGACTCGTGGGTTACGACAACAAGGTTGAAGCCTTTAAATAGGCTCGCTGCCCTAAGAGCCGTAGATCCACGGGTGGAGGCTACAACAATGTCGTTTACACCATGTGTTTTCGCATAGTCCAACGCGATCTTCAAAGCTTCATCGGTATTCGCCTCCCCGGGCTTCTCGAAATATAATACTTTCTCAGCGGACATCTCATCTCACCCTGACTACTTACTTTTTAACTTAACCTATTACAGGTTCCTACTGATATCTCAGACTTTTAAGATATAGATAGTTAACATAAACGATAGCTTTGAGGAGGCGACGTATGTTAACCTATGTATCTCTAGGTGTTGTTATCTCTACACTGTCCCTGCTTTTAGAAACAGTTCAGACCCATCTATTAGCAATAGGCTTAATGTTAATCATTGCTGTACTTTTTAGATGGTTTCTAGAAGCCGAATAGCGAATTGCCGAGTTAGCTATGCCGAAATAGTTATAGTTAAATTAAGTGTTGTGAGCCCATAATAGGTTGATGGTATTGTGTATCCAAGAGTGAAGTTGTATTATAGGGAGGCTAAGGATATTTTTACTCGTACACGCATACCGGGAGCCAAGTATGTCATTAATCAGTACGTCGGATGTCAGCACGCATGCCTATACTGCTATGCTAAGTTCATGTGCAGATGGAAGCCCTATGGCAAATGGGGTACATGGGTGGAGGTCAAGGCTAACGCTCCCGAACTAGCCAGGGGGAGGCTTATGAACGGAAAAATATATATGTCCTCCGTGTCCGATGCCTACCAGCCGCTTGAGGCTAGGCTCAAGCTTACAAGAAGGCTCCTCGAGGCTTTAGACAGGAGGAACATGCTTACCATCCTTACAAAGTCCGACCTTATCCTTAGAGATACCGATATCTTACAGGAGTATCCACATGTCGAGGTTGGCTTGACGGTAAACGGGTTTAATAATGACGTGAAGCGTGTGCTGGAGCCATATGCCCCGGGGCATGAGAGAAGAGTTAGGGCTTTAGAGATGATTAGGGACTGCGGGATTAAAACCTACGGTTTTATAAGCCCTGTCCTGCCTGGTCTCGTCGATGTAGAAAAGGTTCTCTGGGAAATTGCGGACTTAATAGAATACGTTATTGTAGAGGTTATCAACTGGAGGCTGGCCGGTAAGCCATTTAAGAAATATATTTCAAAACGCCACCCGGAAACCTATAAAACAATGATAAGGCTCACCGGGTATGATGAGTTCCTATCTCAGATTCAAAGAATTCTAAGGAGATCAAAGGTTAAAGCAGAACTTGTCCTACATAACCCCAGGCCTGTCCAGTTGAAACTTCACGACTCCTAGAAGGAAACATCAACATTTCCTAATAACAATACTTGAGACCTTCCAGCTTAGATAAGCCTATTTCACAGTTTTCCTCCGGCTTGTAGTCCCTTGATCATTTTGTCGATGATTTGGGAACAACATAGTATTCTGCCAGCGGTTTAACAACTCTCCTGTTGCCCCTCACCTTTCAGATGCGCTATAACCCTTAATTATTAGTAGTCCATTCTCCTCATCTACATTCTTGACCCTTGATGACATATTAAAGAAGGGAATCACCCTTTTAAACGTTAGTGGGGACAGCGCTAAAGATAACGCAGGAGTACGGCACCCCTAAATCATCTCTATGTCGGGGTTAGACCTAAGAGATCCTTGCCTGTAACAGGTATATATGAATATATTTTACCCTATAGATCATAGCTTTACCCTTTGCTTTAGCTTTACCCCGGCTCGGAGTTTAACATCCGGCTCTTCCATGGTTTACAGGTTGATTTGAGTGGCCTGCTTTATCCGTGGTCGTTTTCGAACGTGTATAGGTAGTCATCGACGTTCCACGTCTCGAACATGAGCCTCCTAGCCCTTAGGAGGTATCTGACGAGCCTGTCCTTCTCATCCGTGGTTAGGCTGAACCCGGTTGGTTCACGATTCCACTCCGGAAGGTCTTTGTTAGATGGTAGCGTCCACATGTTATGTTTAAGCCGTAGGTTAACAAACCGACAGTTATCCGCCTATAACCTGAAGCCAACCGCTAAACAGCCTAGATGGGAGGATTGAGCTGAGAATGGCATAGTCTTTTTAAATGCTTAGTCTTGTATTGTGGGCTGAAGATAGTTTGCTTTGAAATCCGTGATAAATGTTTTACGCCGTAACTGGGTTATGAAAACCTGCTTCTAATCCAATAGTCATGTAACGTTAAGCCTGAGCCAGTATAAGACTTGAATCAGCCGTATAGGGTTTAGATCCACCTTTAAATTAAAGACTTCCCATGTTAGATGTGGTGTTATTGTTGAATGTGATTGTTGAGCCTGGCCGGGTATGTGAGGACATATTCATGTTAGACGCTATGGGGTGGGGTTTCCCTAGGACCAACTCATCCTTCCTGCTTGTTGCAGAGGAGTCAGCTGTGGTTGAGCCCGGATGCAGGAGTTCAGCTAATGCTATAAAAGAGGGGATTGGCAGCTTAGGCTTGGAGCCTGACAGCTTCAGGTATATATTCGTGAGCCATAGGCACTTTGACCACTCAGGCGGTGCAGCCCAGCTTTTAAAATACCTTTCAAGGTCTAAAGTGTTGGCCCACGAATATACAATTGAGACTCTTAAAGACCCCTCTAGGATAAACCAGGCTACGAGGCGGGCTTTCGGCGGTTATGCTGAGGACATTGAGAGGGTTGAAGATGAGAGCCGCCTTCAAATCGTGAAGGACGGTGAGGCTATCCGGCTTTCAGGGGGGCTAGAGGTTGAGGTTGTCGCCACTCCCGGGCATACAAGCTGCCACTTATCATTCTACGAGAAGAGGCATGGCTTCATGTTTGTAGGAGACGCCGCTGGCATATTTAACAGGGAGAAGCTCTCCATCATACCTACAACGTTCCCGCCAAGCTTCAACTATGAGAGCTACGTTAGGTCCATTGAGAAGATGCTTGAATACAGGCCGAGAATAGTGGCTTTCGCCCACTATGGAGCGGTTAAAGGCAGCGAAGCATATACGATCCTTGAGAAGGCTCTAAACACCGTTGAGGAGTGGAAGACAATAGCTGAGAACTCCGACGGCGATGCCAGCCTTCTAGCTGACAGGCTTAGGGAGAAATACGGGGAAGATTTCCCAGTCTTCCCCCCAGAGGCTAGGATTTATGTTTTCCCAATGCTGGCCGTAGGGCTTTTAAAAGGAGTGCAGGAAAGGCAGCCGTAAAGCCTTAAGGTACACGTCGACACTGCAAGCTTCAAGAACGGATAACTGGCTTATCCGCTGCTCATGAGCTATTATAATCTGCCCTTGGCAGCCGGCTTCGGAATCTTTAAAAACAGACGCCAGCTATTCAGCATGATGGTGAAAAAGTATCCCATTCTACTCCTAGCAATAGTAGCTTTACCGCTTGCAGCTATACAGGTTGAAGAGGTTGAAACCTACGTCGGCGTACCGCTAAAATTCTGGATTGAAGTAAGTGTAAGCGAACCGTCGACCGTGGTGTTTAATCTGGTAATAGATGGAGAGGTTGTAAATTCAAGTATCAAAACTGTTTCTCCGGGTGCTATTCATAGGGAGGAGTTCGTGGTCAAATTCAACAGTACCGGGGACTATCGTGTAAGGGTTGAAGCTTTGATAGGAGGCAAACTATACTACTTTAAGGAGTGGATTGTTCATGTTAAGCCTTGGCCCCAACAGACAACCACACCTCCACCTACAACGCCGGTAACAGGCTATTTACCCGACCTGGTCCCAGTTGAGCTTGTGATAACAGACTTGTCCGGCGAGAAGATAGTCTACATTATTAGGACTATTACAGGGGAGAAGATTGAGGTCTTCAACAAGCCCCTAGGGATTGGTGAGACGTACAATGTTAAGATCGTAGTTAAGAATGTAGGCCACGCTGACTCCGGCCCGTTCAGTGTTTACTTCGACGCTGAGGCTCCATTCCAGCATGTACTTGGAAACCTAAGTGTTAACAGTCTTGGGAAGGGTGAAGAAACAACCCTGGAAGGTGTGTGGACCGTAGCACAGAGGCACATAAGGGTTTCAGTTATGGTTGACTACCCGTACAGGGTTGACGAGGAGGATGAAACCAACAACGCGCTTATAGTTGATGTTAAGATCGTAGAGTACGAGCCCCTACCCGACATAGACATAGTTAGGATTATCGTGGACAAGGAAAGGGTGAAGCTAGGCGAAACCGTCAACCTAACGGTTGTCATCGCAAATGTTGGTGAGAGAGACGCAGGCCCGTTCACAGTCAGAATATATGAATCCCCACCTTCACCCCTGAACCCTGAGGAGGGATGCCTGAAAAAGTTTAATGTTGAATGCCTCGCGGCTGGCCTCGACGAAACCTTAAAGGCCTACATCCCAGTTGAGTTTAGAGGGGAAGTCTTTAAGTTCTATGTTTACGCAGACATAGAGGATAGAGTTCGAGAATACAATAATGACAACAACCTCGATGTTTCAGCTCCCATACATGTGGAGCAGCCACAGATCTCCACCCCACATGAATGGTTTAGGGATCCCAGGCTGATAGGCGGTGCAGCAGGAGCCATAATTGCAGCAGGAGCCATAATCGCCTTGAAACGTAGGACAAAATTCCGTCTGGCTGTAGTTGCAATAGACAGGGAGTCAGGAAGGACTATAATGGAAATGAAGATGAAAGCCGAGGGGGAAGCCAAGCCGCGGGAGCCTATACCACGCTGGGAGTATGAAGAGCGAAGCACCGAACAGCATGAAGATTGAAGCTTAAAGTAGGGTTAATAGTATTGTGAGTTAAACGTTAGTCTTAGTTGGTGTAGGGGTTGCTCTGTAGTGCACGCTGGAGTTTTAAAGTCCGTCCCCGAAAGCCCTTTGATGAGGGGGAGGGAAGGTTAGTCCAATGGCGATGCTTACGGACTTTACGCAAGTTATGGTTAACCTGAACGGCTGTTCTGCACGAGATCTGCGGCTATTGTTTTACGCCATGCTTGGATCATTTGAGAAACTTGAGGCATCTTTCAACCTCCGTCTTGCTACCTATTACTATGGGCACTTTCTGGTGGAGCTCTGTAGGTTCTACGTCGAGAATTTCCTGCCGGCCTGTTGACGCTTTGCCTCCAGCGTTGACGACGATATATGCCATTGGGCTTGCCTCGTACAGCAGTCTTAGTTTTCCTGTCCTCCTTCTCTTGTCTCCGGGGTATATGAAGATTCCTCCCTCCATGAGCACTTTGTGTATGTCTACAGCCATGGAGCCTGTGTAGCGGAAGTTGTAGAGTTTCTCCGTCTCCCTTCGCTTCTCCTTTATCCAGTCTATGTACCTTCTATATCCATCTTCAAGCCATACGGCATAGTTTGACTCGTTAGTAGAGTATACCCTGCTCTCATCTGGAATCTTAATGTCCCTCATTGTAAGAGTATAGTTCCCTGTTTCCCCGTCTAGGGTAAAACCGTAAACTGCCCCGCCGACCGAAAAGATTAGCTTTATATCGAAGGAGTATATGGCGTATCCAGCTGCCACCTGCATGCGGCCGGGTTTAAAGACTGTTTCCTCATGAATTGAGAAAACAGTGGCCATGGGGCTATCCGTGTATATGTTTCTTGACCCGTCTAGAGGGTCGTATGCAACTGCGTATCTCCCACGACTATTCTCTAAAGGTTTGGGAAGCTCTTCTGAGACGATCATCCGTAATGCCTTGTTGCCCCTTAGACCCCTCAGGATAAGGCTGTTAATCATTTCATCTGCAAAGCTGCTGTCCGCCCCCGGGTATTTAAGGTTGAAGATCTTTAACAGCCTGGATATTCTGACTGTTAAGCCTGCAAGGCTCAGGGTTAATTCCACAAGGTCATCTTCAACCTTAAGCTCCGAGAGGAGTTCCTGGAGTGTTGTAAGGCCTTCTTCATACATGATAGGTCAAGTAGAAAACCAACTACTTAAATATTAATTATGGTATAGTTACATCCTCTCTGCTTTAGCGGAATAATAATTAATTTGGGAGATGTACATAGAGGGGTGGGATTTGAAAGTTGAAATTGTAGATGCGGTGGAAGCAAGGAATGAGAGGCTTCTTTATAAGTGTATCTCTCCCATGCCATTTAGGAGATGGAGCCAGAGGAAGAGCTATCTTGAACAAGCCATCCCTGGGGGTTAAGGAAGAAGATTCTTCTGGTTGACGGTGAAGCTGTGGGGCAGGTGGAGTACGCCCCGGCAGAGTTCTCGGCTTATCCGATACGTGGTGAGAATCTAATAGTGATGAACTGTATCTGGGTTCTAAGGAGAGCTGGAGGACAGGGGTTCGGAAGACTCCTCGTACAGCAAATGGTTGAATCGGAGCCTTAGGCCCTATCGTTCGCCACATTGTATGCTATGTTACAGTATGCGTGTTGTATAGCTGTTGTTTTAAATGTGTTATAGGTTTCTGGGTCTTTGTAAGTTGTAGGGGCTAGTGTTTTGGCGGTGTCCTTTATCATTATTTTGTTTGGGTTGTGCTTTTGTTGGTGGGAGATAATATATATGGGGCTGGGCTAGATATAGGTTGGGAGGGGTTTGTTCCTTTTCGGTGTTTCTAGGCCTGTGAAGTCGAGGTGTAGGGTTTGTGGTGTCGAAAGCGTTCTTGTTTCGTCAGCTATTGGTGTTTGCGCTGACTGTCTTAGGCGTGGTGATGATGGGGTCTTAGAGTATGCTCTTGAAGCTCATGCGAGTGCCAGGGGGAAATATGGTCTTCCTTCTACACCTCCGAGAAGCCCTGGCGGACTGCCGTGTAAACTGTGTTCTAACGAGTGTGTGATCGGGGAGGGGGAGGTCGGCTACTGTGGGCTTAGGAGGAATGTAGATGGGAGGCTTGTCTCCCTATCCTCTCAGAGCCATGGGCTTCTCCACTATTATAATGATCCCCACCCGACAAACTGCTGTTCAGCCTGGTTCTGTCCTGCCACTACAGGCGCCGGCTACCCGAGATACGCCGTATACAAGGGTCTGGAGCGTGGTTATGATAATCTTGCAGTGTTCTTCTACGGCTGCAACTTCAACTGCCTGTTTTGCCAGAATGCAAGCCACAAGAACCTTGAGGAGGGCTGGAGGCTTGGTGTAGACGAGTTCGCCTCCAGGGTTGAAAATGACCGTAGAATCACATGCATATGCTATTTCGGGGGGAGCCCGGAACCCCAGCTTCCATTCGCCATTGAGGCTTCAAGACAGGCTTTGGAAAGGTGTAGAAACCGTGTTCTGAGGATATGCTGGGAGTGGAACGGGTGCGGAAACCCGGAACTCGTCAGGAGAGCCGCTGAGCTTTCCTACCGGACAGGGGGAAACGTGAAGTTTGACCTGAAAGCATATACTCCCAGCATCGCCGTTGCACTAAGCGGCGTGCCAAACAGAAGGGCCTACGAGAACTTTGAGCTTGTATATAGAGAGTTCTACGAGGAACGCAAGAATATCCCTGTGCTTACAGCAACCACGCTTCTCGTCCCAGGCTACGTGGACGCCACGGAGGTTGAGAATATAGCAAGGTTTATCGCCGACCTGAATCCCAATATCCCATATAGCCTCCTAGCCTTCCACCCAGACTGGCTTATGATGGACATGCCCATAACCCCAAGAAAACAGGCTATGGAATGCTACGAAGCCGCGAAAAAACACCTTAAAAACGTAAATATAGGGAACAAGCACCTCCTATCAATTGCACCATAGCTCAGACGGTTGATTCCTCATCATCCCCTCCTTGACGGGTTAGAGATGCCTCCCTCATCATCAAGGCACCATATCCCCCGGGGCAAATATAAATTGGACGGTCAGACGTTGAGAGGTGGATCCTCCTCCCGCAGAGGGATCGGGAACCCACCGCCTCATCATCCCATGAAATATAATGCCTAAAGCCTTATTCAGGTTTGGCATATATGCCAGCTACATCCATATTAGCCTATATTCCGGCTTTCCAACACCGTATTCTACGCTGAGCTCTACATGCTCCACGTTTCCCCTGGCTCTTCTTATTCTTCCGTTGAGTTTTGCTAGGATGTCTATGGCCGCCTTATCCACAGCTACCGGGTCTGTTCCGGCGAGCATGTACCCTGCTTTCACGGGTTTACCACCGTGTCTTCTTTCCTGAGCTTCTAGCAGTGTTTCCACCATGTCCATTATTATTAGTTGGGGCCTGAGCAAAGTGTTCAGTTCTGCTATGCCCCTATGAATGTCTTTGATGCCTGAGTGCATAAGTATTCTATCGAGTCTCGAGAGTAGACCGAACTGGTTCTTCAGGGAGCCGGTAAAGGTGCAGACGAAATGTTCCTTCCCAACTGGAAGGCTTATAGTAATGTCGCAGCCCAGTGGTAATGTGGATGCTTTAAACTTGTACCCTCTGCATGTTCTGAACTTCCTCATTTCGTGATTATATATGTTTAGCATTTCATATCCGCATTCTCTACAGACCTGTGTAAGCGGGTGTTTTTCTAAGACTCTATGAGAGGATACTATGTCTACGGCGGGTCCGTCGCCAACCAGCAGTTCAAGGCTGCTAAGACTCTCTAAGACCGCGCGCAACGTTTGGGGATGCGTGGTTGTGGGGTAGTGCTCGTGGGATACTATGTTAGGCTTGATGAACACCCTCTCTACCCCGTTGAAAAGATTGCTAAAGTATTTTAGGGCTTTAGATGTGAAGGAAGCCCTATCTGTAGTTCTGCATATTAAAACCTCAGACATGTAACCCCTCTATAAGGATGTGTTAAAACTGCCAACATGTTTCTGTCATAATTCTCAGTTAGACTTGCT
The DNA here is from genome assembly GCA_037917685.1 of Thermoproteota archaeon. Taxonomy (GTDB): domain Archaea; phylum Korarchaeota; class Korarchaeia; order Korarchaeales; family JAOZGB01; genus JAOZGB01. Next base: position 33,267 of record JAVCBU010000012.1, read on the forward strand.
ATTATAAAATACCAATTCCAGGTGATAAACCAGATTTAGAGGATCTATGTGAACAGTATGCAATTACATACAATTGTATTTATCGGTCACATCCATGGTTAAATCATAATTTTCTTCTAAGTCTGTTCAAGGCTTCTTCGTATCTTTCATCCTTTTAGACCATTCTACCAACTTTTTACATGGAAATGTCTCACATTGATAGCAGTATTCTAATCCTTTAGTGTCCACACAACATTTAAGGATCCAGCATTCTGGAGACCAATGTTCAGTCCTACTTCCTTTGCAGCCTGAGCACCTAACATCATCCACTCTTATTTCTATGTTCCTCTCTCTTCTGAACCACTCTACTATTGCTGGGCGACTTCAGAGTTATTTGAGGCTTGGAAAATTTTGCATTCATCACATATTATCACACAAGCTCCTATCATATGGTAGTTTTCGGTCAAGTTTCACCAGTTGCATACAGCTTTGGGAATATATAATGGTTAACCGGTTTCATGCCTTATTGGTTTAGCAGATGCATAAATTTTACCGGTTATGTGTAGTAGGGGCTGAAATCCTTCCTTTTCTACGTGTTCCGCCTCCACCTTCCCCACTACTAAGTAGTGGTCTCCATACTCGTTCATACCGGCTACTTTACATTCTAGTTGGACTGGGCACCCCTTTATTCTTGGCGGTTTTACCTTGCTACTTGGAACTGTTTCTAGGCCTGCGAGAGCAATCTTATCTACATCTCTGCCAGAGTGGGTCCCGCATATCTCAGCTTTCTCCATCCAGCCCTTTTCGAGTATATTGAGTGTAAACTCCTGCGTCTCCTTGAGGTTTTGGAAGGTGTACCTTTTAGGGGAAACAGAGACTGCCACATACTTTGGATTGAAGCTCACAGGCATTATAAAGCTGAAGGTTGCAACGTTAGGCTTTCCCTCCCTGTTAACTGTCACTATTAGAGCTACAGGCCTCGGGAATATCTGTCTACTTATCCTTACCACACACCCTTCACCAATCTCCGGCCTCTTCTAGCAATATATAGGAGTGCGAATATTATCATTGCTATACCTGCAGGTATATATTCTGGGCGGCCTCCAAGTAGGGCTGCAGCTGTCATGGCGAACCACAGCTGGAGGTAGATCAGTAGGGGGACGTCTGTCTGCCTCCATCCACCATGATATATCGTTCTAAATGTGAATGTGATGATCCATACCACTAGTGTCCATCCTATAAAGTTTGTTAAGGGGACGCCATAGAATTCTCCACCGCCCTCCCACGTCCAGGAGTGCATTATGTTAACCTGTACTGGGTCCATTATAAGATCCCATGACGTTGCACACAGCCCATCTAGAAGTGAAGCTGCAGCTCTCCCCGCAGCTTTGCTCTTAGGCTTTAATATGACATTGGTAATCGACAGGGAAGAATAGGATATTACAAACCAGAATAGTGGAATATTTAGGGGTACCAGGCCTAGAATTATAGGCCTCGCTTTTCCGGAGTAACTGTATTTTCCGAAGGGGAATCCATATATGACTCCTAGGAGCTCCATTAGAAGCCCTATTCCCGCTGAAAGTGTAAATAGTAGGGTGGTTCCACTGAGGCCTATGGAGTCAGCTGAGCTTAAGATGGTAGCTACGAAAATGGATAAGGTTATCAGGAACATGAACGCAGGCGGGACCGGTAGGTTGGAAATGGAGGACACGACACGCGCCAGGGTTAGGAGGAAACTAAAAGCTAGAAGGGCTAGAGACAGTTTTCCTGCAATTCTAGCCGTCATAGCAGGTAATTAGTGTGGTGATATAATAAAAATGGATGTTTCCAGATATGTGTGAGAGAAGAGATCTGGCTGGATGGGCTCTTACGGCTTAGAAATGTGTTATATATCAAACAGCACTCTCAGTTTTACTCCTTGGGGTGTTTGTTCGATCTTCATCAGGCCGTATGTTGCTGCTTTTACCTCTATTTTGAGCTGGTGCTTTTCCGGGTCTATGGTTTCTCCCTCAGCGTAGCCCTCGAGCTTGTATCTTCCATCTGTCTTCTCTATTTTCTCCACCTTGAAGTTTGATAGTAGTAGTCCCTCTGCATCCACATGGTACAGAAGTTCATTAAGCCAGTCTACCAGTAGGGTTTCGATGCTTACAGCTTCGACGCTAACATCTATTCTTCTCTTAGACTCCACAGTTTTTATGTCAACCATAGACTCAAACATGGCCTTTGCGGCTTCCTCGAAGGCTTCCTCCAGGTTTTCTCCCCAAGCCTCAACATAGATGTCGGCCACATGCTCCAGAAACTTATGGCCTCTCCTGTTCATCCTACCCTTTCACCACACCTATAGGAACCAGTCTTGCAACCTTATATGCCAACCCAACCTTATGAGATACATCTGCAACACGATCTATGTCTTTATAGGCTTCTGGAGCTTCCTCTGCTACTACACGCCAGCTTGCAGCCCTGATGAGTATTCCCCTCGCCTTAAGTTTCTCTGCTACAGTTGCCCCTCTGAAGGATCTTACCGCTCTTGCTCTTGACAGCATCCTGCCTGCACCATGAGCAGTGCTGGAGAAGGCCAGCTCCTCGCTTTTCTCGGTACCTACCAGGACGTAGCTTGCAGTCCCCATGCTACCCGGTATGATGACGGGTTGTCCCACGTCCCTATATGCGCTTGGAAGCTCAGGCCTTCCTCTAGGGAATGCCCTTGTAGCTCCTTTTCTATGGACTACGAGCTTCATCCTGGTGCCGTCAACCATGTGGTCCTCTATCTTAGCTACGTTATGGCAGACATCGTAGACGAGTTGAAGCTCATCCTCCACAACACCGAGAACGTCTTTAAAAGCCTGCCTTGTCCAGTGCATTATCATATGTCTGTTTGTGAAGGCGAAGTTTACAGCGCAGACCATGGCTGAAAAGTATTTCTCAGCCTCTCTGCTCCCCCATGGTGCGCAGGCAAGCTCCCTGTCTGGAACCCTTATATTGTATTTTCTTGCGGCCATTTCCATTACACGCAGGTAGTCGGAGCATACCTGGTGTCCAAAACCTCTTGATCCTGTGTGTATCATGACCGTGACTCCGCCTTCTCCTGGCAGGCCGAAAGCCTTTGCTATTGCAGGATTATAGATTTTATCTACAACTTGGATTTCAAGAAAGTGGTTGCCAGCTCCCAGGCTTCCAAGCTGGCCTGCACCCCTCTGCTTAGCCCTATGTGATATATTCTCAGGATTAGCCCCTGGCATGCTCCCCCCTTCCTCTATCCTTTCAGCATCCTTCTCGAAGCCGTATCCCTGTCTTATGGCCCATTTGACCCCTTCAACCATAACATCGTCGAGCTCACCATGTGAAATCCTTACCTTACCGCCTCTACCAACCCCTGAAGGCACAAGGGTAAATATTCTATCAAGCAGTTGCTTAAGCTTAGTCCTAACCTCCTCGGCCGTAAGGGGCGTAGATAGGAGTCTAACGCCGCAATTGATGTCATATCCTATCCCGCCGGGGGAGATAACCCCACCGTCAACAGTAAACCCGGCTACCCCTCCTATTGGAAAGCCGTATCCTTCATGTGCGTCTGGAAGGGCTATTGAGAACTTTTGAATTCCTGGGAGATGGGCAACATTAGAAGTTTGAAGCAAGGTCCTATCAGTCTTCATTTTATCAAGTAAAATCTTGTCCGCGTAGATCCTGGCTGGAACACGCATTTTATCACGTTTGGGTATTTCCCAAATGTAATTGTCAACCTGTACTATCTGCATACGCTAGTATATAGGTAACGGTTTGTTTTAAAATTGAACAGGCTTAGTTGCCTTTTAATTTAAACATCTTATTACATCTCATGATGAAAAGGGCGACAACACCGGTGATGGTTCTGCTCCTTCTAGCAGTCGAAGTGCTCCCATCTACCTTGACGGCTCGCCAGGGGCAAGTGGTTAAAATCGATAGAATAGTGGTTTTGTGCAATGACTATGATTACTCGCTCTGTTGGCCGCATCTCTACTGGGAAGGAGAAGTCTACAACTATGCTATAAAGGACGTAACTCCAGCGTATTTTGACCAGTTTAAGGAGAGCAAGTTTATACTAATCCTTGGAGGACCGCTTGCCTACGGTGGAGTAGGAGAGATAGTTTCGAGCTTGCTTTCCGAAGACGAAGTACAGCGGCTCATGTCTGACAGGGATTCCAGGATAATAGTGGTTAAAAGAGATGTCTGGACAGAAAACCAAACTGTAATTATAGCAGCCGGATACGACAGGTATGATACAGAGTTAACGGTTAAAGATCTAAACGGGAATGGGATAGCTGACGCGCTTGAACCTATAGTGGACCAGGATGGTGACGGAGTTTCCCTTAACATCGACCCAAATCCGGATGTTAGAGACCTAGTCGACGACCGGTATGGAGTTTACATAAGGGAATTCGTGGAGTACAGTCTTAGATACTGGTCTAGAGATGAATTTCAAGCCATGCTAAACTGGCTTCTCTCGTGGGATGGAAAATACGAGATACTTGACAGGATGGAAGATCAGGACATACCTGGAGCCGCACTATACATTTTAAGCATGATCAGGCTTGAGTGTCCGGAGTATTTTAATGAGTACTACAAGCTTGCCATCGCAACATCCCTAACGTGGGACAACCCGTTATATACCCAGGAGAAAACTACAATTAACGATGTTGTAGGAATATTTGGGGTGATAGCAGGCTTTAACGATGATGGCGAAACCTATTATGACCTTAGAAACATGGAAGTAGAGCTGTTAACAGAAGTTGTAGGGATCTACTTTCTGGACCCAGGAATTTACCTGGTTGATGGGGGGGTAGGCGGTTTCGGACCTAAGCCCGAGGAATTAGTGTATTTACACGGAAAATACTACACGCCAGTACATGACACATTTATGACCCTTACAATTGCTTACATGTCGGTGCCCTACACTCTTAAAAGAAGAACTGTTCGCTCTAACATGACTATAAGGGATATTGAGACAAAGGGTGGAGCGTGTGTAGTTCAGGCTTACTATGCGAGGTGTGTAGCTGCTGCGCTTGGAATACCAACCCGGTATGTGGCCGGGTTCTGGAGGTCGACGTATGATGAGGAGGATGTTGGACATGCCTTTCTAGCCTATTTTGAAGATGGAAAATGGATGTATGGGATAGCGTCCATAGCCTTTGACGAGCCTGTGGAGGAGGAGATGTTAACACCGGAGTTTTTGTCGTCTAGGGGATTTATAAAGATGGAGCTTATGAGGCTGGACAGCCAAGCCTATAGATACGTAACCATAATAAACTGGGAAGAGGAGTAACGCTTCATTGCTTTTTCCAACGATAGAAAAGAAATATTAGTAGAACTATTAAAATCACTATACCCACTTTGTGAACCCATTTCTGAACCCAAACCCAGTTTTCTCCGAGGATTAAGCCAAGGTATGACAGGAAGTAGCACCATATCGCTGAGCCTATGAAGCTATAGGTGAAGAAGGATGTAAAGTTTACCCTTGCTATTCCGGCCGGTAGGGATATAACAGTCCTAATGGCTGGTAGAAGACGGCTTATGAACAGGGTCTTTGAGCCATGACGCCTAAGCCATTTGAAAGCTTCTTCTATGTGGCGCCGGCTTACAAGCCTATATTGTACTAGCATGTCTACAGCCTTCTCTCCGTACTTATATCCTAGAATGTAGGAAAGCAGAGAGCCAGCCTGACAGCCGAGAGTTCCAGCTATTGCTACGAGGTGGATTTGCATTTCACCTTTGAGGGTGAGGTACCCGGCAAAGGGCATCACAATCTCGCTGGGGACAGGCATGCATGCGCTTTCAAGCGTCATGAGCAGGAATACACCTGGATATCCTCCTGCTTCTATCAGGTTTAGAATTGCATCTATTACCTGTCTGACTATTTCCGGGTATAACATCCTCCACTGTTAGAATTGGGACAGTGGAGGATTTTAAGATTATGCTGGCCCACAGCCTAGAGATAGTAACAAAAGTCAAGGGTAACGTTGACATTCTGCTAACAGGCCACACGCATGGCGGCCAGGTCTGTCTTCCCCTCATAGGGCTGGTCTACGTGCCTTCAAGGCTTGGAAAGAAATATGTATCAGGCCTCTACAATGCTGGTGGAATAATAGTTTATGTTAACAGGGGTCTAGGTGGAGTTTCATGCCGGTCAGGGTTAACTGCAGGCCTGAAGTCACGGTGATAGATTTCTGCTGAAATCTATCTCTACCTTAGCTTTCCCTCCGGCTCTTAGAACCAGGACTAAAATGATGAGGGCTATGCTTGCAAGAAGGTATAGGTATGCCCCCGCTTTCAGCCCCCATGACATCTTTCCAAGTTTGAAGCCCATGATCTCGATTACCTCGCCCCCATATAGAGACAATCCATACTCTTTAAGTTTTGAGGACAATGCAGCTGTGAATAAGGTGAACACGGCTACTCCTACAAGTCCTGATAAAAGATTCACCTCTTTCCTACCAGTTATCAATGCTATGGCAGACAGCACTAATGGTGTAACTGCAATTATTAAGAACTTATGTAGGGCAGAGTTTAGCTGCTCCAGCTGGGGAGACTCTTTGAAGGCCTCGCCTAGGTATTCTGTAAGTTGAGCCGCTGCTCCTTTAAGCCCTGAAGGTGATATTGACAATAGTTCCCCAGATAGAAGGGGAGCATTAATCTTCACACTCCACCAAGGTAAGAAAAGTGATACGGCTAACGATAAAATCAGAATTATAGTTGCCAAATTATGGAGGCTGCTTTGACGCTGGAGAGTCGGCTCAAATGTGGGTATTAAGCGTTTGCCGCACCTTATGCAGAACTCGGCATGCGGTGGATTTTTATAGCCACAGTGGGGACAAGTAATACTAATATCCATCTTAGTAATCTGCTATTAGCTCCATTAATAAATTTATGCATCTAACCCGTATTGTTTAAAGTCCATAACTCTATGCCTATGCTACGGAAAGTTAAGGTTTAAGGTTTAAAGCACACATTTTGGACTGGGGGTATTTTGAAGTATACCACAGATTCTAAGCTTGCATCAAAGCTCGAAGAGCTTTTAGGAGAGAAAAGGTAGCCGACCAGGAATGTATTCTTCCGTCTTACTCAATGATTTCATTAAATATATTTAGTTTTATCACAGAATAGTTAAATTTATATAGGCTACAGGTTATCTATTTATTGGGCGCCGGAATAGCTGGCTACAAACCCTTGATATAAGCGTACTACAATAAGACGGTTATCCTTAGAACGATGTTATCCGCTGCAGGCTTGGAACAACATTTTAAGTGGTTCAACCAGCCTGCGGCAGCCTCAGGATGCTTCCGGCGCCCACATCTCTTTATGATAGGATCGCTGGGACAGGTTTCTAACTGCATGTTTCTTCAGGACTGGAACTTTGAAGTTAATGGCACACAGCACATGCATGCAACGAATATGCATTTCCTATAAGGATGTACAGGCCTATCGAGTCCTGAATGCGGCTGGTTATAAGATTGTAGGATGTTCAGGTGGTTCCGTGCGTGTTTCAATCTGAATGATATTTAACTGGTAGGGAGGGTTAGGAAATTTAATTATTTACCTGTTGGGTTTACTTTGGGTCTAATTTGAGGTGTCTAGTTACTGGTGCCTCCGGATTCATCGGTGGTCATCTTGTGGAGAAGCTTGTCCGTGACGGACATGAGGTTAGAGCGCTGGTCAGACGGACTAGTAATGTTAGCCTGCTTAGAAATCTTGGTGTAGAACTTGTATACGGGGATATTACAGTCCCAGAAACATTAAGGCCTGTTGTTAAAGACGTAGATGTGGCATGGAGGACACAGTTAAATGGTATAGGGATAACGGGCTTCTGCAAGGGTGACGAGAAGTGAGGATTCTCATGTGGCACCTCACAAGTTTCAGGTTCAAACCTAAGAGTAAGGGGAGGACAAGTGTTCTGGGGGAGAAAAGGACTGTTGAAGCTGAGAACTGCCTTCTAGTCTTCTGCATGGTGGAGAAAAAGGACGCTGAGGGTATCTCAAGCGTTGTCGGAAAGGCTTGCAGGGATATAAGAGAGCAGATGTTAAGAATAAAAGTGGATACTGTGGTGTTGCATTCGTTCGCCCACCTGTTCGGAGAACCAGCAAGCCCAGATGTAGCCCTGAAAATTTTAAAGCTGATGGAAGAGATACTTCTGCAGGACGGTGTAAAAGTTTTGAAAACGCCTTTCGGATGGTTCGGTGAACTTGAGATTAAGGCTAAAGGTCACCCATTATCGAGAGTGGCGAGGAAATATTAGAATACTACGGATACATTGAGATTCTGTTGATGCTAGGATGCAAAATCCGTACTAAGGGAAGGCTCGACGATGCATCTACGACTGCATGAAAGATTAGAGAGGCATTAGGCTTCTAGTTCTTCCCAGCAGAGTAAGCCTAAGCAGCCTGAATCATGGTTGCTCTTGCAAATGTTTCATCGAACGAGACCCCTGCCATCCTGCTATTGGCGTGCAAATAGACTCCTGAAGGAAAGCCCTAAGAAGAACTCTTCAGGGATCCTTACAAGCTGCAACAGGCACTTGGCGCCTTTGACGTGAAATGTTAAAATATAAAAGTTCATCTAGGTCTTGCGGGTTATGGCCGACTTTAGAATAGTCCACATATCAGATGTTCATTTCACATCTCAACATTTTAGCAGGGAATTATGGGAGAGTACTGTTCGGGCTACGAGAGAGTTTAATCCTGACTTGGTGGTAGTGTCGGGGGATCTAACTGATGATGGCTATCCACATGAGTATGAGGTTGCTGTAGACAGGCTTAGAGACCTGTCTGATTTCAGGATGCTCGTAGTACCCGGAAACCACGACTCTAGAAATTATGGCTACACGATTTTTGAGAGGATATTCAAAACAAGATACCCATTTTTCAAGGGAGACTTCGTTAGAATCGTGGGGGTAGATTCAAGCGAGCCTGATATTGATGACGGACATGTCGGGCGGCTGGCATATCGTATAGTCTCCGAAAAGCTTGAGGGATTTAAAGGTGTTAAGATTGTTGTTCTCCATCACCATTTAATCCCTATCCCAGGAACCGGGAGGGAGAGGAACATACCCGTAGATGCCGGCGACTTTCTTGAACTCTTAGATAGGCTTAAGGTTTCCATTGTCCTTTGCGGGCACAAACATGTGCCATGGATTTGGAAACTTAACGACATGTATATTGTGAATGCGGGAACTGCTTCAACTTTAAGGCTTAAAGCATACCAGCCACCTTCATTTAACAAGATATGGATAGGTAGGGGAGGGCGGTTTAGGATTGTAAGGGTAAATGTTAACACGGGAGATGAGAGGACGGTGCTGGAAGGATTCTTGAAAGCTGACATTTAACCTGTAAGGTTGCTCCCTAAATCCATGTTGTATACTGGTTCAACCTTGAGATGCATAGTTGAGCACTGTTAAATTTAAGTAGGGAGAACATAGGATGTCTATGAGGTGATTTTTTGTTTAGGGCTCCACGTGGTATGAGGGATATCGTAGGGGAGGAAATGGATTTTTGGTGTTGGGTTGAAGACACAGTGAGGTGTGTTTTTGAGAGTTTCGGATATAAGCGGGTTGAAACCCCGATATTTGAGCATTTTGACCTTTTCGCCCTTCGTTCGGGTGAGGAGATTAGAAATAGAATGTTTGTGTTTAGGATTGATGAGGGGGAGGTCGCCCTTAGACCTGAGATTACGGCGTCGATTGCAAGATTGGTCTCCTCAGGTCTTGAGGGTGCTCTACCCTATAGGCTCTACTACATTGGAAGATGCTTCCGATATGAGGAGCCGCAGTCTGGAAGGTATAGAGAGTTCTGGCAGGCGGGTGTTGAGCTTGTGGGAAGCGGTAGACCGGAGGCTGATGCTGAACTATTAATTCTTGCCTACGAGGTTGCCGAGAACGTCGGGCTTCGAGACTTCAACCTTAAGATTGGCGATATGAGCATTATCAGGGGGTTACTGGAGGACTTTAATGTGCCGACTGAGGTGCAAAATAGGATAATTACACCGTTGGATAAGCTTTCAAGTAGTACTGACAGGCTTAGGGCGTTTCTCACAAAGGTTAGGAGAGAGGGAAAGCTTGACAGCTTGGAGGTTAAAGAGCTTGCTAGGATAGCTGATAGCCTCAGAATGTGGAGGATTAAAGAGGCTGAGAAGATTTCAGCCGGGTTATCGAAGATTCCACGTGAGCACTGGGAATTCGTAGAGGAGGATCCAAGAATATATCTTCTTGAGGAGTTAAATAGCCAAGGAAAAACCAGGGAGCTCGCGAACTTTATAGCTGATACTATTGAAGGGCTTAGGAAGGCTTTAATGTTGGAATGGGCATATAACGGGGTTGATACTGTTAGTGGAAAATACTTTCTGGATCCAAAGGCCTCAAGCATGTTGTTCGACCTGATAGGGATTTCGGGTGCTCCTTCGAAATGTATCTCCAAGGTCGACGCATTGGTAAAGGATCTGAAGAGGGCAGCAGACTCTGTAGAGAGATTCGAAACGATTATAGAGCTTGTAGAAGAGGCCGAATTAAGGTTTACTGTTGACTTTGGCCTTGCTAGGGGCTTGGAGTACTATACTGGAATGGTTTTTGAAATCGACTATCCCGGGCTTGGAGCTGAAAAGCAGATCTGCGGTGGAGGCAGGTATGACCAGTTAATACAAGAGTTTGGAGGACGTCCTACCCCAGCTCTAGGATTTGGTTATGGCTTGGACAGGCTCGTGCTTGCAGCCATGGACTCCAATTTAAAACCAGCGGTTCCAAGTAAAAGGCTTTTCCTAGTCCCTATAAGTCCAGACGTGGCTGGATATGCTCTAAAGGTCGCTAGGATGCTACATCACGTAGTAAATCTAACATTTGATCTCAAGATTAGAGGTGTCAGAGAGGGATTATCCTATGCTTCAAAGAAGGGTTACAGGTACGCAGCTATCATTGGCAGGTCTGAAAAGGAATACGGAAAAGTTACTATCAAGGATCTTCAGAGTGGTATGCAGGAAACTATACCACTTGACGGAGTCATAGACTACTTGGTGTCAAAAGATGAGGAGAATTAACATCTGCACAGTTGGGTGCAGAGGAACTGGAAAGTCAACCCTTACAGGCAGGCTACTTTTAAGGCTAGGTAGGTTTTCACCAGATGATGTAAATAGATGCATAAGAATCGCACAAAAGATAGGTAAAGCAGGCTCGGAATATGCATTTCTAGTGGACAGGCTTCTTGAAGAGAGAATAAAGGGAAGAAGCCTAAAGAGTCATATGGTTAAAGCCGCTGCCGATGGCAACATACTTAGAATCATAGATACACCAGGCTATCCCCATAATATCGGTGAAACTGTTTTAGCACTTAACATATCGGAGGCCGTCCTCATCCTTACAAGCTATAAAGAAATCGTGGAGAAAAGCCTCACTCTCAAAGACCTCCTTAGAACCGTATTCATATTCGGTCCTAGGAGAATAATACCTGTTATAAATCTTAAAGAGGATATAAATGGAGAAAGATTTATAGAGGCATCCGAAGAGTTTAGAAAGATATTGTTGGATGAGAAACTTCTGAATAGAGTTGTTTGCGACCCGATTCCCATATCAGCCTATGAAGGCTTAAACCTGTGGAACAAAAATTTGGAATGGTATAAGGGTAACCCTCTACTTGATGTAATCCTTGATCTCAGAGTATACCCTCTACTTAAGGAACCTGCTAGAGCAATAGTTTACAATGTTACAGGTGAGGCCGGAATACCTCTTGTTCACATGCTTAGAGGATCGATTAAGGTGGGGGAAAGAGTCCTCCTCTCCCCAGCATCGATAATAGGGAGGGTAGTGGAAGCTGAATCATGGGGGGAGAGGATTAACACGGTATCTTGGGGGATGGATGCTGGTTTAAGGCTGGAAGGGATAGCGAGGTACCATATTAAAAGAGGGAACCTCATATCGAAGCTTGAAGGAGCCCCCACGGTTTCAAACAAGTTCGAAGCATACATCCACTTGTACCACGGGAAATTAAAACCTGGCATGACATTTGCAGCCCAGATGACATACGAGACAGCTCAGTTTAGAGTACTTGAAGTTCATAATAGATCTCCCCGGGAAGGCGCCACTACTGAAAGTTTAGAGGGGGAGGCGGCAAGCGTCATAGTTGAAGCTGATAGGGACGTAGCATTTGACCCTGTCGGTTACGGGCTGAGGACATGCCGGTTCATGCTTAGAGGAGGCATCCCCGGGCGTCGGGGAAGCTGGGTAATAGGATATGGAGATTTTATAGGTGGTATATGATGATTAGGGAGCTTTTTAAATGTGACAAGCCCCTCATTGGGGTAGTTCATCTCGAGCCACTCCCAGGCGCCCCTCTTCACAAGCTTAAGATGGACGAAATAATAGAGACAGCGCTAGACGATGCCAAGGCATTGTGTAATGGAGGAGTAGATGGAATAATAATAGAGAACTATGGAGATGCGCCCTACTATCCGAGGAGGGTTCCCCCGTTTACGGTAGCAGCTATGGCTATTATAGTGAGGCACGTTGTTAAGGCTGTAGATATACCTGTGGGGGTTAACGTCTTGAGAAACGATTGGAGGTCATCACTATCTATAGCCCATGTGACAGAAGCGTCGTTCATAAGAGTGAATATTCTCTCTGGAAGTTATATTACTGACCAGGGATACATTGAAGGCGAAGCACACCTGCTACAGAGGTTAAAAAGGTATCTTAATAGTAGGGTGAAGGTGTTTGCAGACATCGATGTTAAACATGCCGGGAGGATAGTTCAAAGGCCGTTAGAGGATGAAGCGAGGGATCTATCCGAGAGGTCTCTCGCCGATGCAATAATAGTTACTGGTGAAGCGACCGGCAAGCCTCCACGGATTGAAAAGGTGAAGATTGTAAAGGAGGCTGTGGGAGACAAGCCTGTGATTGTTGGCAGCGGGTTGACTCCTGAAAATATAGCCTCGTATCTTCGAATATGCGATGGCTTTATAGTGGGAACCTATTTCAAGAGAGGACGAAGAGTAAACATAGAGAAGGTTAAAGCACTAGTCTCTATGGTCAAGCAAAGCTCATAGCTATAAATACTGGCATTAATCAAGGAATATTAAAATGTAAGTAGGGTTAAATCGTGTGATGAAATTATGACTGAGATGATGCAGATATATAGATGCAACATCTGTGGAAATATGATAATGGTTTTAAAGGCTGGTGCTGGAACTCTCGTATGCTGCGGTCAGCCGATGGAACTGTTAAAAGAGAAAACCGAGGAGTCAGGTATGGAAAAACATGTACCGGTTATTGAAAGAAAGGAAAATGTTGCAACAATAAAGGTTGGTTCTATACCTCACCCCATGGAGGAGAACCATTACATCAATTGGATAATGGTTACAGATGACAATAGAGTATACATTAGATTCCTAAAGCCTGGTGAAAAACCGGAAGCAGAATTCAAGGTTGATGGTGAAAAAATAGGGGCAAGGGAGTACTGTAACCTCCACGGCCTTTGGAAGTCATAGCATACTGTTATCCTGAGACCTTTACTCCCTTTATTCTTAGGTGTGGGGTTAGTATGTTCCCCACTTTTTTAACTTCCCTACCTACCTCATCGACCTTCCGGATTAGGTCTTTCATGTTCCCAGCGATCATAGCCTGCTTCACCGGGCTCTCTATTTCGCCATTCTTTATGGTGTAGGCTGGCGAGGCCACCACTGAGAATTCCCCTGATGAGATGTTCGCGGTATGTACTCCCATGAGACTTATAACGTAGATGCCGTTCTCTATCTCGGAGACAAGCTCCTGGAAGCTTTTCATGCCTGGCTCTACTATGAGGTTCGTCGGGCCGATGGAAGGCTCACTATTATAGTTTCTCCTAGCATTTCCCGTGCTTTCCTCTCCTGCCTTATTCGCCCAGTAGGTATCGTATAGGTAGTTTTTTAGAATTCCGTTCTCTATTAGAGGCTTTTTCATGGTTGGGTGTCCTTCGCCGTCGAACGGTGAGGAACTGTAGCCTCCGGTGAGGGTTCCATCATCTATTATTGTAAGCTTCTTGGAGGCGATGGCTTCTCCCTTAAGCCTTGCGAAAGGTGTTTTCCCCTTATACACATTGTCTCCCGACAGCTCCGGGATAAGTATGCCTTCTAGGATTGATGATACGGCGAATGGATGAAGGATTACTTCCATCTCCCTTGTTTCTATAGGCTTTTTACCAAGTTGTGAGAGAGCCATCTCAGCCGCCTCCCTCGCCAGTTTTACATGGTCGAACTCTTTAAGGCTTCTAGATGCTTCGAAATCGTAGCCCATCCCTGTTTCACCGTTCTGGGCTGAAATTAGATATATGGAGGCATATATGAAGCTTCCTTTCTCCGATGCTTCCACGCCATGGCTGTTTGCAATTGTATATTCTGAGAATCCATATCCAGCCCCGCCGCTTCCAGCTACGATTCTTTTGTCAACCTTAGCATTGTCTATAAGTTCCATGCTGATTTTCATTGTGTCGTCAGCGTCTAATGATTCTATTTCAGGATCGTATAGGCCCTTAACCTTCGGGAGGGGTTTCGGCTCCGTCATCGAAACCCATGACTTGTCCTCAGGCTTCCTGGAAGCTATTCTTAAGGCCTTGTCAATGGCGGCTTCCACCGACTGCATGTCTAGCTTAGTAGCGTAGGCGAACCCTACACGTTTATTCTTAACCACTCTTACCCCTATACCTGCGTCGTAGCTTTGATTTGCATACTTAACGTTAAGCTTCTCGAAAACTATTGATACGCTTCTACCTGCTGAAATATATGCTTCAGCTTCATCTGCTCCTTTAATTTCTGCAAGTTTTACAGCCTTAACCGCGAGCTCAACTAGGCTCATGCTCTACCACCTACCACAACATTTCTTATACGAACATGGGGGCCTCCGTCACCGACTGGGATGGCTTGGCCGTCTTTTCCACAGAATCCTACGTCTAGACTTAAGTCTTTGCCCACGGCGTCAACGTTCTTAAGGGTTTCAAGGATTACCCCGCTAAGTGAGACATCCAGTAATGGTTTAGTGATTTCACCCTTCTCTATAAGGTAGGCTTCCTGAGCGTTAAACTGAAACCCTCCAACAGCGGGATTAACCTGGCCACCCCTGCTTCCCTTAACGTACACTCCAAGCTCTATGTCTTCGAGAAGTTCTTCGAAGTTGTAGTCGCCTGGGGCTATATATGTATTGCTCATTCTTACTATAGGCTTATGTTTGAAGGTCATAGCCCTTGCTGAGCCGTTTGGTTTCATCCCAAGTTTTGCGGCGGACTCTCGGTTAAGCATGTAGCCGACGAGTACCCCCCTATCTATTAGTTTCCTTTTCTGCGTTTTAACGCCTTCATCATCGTATTTTTCGGATCCCCACCAGTCAATTGTGGAGTCATCATATATTGTTACGAGGTCTGAGCCTATTTTCTCTCCGAGCTTGCCAGCAAGCACAGATTCGCCAGCTATTACAAGATCTGCCTCGCAAGCGTGTCCAACCGCCTCATGGGCGAAGACACCTATATGTTCAGGGTCTGCTATGACCGTGTATCTCCCACCCTTAACAGGAACGGCCTTCAGGAGGTTGCAAGCCTTCCTTGCCGCCTCTAAAGCCTTTTCCAGGGGTTTTTGAGACTCGAAGCCCTCATATCCACCGTAGTGTGCAATTCTCGTTATAAATGATTGTATCTTGCCGTTCTCACTTGCAACGGCGTTAAAAGATGAGTAGCATCTCGAGAATTCCCATTCTATGTAGCTGCCAAGACTACTGTAAAAGACTTTTCTACCATACCACTCCGTATAGGTTACTTCACCCGTCTTTACCCTGGGGTCGAAGTTTCTCATTCTCCTGTCGGCTTCCAGCGCCAATTCTAGTTTTTCATCAACAGGTATGTCTGAGAGCTTCTTCTTGCCAAGCTTAACGATTCTATCTTCCACAGCCTCTACGTCGACAAGTTTGACTTTTTCCTTTGTCCTATCACCCACCGATTTAGCAACTTTAACAGCGAATTCAACAGCGTCCAGAAGTCTTTCCTTATCAAGCTTTGTGGATGTAGAGAACCCCCATGACCCGTTAGATAGTACTGTTATTCCAGCTCCCACGCTATATCCAATAGGAGACTTCTCAACAACACCGTTGCTTATCTTAAGCCTCACGGTATCTACGAGTTCAATCCTTATGTCCGCGTATTCTGCACCCATCTCAAGGGCCTTCTCAACAACGAACACTGCCAGATCCTTCATCAAGGATTAAGGATAACTGGAAAACTAAAAAATTACCGACTAACAAAGCTACATTTGTCCTTGACGGCAGAATGCCTAAACATATCTACGGGATTGTTAATTCTCCATTGATAGGCGCTATGTTTAATTGTTTCAAGCTCTTATCTTGATACTATGCTGGATGTCGATATACTAGTGGTCGGCTGCGGACCTTCAGGCTCCTTCGCATCGCTCCTAGCATCCATGGATGGGTTCAAAGTTGCGGTCATCGAGAGAAAAAAGTCCCCCGAGAACCCCACCGTCTGTGGAGAGTACCTGCCAAGATTTGAGGCGTTCTCTAGGGTGCTTCCCATGTATGACGGTGAATTAAAGCTTATAAGATCATGGTTGTATGATAAGGAAGTCCAATCTAATACAACCCACGAGATAGTTTTAGATCTTGATGATAGGAGGCTCATATTCGATTTCGAGGGGGTTGTTATAAGTAGAAAGAGGCTTATAAATCTCCTCGTAGACCAGGCTTTAGGCTATGGTTGCAGGATAATGTTCGGAAGCAGATATCTTGGAAGCGTATTTGCTAAAGACCTTATCATTAGCAAAGTTAGCAATGGCTTAACCATTAGAAGCCGCTTTATAATAGGGGCTGACGGGTATCCTTCTAAGGTTGGTTTATCATTAAATACTGGCCCCATGATAACGCATAAGGGGATAGCCATAGCTACTTCCCAGCTTGTGAAGCATAACCTCGATCCGGAAAAGATTTACATGAGATTTTCAAAAAACATTCAAGGAGGGTACAGCTGGGTAATACCGTTAAACAAGACACTTGGAAGGGCTGGAGTAGGGTTTCCACCGGCCACTGGAGAAATGAATATCCGAAAAGCACATATTTTAACAATTAAGAGTTACAGGCTAAAGCCTTCGGGCTCTCTTCATGGGAAGCTTCTTCCGGTGGGTGGGATGTTCGAGGGTATCTCAGGAGTTAAATGCTTACTCGTTGGTGATGCCGCTGGTGCGGTTATGCCTGTTAATGGTGGGGGGATACCCCTAGCGATGCTTACATCAGCGATAGCCAACAAAGTGATTAGGCAGGGCACTCCACACTTGTATGAGCCTGAGTTAGAGCCGCTTTCAAGACTTCTAGTTGCAGGTGATAGGGCGAGAAGGTTTGTTTCATTCATTATGAGTAGGAGAATCCTATTCCATATATTTAAGTCTATAGTTCCAGCCAAATTCGTCTTGGATGTTATCTCAATGAACCCTTATAGTTTCCCCATGAAGATTTTTGGTTCGGGGCTTTAACTATCTCCAAAACCCGGGTAGAGATTAGAAAAAGAAGGGAAAGTTAGAGGGACTGACCAAGGAAAACTATGACGTATCTCAGGGCTATTCCGCCTATCTGAGTTAGTAGAATAGATAGCCCAAGTATCGCGCCGCTCTCAGCTTTAGACTCTACTATAGGCAGTATGATTTCCCCTATGGTGAGGCCTATGATTAGAAACACTGCTATGAATATTGCACCGTACCCAGACAGGCTCAGTAGGGACTGCCTTGCAACTGATGGAACCATAGATAGGTATATTGCAACAGCTATAAGTTCTATCAGGGCAAGAATTACCTCGTTCCTTCCAAGTTTAGCTCTAAGTCCCCCTGGAACCTCTCCTATGTCATGTGTTATACCCATGAATAGTGAGTATCCGGTCGCGAGAGCTGATGCTAGGAAGAGAAGGGGAAGTGCTGGAGAAGACCAGAGAGGCATTCTACCATAAGTTAGAAGGATCCCTGTGTAGGCACCGGTCATGAACGCCAGCAGTACTCCTAGGTACCCTATTGGAGTTCTCAGTGGTTTAAGGCTTATCTTGACGAGTTTTTCAGGGATTTCCGTGAAAGTTAGCCAGTACGCGAGTGAAAGTATCATGAATCCAACTATTATAAGGGATCCCCAGCTCATTGGGGAAACCAGGTGTGGGTGTATCATTGTGTTGAAAGCTCTCTCTGTCCTACCTAGGTCTAGTACAAGCAGGATTATACCGAGGGCTATTATAACCCATGACCAGAAGGCCCCCCATTCCGCTGTCCTAGAGTACTTGCCGTTGGATTTCAGGTACAGCCATACGGATGATGCAAAACAGCCTGCGCTCAGCCCTCCTAGGAAGAGGTATATGGTTACCATCCACCCCCATACCATCATTCTTCATCACCCTCCTTTCCCCTTGATAGTATTGAGAACAGGGCAAGTCCTACAATTCCTGAGGCGGCTAATGATGGCATCCCCCGTGAAACTTGTTTTGGATATTGTTTCGGCACTTCGGGGAAAACTCCCTCCTTTACTGGGTCGAACCCTGCGGGGAACAGGTAGATTACTCCAAGGCCGCCTAGCTCGTCGAGGCCGTATATGGTTAGCCCCTTGCTCGACGCTCTTCTCTGCGCCTCAGCAACCATCTCGTTTCTCTCCCCGAATCTTAGAGCGTCAGCGGGGCAGACTTCGACGCATGCTGGGATTTTACCTTGTTGGATGAACTCGAAACATCCATCGCATTTTCTTGTAACATTCGGGGGGGCATGCTCACCCCACCCCTCGGCCTCGTTGAACTGTGGTACTCCGAATGGGCAGGCTTCAACGCAGTAGCGGCAACCTATGCATCTCCCTGGATCTATGTACACGAGGCCATTCCACTTTCTTATTGCTTCCACGGGGCATACGAGCTGGCACATTGCATCCTCACAGTGCATGCAGGAATGTCTGGCGAACGGCGGCTTTCCTGGTTCTTCAACTCCTGCGACGTAAAGCCAGTTTACGGCTGAAAGCCTGTTTTCAACCATTCCAAGCAGTGGGAAGCCTCTCCTAGTCTTACATGCGATGTGGCATGCGTTGCAACCGATACATTTTGTTGAGTCGTATAGGATTGAATACCTCGTCTCTCCGGCCTTAACTCTTACGGTTTTTGAAAATATGAGTAGTGGGAGTGAGATTGCGGCCTTTAGCAGGGTTCTTCTTCCAACTTTTGAGGGGTGGTTGTCCATTGTTTATCACCAGCTTATAGGTTGCATAAAGGCCCGTGAACGGCTGTTCTGAGAAGCCTGTTCCCAAGAAACATGTGGACTGTGCAAGCTAGGCATGGGTCGTAGCTTCTTACCACACGCATGGCGTCTACTCCCACCCAGTTGTCAGGTGTCCCGTGGTCTTCGGTTACCGGGGAATCTGTTGCAGCAGATTCGACAGGCCCTGGATTACCGTTGGGGTCTCTTGGAGATATGTTCCATGCAGTTGGTGTGATTATTTGGTACCTATGAATCTTTCCGTCTTTTACAACTATCCAGTGGCCGAGAGCACCCCTTGCAGCCTCATTTAAGCCGACGCCCATTGAGAACTTTGGCCTCTGGAATGGTTCCCAGACACTTGTCTTTCCTTTACCCATGTAGTCAATCATGTGCAGTATGTCTAATAGGGCTCCAGCAGCATAGTAGGCGTGGTTGTAAGCTCTAGCCCTGAGTCTTTCAATTGTGTTTATATATGGGATGCCATCCTTGCTTAGAGAGGGAACTTCCCACTCGAATTCCATAGGCTCCCAGAGCTCAGCTGGTAGCATTTCACTCTTGGTCTCTGGGAGGGATATTCTTACTGAGCCGTTACCTGTATGAATCGACGAGTATGGACTGTCAAAGTTTGTTAAACCAGCTAATGCTGAAACGTATATCCTTGAAATCGGCCCAGCTTCTACTATGTACATTTTACCATCCTTAACCCATCTTGGAGTCGTTCCCCAAGAGTATTTCCCATTCCAATCCCTAGACTGTGGCTTCGGCAGAGTTTCCTTATTCCATGGATGATTCTTATCAAGACTGTTTCCGACGGGGTCCTTGTCGAACTCTCCCTGCCATTCTTCGTAAAAGCTATAATTAACGAACTCTCTGACTCCGAGGTTTACCTCTAGAAGGTCGTGGGTTACAAGTTTACCTTCATGAACGATTCCCGGGGGGAATAGTCTTTTGTCACCCCATCTTGACATGTTTTCATATTTACCATCATACTCCTCAGGGTCATCAATGGTACCGTAGGCTATCATGTCTGCAGGCCTTGCACCAGCCCACTCATATCCCACTTCGTAAAGGAATCTGGCTATATCATCCCATACTGAAACAACAAGTTTTGAGAATCCTGCGAGGGTCATAACCATGCTCAGAGCCTGCTCTGCCTCATTGGCGGTCCAAGTTCTTGCGACTCCCCCAGGGATGAAGGTGTTTACGTGAGGATGCTTGGCCCCGAGCAGAGATGCAAGCTTCCTCGCATGTCTTTCTAACTTTAGGGTATACAGGTATAATGCACCTTTGAACGGGGTTAGAGCCGCCATAAGTTCTGCCATCGTACTGTAGCCGTGGATATCTCTGTTCTCGCATGTGAACTGGCTTGCGGCATCCCACCATGCCCTGTTAAATTTTGAGACTATAGCTGAGCTATATTCTGGTCCAGCAAGCTGGAATAGGTGTATTGGGTGGTCATATAGGATTTCAGCCGCATCCGTAAGGTTTCTGAGCACTATTGCAAGTGGGGGAGGGCTGGTTTGAAGGGCCATGTCGTTAGCTAAAGCAGCCGCATAGGCATGAGGAACGGGGCATACACCGCATATTCTCTGATTTATGAATATTGAATCCGGCGGGTCTCTGTTTTTCAGTATTATCTCGAACCCTCTGAACATCGTAGCATAGCTATGAGCGTCAGTTATAACCCTTGCATCTGCGTCCATAACCACATGGATTGCCATGTGGCCTTCAATCCTTGTGATAGGATCTAGAATCAACTCAACTTTACCCATCTTCACTCACCTCCTTCCCCGGATTCCTTTTCGGCTTCCTCATGGGGTTTCCCGGTTGTTTTAGACCTACCAGTGAGATAATAAGTTATAGCTCCACCTGCAATAGCTCCCGCTATCGCACCAGCGATCGCGGGGGATTTCGGAGCTGGAACCTGAACTGGCGTGGGAGTCTCTTTCGGTAGAGCTAGCTCAGGAAGCTCTTTCAGGAAGGGAGCATACGGTTCATCAGGGAAGCCGGGCATTGTGCATCCTATACATGGTGACCCGTACTCGGTACACATTCCTACTCCTTCAACAAATGCCAATTTATTCATTGGACAGTGTACTACTGGCCCCTTGCATCCTAATGCGAACATGCAGAACTGTTCGCCGTAGTTCTTTGAAAACTCTCCAAGAGAGAAGTAGACTCCTCTTGAGCATGTTTCATGGACTGTTTCTCCGTACAGGAAGATTGGCCTATGATATTCGTCAACCTCTGGAGGTGGGAGAAGACCCTGAACCGTTAGTAGTAGATGACCTATTGTTTTGACTTGCCAATCCCCTCCTGCGGGGCATCCTGGGACATTAATGACTGGCAGCCCAAGCGCGCTCTTCCAGTCATGGCCTAGGACATCGTATACCCCTCTTGACTTGGTTGGATTAGGGGTTCCACTTGGAATTCCACCATACGTCGCACATGTCCCAATTGCAACAACCGCTGCAGCCTTTGAGGCAAGGTTTTTAACCCAGTCTTCCATGTAATAGATCTTTTCATCTCTTTCGCCTATCGAGCAGTAAAAACCTCCGGCAGCCTTAGCCTCATCTTCGGTGGGAACCGATCCTTCAACCACCAGAACAAAGGGATCTAGTGCGCCTTCATATGCACGCTCTATTATTCTATTGGCATCCCATTCGATTGCTGTGGGTCCTTCTGGGCCTTCGAGATGGTCTACACCCCACTGGGGCATTAATGTAGCGTGATAGTCCAGAGACACCTCAGGGACGCCCTTAACCTGGCCTATGAGTACATCTACTATGCTGGGATCTACAGAGTTAAGGAGAGCTACGCTGTCCCCGCTACATGTCTGCCCCTGAATCCACACTATGTGGATCAATCCTTGGCCTGTCTTCAGCATTTTCTTGACCTGGTCTGCAGCTAGAATCAGTGTTTCATCAGCTTTTACTAGTTTGGACATGGAGAGGATGGCTGCGTAGACAAGTCCGGTTTTTAGGAAGCTTCTCCTAGTTACCTTCATTTGTATCGTGAGTTTCGATAACGTGCTTCTTATAAAGCTTTCCATTTTGTGGGTAATCGAATTTAAGAAGTTTTAAATAAGTAGTATCTCCATGAGTCTTACTTATTTTAATCATATTTTTTATTTATTTAAATATTACAATAAATAGCTTAAATTAAAAGTTTTAAGGTTGGAAAAAACATTTCTAACTTTCACATAACTTGTTCATGCATCTCGTACCCGCATTCCTGTTGAAACGGCTTTAAGGTGTACTTCTCCGTTGAGAAGGCCAACGTCAAACAATATATGATATTTTAGATTTCGTCTAACTTGTAAGGAGCGTGAATCAAATCTTCCTATCTCTGGAGTTGCATTATAAGGTTCATTATTTTACTCCTGAGCATGTTTTCCAATATTGGTATTGAGGCTTTAATCTCTGGTGAAATCTCCATCCTCACGGATGTGTCCTTAGGTTGGATCCCAGCTATGATAACCTTGGATGGCAGCTTGTTCAGAGCTTTAAGTAGGGCAAGGAGGCTTTCCACGTCGAATTCATGATAGGACATTGAAAACAGTAAATTGGAGTTTTCACTTTTAACCTCTATTATATCTTCTCTGGCGACTTCTTTCACAAAGATCTCGCCCGGCTTCAATCCTTGGTCAACTGCATCGACTATTACTAGGCAATCCACGTTTTCCACATCGTAGATCAGGTCTATAATGCTTGTCCCGTACCATCTGGTTTTAACGTTCTCAGGTAAACCTTTATCTTCAAGTAGTCGGATAACGTGGAGGCCTAGGGCATCGTCTCCTTTTAGTTCGTTGCCTACTCCCGCTACAAGTATTAACGGTTCACCATGCATACGATTTACACCACATAGAAGGTTTTAAAATGACTATTCATGTAGGGTGTTCTATGGCTGGTGATGTTTAAATAATGATAGGGGGTGCTACCTTACATATGTGTCTGGCGATTCCCGGCTATGTGGTTGAGGTTAGGGGAAGGGAGGCTCTGGTTGACTTTATGGGTACAAAGAAGACTGTCAATGTTAGTTTGTTGGAGGATGTTAGCCCTGGGGATTATGTGATCGTTCATGTCGGGTTTGCCATCCAGAAGCTCAGCCCTGAGGAGGCTGAGGAAAGCCTCAAACTTTGGAGGGGGATGCTTGGGCAGCTTGGGGTCCATATTTGAACCATATATTGCAAGCCCCCTCCGCCGAAACCATACATGGGCCGTATGGCCTGCTGGGTGTACACGCTTTTCCGAAGAGCTTGCAGTCGGTTGGGTAGGCTGATCCCACTACAACCTTGTGGCAAAGGCACCCAGGTGGGTTTCCCGGCGGTTCTCCTATGTCTATGTCGAAGTGGAAGCGTGCATCATAATCTGAGTACTCCTCCTTGAGGTACAATCCTGACTCTTTAACTACCCCTATGCCCCTCCACCTTGCATCTTCAACCTTAAATACCTGGTACATTAGTCTTTTCGCTTTAACGTTGCCCTCTGGTGTAACAGATCTCACATATTCATTTACGTTTCTAGGCTTCCCCTCAGCTATCTGCTTAAGTATTATTAGAACCGCCATTAGGACATCTGCAGGCTCAAAGCCAGCCGTTACAACGGGGATTCCCCTCTCTGCAACAAAACTCCATGAGTTGTACCCTATTATTGTTGAAACATGCCCTGGAGCTATCACCCCGTCAATCCTGACCTCGCCCATGTCTAGGAGTGCCTTCATAACGGGGGGTGTGAGCCTAACCGATGTCAGCATGTAGTAGTTGGCTGGTGGATCTAGGGTTAGGGTTGCCGCGATTGCAGGGGCTGTCGTCTCAAACCCTACTGCGAAGAACACCACCTTCCTGCTTGTTTTTCTTGCTATCCTCAACGCATCTTCAGGGCTGTAGATCACTCTAACTTTCCCTCCTTTTGCTCTCGCCTTCCATAGACTCAGATCCCCGGCTGGAACCCTTACAATGTCCCCGAAGGATACAACCATCGTGTCCTCAGCCATCGAGAGTTTTATGGCTTCCATTATGTCAGCCGTGTCTGCCACGCATACCGGACATCCCGGCCCGGGGATGAGCTCAACATTCTCCGGTACCAGGCTCCTTATGCCATAATAGGTTATTGTGTGCTCATGAGTTCCACAGAAGTTCATAATTTTCACATGTCCAAGGCTTGAGGATACCTCCGCTATTTTCCTGGAGATCAGCATGCAGAGTTCTCTATCTCTGTAGTTTTTAGAGGTGGCCATGCCAATGTTTAAGGCTATTCTTTATTATTAAATTCTGTGTAGGTGGTCCTTGTGGAGGATGAGATAACCCTGTCAGACGGTGCCGGAGGCCAACTTATGGAGGAACTTGTCAAAAACATCTTCGTCGATGGATTTACGCTTAAGAGGGCGTTGAACGGAGTCGGCCTTGAAGCCCTGGACGATGGTGCCTCATTAATGGTTAACAGGGGGGAGATTGTTGTCTCAATCGACAGTCATACTGTTAGCCCTATCTTCTTCCCTGGAGGTGACATCGGCCGTCTTGCAGTGGCCGGAACTATCAATGATGTCTCAGTTATGGGAGCTAGGCCCATAGCCATACTGGATGCTATAGTAGTGGAGGAAGGGTTTAGCAAATCCAGCCTGAAGAGAATAGTTGATTCGATGGATGAAACAGCGAGGGAAGTAGGTGTCTCAATCATATCGGGTGATTTTAAGGTAATGCCTAAGGGAAGCCTTGACTCTATCCTGATAACTACATGCGGCGTGGGATTAGCTACCAACGGTGTCATTACTGATGCTGGTGCAAGGCCTGGAGACAAGGTTATAGTCACAGGCTATGTCGGAGACCATGGAGCTGCACTCCTATCTGCCAGGGAGGGGATAAGCTTTGAGTCCAATATAGTTTCAGACGTGCAACCTGTATGGAGGGCTGTTGAGGCTGCATTAAAAGTGGGTGGGGTTCACGCCATGAAAGATCCTACAAGGGGAGGGCTTGCCCAGGCTTTAAATGAGATCGCCGAAAAGTCGAGGGTTAGCGTATGGATTAGAGAGAGCGAAATACCCATCAGAGACGAGGTTAGAGGCTTGTCAGAGGTTCTCGGTTTAAGCCCCTACGAGCTGCATAATGAGGGAATGGTAATAATAATCGCCGATGGAGGTCTTGCAGATGAAATTCTCAGAGAGGTTAGGAAAACGAAGGAAGGCGGAAACGCTAGGATCATTGGGGAAGTCATGGAGAAGCATCCTGGAAAGGTATTCCTTGAGACTGAGATCGGGGGGGTGAGATTCCTTTCAAAACCTGTGGGAGAACCGCTTCCAAGAATATGCTAGAGGTTTCCTAAAACTGGCTTAAAGCTTAAATTCTCTTATCCCCCAAGGATTTCCTCTATAATTGATGTTATTTCACGTTCCACAGATTGGGAGTAGCCAGACTCCCTATAACGAACCATTCCATCTTTATCTATCACGACAAATGTTGGAATAGCCCTAACATTGTAGAAGTCAGCCACGGCTCCTTCAGGGTCAAGTAAAACAGTCCACGCCATCTTATGCCTATTAGCAAATTCTAGCACCACGTCTGAGCTCTCGCCAAGGTTTATCGATAATATTACCAGCCCTCTATCAGAATATTCGCTATATAGTCTTGAAAGGAATGGTATTGCCTTTCTACAGGGTCCACACCACGTAGCCCAAAAGTCTAGAAGTACAACACTACCCTTAAGCTCAGACAATTTAACAGTTTCTCCCCTGGTAGATTTAAGCTCGAAATCCGGCGCTTCAGATCCAACCATACCTTTAGGCTTAGCTTCAAAGCCCATTCTTTCCAGAATAAATGGAACTACTGCTAGACTAGCTATGACTAACAGGAATATAAGGATTACAATGCCCCCTTTGGACATTACACCCACCTATCTAGATATGGCTTATCTTAAATGAATAGATACAATGTATCGAGGAGGCACACTGTAAATATAAATTATGATTTTGTCTGCTTGTAAGGCAATGTTTAAAGCATAAAGAAAGTAACATGTTGCTTATATGCCTTACACCGTGCGGGTGAAGGTGGGAGGGCTTGTTCAGGGGATCGGCTATAGACCCTTCGTACATAGAACAGCGTTAAAGTATGGGGTTCTAGGCTATGTGAGGAACATGGGAGACGTGGGGGTTGAAATCGTCGCCCAGGGAGACAAGAAAGACGTGGATAGATTTGTACATGCGCTCAAGGAGGAAAAGCCTTGGCTTTGTACCTATAGTTTCTTTAAGGTGGAAGTACTAGAGGAGTCTCCGGTATACAGCGGCTTTGAAATAATTAAGAGTAGTTTTAAGGGTTCAGGAAGAGGTGTAAGCTATATACCCCCCGACATTACTGTCTGTGACGAGTGTTTAAGGGAAATAGACGACCCATCCGACAGGCATTATCTCTATGCTTTCACCTGCTGCGCCCAGTGTGGCCCTAGGTTCACTGTGATAAGGGATGTTCCCTATGATAGAGAGCGGACATCCATGGACAAGTTTCCAATGTGTGATGACTGCCGAAGGGAATTCTATGATGTTAGAGATAGGAGATATAATGCTCAGACGATATGCTGCCCAAACTGTGGGCCACGCTTATGGCTTACAGATGGTGGTGAAACCTTAGCCTCTGATGTGGAGGCTTTAAGGCTGACTGCTAGGCTTCTCGATGAGGGTTTTATAGTTGCTATTAAGGGGATTGGAGGCTGCCACCTTGCATGTAAAACAACAGACAACGATGCGGTCAATAGGCTGAGACAAAGGAGAAGGAAGCCTCAGAAGCCCTTTGCAGTTATGTCCCCAGACATAGAAGCTGTTCTAACCTATGCTGACCCATCTGAACGTGAGATCCGCCTCTTGGAGAGTTTTAGAAGGCCTATTGTTGTCGTTAGGAAGAAGACGCCTTTCCCTCTCAGCCGGTATGTTTCACCGGGCCTTGACAGTATTGGTGTAATGCTGCCTTACTCTGGGATTCACCATCTTATTCTTAAATGGGGTGCCGAACCAGCCTACGTGATGACTTCAGGCAACATGCCGGGGCTGCCTATGGCTACATCCAATAGGGATATACTAAAAACACTCTCCGGCGTTGCAGACTATTTTCTCCTACATGATAGGGAAATTGTTAATAGGTGCGATGATAGTGTAGTTAAGATTGTCGGAGGAGAAACTGCATTTATCCGAAGGTCTAGAGGATATGTTCCGGAACCTATCACGTTGAACGAGTCTTTCAGGGACACGGAGGCTATTGCGGTTGGCCCGCTGGAAGCATCAACGTGTGCAGTCATGTCCTCTGGGAGAGCATATCTCTCTCAGCACATTGGAGATGTTGAAACTCTGCAAGGGCTAGAATTCCTGGAGTCCTCACTTAGACACCTTATGAAAATATTTAAGGTTCGAAAACCTTCGCTCGTAGCCTCCGACCTGCACCCAGGATTCCCTTCAACTGACCTGGCGCACAAGTTATCCGTGGAAATGGAGGCACCTCACGTAAAGGTTCAACATCACCATGCTCATATGGCGGCTCTCATGGCTGAGAATAAGCTGCCATTAGACAGTGTTATAGTGTGTATAACTGCTGATGGCTATGGATACGGCCCCAAAGGAGAAGCTTGGGGCGGTGAAATCCTACTGGGAGGGTACAGCTGGTATATGAGGGCGGGCTCCCTAAAAGAGTACCCCCTCCCTGGCGGCGATACGGCGGCAAGAAGGTACGGCTGGATAGTGGCTGGCCTTCTCCACGGCGAAGTGGAGAGTGAAGCGCTGAGAAAACTCTTGATGAAAAGATGTATCAACGGTTTTAAACATGGACTAGTGGAAGTAGACGTCGTACTTGGGATACTTGACTCTGGAAGTTATATGAGAACATCGAGCTGTGGTCGCTTCCTAGATGCCGCTGCGTGCATTTTAGGGGTCGCATGTAGCAGGACTTACAGGGGTGAAGGCGCTATAAAGCTTGAGGCTGCTGCCTCAAATGGAGACCCTGAGAGAGTTGAATTTAAACTGGACTACGTTAATGAGGGTGGAGTCCTAAAGCTTGATACAAGAAGCCTATTCATCCAGTTGTTAGATGCCTTGAAAGAAAACATTCCAAGGAGGCATATAGCTGCAGCGGTACATAAGGCTCTTGGCCAGGGCTTTGCCTACATAGCGTCCTTCGTAGCTGACGACAGGGGGATACCACTAGTAGGATTCTCGGGGGGAGTAGCATACAACAGGCTTATCGTAGGCCATGTTAAACGTGAGATGGAGAAGGACAAGCTTAAGATTCTACTCCACAGACATATACCCCCCGGGGACGGGGGAATATCTTTAGGCCAGCTTGTAGCCGCATGTACAAAACAAGCTATTTAGATCCCATCATCCCAGAGGGATTAAAGGTTCTATTTACGCTGTAGATATAGCTATCACCCCTGCTGCATTAAAGGATTAACGTTTGAGGGATACTATTGGAGGCTTAGCTTTTTTCTTTCCCTTTCCCTTCCGTTTTCTCTAGGATTTCCTTAGCGATTTCCCTGATGTCTCTGCCTTCAGTTTCTATCCCCATTTTCTTTGCCGCCTCTATGAGTATTTCTTTCTCGTCTTTCTTTGAAGCCTTTACCTCTTCCTCCTCGAATATTCCCTGACTGGCCTTTCTATACTCATATATGGCTTTTCCAATCCCTTTTGCAAGCTCAGGTAGCTTCTTCGGGCCGAACAATAGTAGTGCTATGGCTAGGATTGCGATTACCTCGTAGGTTCCTATCATTTCTAATCTACCCATTAAGACTTGGATGGTATATTTTAATGTTATCTCACATAACCATCAAGGATGGTATAAAGGTTTATGATTTTAACAGGTGTAGCAGATGTGGGGAGTTGACTAGGGTAATCTCATTCTGGGGTAAAGGTGGCGTGGGGAAAACAACGTGCTCATCTTCAGCAGCGGTGTGGCTGTCAAGTAGAGGTTTAAAAGTGTTGCTTGTTTCAAGCGACCAGGCTCCATCGCTCTCGGATATTTTGGGTGTTAATCTGTCAAGTGAGCCGAGGGCTGTTGGGGATCTTCCACTCTGGGCGGCCGAAATAGACGAAGACTCTGTTATTAGACTGTGGAAGGAAAGGTTCGGAGACGAGGTGTACGAAGTAGTATCTTCATTTATCCCGGTTGACCGTGAGATAATAGATTATATAGCTGGAGCCCCTGGGATAGGGTTCCAGTTTATGCTATGGTACATACTTTCTAGGAGGGATTCCGGAGAGTATGACTATATAATTTGGGATACTGCTCCAGCGGGAGGCTCGCTGAGCCTTCTAAAGATAGAACACCAGCTATATACCCATCTGGGGGATGCTGCTAGGCTTTACATGAAGGTTAAGTCAACCCTGGAGAGAATCAGAAGGAAGAGTAGAGACCCTCTCACGCTAATTAGCCATTGGAGAACGCTGGCCGAGGACGTGCTAAGGATGCTCAGCTCTGAAAATTTTAAATGCTACATAGTTGCAATCCCAGAATGGCTTGGCTACTCCCAAACAGTTAGAATAGTAGATGAGCTTAGGAGGTTTAAAATAAGGATAGGAGGAATTATAGTAAACCAGGTCTTTGACCCTGACAAATGTTCTTGTAAGAGCTGGATCAGACGTGCTTCTATACATTCAAGGTACGTAGAGATGTTTAAAAAGAGATTTGGAAGTACGCTGCCTGTAAAAACAATTCCAGTACAGCCTGTAGAGATTAAAGGGTTGGACACACTCCTGGACTTTGCAGATAATATAAAGGATATTCTATGAAGAGACGATTCTACGAGATGATGAATCCTATGGTTATTAGGGTTGGAGTAAGCAAAACTATTAGTACATTTAAGCCCATGTACTTGACGAGCTTGCTGACATCATTATAGGCTTTGCTTACACCTTTAATGGTTTTAAACGCTACGGGTATTGTTAAGAGGCCTAGTAGACAATGCTTGGGAATATACTCTAGGAACACTACGGATACAAGGTAGAGGTACTGAAACAGTATTATTATAGCGTAAATTATAGATGCCTTCCTAAGGCCAAATACTATTGGAATGTTTATTCTTCCAGCTTTCCTGTCAGGTTCTACGTCCGGAAACTCATTTAACAACAGCAGCGAGGATGTAAGAAGGCCGGGAATAAGCGATGCTACAATAACATGGGTGTCTATTTCTGACGTTTGGACGTAATAGCTTCCAATAATCATTAGAGGTCCGAAATTCAGCCCTGTTACCAGTTCCCCAAAGCCAATGCGCGCTATCAACGGGGAGTAAAGCACTGTGGAGGCAGCGCCAATTAGCATTATTGGAATTATCAGAAAACCAGATATTAAGGCAAGATAGCTTCCAATGGCTATGGCACCGAGTAAACTGGAAACTCCTATTTTTAACGCTGTCTCCGGGCTTATAACACCTGATGGGATTAATCCACTTCCCCCGCTAAACGGTGTTCTCTGGGTTTCAATGTCTATCCCACTTTTAAAGTCGAAGTAATCGTTTAGGACATTTACGCTGATGTGGGCTAGTAATACACCGGCAAGTGTGAGGAGAAGCCTTGATGCGCTGAACACCCCTTGATGGAAAGCTATCGATGAACCGTAGGCTACTAGGACTACTGACAGAAGCAAGAATTTAGGCCTTGTCTCCTTGACTATGTTAAGGCTCATTGCAACACCAGGATTTCCAAAGTAATTTTTTAATGTTTTTAACAGCATCGGTATTAAAGATGCTACCAGTTAAGCACTACATAGACAGAGCTGAGAACGCCGTAAAGTGGCTTATAAACCTTTACCCCGATAGCGTATTTTCAGAGTCGTTA
This sequence comes from Thermoproteota archaeon, assembly GCA_037917685.1. Lineage (GTDB taxonomy): Archaea > Korarchaeota > Korarchaeia > Korarchaeales > JAOZGB01 > JAOZGB01. The sequence continues at coordinate 64,287 of JAVCBU010000012.1, forward strand.
AAATATGCTATTGAAGGAGGTAAAAGAGTTAGGCCGATCCTTCTTTATTTAGCTCACGAAGCACTCGGAGGCGGCGGAGATCCAGACCCAGCAGCCGCAGCAATAGAGCTTATGCATACAGCTTCCCTCATACATGACGATCTTATCGACGGTGACGTTAACAGAAGAGGGAAGAAATCCTTCCACGTGAAATATGGGGAAACATCTGCTATTCTAATAGCAGACTACATTTTATCTCTTGCATTGAGAGTTGGCTCCATGTATAGTGACAGGAGAATACTATACGAGCTTTCAGAGGCTGCCAGGAGAATGAGTGAGGGTGAAATGTTGGAGTATAGGCTTCTCAGCTCGTCAGATCAGATAGGGTTTGGGTCTTACATTAAGGTAATAGAGTTGAAAACAGCATCCATCTTCAGGGCAGCAGGGAGAATTGGAGCATTAATAGCTGGGGGAGAAGCCAGTGTTGTAGATGCGCTCGGGGAATATGGCAGGATGATTGGACTGGCATACCAACTTAAAGACGATCTTCTAGACTGGTTCTCCAAGGGGGAAATTTCAACTCTATTAAAACTTGAAAATCCCGGGAAAACTATCGGAAAGATGGCTGTGGAAATGATATTAACAGCTAAGAGAAAGCTAGACGTCCTCCCGGAGAGCAGGGCTAAAGATATAATGATATACCTTGCTGATTATGCTATCTCAAGAAATGAGTAATGGTTTAAGCAAGGAGGCGTGGATTCAACTTCTTTGATGTAGTAGTCTATTCAATTTCATTTAGGGACGTATTAAGTAGATCCGACACTCTAAGCGAGGCCCGAAGAATACTAAAGAAAGGTGGTAGAATTGGAATTGTCGAACTGGTGAGACCTGACAGCCGCTTTAAGGCTGCTGTATTGGATTTCTATATAGACCGTGTGGTACCAATTTTAAGCATCGGCTTTTACGGATCTTTAAACACTCCATGGAGACATCTCTCCCAAACATTGAAATTGATGGATACAGCGAGTGAGATCGTGAGAAGAATTTCGAAGATGTTTGAAATTGAAGATTATCGTATCTTTTTCGGCTGTCTTTGCTGCCTAGCAGCAAGGAAGGTTTAAAATTTTAACCTTATAGCCTTTCTATGATGACATACGACATCGTCCTCATTCACCCCCCAAGCCTGTTTGACTTTAGGATGCACCCCTCGTATGGTGGCCCTATAAGCGAGGTTATCCCATCCCTCTACGTATTTGATATGTACCCATATGGGTTTCTATCACTGGCCTCTCACTTGGAGGACAAAGGATTCAAAGTTGGAATCTTTAATATTGCATCTAAAATGCTGTCCAGTAAGCGTTTCGACCCTGTAAGATTCCTAGAAAAACTTGATGCAAAGGTTTACGGTGTCGACCTTCATTGGCTTGTACACTCGCAGGGGGCACTTAAAACAGCTGAGATAATAAAGAAAAGCCATCCTAATAGTTTGACGTTGCTTGGAGGCTTAACAGCAACATATTACTGGAGAGAAATACTTGAAAACTACGACTACGTAGACGCCGTAATGTTGGGTGACACCACCGAACAACCATTAGAACGGTTTCTAGAAATTTTAGACTCTAACGGAAATCTGAACAACTGTCCTAACCTGGCTTGGAGGAGTGATAAGGGGATCGTCTTTAACGGTATTCAACACGTCCCATCAGAGTTTAAATATAGAACTGACCCCTCATTGCTCGTAAGAAACGCTTTAAGAAACAGGGATATTTTCCTCACCGTACCATACTACGGCTTCGTAGAGAAGCCCATCGTTGCTGTACTAACCGTTAAGGGATGCATTTATAATTGTATAGGATGCGGAGGGTCCTGCTACACCTATAAGAAGTACTATGGTAGAAGTAGCCCTGCCTTCAAAAATCCTGAGATGATTAGGGAGGAAGTTGAAGTCTTGGCTGACCTCATTGAAGCCCCAATATTTATAGTTGGAGACCCAACTATCGGCGGTGTTAATTATGCTTCAAAGGTGCTTGAGGCTATTATAGATGCAAATGTCCAAAATGAAGTTTTTTTCGAGGTTTTCAAGCCTGTAAATGAGAGTATTCTAAAGTTAATGAGGAAAACATCCGACAGAGTTTATATTCAAATATCCCCTGAGAGCCCCTACGAGGATGTTAGGTTCTTGTATGGAAGGAAATACGACAACACAGCCCTTGAGAAGATGATTTCGGAAACTATTAAATTAGGGTTTGAGAGGCTTGATCTCTACTTTATGACAGGCCTCCCTGAACAGACCTATGAGAAGGCGCTAGGAGTAGCCAGCTATTATGAGTATCTCCAAAATAAACTCAAGTGTGGGCGTAAAGTAGATGTCTTCCTTGCACCTTTAGCACCATTTGTCGACCCTGGGAGTATAGTCTACGACAACCCTGAAAAGTATGGATATACGATCTTCTGGAGAAGACTCGAAGATTATAGAGTGGCCATCGAACAGCCCTATTGGGGTTTAATGATCAACTATGAAACTAGATGGATGAACCGGCCTACCATGGTAAAAGCAACTATCAACGCCTCCCTTCAGCTTGCTAGAACAAAGTACAGGTATAATCTAATCAGTGGGAGGCAATATTACGCGGCAGTTGAAAGGTTGGAATATGATCTTAAAATATCATCTGAGGCTTTTAGAGGAAGATTTGAAGGGGTTCAAGATTGGTATAGATACGTAACAAAAGAATATGAGGCTACAGAAGACTTGTACCGTGCTAGAAGCCTTGTTGAGTGCCTGAAGGTTCCACCTCATTTGAAGATTGCTCTAAGGCTGCTGCTTCTTTACTCGAAGCTCCACGGTTAGTTATGGGGTGTAAGACTAAGTCTCTCTGCAACAAGCTCCACTATATCTTTAGCCTTTGCCTTCACGTTTATCTCGCTTAGTCCTTCATTCAATGTTTTAATACATGACGGGCAAGCTGTTATAACTGTCCCAACACCGGTCTCCACTATTTGCTTCGCTCTTTCCTTAGCTATTTTTACAGCTATATCATCTCTTACAACCCTCTGGAGGCCGCCTCCACCGCAGCACATCGACTTCTCGTAACTTTGGCCTATCTCCACGAGTTTTAAACCCAGCTCTCTTATTATGGTTCTAGGTTCAGAATATATGCCCATATGCCTGCCTAAATCACATGGATCATGGTATGTAACCTCTTTTTCAGCTGTATCTACTGTTTTTATAGCTCCTTCCCTGATATAGCTTGCTAGTAGCTGGGTTGAATGGAGAACTTCAAAGTTTAATTTTATCCCTAGAAGCCCGGGTATTTCCTTCTTGAAGGTCTTATAGCATCCAGCACAGGTGAAGACAACACATTCTGCCCCCCTCTTCTCTATCTCAGCAATATTATGCTCTGCAAACCTTCTGAATCCCTCAACGTCTCCTATGAGAAGAAGGGGGTATCCGCAGCACCACTCGCCTCCACCTAGTATTGTGAAATCTTCGCCTACGTATTTGAGGATTCTAACCATGGAGTCTGCTATGCCAGCTAGGCTTCTGAACATAGATGCCTGGCACCCTATGAAATAGACTGTTCTAGCTTTATCTTTCATGACGTCAGCCCGCGATAGTTCGAAGTATTTTATACTTTTCGCTTTCTCCCCTAGCCTCTTAAGCATTCTAAGGTTGTACCTTGACCTGAACTCTACCCATTTCTCCCTCTCCTTGTTGTTTTTACCAAGAATGTTGTGGCTATCTTTCAATATTGAGGCGAAATCAAGCATGGTTTTTGGTGTTACCCCGTCATTGAACAGGATACTTCTCAGGTATATCCAGTTCTCTGTTATTGGAAGGTCTAGGGGACATGATACTTCGCATCTTCCACAGAGGGTGCATATTAGCCTTTGAACGGTTAAGGGGTCCATTTTACCCATGTATTGTGGTGATTTTCTAACAATGTACCATTTACCTCTTGGACTGTAGGATTCCCAGCCTGTGGCGGTGTAGTGAGGGCAATCGGTAACGCAGGATCCGCACTGTGCACAGGCTATGGAAAACCACCGTATGCTTTCCTCTGCGGCTTTAGGCTCCCCGGCTATTTCAAACCCTGTATGTTTAGCTATCAAGCTTGGGACTGACACAAACTTTTCAGCTAGTTTTATCATTTTGGAAAGCTTGTTCTCCTCTATTACTTTCCCGGGGTTAAATATTCCCTTGGGGTCAACTTTAGACTTGTATTTCTTAAGTCTCCTAACTCTTTCCCTGCCCAGTACTGTGTCACTATAATGAACAAAGTATACACCTGTTGAGTACGGCGTTCCTCCATGTTTTAAAGCTATCCTGAGAACTTTTAGCAGCGTCGTGTAGTTCAGGGTATAGCTTAGCTTCCTCTCATCATGCAAAATATAGCCTACTATTACCGCTTTCCTATCCTTTGTTAGGATGCCCTCTATGTAGACTGGTTTCCCAACGGCCTCCTCAACTTCTTCTAGGAATAGGTGAAGATTGTCAACTGGGACTGTGGCCTCCACCGGGATGATGGAGGGACCCAGCCTTTTCGCCTTTAGAACGTTGAATCTCTCATTCCACTCGTGCCTTGCGATTACGTCGGATAGTGGACTTCCCCCCTCCTCATTAACGATTTCCAATAGTTTATGCTTTACATCTTCCCTACTATTGTCTGAGAGAATGAATAGACATGTGTACCTTTCGGGAATGGATAATGCCTCCGTTCCGTGTTGTAGTAGATTTTTCAGCTTATTACCGCCAGGGTTAATGAAACTTGCAGACCATACAGGCAGTTTTTCACGGTATACATGGAGGAGGGTATCTCTCAGGCTCTTAGCTGTGTCAAATGAGAATATGAGGGGGGTATCCTCAGTTTTTCTTCTAACTTTGAATTTCACCCTTGTAATGATTCCCGTTATCCCTTCTGCGTCGCTTACTAGTTCCAAGTCTTCTCCTGCGAACTCTTTTATCTCCGCCTGTGGGGTGACTACTCTAGCTGATATAACATTCTCCCTAAACCACCCGTACTCGAAGCTTCCTATCCCAGCTCCCCCCTGAGCTAGCCAGCCAGCAACCGTGGAGGATAATGCGCTTGTAGGGTAAAGCCTCAGGGATAAGCCTTCCATATTGAGGGCTTCCTCAATCTTCCACCATATAGCTCCAGCTTCAGCTTCAACTAACAGATTCGCTTTATCGATCATCGTGATTTTAGCCATTCTACTTAGGTCTACGATTATACCCCCTTTCAGGGGGAAGACGCCCCCGTATCCGGATGTTGCCCTACCCCTCGGCACGAGTGGGATGCCTTTTTCAACAGCTAACTTTACAATGGATACTATTTCATCCTCGCTTGTAGGCTGTACAACCGCTGAAGCCTTGAAATCCCCTGTGAATCTCCTAATAACCCCTGGAAGGGCACCTATATCATGGCTGTAAACCTCTGCCTCCAGCTTTTCAAAGCTAACCCTATCATCGAACAGATTACTCAGCTCACCTACCACTTCACTATCCAGTTCAGCCAATATCCCTCCCATCACTCCTATTAGTCAGAAAAAGAAAAAGTTATAGCTGTCAAGGTTTCAGTGATGCATGAATCACATCGAATCTCTATATAACGTGGAATTAAAGCAGACCCATCTTTAAGATGATTGAATGAAGCCTTGAAACCATGCCTTCTACATTGTTAATTATCACGTCCTCGTTTATATTCTGCATTCTACCTTCAAGTAGTACAGGTGCCCCGTTAACTATCACACCATCAACATCTGAGGAACACACATGATAAAGGATGAGACTGTAAATATCATATCTAGGCATAAGGTGGGGTTTCCTAAGGTTTATAAGAACTATATCTGCCTTCTTCCCAGGTTCTATAGTCCCGATTTTATCGCTTAAGCCTAAAGCTCTAGCGCCTGCTATAGTTCCCATTCTTAAAGCATCCATGGGGGTTAGTGCCTGTGGATCTCTATAATATGCTTTCTGAACCAGCACGGAATGTCTAAGCGCCTCGATGAACCCCCAGCAGGCCCCTGTACCAAACCCTACATTCACTCCGCTGTCTATGAGCTCCCTTATTCTTGCTATGCCACAAGCGTGGAAGCCGTCATCGAAAGCTGTATGCACCAGGGACGCGCCAGTTTCGGCAAGAAGCGGGTACTCTTCACGGTTAACATGCAAACAGTGAACTAGGTTAGTCTTGCTGCTAAGCATGCCTCTCTCCTTCAAATACTGGATGTATCGGCCGGCGGTTTTCACCCTTGAAATCTCATACTCTTGCTTTGCAGCGGGAAGGTGGACATGCAACCTTGTACCATGTTTAGAAACAAGCTCCCTAACTTTCTCCCATCCTTCCACCGATAGAAAGGCTGGTAGAAGAAGAGATACCCATACATCTGTCAGATCTCTCCTAGACCACAGTTTTATGGATTCTTCTATTATTTTAATTCTGTCCTCGAATCCTTCGAAAAGCCATTCAGGGTAGCCTATGTCTTCGTCTACATTCTGATCCCCTGCTATTCCCAGCGCAGTAATACACCTTAGACCGGTAAGTTCTATGTTTTCAATGACTTCTTCAACCTCGTCGAGGCCGAGATATATGTCATAGCAGTTCACAAGGGTTGTAACGCCGGAATGGGCTAGTTCAACCGTTGACAGAGCCGTAAGCTTTGATATATCTTGAAATGTAAGCTCTCCAGCTATCGGATATTTAATTCTGCTGATCCATTGATTGTAGTCCAAATTTGAGCCAAGGGTTCTCATAGCGTTCCTATAGACATTACACTCAAGGTTTATAAGGCCAGGAATAACCACGTGCCCGCGTGCTTTGACAACGAGCTCGGCCTTCCCGATTATACTTCTGCCTACATGCACTATTTTGTCTCCTTCTATGTAAATGTCTCCTCTGAAAGGCTTATAGCCTTCCCCAAAACCAGGGATTATTTTTCCACCTTTGATAAGAATAGATTCGTAGGGGCTTTCTACCCTAGCCACAATGCATCAATCATCATAACGACATCTTACACTTAATGGTTTCAATGCGTGTTTTTCAACAGGTGACATCGAATTTAGAATATTTATAAACCATAAGGCAGTATTCAATCAGAGATGGCTACCGTAAAAATTGATGATGTAGACATGAAGATCATCGAGATGCTGTCTAAAGACAGTAGGCTTCCCTATAGGAGGATGGCTGAAGAGCTTGGTATGAGCCCCATGGCTGTGGTAAAAAGAGTTAGGAGGCTTAAAAAGCTTGGAATAATTAAAGCGTTTACCATAGCGTTGGATTTTGACAAGCTGGGAGAGTGCATGTTACATTTAATGGTTAAAGTGAATGCCAAGTATGACCCTGAGGAGGTTGCTTTGAAGCTTAGCCACATGCAGAACGTTCTTTGTGCTTATTATTTAATGGGCCAGTATGATATTAGCCTAATCGTTAAGTGTGCTGGAAGGACAAGCATACCCCTAGCCATGAAAAAACTTAAGGATGTGGAGGGGATCGATTATATAACGGCATCTCTAGTTCTAAAGCAGTTGAAATAGCTATAGCAAACCTGTAAACATAAGGCTAGCGAATATCAACATGGTAGAAAGAACATCTGACACCGAAGTTACAACCGGGATAACAAAGTGATCGGGATCCCAGCCTCTCCTGAATGTGCCGAAGGCCACTACCAGGGCTAGAGCTGAGATAGCTATAAAACCAATCACGTTGTTAAACAATGATATCGCCAGTAGCAGTCTAAAATCTGCCGGGATACCTGTCATCTTACAAAATGTAGAGCCGAGAAAGGCGTACAGGCTGTAAACCGGGATGGCTGAAGCCTCTATCAAGGCAAAATTTTTAAACATTGATTTAACATAGCTTATCCCAGATCCTGCAATTCCAAGGGCAATCTGAGTTGTAGCCACCGAGCCAAGGATTGAACCTAGCGCTCCTAGGCTACTCATAAGAGCCGGATAAATCACCAGCACCTCAGACCTAGCCTCCAGGACGTCTCGAACCCTTGCAAGTGCAACACCACTAAAAGTGGCAAGAAAGCTGGAAAAAAGGACTGACGGGGCTCCCTGCTTCACGCATGTTATGAACGTTTCCTCGCCACGTCTTGTATACAGGTAGTATAAAACAAGCAGAGTGCTGAATGTGAAGATTAACAATAAGATTTCCATGTAACCATTTAAGGCTAGGGAGGCAATAGTCGTATACAGAGCTGAAACGGTTATATCGTTTACAGTAGCCATAGCTGGATAAACCAGATAATCCGGATCTAAGCCAAGCCTAAACGTGCCTGAAGCCATCAACGTTGTAAGGGGGTTTGTTATGGACACCGTTAGAATGCATGTTACCGCTGGAATTATACCGTAGAAGACGAGGTCTCCCAGGGAGGCTTGCCCGACCATTAGATTGAAAGCGTAGGATATCAAGCTTATCCCCACTGAATCTACAATGGTTAATACTATTACAGCTCTAACAAGGTTGTAGTATTCCCCAGTATTCCCCCTCAAGGAAGGCCTTGCTGTCCCTATATGCAGCATCGTAGTGATCCTTCCAGAGAATATTCCACTTATGTCTCCCCTAACCGTAAGGATAGGCGGTAACAGAGCGATAAACCACGGATAAGAGACAAGTGGAGACTTAGAGGACACGATAAATCTTCCAGCTAGCAGCCCGCCCAGGTTGAACAGCAAAGCAACCATGGTATGTAACATCGTGCTTGCTACTCTCCTTAACATTCTCCCATCTATCATTGGAGACACCCTGGGCAGGCATTAAACTACTCATAACGGATAGAGTAGGGACTTGAATGTTTTTAAAGGTAACTTCAAATAAAAAGAGACTTTACAGGTATGGATGGGAGACTGAGCTTGTACTTACGGAGGATCCCACATCAACCAGCTATCTTTTCGGATACCATAGTAGCCCGCCTACGGGAGCTAGCAACATTCTACACCCTCCTATATTTTAAGCTTGCGGGTTTGCTGGGTTAGGTCTTCGAAGCCAAGGTAAGGATGCCTGTCTGGTGGATGGTTAACGTTATAGATATGCCTATAAAGGTTGTAGAGTGGGCTGGTGTCGAGCAGATAGTCTCCGAGGACAGGGAGATTTTTGAAAGTGCTCTTATGGAGCTGGAGAAGGCTGGCGAGGAGTATGCTAATGCTCCGGTGCTCTACAGGCTGGTTGCCTTTGCGGTCTACAACTATAGGACTGGGGAGGCTAGGCTATACCATCTAACCTACGAGAGGAGATCATACACGGCTAAGGCGCGTGCTTTTCCCTAGACCTATTTTCTAGGCATGCTGATAGGGTTAGAAGGTAGGGATCATGGTGCTACGGTGGGCTTCGTGGACGAAAACTATGGGGTCTCAAGTTCCTTTAGCCTTTTATTAATCCTGTTTAGTTCTTCCTCCAACTCTTTCTTTAAGATGTCTCTGACATCCTGTTGCATAGCGCCTGGGACACCTATGCTTCTTAGTCTCCTAAGTATTTGCAGCTTTCTCTTTTTGAGAGCTATCTGGTCATGGTTTTCAAGGTAGTACTTCATCGCTTCGTTTATGAGCTGGCCGACGGGGACTCCTTTTTTCGCCGCAAGCTTGCGCATACGCATGTAGAGGTTTCTGTTAAGATTCCTTATTGGGATGGGGTGAGTGAAGCGTCTTATTAGTATTCTCTTACCCTCAGGGGCAATCATATATTCTTCAATGTTTCTCTCTATTCTCCTGCCCAGCCTCCTCTCTATGAGGTTTTCTATCTTTTCCTCTATAATCCTTTCCAACATTTCATCGATCTTGCCGGCGACGGCTTCCTCTATTTCTTTCTCTACGAGTTCCTTCCTTTCCTCTTCTTCTCCTTCTCCACTCTTGTCTTTATCCCTGTTTTTCCCAGGTTCTTCCCTCTCCAGCCCCATGCACATCCTGTTATACATATACGTTATACATTTATAAAATTTTCGTTAGTTTTGCCGTCGCAATCCTGAACGAAGCCAAACCCATAAGCATTGTTAGGGCTACCATCAGCAAAGACGTTAGAGAGGCCATTAGATCAAGTTTGAACAGCCATGAAACCAATGTAAGGATGGTTGATACGATCCATGCCGGAGCTATCCTACACATCTTCATTCTTAATAGGAAAGCTAAAGGCCAGAGGTATGCCATACCTATGGCTAAGGACGCTATAAGGCCTATGGTTAGAACTGAGAATTCGCTCGGGCTTATCTTATCGTATGCGGTGGAAGATAATTTCAGTATCCCGATGAGGGGTTTCAGCCCTATCCTAACCCATGCTCTCAGCAACTCATGCTTCGATATGAATTCCGCAAGTTGGGGGCTGAATGCATAGTATAGCTTTTCGAATATCCATAGAAAACGTCCCCCGAGATAGGACCTCCTAATGACTCTGTCTCTGAAATCCTTAAGGAACACCACGTCAGGCATAAGTTCTGATCCGTAGGAGGCGGTCACTATAATACATCTTGACTCTTCGACAGTTATGCTGGTGGACTTCTCGTCTAGCCGGCTGCCTCCGCTTGAAAGCTCGATAGCCACCAGTTTTTCGCCGGGCTCTTGAAATGCCACCGTAAACGTCTGGTTCGCTGTGTCCCCGGGGCCTAAAACTTTGCTTTCCCTCTTTTCTTCGAGCCCTGACCTGAATGTTATGGTGTACGTTGCTTCGATCGATCCTGTATTCTTGAATCTAACCTCTACGTTGAACGGTTCTCCAACTTTAACTTTTTCCGGGATGTTTATCTCTAATATTTTACCCTTGACGACTCCTGAGAAGACTACGACGCGGAAGCCATCTTTAACCCCCTGTCCTGCGGAGCTGTAGGTTAGTTCTACCTCTACAGGGATTGGTCCCTCAACCGAAGGCCTGACTTCGAACGTGGCGGTCCATTCTTCCCCGGGTTCAAGCCTGTCTACGGCTGCTATGCCGCTTACGACTTTAACCTGAGATGTTTCCAGCAATTTGGCTTTAACATTTGCAGCTGCTCTCCCACCGCAGTTTATAATTGTAATCTTGAGCTCGGAGTCTACTCCTTTAGCTATTAGGATTGGTGAGTAGCTTTTACATCTGAGCCTTGGCTTGTACGGGTCTGGAGTCGCAGGTTTTATGTCTATGATGGTCTCAGCTGAGGCTGTATTTCCATAATTGTCGGAGGCTATAAACTTTAGGGTGACATAGCCGCTTCTCCCTCCGGACATATAGGATTCTGTGGAAAACCTATGTAGGTAGAGGCCGGCCTGAGGAAGGCTGTATATTCCACGGCTTTCGCTTCTCCAGCCTTCACCCTCCTCCACTATCGTTACTTCTACCCTCCGATTAACATATACGTATATGAACCCTGCATAGGGTACTCTAAAGTCTCTAAAGTTCTCTTCCCCCCAGTAATAATAGTCTCTATCCGACCATACCGATATCTCAAGGGGGCTGGACTCGGGGGCATCTGGGACTCCTACCATTAAGACAGGCTCGTATATTTGGAATGCAAGGATAAGTATGGGAATTACCAATACTGTCCTGTCCACGTCTAAAATAGCGTTCTACCTAGATTATTAAGGTGACGGTGCAGAAGTATTATGGGAAAGGGAAAAACACTCTCCTATAGGGATAAAGGATGTAGTTATCCCCCGATTTAGGTTAAAGGCACCCTGAGGCTTTATCCCTCCCAATACATATTCAGCTTATCATTTATCTAATTGTTAGACAAACTTTAATCTAGCTTGAAATTATCCCATTAATGGTTTTCCACGGTTTCTCTGGATAGAAGCCTTTATGATTCATGGATGTTGAAAAAATGTGAGGGGTTTAAGAGTATTCTACTAACTCTGCTACAGTAACTACCTCCCCGGCCTGAGATTCCCATTTCACGGGCACTGGAACCCCTGGCGCTATCCAGTATGTAACGGTTTCGCCCGCAACCGTTGCAGTCCACTTATCACACGTGAATGTACCAGCCGGCACTGTAACTGTCTCTTTACCCTTGTAGGTGTATGTTATGCTGGGAGCTTCACCGGTACCAGGGGTTACGCCGGGTTGGGTGGCCTGGCCGCATGGGACTTCCATCTCCTGCCCGTTCATTATCATTACTGCATGTAGGCATTCCCCTGTAGCCTTGCTGGTCCAGACCTTGTATTGGAATGTTCCAAGGTCGGATTCCATTGTTACCTCCATTATCCAGCATTCCTGCCCGGACCAGCTTCCAGATGAGATTCTGTAGCTTACATATTGGGTTATAGACTGGCCTGCAGCTGTTGTGGTAATCTTATATTTAAAGTATGATAGTGCTTGGAAGTTGAATATGGTCGGTTGACCTGGGGTCTGCGTTCCAGGCGGGGTGCTCTGTGGAGGCGAAGACGGGGGAGGCGAGGTCGATGGAGGCGGGGTTGTCGGAGATGGCTTTGGTGGTTTAGGCGGTTTCTCTGTTTTTGGGGGTTTTGAGGTCTCTGGCGGGGGTGACGGCGTAGAAGTCGGTATAGGCTCTTCTTTACCTGATGTATACAGATAGTAGGCTATTCCCCCAGCTATGACGGCTATAAGGACAAGGGCAAGCACGGTTTTAACAGGGACTCCTGCACCAGTGCTTTTAACTCCTACGGATCCGCCGTACTTTGCAAGGATACTCCTGTATGTTTCTTCGCTGATTTCCCCCTTTCTATACGCTTCTTCAGCCCTCCTCAAAATTTCCTCCGGTGACTTCTCTGACATTTCGATCCATGTATATGATTATCCCCTAGCTTATAATAGTATTCTGAATGATTAATCTATACTTCCCCTCAGTATCAAGATTTAAGACTTTCAAATTAGGGCAGGAGATTCTTGTAGCATCATCGTATGGTTAATAACATTCCCTATAAATAGTTGAAATATGATGTTAGAAAATCTCGAGGTTAGGGTTGAAGTTTTCCTCGAACATAAGGGAAGTATAGTGATGGACGCAGCACTTGCAAGAGTTTTAATTGAGGTTGAAAGGAAGGGTTCTCTTCTAGCTGCATGTAGACAGCTAGGCCTAACCTATAGTAGGATATGGGATAGGATAGCCAGGGTTGAAAAACTAACTGGAACCAAGCTTCTCCAGTTAGTAAGAGGGGGTCGAGGAGGTGGTGGAGCAATATTAACAAGGGAAGCTAAAAAGCTGTTAGACTACTATTTGAAAGTCGCAAAGTTGAGAATGAAAGAGGGAGGAACATTTAGACCTCCTGACTTGATGGTTTCCGGAAGCCATGACCCTTTGCTCGAGGTAATGGTGGGCTCTCTTAGAAGGTTACGTCCTGAAGCTGAGATCCTGGTAAGCTGGGTTGGATCCGCTGGGGGGCTCGCCTCTCTCATGCTTGGAGACGCAGACGTGGTTGGGTCGCATCTACTTCATGGAGAGACAGGTGAGTATAATATACCCTTCCTCGACAGGTTTTGGCTTAGAGGTAAAGTATATGTGATTAGGGGATATAAGAGAGAGGTTGGATTTGTCTTTAGACCGGATACCATATTCAGCAGTGAAGCAGATATTTTAAATGGAAAGTTGAAAATTGTAAACCGGAATGTTGGCTCGGGGACGAGAATCATCATAGATAGCTTGCTACAGCAGGCAGCTTCGAAACTCGGTATAGATGAGCCTATCGAGAAAATAGTTAGGGGGTACAGGCACCAGGTGAAGACTCACATTGACGTGGCACGCTCTGTGGCCCAGGGCAAGGCTGACATTGGTGTTGCCCTGAGATATGTGGCTGAAATGTATGGTTTAGAGTTTAAAACCATATGCTGGGAGTGGTATGACCTGGTAGTCCTTAAGGAAAGATATGACAAAAGACTGGTTAAAGCTCTGATAGATCTCCTCAGAAGCGATGAAATAAGAAGGAAAGAGTACAGGATGAAGGGGTACAGGTTTACAGAGGAATCTGGAACTGTAATATATCAATAGCCTTTTCAGCTGTGAATCTAGTCATTTAGTATCGGGATAGGCTCTGATTTCAGCTTTTTAACTATCCAGTTTCCTGGGTTGTCAACTCCTGGGGGTAGCCTTCCCCCGGCTAGGTGTGTATGGCCTCCACCATTAAACCTCATTGCAAGCCTGTTACAGTCAACATTCACATCACGATCTCTAATACTTATTATCTCCCCGTTATCATAGTATCCAATGGCAAGATCCGAATCTGAATGTTTGAGAAGCCTCCAGGCCCCTAGGACTGGTGGTATGCATGTATCAAATCTTGATATGGTGAAAACATAGCCGGACACTCTAACCTTAAAATGATTTTTAAGCGCTTCATCGTAGGCTTTCCTTATAATAGGAGTTTGTTTGTCCATGCAGGCTTGCATTTCAGCGTCCCACAGTATGCCCTTGGACAATTTAGAAATCAGGTGGAGTAAGGCGGGAGATTCGATATGTATGTCAGCATAGTGGTAGTAATTTATTAGGTGAGATAAGAGCCATGCGACTTTTCTTTTGACTGGGGGATAATCGCCTTCGTGAGCTAGGCTAGCCAGCATATCAGCTATAAGGTCTCCACCGTAGTACTGGGAGACTATTTCCGCGGCTGATACTCCTATCTGCATCTCTAAGTCTATTCCCATACGCTCTACCATGCTTAGAGATTCCTTTGGCCAAATGTGATGGTCAAACCATAGAATCTTGAATCCTCTTTCTAAAGCCATCCTAAGTACTGGAGATACCACTGATAGGAGACTATTCGGCAGTCCTAGATCAGATATGAATATTTTGCATGGTTCTAGCTTTGACAGTATCTTTTCTACCGCTTTAAAGTATTCCAACCCGTAGTCTAATAGGTAGATTTTGGAGACCTGCTCGAATCTCACTATGATGGATGCAGAGGCTATTCCGTCGATGTCTCTCCTATGGCTGAACACTACAGCTTTTTGAATCCTGTTCACCCCTGATATATTTTCCATGTTACTCTTTGGATTTCATCTTTTATCTTAGTATAAAGAGTTTTTAGGTGTGGGTTAGGATTGTATGAGTCTGCGGGCTTTATAGCTTTTGAGGCAGCTTCTTCGAGGGGAACCTTGGCTGCGGCTGAGGCAGCAAGCATGGCTGACCCGAGCGCCGGCTCACCTTCAAGGATCCTTTCAACCTTTAATCCAGTGGCGTCTGCTATTATTTGGTTTTGAAGCTTACATTTTGACCCTCCACCGCAAATCTTCAGGGTAGTAGGTTTAGTGCCTGTTACTTCCTCGATGATTCCTAGGATTACAAGTAGAATAGCTGCGTTTCCCTCAAGGAACGACCTATATATCCAGCCCGGCTTAAAATTCTCCTCTGAAATACCGGTTAGAAATCCTCTAACGGAAGGGTTCGGCCTGGGAACCCTGGTTCCCACCCATTCAGGTTGCCCCCTCAAACCACCACAGCCCGGGGGAACCTGTGATGCTAAACTCTCAAGTTCGTCATGGGAAAGCCCGAAGGCTTTTGAGACTGAGTCAAGCGGAATGGTTCCAGCATTCGTAGCCCCGCCTGTGAGATATGAGTTGTTAATGTAGCACTTATAGTATATTCTCCCCTCGATATCAGGCTCAGGCTTACTGACGACAGCATGAACCACAAGAGTTGTCCCAAGGTTAACGTTAACATGGCCAGGTGCAAGGCAGCCAGTAGCAATATCTCCTGCTGACGAGTCGGTAACAGAGTTGATCACAGGTGTGTCCTCAGGTAAACCCGTAAGCCTTGACACCTCACTACTAACGTATCCTACAACCTCGCCTATAGGCTTTACAGGAGGCATGAGATCCACGTCAAGCTCAACGTCCCTATAAGCCTCCTCCAGATAGTCCCAGCTCTTAACATCGATATGGCTCTTCCCAGCAGTATTGGGCGAAGTAGCAATACTTCCGGAAAGCTTCGCGACAAAATAGTCGCTCTCATGGAGTATTTTGTAGATCTTCTCGAAGTCTCGGAAGTTCCTCTTAAGCCATAAAACTTTTGGAATAGTAAGGTAAGGAGCTATAGGCAGGTAAGCCTCATATTCTCTAGCAGCCTGGCTTTTATCCCTTAGATACTCGGCTTCCCTGAGGGCCCTCTGATCACTGTACAACATTATAGGATAAAGTGGGTTTAAGTTACGGTCAACAGGAACGATACTGCCGCTTGTACCGTCAACACACACAGCCTGCACGTCGCCGACATGATTTAGACCCTTAAACATTTCCACCATTCTTTCCCAAAGCGCATTCGCGTCACGCTCGACCCATCCTTCCCCTCTGCGGACAAGTAAATCTGAAATATCCACCCACTTACTCTCCACCACTGTGAAGTCTCCGTTAAGAACAACCATTTTAAGCCTTTTACTTCCTACATCAACCCCAAGATACATGTCTAACCCGGATGAACTATGGTTTCTTTCAAGCTATAATGGTAACGTATCATGACGTAGGTGAAACTGTTATTTCTACATTTCTTAAAACCTATCGAGGATTGCCTAACCACTTCAAGTATCTGTTAGGTGCTATCGCATCTAATACTCTTCACAACAATCTCGTAGTATCTCCTAGGACAGCTTAATGGGGACTATTAAACTAACCGCTAAGGGTTCAAAATGGAACCTTGAGCCCACAGCTATTTAAAAGATACCAGCACTTGCTTTGCGTTCAACGACTTTTTGAACCTAGCAAGCTCAATTCTAGCAGCTTTATAGATGGAAGAGATTCCAACAAGCCATGAAACGTCATAGAAAAGCTCTATATTACATCCTTCCTTTGAACGCTGAAAGGTAACGGTTAGGGTCCTTAAGGCCCTACTCCAACGCCATGTACCGAATGCGTAGGTTAGCAGCTTGCTTCCAGCCTTGAATGTAAGTTTTAAGCCTTTTTCCTCGCTTACAAGTTTGTACCCGGAATCGATGAAGAATTTCCTAACTTTGGGATATAGTTCATTACACTTACCACCTGTCAGGAATAGGACTCTAAGTTTACGCCCCAAGATCAGTTATACCTCAAAAAGATAGGGGAGATTATTAACTCTCCTCCAGCTCTTTCGCAACAACCTTAGGCATGTCCTTGGCCCACCACCAGCAGCCGAAGTACAAGATGGCAGCTATGATCCCCATCAGTAACCCCTTGAGGTTAAACTTCACGGCATTGATAAATATAGTCATTATGATCCATGGGAAGATGTGAGCACCAGCGTCGAGGCTTGACACCACCTGGGCTCCAGGTGGAAGCTCATAGTTTATAGCCTTAGCAGCATCAGTTAAGGGACCTGCAAAGCTGTTAGTAAATGCCATAACCAGCAGTGAAACTATGAAACCGTTTATCAATCCCTTGATCAGGTTGCCGCCACTGGACGCCAACGACCACATTATGAGCACAGGTATGATGGCTAGGTCAGCAAGCGGTAGAATCCTGTTGCCTGGCAGGAAAGTCATAGCAACATACACAGGGATCAGTATCAGTCCTGCAGCCACTGCAGATGGGCTTGCCAGACCTACCGGCCCAGCGTCGATACCAATGTAAATCTCACGACCCTTAAACCTCTCGGACTTCGAGAAGAACTCGCTAATACCATCCGCAATAGGCATTAGACCCTCCATCAAGATTCCAATCATCCTACCTTCTAGAAGCAACAGTGCACCAGTATAGATGGCAAGCTCGTACACCTTGCTAAGCTGCAGGCCATATGCGAGGAAGCCGAGGAACAGGCCAACATAGACTCCAAGCATCATAGGTTCTCCGAAGAAGCCAAGCTTCTCTCTTATAGATTCAGGGTCAGCCTTTATATCCTGAATACCAGGAATCTTCCTTATAATCTTGTCCAAGGCAAAGGTTACAGGAGCCCAGTTAGTGGTCTCGGTATGAGGAAGCGAAGTACCAGGAATATCGAAGAACGGCTGACTAGTAGGAACAATCCAGTCAGCCAGGAGCAATATGACAATCTCAGTAATAATAGCTGCGATAATACCAAGGATAGCGCTGCCGGTTGCAAACTGCACCATAACAGCCGTAAACGCCCAATGCCAGTAATTCCAAAGGTCAGCATCGAAAGTTTTCGTCCAATTGAACAGTAGCATAATTACGTTTACTATGAAGCCTATGGGTATTATTAAGGGGGCTATTTTGGATGCCCATGTAATTGCTGATGTTAGGGGCCAACCTATGTCCAAACCTGCCAGTTGAATACCCGTCCGGTTAACCATTTGCTGGACTGCCGGGCCTAGGACTCCGAATACTGCGCCTAGAACTGCAAAGATTCCCACGAATGCTACTCCCACCGTGACTGCCGATCTCAGGGATTTTCCTATCGGCTGCCTAAAGATTATTGAGAGTAGGAACAGTATTATTGGCATCATTAAGGCTGGTCCGAAGCCTAGGATTGTCTGAATAAGCTGGGTTAGCCATTCTACTTGAAACGGGAGCATTCTTTCGACACCTGACAGACGCAAGCACGTTAGTAATATAAATGTTTTCATCCCAAGGACTGTGGATGCTATTTTCTGGTTGACATGCTCATATCATCCAATATATTTATATATACATTTATTTGGAAGAGTTTTAGATTTTTATGCAATTTTTATGTTAATCAAAGTATACATCAAAATCGGGTAGTTTAAAAATCTACGCCATTTAAAAGGCGGTTGTCCACCATATTAAGTCGTAAGAAAGCTCCTAGTAAACTTTAGCAATTGTAGGGTATTATTTGTGGGTTGTTGAGACTTATCCTATTTTCGTTGATTATTTGAACCTGTTAGAACTAACATTTATAAGTTATTTTTGATGGTGTGTTTGTTAGAGTTTAAGGGGTGAAGATTAATGGCTAAGTATATAATATATATTGCCTGTGGTTCTGCCGCTGCCTCCGCCAATGTCGTTAGAAGTAGGCTTGATCAAATGCTTAGAAACAAGGGTTTAAGGAACTTTGAGCTCAGAATTGCGAGGGTTGCAGAGCTCCCTAGTATTACACAGAGGGTTCATCCAGATCTAGTGATTATAACCGCTGGTAGCTATTCTAGGACTGGTATTCCAGAGGACATTCCTGTGATCAGCGGGGTTCCTCTGATGACTATGGTTGGTGTTGATAAATTCGTGAATGAGGTAATTGAAACTCTAAAGAAGAAATCTAAGTAGTATAAGCCATGACAGTGGGTTTCCGTATTGGAAGATATAATCATTGACACTAGGAAAGTGCTGAGTGATGACTGGGAAGGTGCTTTAAAGGAGCTTGCGGAGTATGCATTAAGTAAGGGCTATGTTAAGCCCAGCTATGTGAAGGCTCTGCTCGATAGGGAGGAGAAATATCCTACTGGAATCTCGATTCCAAATGCGGTTAACGTTGCCATTCCACATGCTGAGGTAGAACATGTTTATAGGCAGGCTCTGATAATTGGCTATGGAGAGAAGCCGGTTAGGTTTGGAAATATTGAGGATCCAGATAGCACTGTTGATGTTGATGTTATTCTCCTTTTGATAATTAGCAACCCGGACGGGTATGTCCAGTTTCTCTCTAAGTTGACGCTTCTCTTTCAGGATAAGGACTTCATAGAGCTTGCTAGGTCTCGCAGGTATAGGGAGCTTGGGAAGCTTGTCGCGAAGAGATGCCTGTAGGGGACTTGAATGGTTGAGGCTACTGTTAAATTGCTTAATAAGGTCGGCCTCCATGCTAGACCTGCAAGCCTCTTTGTTCAGACTGCAAGGAAGTTTAAGTCAGCCATTAAGGTTAGGAAAGCCGGTGTAGACAGGGTTGTCGATGCTAAGAGTATTCTGGGTGTTCTCTCGCTTGGGGCTGAGATGGGTGATGTAATAACTATTACAGCTGAGGGTGATGATGCTGAGTTAGCTGTGAAGACCCTTGTTGATCTCGTTAACAGTAAGTTTGGAGAGGAGTAGTCTTTGAGAAGGTTTAAAGGGGTACCTGCGTCTCGAGGTATATCGCTTGGCACGGCATACGTATACTGCAAGGAGGAACTCCGTGTAAAGGCTGAAAGAGTTGACGATCCAACCAGGGAGGTGGAACGCTTTAGGGAGACTTTGACTAGGGTTAAGTCCTACCTGTCAAGGCTTGGAGACAAAGTTAGAGCTGAGGTTGGAGAGGAGGAAGCCGCTATATACGATGCTTTACTTTTGATACTTGAGGATGAATCCTCCTTCGTTAACCCTACGATTGATCTTATAACCGGGCAGGGTATTTGCGCGGAGTACGCAGTACATAAGGTTTTGGAGGATGTGGCATGTACTCTTGAAGGATTAGAGAGCGAGTATATGAGGCAAAGGGCTCTTGACGTTAGAGATGTGAAAGAGCTTATAATTAGAAATCTGAGGGAGGAGGCTGAACCGTTGGCGAGGAGGCTCCCTGAGAATGCTATTGTCATCGCTGCTGAGCTTGGGCCTTCCGATATAGCCGGGCTGGACAAGCGGATGATTGCAGGCTTTGTTACGGAGAAGGGTGGTGTTACGAGCCACCCTGCCATTATCGCTAGATCCATGGGCATCCCTGCGGTGATGGGTGTAAAAGGGGTACTACAGGCTATAAAGCCTGGTGTGAGGGTTATCGTTGATGGTGTCAGTGGGGAGGTTATCATAGATCCGCCTCCAGATATGGTAAAAAGATATCTTAAGAAAGCCATGGAGGAAAAAAGGGAATATGATCTCCTCATGAAGTATGCCAAGCTGCCTGCAGTGACAAGAGACGGCTTCAAGGTAGGCGTATATGCTAATGTAGGTAGTAGGGATGACGTTAATCTTGCTGTGAAGTATGGCGCTGAAGGCATAGGCTTGCTTAGAACAGAGTTCATGTTCGCAGAAAGAGACAGGCCGCCAGGCGAGGATGAACTTTTAAGAGAGCTTGTGTATATAGCGGACAAATTCAAGGGGAAGCCGATAATCGTTAGAACCCTTGATGTAGGCTGTGATAAGCCGCTGCCCTACGTTAGAATCCCACGTGAGGATAATCCTTTCCTGGGAGTTAGAGGAATCCGGGTTACGTTACGGCACAGAGACGTATTTAAGCTCCAGCTTAGGGCGATACTTAGAGCAACGGTTAGGGGAGACTTTAGGATAATGTTCCCTATGATTACGGTTCCGGAGGAGTTTAAACAGGCGAGGGCGCTGCTTGAGGAGTGTATGGATGAGCTTTCCGACCAGGGTGTCAGCTACAGCGAGGACGTGAAAGTTGGGATCATGGTTGAAACTCCCTCAGCGGCTTTGCTTATGGACTTGTTTGCCGACATGGCAGACTTCTTCAGCATCGGTACTAACGACTTAACACAGTATGTTCTAGCAGCTGACAGAGGGAACGCTGAACTCTCAGCTCTGTACAACCCTTTCCAGCCGGCAGTCTTAAAACTGATAGCCATAACCGTAGAGGAGGCGCATATGAGGGGGAAAGAGGTTGGGGTATGCGGGGAAATGGCCTCTGATCCCAGGGCTATCCCACTTCTTGTAGGCCTAGGAGTAGACGAGCTTAGCATGAATCCAATAGAGATCCCCAGGGCAAAGAAGACAATTAGAGAGGTGAGTAAGGATTCAGCTGAGAAAATAGCGGCTAAGGCTTTAAAGGCTAAAAGTGTAAGCGAAGTGTTAAAGATATTAGAGGGGTCAGGGGAGGGTTGATTCTTAAATAGTCTTCCGTCCTACCAGTAGAAAGTGCTCACTTGCACCTATTATGGATGATTCGAGGTTTCTATTACTATTTTAACCCACTTCTCCCATTTTCAGGGTCTTCGGCGATCCTGTTAGTTTCCTCCCGGTGATGGGAAGATAAGCCTTCCAGGGCGGCCATCTCCAGGACCTTTACGCCTTTCTTCTCAAAAATGTCTCTCAACTCTTCGGGCATGAACCAGTGGGGAGCTGTGAAGCCTTTCGACTCTTTCCTAGGTAGCTTGCCAGGTCCTCGATTGCAGCAGCCAATTATACCTTCACATTAAAACCTGCTATAGGCCTTTTTAAAAAATGAAGAACAGCTATGTTGCGGATAGTAGAGGCATGATGATTAGGAAACGATTATAGTTGTTTGTTATTTGGGTGTGTTTGTTTATGGTTGAATCGTGGTTATTCTTTTATGTATGGTTTTCCTGCTTCTGCGGGCCCTCTCACTTTAACTCCGAATATTGCAATTACTATTACTGTTACTATGTAGGGTATCATTTTGGGTATTTGGGTTGGTATTCCTGTCTGTAGTGATGTTGAGACCCAAAACTGTATTTCGTCGAAGAATCCGAAGAATATTGAGCCTGCTATTGCAAACAGGGGATTCCATCTTACAAATATTACAAGGGCTAGAGCTATCCATCCTCTTCCTCCTGTTATCATTCTTATGAAGATGTTGTTCCAGTCTATGGAGAGGTATACGCCTGCGAGGGCAAAGTAGATGGAGCCTAGGGTTGTGGCTAGGATTCTGTATTTGTAAACGTTTATCCCTGCTGCGTCGGCCGCGAAGGCGGATTCGCCGCAGGCTCTGAGTCTTAGGCCGTACTTCGTCTTGTAGAGAAGGAACCATGCTAATATTGCCATTATCAGGGAGACTGGCAGGAAGTATGATATTCTTTCACCTGTCGCCAGGGTGTATAGGGCTGGAAGCCTCTCCACTGCTCTGCCGTAGCCAAATGTTTTCCATACTATTATTGTCAGAGTCTCTGTTAGTCCCATGGCAAGTGTTAGAAGTCCTAGTCCTAGTACGACTTGTATCGCCCTAGCCTTGACGCTTAGATACCCGTATATTAGTCCAAGAATTATACCTGTTATAAGGCCTAAGAGTAAACCGTAGTATGGACTTCCAGTCTTCCAAGACCCGTAGGCAGCGTTGAATGCTGATAGAAGCATTATCCCCTCGATTCCAATGTTTATTATGCCGGCTCTCTCGGTTATTATCTCGCCTACAGCCCCAAACAAGAGTGGAATCATACATCTGATCGTCCCGAGTGCGAGGGATAGTATTATTCCAAGGTCTAGCATCTATTTCACCTCCTCCTTTTCCTCCACTCTTCTCCTCCTGATGTATGCCCTTATCATGTCGAAGAGTCCTGGAAGAGCAGCAAACATGACTATCATACCTTCTATCGCGAGTGAAACTTCCTTAGGCATCCCGGTAGCTGGCTGTAGGCTTCTTGCCCCCACGTGGAGGGCTGCTATGAAGAAGCTTGCAAGAAGTATACCGATGGGGTTGAGTCTTCCAATTAGAGCTATCGGTATACCAGTAAAACCGTATCCTGGACTGAATGCCTGGTTAAACCTGTACTCTGTGAAAACGACATCTAGGACGCCAACCAGTCCTCCTATAACCCCACTAAGTACCATTAAAATAACTGTCACCCTTTCCACGTCTATTCCACCGTACTCAGCTGCCTTTGGGTTTGACCCTATACACTTTATCATGTAGCCGAGAGTTGTTCCCTTCATAAGGTAGTATACAGCTCCAAATATTAGAAGGGAAATTATGACCCCTGAGGTTACCTCCTTCCCTCCAGCAAATGGAAGCGGTGGAACCATAGCGGTGTCCCGGATGGGGGGAGTTAGAATCCCTCCTGGGACTATTCCGGTCTTAGGCAAGAATGCTGTAACAACCAGCATTTCGGTGGTAAAGGTAGCTATGTAGTTAAGCATTATAGTTGTGACAACCTCGTGGGCGCCCCTCTTGACTTTTAGAATAGCGGGGATGAATAGCCATGCTCCACCAACGACGGCGCCAATGAACATGCATAGCAGGGGATGCAGGATCCTTCCGATGAGCCCGCTGGGCATGGGTAAGAGGTATCCGATGACAAAGGATGAGAAAGCGCCTAGATACAAGGCTCCTTCTACTCCTATATTAAATATTCCACCAAGGAAGCATATCCCAAGAGCTAATCCTGATGGTAGGAGGAACATGAACTCTCTAAGAGTTGTAGACCAGCCTAGAGGTCCGCCGAATGCTCCTTGCATGCCATACCTCTCATTGCCTATGAACATCGACTTATAAGCATTGGCTGGGTCGTATCCCCATAGATACATTAGAATTCCTCCTCCAAGGAACCCTATCAAGATAACTGTTAAAGACTGTAATACCTGGAGTAAGCTTTCTCCATACTTATCCCAGAATGATAGTTCAACTTTTTCTAAGCTCATCTTCAGGTACACCTCCCATCATCATACCTATCTCCTCGATGCTGTAGTCGCTGGGACGTCCTACCCCCATAAATCTACCCTCGTATATAACTGCAATCCTATCAGATAGGCTTAATACCTCGTCAAGGTCGGACGATATGAGTAGAACGGCTTTACCCTCATCTCTCATCTTCAAAAGAGACGATCTGACAAACTCAGTAGCTGCAACGTCAAGGCCCATTGTGGGCTCGGCTGCGATTATAAGCTTAGGGCTTCGACTCAGCTCTCTAGCAATTATCACTCTTTGCTGGTTCCCCCCTGAGAGATATTTAACCATGACCTTCTCGCTAGGCGTCATAATGTTAAACTTCTCTATTAAGTCCAAAGCGTAGCTCCTTATAACCTGGCTGTTCAGCCTTAACCCATCTGAGAACGGGCTATCATAGAACCTGTTTAAGATAAGGTTTTCCATGACTGAAAGTTCACCTATGAGACCCCTCTCAACCCTGTTTTCTGGAATATAGCTCACACCAGCCTGATAGATATGTTTGGGAGGGACGTTGGTCACATCTTTACCGTCGATTATGACTTTGCCCTTTACAACCTCTCTTAAACCAACAAGAGCCTCAGCGAGTTCAGACTGTCCGTTACCTTGTACTCCTGCAATTCCGAATATTTCTCCGCCTTTAACGGTGAACGATAGGCCATTGACAGCCGGAAGCCCCATATCATTAAGAACATGTAAGTCTAAAACTTTCAAGATCTCCTTTCCTACCTGGACGGGTTTCTTCTCGAATTTCAGAAATACTTCTCTGCCAACCATCATTTTAGCAAGGTCGGGTATATCAACCTCTGAAGCATTAACCGTTGAGACCCGAATTCCGCCTCTAAGAACCGTGATCCTATCACAGATGGCTTTAGCCTCTTTAAGCTTGTGAGTGACGAAAACGATACTTCTCCCCTGAGATCTGAGTTTATCAAGTGTTTTAAACAGGTCTCTAACCTCAAGGGGTGTTAAGACTGAGGTAGGCTCGTCTAAGATCAAAACGTTTACATTCCTATATAGTAATTTTAGAATCTCAACCCTTTGTCTAGCTCCAACCGGGAGATCCCTAATGGGTACATCCAGATTGACATGTAGGCCGGTTTCCTCCATTAGACTTAAGACATGGTCTCTTGCAGCCTCGAGGTCTATGAGACCTTTATCGCCGGGTTCCGTACCGAGAGTTATATTTTCTAACGCCGTAAACTCTGGTACAAGTGTAAAATGTTGAAAAACCATGCCAATACCATGATTTAACGCATCACGGGGGCTTCCGAAGCTGACAGTCTTACCTCCAACAAGTATTTCACCAGATGTAGGCTGGATTTGGCCGTAAAGTATTCTCATAAGAGTAGACTTACCAGCACCGTTCTCGCCTAGCAAACCATGTATTTCTTGCTTCCTGAGATCGAAATTCACTCCTCTGAGAGCATAAACTCCATCAGGATATATCTTCCTAATACCTTTCATTACAACTTGAAGCATCCTAATCAGCCCTTATAAACCCCAAAAAAAGATGGGGATTTAGGTGAGGTTTACTCTTACTTCTTTCTCATCATTAGTGCGGCTATGGCTATTATAATCACTATTACTACCACTACAGCTATTATCAGCCCTGTCTTCGGCTTCTCCTCGGGTGGAGGAGTAGTCGGGGCAGGAGTCGTAGTCGGAGGAGCTGTAGTAGTCGGGGCAGGAGTCGTAGTCGGAGGAGCGAAGGTAAACTTACCCATGTATTCAGCTCTAAGGTCTTGAATTGTGTCTGGAGACGGTACCGGAACCTCTATCTCACCATTGATTATTTTGTTCTTAAGCTCGTCGATTTTGCTCTGGTACTGGGCGAGGTAGGTATTGTACATATTGGTAACTTTAGCCTTAATGTCGTTGATCTCTTCATCGCTATATCCAGCATTCTTTAGGAAGTCAGCCCAAATCTCCATGTCCTCTGGAGTTGTAATCCCGACGCCCCCCTCCTTAAGCCCTAGTGAGAGGATTCCAGGCTCAAACTCTCCCTTTACAGCCTTCATCACGGCAAGTTCTACGCCGTAGTCCACCTTCTTCCTCATGGAGCATAGTACGTAGCCGGGATGAATATAGTCCTGGTCTGCGTCGACACCAATGCTGAATATAGGCTTCCCGGTTGCAATGGCACGGTCGTAGCATGCATCAAGTACGCCAAGCCCAGTTGCACCAGCAGCGGCATATATAACATCAAACCCCTGGTCCAAAAACGTGGTAGCGGCCTCTCTACCCTTGCTCGGGTCTCCAAAAGTACCAGTGTAGACATATGCTATTTCAATGTCCTTTCCAAGCTCCTTAGCCATCCATTTAGCACCAAAGGCATATCCTATTTCAAACTTCCAAAGTATCGGGATTTCCATACCAAGAACGACAGCTACCTTACCCGTTGATGTAACGGCTGCGGCAGCCGCTCCTACTAGAGCTGAACCCTCATTCTCCCTGAAAACTATTGACATAACGTTGGGCTGGTCAACAACAGCGTCTATAATCATGTAGTGTTGATCAGGATACTTAGGTGCCGTCTTATTCAACGCATCAGTCCAAAGGAAGCCAATGCAGCATAGAATGTCGTATCTGCCACTTTCAGAGAAAGTGGCCAGTTGAGTCTCATACTCAGCTGATGAAGCAGGAGTGAACTCTGTCACGTGTACCGTGTACCCTTCCTGTTCAAGCTTGTTCTTTGCAACCTCTGCACCGTAGGCAGCCATATCGTTAAAGCTTAGGTCCCCTCTCCCGCCGATGTCGAAGAGTACTGCTACGAGATGCTCTTCCTGGCCTACAGTAAGGGTTGAGGGAATTATTGAAAGAATAGCTACAGCTAGCAGAAGCCCGGTTAACTCATATTTCACTTTCATCCCCCAGGTTCTTTATGACGTTAGGGATTGTGAAATTTAAATTTTTTTGCAACGCATCGTTTAACGATTCGGCTAATGTTTAATCTTAATCTTCAGTTTATAACATGTAACCAGGCTTGCTAGGATTAACCTTGATCTCCTATCTCTTAGATACTACCTGTTTTTTATGAGCAGCCAGTTTTCGTCTTTTCCAGATATTCGTGCTCTTACGAGCGTGTACCTTCCATTCAGTTTAGACCCGTGAAAGACGATGGATATTTTATCACTGCTTAACTCTTTAATCTCGTAGGTTCCCTTATCCCATATCAAAACCTTACCTGCACCATATTGGCCAGGAGGTATCTCCCCTTCAAAATTCAAGTATTCTAGCATATGATCCTCAACCTGTACAGCCAGCCTTCTAGTCCCAGGGGTGAGTGGAGGACCCTTAGGCAGGGCCCAAGACCTGAGCACACCCTTCATCTCAAGCCTTAAATCCCAGTGAAGCTTCCGAGCATGATGCTCATGGACGACAAATCTCGGCATAACCCTTTTAAGATTAATCCTGGCACCATTTAAATATAAACTCCATAAAGAAGAGAAATAGAAGGAGAGCAGAGTATTATTCTATAGTTGCTCCTTAATCTTATAGGTTTGCGGTGGTTATTGAAGGATGGAGGGAAGAAGTATTACTTTTAGGCGGCCTAGGCCTTGTGGGTTAACCGTTCACCCTTCGATCGGTTGTCCCTATAAATGTTTCTATTGCTATCTTCCGGAGCTTGGCGTCGGCTGGACGCCGAGGGTTTCAGAATTATCTGGCGAAGGGCTTGTAGAGATGGTTCTGGCTAACAGGTATTTTGTCAAGGGGAGGAATGGTACTTTCCTTGCTTTCGGTAGCCTCGGAGAACCCTTTCTACCCGGCCAGGTTGCTGATAAGACCCTTGAGCTTATCTCTGCTGTTAAGACAGGGCTTGGCAATCCGATTCAGGTGTCCACTAAGGCTGTAGTGCCTAAGAGTAGTGTTCTATCCGGCATTAGTATACTCATTACAGTAGTAACGTTGAAACGTTGGGAGGAGATTGAACCCTATTCTACGCCTCCGGAGGTTAGATTGGAGAATTTTGGGAGAGTTTACTCCATCGGTGGGGTACCGGCCTTGTTTGTCAGGCCTATCATTCCAGGGATCACTGATGTTGAGATTTACGATATTTTAAGGGCTGCAGCGAGACACGGTTGTAGATATGCAGTATTCGGCGGGTTTAGGGTTACAAAGGGAATTGTTGACAGGCTTGCCGCGGCGGGGGTTGATGTCAGCCCTATCAAGGATAGGCTTCGAAGCAGGCTTGATGATACGCAGAGATATATCTACGGATGGGACCTTAAAGTTGAAGCTATGAGAGCCGCCGAGGAGACAGGTATTATTCCGCTTGGCTCGGCGTGCTGCGCTACTGCGGTAACATATGGCGTGGCGTGCACAGACCCTGTCTGGGTTTGGAGGAAGTGCACAGGATGCCCAAACAATTGTAGGGATAAGGTTCCTGATGAGGACTCTGTTATGGAGTTTCTAGCGTCGTTGAGAGTTCACGGAAGGGTTCTTGAGGATAAAATTATAGTGGAAAAGACGGATTATCGCCGGCTCAGGCTCTGGGAAAAGGTTAGAATTCAAACTTTCTCGAGAAGGTTTGTGGTGGCAGAGTAACTATTTAAACTTGCATAGTGTACTCAGGCAATAGATGGGTATAGAAGAAATTAAAAAGGTAATCAGCAACCTTATGGCGTTTGATAGCCATATTAAAGCTGTTGTTCTAGCAACGGCTGATGGCCTCGAATATCTAACTGTTGGGAATGTAGATGGAGAAAGTCTTTCGGCTATTTCAGCTGTTATATTTGCTGCAACCCAGACTGCTGGCAAAAGGAGCGGTATGGGTGTTCCCTCGCAGGTTATCGTTAGGTTTGAAAGTGGATACTTCCTCATCAGGAAGATTAGTGAGGAGCTTGTCCTATGCGTTGTCTCTGATTCTGAAAGGCCTCCAAGCCATGTGTTTCTTGCTGAAATTGAGATGCTTGAGGGAAATGTTAAGAGGATTTTAGGCGGATAAAAACTACACAAGAGGTGGAGCAACCTCTAGAAGTTTTGACGCCAGGGATACTGCTACTGGTATGCTTAGATTGTCCTCTACACCGTATAGTTCTACTATTGACGATATTAAGGCGAGTATGCAAGCTTTAGGGAGGCTTGTAAGAAATACTAAAATTGAAAGGTATGATACGTAGCCGGCTAGGAGGCCTTCTAGCGAGCCGTTTGAGTATGGTATTTTATGTCTCCCATATATGCTTCCTATCAGGGAGGAGTATACATCTGTGGTTGCCATTGCGACCACGCCGTAGAAAACGTGTGAATTCACTAGTAGGTAGGCAACTGCAACTCCTATGGTCCCGTTTACAAGGCCAAAGTATCCTGCTTTCCACTCGTATTCCCTCATCATTAGATGTATTGTTTTTTCAACTGAATCCATGATTTCTTCTATTCTTTTACCGATTGGCAGCTCCCTAGCTTTACGCCTGATCTCTCTAAGCCTACTCTCGGGAATTGGGCTTTTAACCCTGAAAGCATTTAATATCGCAGCCCAGAACAAGATCTGAGCGTAGATTATACCAGGTGATAGCATATAGTAGATTGGCCATGGGAGGCTTACAGGAAACAGTAAATCTGCAATATCCCTTAAGTATAATGGAAGGGATAGCAAAAGTGCAAGTAGCATGTGAATAAATTTCCTAAGAATCAGTCCTTTGATATTGCCCTCCATAACATTTATTTTCAGCCCTTGGAAGATTATTAAGTTTGAGGAGGCACGATAGGATGGAAGACGAAAAAGCTTTTCTCGCCGCGACTATGGTTATAATATCATTAATGGCAGTGAAGTACACTTTTTTTGAAGAGCATACAGGCTATTACGTATTGTATATAGTCGGAAAGGACGGCACTCTTGAAAGTCTTAGAAGGGACGCTAAAGTTGGAGAGCCTTACTTTTTCAAAGTCTTTCTCAGGAACGAACTTGGCTATAAGGAAGAGTTTAATATTGAAGTATTTGTTCACGAGGAACCCATAATCTCCGCCCGTAGAATGATCGATGATGGGGATTACGAGATTATATATTTCGCAATACAGTTTAGGGAAGCTGGACCATGCTGGTTCCATGTTGTATGCACTCCAGCTTCAAATCCCAGTTTGAAGAAGACGCTGTCGGTGAAAATCAATGTTGAAGGTTAAGAGGATGCTGGGCCCCTTCTTATGGTATATTGGAATATTCTACCTAGGCTTCATGGCAAGGCTTATACCGGAGGTAGCACATGGGTACTTTCCTGTTGGCTGGGACGCAGCTGCATATGTAGAGACTATTGAAAACTGGAACTGGAAAACTGTTCGAAAGTGGTTTCCAACCCTACTTCCCTTATACTTGATGAAGGCCTTGAAAAGGTTAACAGGGATTTCTGCTATCGATGCCGTTAAACTTTTCCCACCAATGATTCAGGGTTTAACCTGTGTAGGGGTTTACATGGTGGGATGTAGAATATCGGATAGGAAATCCGCCGTGTACGGCGTAATCTTTGCAGCTTTATCTCCATTCAGCCTTGAAATCTCTAATGGATACCTTAGAAACATGTTTGGATGTATGATATTACTATTCTCCCTCTATATCATCTCACATAGGGGATGGTATAGAGGGATTTCTGTCCCAGTACTGTCTCTAGCAACCTTCCTATCCCACCAGCTAGCCGCTGTCTATTTTGGATTATTTGCCTTATCGTTTTATGTGATAATGCTGTTTAAGAGGAGAATTGAAAAAGTAGAGATCTTAACTTTGGTCCTAGCGACTTTCCTTGTAGGGGTAGGGGGGTACATTTTTTATCCCCATATAGCATGGTATATTAAAGCCTATAATGAGGCAGCCCTCCTCAGAATTAAAACAAGTGTCCCGGAGTGGTCGATACAGTTAATAGATATTCCAGAATACACCACCAGGTATTTGCCTGTTATCGCTCCCTTATCAATCCTTTCGTTAAAAAGGTTGAAGTATGAAAAAGCCTTACCGCTGTATATTTTTATAGCGGTTGGGTTCCTACTCTCATTGACATCAGAGTATGGCATACACCTTATCTCAGTAAGGTTTCTCTTCATGCTCAGCTATGGACTTGCGATGATGGCCGGTGTAGGGCTGTCATGGGTGGAAGACGCTTTTTCAAGATTTGACAGGTTTAAAATTTTCAATTTAACGGTTATACTATTAACCTTTACACTCTACTATAGCTATCTACCTAGGATTAGGCCTGTAGTCAGTCAAACGGAGATTGAAGCCGTAAGGTATGTTGGGATGCATTGTAAACAAAATACTACTGTAGCTATATCACCATGGCTTATAGCAGTAACCTACTATTATAGACATGAGACGAAGCTCTACGTGTGGACAGATAAACCTGAAAATATAGACTTAGTCTCGGAGTTAAGATGGCCCTCATGTATAATATTGGATTCTAGGCTAAAGTATCTCGTTAGTACTGGGGCATTGAAGCTTCCTAAGGGGTATTCGACTGTTTTCATAGCGGGTAAAACGAGTGTGGTGGTGGGAGGTTGAACAAAATAAAAGGAGACATCTGGTTTCTAGTCCTCCTTCTAGGACTCTATCTTATTCTATCCCTGCTTACACTTTCCTCGACGGAAGTTCTCCCGTTTATGAAGATTGGGAACTTGGCATACCTTTCCCCCTCAAAGGGGAGCATTTTCTACGTACTGTTAGCTATAGCAATCTACTATCTGACAGGAAGCCGTCTAAACGCATCAAAAATCTTAGCAAGATATGTAATGGTAATTGTAGCCTATTTTACCGTTAATGTGCTTCTAGACTATATGTATCCCATAGAATTTGAAGCTTTCGCTTTTAGGGGCTTCCCTGCCATAAATTTCAAGTACCTACCGGCAGTGACGCTCTCATATACGATATACGCTGTATCAGCTGAGAGAATTCCAAAGCCTGCTACATTTACAGCTGCTTTACTATGTATAATAGCTGGGGTGGCTGGGTGGTTTAGGTATGTTGCAGCACTTATCAAAGCAATGTTAACGGTAATACCTTCTCTCGTATTGTCTCTGATTTCAGGCTTTAGGGGGTACGAGGCTATAATCTCCATATTTGTAGGTATACCACTAACCATCTTGTTCCTATACGGAGCCAGTATCCTGTTAGAGAAACTTTTAGAAAACCTGAAACAGTATATAAGACACAGAAATAATTATATTCCGAATAAGACTTGAGTATAACTGATGAAGGTTCATATCTTAATGATCCTACTATGGATGCAACTTCTTCTTACACCTTTTACTGACCAGGAATACATTAGGATTGAGGTTCACGTAGTAGTAGATAAGCCTGCCGATCCTTTTGCCTATGAGCCGTTAAACGGTACCCCAACTAACATTACTGTTTTCAGGTATCGCCTCATACAGCCCCTTATCCCAGGGTCAGGTGTTTTCGAACCTGTTGATAGTATTCCGCTTGAGAAAGCCGGGGAAGACATTTATGTCGGTGAAAAATATGTTAGGAAGTTTCAGGGGGTTATGTGTTTAGGATTCCAGCCGACGAATTTTATAGATGGACAAGCTGTGGTCTATGTTAACCAGTCACTAGACACTGTTAAGGTTACTGTTCATTATTGGAAAGTAACGATCGGCATTCTTGGTAGGCCACCAGTAGCTGTTCTCTCAAACAGTATAGATTGGGAGCTTTGTGGCCGCCTGCTTTCCTCGTACTTTGAAAGGAATAATGTGGAAATGCTGAGGTTCACAGTTGATAACGCATCTGAAATGCTTGGAATGGGGTTTATAGTTATCCTGGGAGGGCCTGACGCATACGAGGGGGTAGGCGGCTTTTCTGCCAGGGCGTTACCTTCGGACATTGAAATGATGCTTAGATCTAACCATTCTTCATACGGGGTATTCGAATACTTCGATGTTTGGAGGCCAGGGCAGCATGTAATTGTAATAGCCGGACATGATAGATACCTAACCCTTAAGGCTGTCCGGGAGATCACCGGAGGATAACAGTAGAGAAACTTTGGATAGGTATCTTGATATTTTAACAGCGATACTTGGAATTTCCTTTATTTTGCCTTTTACCACGACGAAATGTCTTAGTCTACAGTTGGAGCGTGTTATCTTGAGGGCTTCCTCTGCTACGTGGTGAAGCTGTAGACAGTGGGGACTACCGTCCACAGTTAGTATTCCCAGCTCATCAAGTTCGATTCTTGCAAGTATAGATGCGATTTTTAAGGCTACAACGTTGAAAATGCTCTCCTCCATGCAAACCTTTAGTGGATAGTACCCTTTGAACTGTTTAACTATTTCAGGACGCTCCGTTTCCAAACATGAAGCGTAAACTAGAATCTTCCCCGCATTCCTAATATGTTTGGAAGACGAATTAGTAGATAGAAGCTCCCCCAGTTTCAGCCCCTCCCTACTCTTTAGACACAATTACCGCGGTTCTTACTATGCCGGGTGTCTCGCTTCTCCACATCACAGGGGCTGGATATTTGTCCGACACCCAGAATGTCATGTTCGTTGAACCAATAACTATATTGTAGACTCTACATTTGAACGTGCCTAACGGTGTTGTTATAAGTTCCTCTCCTGCATAATTAACGGTTTCATTCCAAAGGCCTATTCCAGTCTGTTGGAGAAGCGTGAGGGCTGTTACATTTACTAAGGGGCCTGCAGCTGATTTTATGCTTGAAACCAGTATCTCGTTGTTATCCTTTGCTATAATGGCCTTGTAAGCCGCCACAAACTGGCCCTTAGAAGTAGCGTTTACCCACACAAGCCAGCAGGCTCTCCCAGCTACGGCTGTGGAATCAACAGTCAAAGTGTAGTTCAACGTTCTATTCTGTACTTTACTCATTAATTCTACATGGTAAACTATTCTTTGAAACTCGTCAAAGCTGTACAGCTCCTTACCTGTAATGTTTCCTTGTTTTCCTAGTTTTCCGTGTTTAAGGCTGATTCCATGGATGTATCCCCCTCTGTAGAGATAGTAGACACCTGATACAGCTATTATTGCCAGGATGATGGGTGCTATCATTGAGATGTGGGGTATTTGAGGTCTCAGCTTCGGCTTGGAAATCTTAGGAGCAGCGGGTTTGAATCTTGGCTTAGATGGCTTTACCACCGGTTTAACCTCTTTGACTTTTTCCACGCGTTCTTCGAGTGGGGGCCTGAGCTGGCCGGGTTCCTCGATCGATTCCTTCTCTGCTTCAAGGATTGGTTTAGGTTTTTCGGGTTCAAAACCGTATTTCTTGAGTATCTCCTCGTAGAATTCTCTGCTTATCAGTCCCTGTTCAAACGCCTCCATTGCCCTTTTGACTATCTTCTCAGGCTTAACTTTTCTCCTTTTCCTAACCATCAGCCTTCACCTTTTATCATGGAAGGCTTTGAATGGCTATAGCTCTCTACTATTTTAAGGATTGCCTGCTGTGTTTCATGCGGCGTGGCGGCTGTGTTTACAGCATAGTTTTCTGTTGTCTCAAGTAGTTTAAGGAAGAACTCGCTTCTAAGCTTCTTTTTCCGTTCATCTTTTACTAGGAGGTGTGGATTATAGTATCCATTTTGCGCAAGCATTGAGAGGGCTTCTTCGGGCTCAACCCCCCAATAAACCCTATTATCAGACTTTTCCCTAACCAGTATTAGAAATATTCTTAGGGTTGTCATTGGTATTATTCTCCCCTTGCCTATAACCCATCTAAGGTTAACTATCGCCCTCCCCTTTTTGTCCGCTAGAGCTTTCTTAACTAACCCGCTGAATTCAGGCCAGACTTGCGCAAGGTCAGCTCTAATATAGAAGTTCTTTTCCGAGCTGAAAGCTAGAAAGCCGGTTTCAAGGGGTCTAACAAAAAACCAGTCATCCGATATAACCCTTATCCTACTATTTCTCAAAAGCCCATATGCATTCGTTGTCTTACCCATCCCTGCAAGCCCAACGATGGAAAACCCTATGCCATTATAGTCTAGGCAGGCTCCATGAATTGAAAATATCCCATGGTGGTCTTCAAGTATGTCTCCGGCGATACTTAAAGCTACAGATTTAACCCATCCATAGTAGTCCATGTTTAGAAGGAAGGCTGTTTTGGAAAGCGGATCGTACAGAACTATGAGATCGTATCTGTCATCCTTGGTTACTATTAGCCTGCCGTGACTTCTAACATTCCAGTACATGTTGTAAAAGTTTTCAGTCCATCTATCTCTTATCCAGCCATCATCGGTTAATAGCTTAATACAACACCCATATATATCTGCCTTTTCTTCGTAAAGAAGCTTAGACGCGAGTTCTTCCATCAGCTTTTCTCTTGTATTAATATCTATCAGTCTAATATTATAAGACTCGTTCACACCTAAAGAAAACCAGGCCACCATTAATAATTATACTCCTAAAGCTATATCTCTGTAAAGAACTTCCTAAGTTTAAGACTTACCGTGTCCTTCTCAGCGTGGAACATTTTGAGGCTTGAATTCTTCTTAATCTCCAATAGTGTTATCTTTCCCTTAATGCTTCTTAGGATACTAATTTCGTCGAACTCCTCTTCTGTTTTCTTGGACGCCATGTCTACTAATAGATGTGCTGACCCGTTTGAGTAGAAGATCATTTTATCCTCAGATATAAGTACTCCCTGAAAATTTCTATTTAATGTTATTTTCTGGAGTGTTCTAAAGTTAAGCAGCTCGATATTTAGCTCTGGAATCACCTCTGATGAGTGTTCCCTGATTAAATCTATAATGCTGCTAACCGGAAGTCTATAAACATCAACACTCCCCCTAAAGTTGTTAAGCGATTCTAACGCCTTCTCAGGTGTAAACAACACTGGTTTGCCAAGGACAAAATATATTTTGTTCTCTACATCACCATCTTGAAATAATATGTAACCTGTAAGCTTTATGTTCTCTAACATGGTTAGCAGGCTACTTATGTCTACTACTTCAAGGGACACACTAAGTATTTTAGACATCAGAAGTTACTACCATACAATTTTATTAATCATTTCCATGGGGGTTCTGCATCCATCTGTCCATGGCGGTCAGGCCTGTAGATGAAGGGTGTTTTTCAGCTACTATGTCCACAATGATCGGCCTTGGGAGGGGGGCGGCAGTAGCTTTAACAATGGATCTTCCGGCTGGGAAGAGTTTAAGTGTCTCCGCTATGCCGCCGATCATCTCTTTCACCCTTTCTAGGTCAATGTCTTCAACTCTGTGACATATAAGGTTCTGCCCAAGCTGGGTTGTAATCGTCTTGTCTATTAGGGCTGGCCTTTGGGTGGCAATGAACGGTACTACGCCATTCCTCGGGCCTGTGGTGGATATGAGTTTAAGTGTCTTTCTAAGGTTGGATGTTGGCTTTTCCTCGGCAAGGGATACACCCCCCTTTTCTGGGGCGAACAGGTGGGCCTCATCGATTAAGATGAATATTCCATAGCTTCTATCCTCTAGGGCTTGTTTATACGCTGATTCAAGGATTCCCCCAATTTTAAAGTAGGTTTCATCCCAGTCTTCAACGGTGGAAAGGTCGAGTACTACAATGTTATCTCTTGCAAGCTTAACTATATATTCAGATGTTCCGCCTTC
Organism: Thermoproteota archaeon; assembly: GCA_037917685.1. Taxonomy (GTDB): domain Archaea; phylum Korarchaeota; class Korarchaeia; order Korarchaeales; family JAOZGB01; genus JAOZGB01. Next base: position 100,827 of record JAVCBU010000012.1, read on the forward strand.
CTCCTTAGCGGAAGGATATTTCTCTGCAAGCAGTCTAAACTGTGATGTGGACTCATCGTCGAATCCACACTCACGTGTAAGATCCATAATGAGTTCTTTAGTTATCGGAGTTTTAGAGCCGCCTACAGCGTTGGTAATAGCGTTTTTCAGTTTTAATGCTTGTTTAGAGGAGGGGTGTATTCCAAGTGCAGATCTTATATGGCTATATATTTCTCCAGCCTCCAATGGAGGCATCGCACTTGCGCTCCTTATATCCACCCGTATAGCATTAAAAGCCTCTTCTAGGGCGGGTCCGTACTCGTAGTCCTTGTCTATTATTATACCACCAGGCTTTCCGATACTGCTAATAGTGGAGACTAACCTGTAAACAATTGAGAGCAACGTAGTAGTTTTTCCGCTTCCAATGCCGCCGAAAACAACAAGTCCTCTCCTTGTGAGGTCCCATATTCTAAGCCATATCTCCATTCCTCCAGGGTATAACTTCCCAAGTTTGATGGATAAATCCTCAGTCGGCGCAAGCAGGCTTCTCAGGTCTTCCTCATCCACCCTGTAAACTTCCTGGTGGGGTGTTATTATGCCAAGGTAAGGCTCTATCCTCCCATTCCTTAACATTCCAACCTGTTCCGCTTCAACCCTAGGGAAATTCCTTTCCTCATCCATCACCATCGGCCCTTTCTTCAGTATAACCTCCTCATACGATGCAGGCTGCCTCTTAACGTATAGTCCAATCGCCTGATAGTAAACCTTTCCCTCAGATGTCATAATCCACAGAAACTCTCCAGGCTTAATGTCTACTCCTTCCCTAAGGATTATAGAGAATCTATCGGGATAATAGTATCCATAATCCGAATATACGCTACCTATTGGTTCCAGCATCACGTCTCACCATGCATCCAACCTAGAAGCTCCAGCAGAAGTTTAAGCTTATCCTCTTCACCGGCGTACATGGAAACAACATGGTTAATCGTAGATCTATAGGTATCCCGTGCGAACCTCTTAGTTATTTTCACCGTCTCGTCAGCCTTCACAACCGGGAAAGGTATCCCGTCAAGATCTGAAAGGCTTAGAATGTAAGAGAGAACCTGCTTTACACCTGTAAATGGTGGGAAGACCCTTGAAATGTCAACGCGGTATGGAGCTTTACCTCTCGATGTCTTGAGAAATGTAAAGCTCAGCCTCCCAGGCACTATGGATTTTCTCGCTGTATCATCGTGTATGATTGAGGAGAGCTCTACACCCCCTAGTTCTATTGGAGGCCAGGGATAAGATTCCCCCCATCCTAAGCCTGCAAGGGTTGAGAGTGCAACGTCAGGGTAAGATTTAAGGCCGTATATCTGTGAGATGTAGTGTGATTTAGGTCTTTTAACGAATCCTACAACTGTGACGCCTATTTTCTCCGCATAGTCAAGCATTCGCCTCCTGTACTCGAGGTATAGCCTGACAGGATCACCAATCCTCTCCCTCCTCTTTTTCAGCCATATCCTTGCCGGTGGGATAAGTGGGCCGTCGACTATTAAAATGTCGGGTTTAACACTGTCGATTCCATCTTTAAGCATCTTTAATGCGGACATTACTACAAGAGCTTCTCTTAGGGGAGCCAGCATGGCTTCGACGTCTTCCCTAGTTATGTTAAAGGAGGATAGGGGGTCCTCAGGAATTTTTGAAACAAGAGCCTCTGACCTATGAATTTTATTATCCCTGTCTACTAGAATACTACAGGACACGCATACACCGAAACAGGAGGATCTAAGGTTAAAAATGGCGCTACCACCGTCGGATGATCCTGGAACTACACTGTTGGGTAGGTCCGTAACGTCAAGTTTTATTTTTGTGAATGCTTCCTTAACTTTGTATAGAGGCCTCTCACATACTATTCCATCTATAATCTTAAGTATATATTTTTGGATCTCCTCTTTAACTGATAAGGCTACTTCTGAAGCTATGAAGGGTTCTATTTCCGAGGGTTTAGGTTTTTCCATCAGCTCTACAATTCTATGTACAGTAGTTAGAACTTAAATGTTGCCCGGGATCAATGATTAACCGTAGCCAAGGGTGGTGATAATGCAGCCTCACATTATGTGTAAGAGTGGAGATGTCGGGGAATATGTTTTACTGCCTGGGGATCCTAAGAGGACAAGGATGATAGCAGAGCTCATGGAGGAACCTAGGATTGTAGCTGACTATCGCCAGTTCATAACTTATACTGGCTGGTATAAGGGTGTTAGGGTGTCTACAACTAGCACCGGAATAGGGTGTCCAGCTGCAGCGATAACTGTTGAGGAGCTTTCCAGGGTTGGAGCTAAATGCTTCATAAGGGTTGGAACAACCGGGTCCATACAGCCGTACATTGATACCGGTGACATTGTAGTGGCGACTGGGGCTGTAAGAGATGAAGGAACTACTGTAAACTACGCGCCACGTTCATACCCTGCTCTCGCGTCTCTGAGAGTTGTAGATGCCTTACTAGAAGCTTCTAAAAAGGTAGGAGTGGACTGCTACTCCGGTATTGTATGGACAAGTGATGCATTCTACTCTGAAGATATGGAGAAAGTTGAACTTTATAGAAAAATAGGCGTGCTTTCAGTGGAGATGGAGTGTTCTGCCATCTTTACACTTGCCTCGATCAAAGGCTTACTTTCCGGAGCGATTCTCGCTGTTGACGGGAACCTTATAAAGGGAACTAAGAAGTCGGAGTTTAAACCCCATGAAAAGAAAGGCGAGTTTGATCCTATAGTTAGGAATGCTGTTTTAAAGGAGGTCAAAATAGCCCTAGAGGCCATCAGGATACTCCATGAAGAGGGCTTGCCGGACAGTCCTGCACAAGCGTAAAACGTTATTAAATTTCAAGTATGCTATAACAGGGTCGAAATGGAAGTTAGGAATGCTCAAGCAATCATAAAGGAAACCTATGAAAGAAGAGATAGGAGTAGAGGGGTCTACTTAACCTTTATGCACCTGGTTGAGGAGGTTGGAGAATTCGCGCGGGCGATAAGAAGGAATAACAAGGATGAAATAGCCGGAGAGATGGCTGATGTCTTCGCGTGGCTCCTCAGCATAGCTTACCTTCTAGAGGTTGACTTGGAAAGCGAGTTTGAAAAGAGGTACGGCAGTGGCTGTCCTAAATGCGGTAGTAAACCATGTACTTGTCCTCCACTTGAAGGATAGTTCTCTAATTTTATATTGAAAATTTTAAATGAATGCTTAGAGTTGAATTCTGTGTGAAGCTTAGCCGAGCTATAATTCTACTCTTAATTCCGATCGCAGTAGGTATCATGCAGGAAAGCTATACCTTTAAGATCTACGGCTCCATGGGATGCCCCAGCTGTAAGAGGACTTATGACTACCTTGTCGAAATTTACGGTGCCAACTCTGTTATAATGTATGATACCGCAAATTCTACAAGTTACATGGTAAGAGAAATAGAGCTTAGCCTCCTACTCTACAATAATTCAAGGGTTACGCCGATAGTTGGTGTGTTTAGAGATGGCGAGTTAATAGCCGTGTCCGGGGGGAAAACAGTTAAGGAGTTTTGGGCTAACATAGGAGATAAAACCCTAGGAGATGGCGTCGAGATATTCCTTAACGGTGAGCTTTACAATATTATTACTCAGAAGACCGTTGAAAAAGTGGAGGAAATATTCGGGTCAACCGAGGAGCCGCCTAGTAGAGGGAAGAGCTACAGTTTTAGAGCGTTATCGGTTATCCTAGTCTCAGCTGTTGCTGACTCAGTAAATCCGTGTACATTCAGCATATTTACAGCCCTACTAATACTTTCAGCCTCGAGTAGGGGATTTGGCCATGCTGGAAAGCTCGGATTATCCTTTATAGCTGCTATTTTCACATGTTACTATCTTATGGGTTTAGGCCTCACAGCTATAGTGTTAAAAATGCTCTGGTTAAGGCCTATACTTGCCTGCATTGCCGTAGCTCTAGGTGCATACGAGGTATGGAACTCTGTTGGAGAATACTATAGATCTGTGATGCCTAAACCCCTCCGAAAGATCGTATCGCCCAGGATAGAAGAGGCGGCTTCGAAGGCTGGACCAGTGGGGACGTTTCTCCTCGGAGTTATCATCAGCTTTACACTCCTCCCATGTTCAGGCGGGCCGTACCTTATAGCTGCAAGCGTCCTCGCCGAGTTCAACATGTATTCAAAGCTGGGTCTTTTATTGCTGTATAATCTGGTGTTTATTGCGCCCTTGCTTCTAATTCTTGTGGGAGTCCTTTATCTTGGGTTAAAGCTTAGGAAGCTTAAGTACTGGAGGGGGACGAAGCTTCAGCTTATGGGTATGGTATCTGGTTTTCTGCTTATCGGGATAGGGTTATATATGTTCCATCTTATCGGCATGATTTAACTTAGACTTGAACCTCTATCCTAATTTTAGAGCCGGGTCTGTACCCTCTAAGCTTGGAAACCATCGCCTTAACCGTAGCTCCTACAAGGTCTGATACGAAGCGGTTTAAATCTAGCCGAGAGTCGTCGACTATTATTTGCACAGATCGACGGGATAGCACCTTGCAGTCCGATATGCTTCTTTTCCCATGGAGAATCATGGCTGCTATTTCGCTACAGGTATACCCGCACTCTCTGCAATTCAGATTTGGAAGTTTGAAGGCTTTCTCGTAGGCCATCTTACTAATCTCCTCTATGTCTCGCTTTGGATGGTAAACTGGAATTTCCATGTCTATCTTTTTTGTGGAAACAGCGAAAATTTCCAGGCCTGTTTTGAGCCTTTCATAATCCTCTTTAGATTCGATAACAACTATCTTTGGAAAGGTGAGGTTTTGCTTAAAGCCTTCGACTATCACGATATCATAGGCGTTGAGCATAACACTTAGATCCTCTAACCTGAAATTTCCCTTTTGAACAGCTATTACTTGGTTTTCAGCAACACCCACAGTTAAATCAGTAATTCTTGAAAGTCTCCACGTATCCTTACCTTTCAAGTCGAACTCGTCGTACTTGGTATGTTTGACAACGGCAACATTTAGTCCTTGACTTTTATATGATAGTATCATTCCCTCTATCAGGCTTGTTTTCCCCACGTTATGGTAGCCCACTATTCCGATATAGCGTGCCATCCCTTTAGTATTAGAGGCTAAAATCCTTAAAGTTTCGTAAAATTCGATGATACTTGGTTTACATTGATTCTTCAAGGAGCCCAGAAATATCAACGTTTTCTATCTCATGGTGAACCAAGGGTGTATCCTTGATTTGGGAAAGCATCTCTGTGTACGGCTTTTTCTGGCCATCTCTATAGAATATTCCTATAGGTATCCTGTCACTGTTCCCAGGCCATTCTAAAGCCCTTTCTACGGCATCTCTCCAGCTATTTGGGTCGTGCCCGGAGTCTTCTAGTTTGTAGACCTTTTTTGAAAATTCATGGTAGGTGTTGTAAAAGGTTACACAAGGTTGTAGTACATCTATGTGGGCAAACCCCCTATGCCTGATCGCTTCTTTTATGATCATTGTTAAATGTTGAACATCTCCGGAAAAAGCTCTTGCAACGAATGAAGAGCCAGACGCCAGCGAAAGCAAAATTGGGTTCAATGGTTCTTCAAGCGAGCCGTAGGGAGTGGATCTAGACTTGAAGTTCCGCGGGCTTGTAGGCGTGTATTGGCCTGTTGTCAGGCCGAAAACCATGTTATTATGCACAATATATACTATGTCATCGTTTCTCCTCGCAGCGTGAGTTAAGTGACCCCACCCTATCGAGTAAGCGTCTCCATCTCCGGCAAATCCTATGGCTATAAGATTGTGATTAGCCATCTTGGCCCCTGCAAGGAAGGGAATTACCCGGCCGTGAATCGTGTGAAAGGCATTTACGTTTATATAATCGGAGATCTTTCCGTGACAGCCTATCCCGGAAGCTATAAGCACATTTTCTGGTTTAAGGTTTAGCTCCACTATTGCCCGTTTTACTGCTGCTAGGATTGCGAAGTTTCCACATCCTGGACACCACGTTATTTTCTTGGGGGTAGACAGCTCTTTAACCGTTAAGGGCTTAGATTTCATCCTTCAACACCTCTTTGATCCTGGCAGCTAACATTCCAGGTGAAAAGGGCCTCCCATCATATCTTAGGATTTTCTCCCCTATCTCGATCCCTGTTTTCTCCCTTATCAATCCCGCTAATTGCCCCGTTTTATTACCTTCAACGTCAACTATTATTTTATGTTTCTCAATCATCTGCCGGACAATGCTTGAAGGGAAGGGTTCGAGATAGCATATCTGCATGAACCTAACTTTGACCTGGTCTTCCTCTAATATTTTCATAGCTTCTAAGAGGGGTCCTTTAGTGGAGCCCCACGCGATGATTAAGGTTTCAGCGTCTTCATAGCCGTATGTTTTCACTGGTTCGAGTTTCTCGATGTATTTTTCTATGTGAGGTAGCTTTCTAAACCTTTTTTCAACCATTTTTGTTCTGACTGTTGCGTTGGGGGTTGCAAATCCTTCTTCTGTATGCTCACTACTCTGCCCTCTCACAATAACATTTGGGGTTGATGGTAATACCCTAGGGGATACCCCATCATTCACCAGCCTATATCTTTTATAGTTCCCGTTTTGAGCTGTAATTTTCCCCCGTTCAATCTTTATTTCTTGCTTGAAGGGTTCTGTTGACATGTGGCTTTCTCCAAGATATTTATCTATAAGAACTATCACTGGGAGCTGGAATACCTCGGAGATGTTAAACGCTTCTTGAATCCTCTGATAGCATTCATCCACATCTCCCGGCGCTACGACAACCCTTGGAAATTCGCTTTGCGACGCATGAAGTACTGTCCTAAGGTCTTCCTGGCCGGTGTAGGTTGCTATCCCCGTGCTTGGGCCAGGCCTTTGCGCTACTACTATTACTATAGGGGTTTCCGTCATGGCCGCCAGCCCAACCGTCTCACACATTAGCGAAAACCCACCTCCAGATGTTGCCGTCATTGCTCTTACCCCTGCAAATGACGCACCTAACACCATGTTTACAGCTGAAATTTCAGATTCTGGCTGTATGACCACGATGTTATAATCATGCTGTTTTGCTGCAAGATAGTGGAGAATGGGAGAGGCTGGGGTCATAGGGTATGCAGAGTAGAACTTGAGACCTGCCTTCAATGCTCCAATGGCTATCGCCTCGTTACCGGTTAGGATTATCTTTTTGTTCGAGGAGGGTTTTTCAAGGGTAAATCTTATATTATATTTTTTAATGGTGTAGTTATAGCTTTCCCTGGCTATTAGGATGTTTAGTTTAGACTTTTCAGTGCCGAACACTCCGGCTATGACCCCTGTTAGAGTTTCAACTCTCAATCCTGCTATGGCTGTCATTGCTGCTACTGCGGCCATATTTCTCATTATTTTCCTCCCACCTGCCTTTAGGGTTATCTCTTCGAATGGAACTTCAACTCTTGAGCCATCAAAATCCTCTGGTGGCTTTGACTTTGAAGGGTCATATATGATGATGCCTTTACCGTGGAGTCTCCAGATATGCTTGTCTATGGTTGCCTGGTTTAAAGCTGCTAGAATGTCTACGTGTTCTTTGTGACTGTATATTTTTCTCGACGAAGCCCTACCAAGGTAGAAGTTATGTCCCCCTCTTATAAGAGAAGGATAATCAAAGTATCCGAAGACGTAGTATCCACTCCTCAGCAGTGTTTTTGCAAAGATGTATCCTGATCTCTGTATACCATCACCAGCCTCCCCACCTATTAGAAATGAAAGCTCATGACCCATTAAGACCACTGTAAGCCTTTGCTGATTCTCCCTACCTGTAAAATATTAAAAAAATTAACTTGAAGCTGGACGTGATGGAGCCACCTACAACTCTCTAGACTTGAGTTCCTTCTCGTACAATTTCCGAGCTCTGAAGGTTTAATGTGATGGTTTCACCGTACGAGAAAAGGGTTGCTGTACAGTTAAAAATGGCACATTTATTTTTATGGTCTAGGTATCCCTTTTTGACTGAGCTGGGTTTGGTAGGTACATGTTACAAGCTGCGTTGCTATTTCTCTGAGCATGGGTTCTTTACTCCTAAATATGCCTGTAAATACGTCCCACGAGTAGGCTACTGGGTAAAATTTAACTTGAACCTTCAGGGTGTCACCTCCATCGAATATGTATACTATTTCTAGTAGTAGTTTGCAAATTGTAGATAGGCACTATTTAGAATTAGTAGGCTTATAGTTAGGAGTATGCTTGCTCTCATCATTGTTAGGGGAAGCCTTTTTGAAGATTTAAACCTTTATATTAATGGGTTTTAAGGCTATGGAAGTTCTAGAGAGAGTGTACAGGGAAGCCTTGGATAGTGGTGAGAGGCGTCTTTTAACGGTAGCTGCTGATGACAGCCTCGAGTTTATTGTTAAGTCTCTAGCCGATGTGTTAGGCCGGGCTTCCGGCGTCAGCCTCCTTTACTGTTCTGACTCATTAGATGGATTTGTCAGAGGAGAACAGGTTGTACGGGGGATACTTGAAGATATGGTAGATCTCACGGTGTTAGATTTCGATATGAGCGAGGTGGCTATGGGGGGGACATGGGATATTTTGATTGCTGATTTTTCCCATCAGATGAGGGCAAACGATATTGGGAGGCTTGTTGAAACTGTTAGGGGTGGCGGGCTAGTGTTGTTCGCCATCCCCCGGCTTTCGGAATGGTTAAACTCCTATCTGAAGTTTCAGTATAAGCTTGCATCTCCACCATACAAGATAGAGGATGTTAGGCAACTGTTTAAAGATAGGTTTATAAAGAGCCATAATAGGAGCGGTATAAACCTTTACGCCCCTCAGGAGGATTTTGTTATAGAGAACCCTAGGAGAGTGGATTATAGAACTCCCCAGTTTATCCGGGTAGAGTGGGGTGATAAAAGCATTAGGGTTACCGGAGACCAAGCTGAAGCTGTTGAAACAATGGTTGAGACAGTAAGGGAGAAAGGTAAATCGTGTATGGTTCTCGTTGCAAACAGGGGGAGGGGTAAGTCTGCAGCTCTCGGTCTAGCTCTATCACATCTTGTTAGGGAGAAATCCATAAGGGATGTTGTTTTAACGGCGCCGGGTCTTGAGGGTATATCTATAGTGTTCCGTTTCCTTATGCTAGGATTAGATTCTTATGGAATACCCTACAGGAAGATTTATAGGAACGGTGAGCTAGTCGCGGTTAAGTCTAGGGGTATCACGGTTTTCTATCTTACTCCAACAAGCGCTTCAGAGGTGAATGTAAAGTATAAGATTGTAGACGAGGCTGCGAGTATACCTATAAACCTTCTCTTCAAAATACTTGGTACTTCAAAGAAAACTGTTTACTCGACTACCATTCATGGATATGAAGGTGCTGGCAGGGGTTTCTCCATCAGATTTCTTTGGAGGCTGAAGGAGTATAGTGATCTACAGGTTAGAATGGTGAGAATGGAAACGCCTATTAGGTATCCACCTGGCGACCCGGTTGAAAACTGGCTATATGACTTTCTGCTTTTAAACGCGGAGCCGCCGGAGGTAGACGAGAATTTAAAGCCTGAGGTAGCCGTATACAGGGCCGTAGATGTCTCCAACGTTGATGAAGAGCGGCTTAGGCGGTGGTATGGGATCTACGTTCTGGCTCACTATAGGAATAGGCCTAACGACATGGAGTATTTACTTGATTCACCTCATCACATGGCTAGATCTCTTGAATACGATGGCAAGCCGATTGTTAGCCTGCACATCGCTGAGGAGGGAAGAATTCCCTCGAAGGTTATAGTGGAGATGATGTCGGGGAGAGAGCCTCCAGGTCATATGATACCTCATAGAATGGCCATACATTATGGCTATAAGTCGTTTGCAAAGCTTTACGGCTGGAGAATAGTTAGAATAGCAGTCCATCCTGAGCTTCAGGGTAGAGGGTTCGGAAGCAAGGCTTTAGCTATGGTTGAGGCTGAGGCCAGGGAAAGAGGTGCTGACTGGGTTGGAGCTGGGTTCGGAGCTTCACCTTCCCTGTTAAGGTTTTGGCTAAAGAATGGGTATATCCCTGTGCATGCAAGCCCTAGGAGAAATGAGACTAGTGGTGAATTCAGTGTTTTCGTTGTCAAACCACTCAACAGGAATGTGGAGAAGCTTGTCATAGGCGTAGCTAGGGAGTTTAAGACCAGGCTTATAGACAGTCTACACGACGTCTACTTCGGTATGAGCCCTACAATTTGCAGGCAGCTTTTATCAAAGGCCCAGATACCTTCAAAGCTTAGCCTGACAAGGTCGCAGCGTAGAAGGCTTCAGGGCTACCTTACTGGTAGACATACTTATGAAATGGCGTCTGACGCTCTTTACAGGATTGTTAAGAACTACTTCCTAAGATATCCCGGTAAGAGCCCCTTAACCGTTGAGATGGAGGATTTACTCTTAGCAAAGTGTCTGCAGGGTAAAAACTGGCAACTAATAGCTTCAAACTTTAAGTTAAAAAAGCCTATAGAGGTGTTTAGGGAGGCCGCCATAAGGCTTGTAGAGTTCTACAGGATGGAGGGGAAGATATGAAGTGGAAAGTTCTAAAATTTAGGAGGAAGTACAAGGATAAAATAGTCTCAGGCGAGAAGACGTCCACCATAAGACTCGAGACAAGGCTCAAACCCGGGGACACGGTACTTGTTATAGCGGGAAGCGAAACTATCGGAACAGCAAAGATCCTAGGGGTTACTGATAGGAAGTTTAAGGACCTAACCGAGGAGGACGCCGGCCTAGATGGGTTTAGAAGCCTCCAAGAGCTGAGAGCTGAGCTAAAAGATATATATGGACCTCTTAATGAAGAGACAACCTTGAAACTTGTCAGATTTAAATTTAAACCTAAGCCGCTAAATGAAAATATGTAAAATTAAATTTTCCTAGGCTATCAGCAGGTTTAAGGTCATTCTTGTCGATTATCATCATTGGTTAGTAGCCTCAGAGCCGGAAGTATATTTCATCCCATTCTGTACCGGTACTTGTTGGCTTTAAAATTGTCTACATTTTTAATTTACTCTCCAGATGATAAGAGATAGATGAATAAGAGGATTGTGAGATTCGGCGTAAGCATTCCTGGAGATCTCCTCGAACGCTTCGACAGGTTTATCGAGGACGCCGGCTATGCTAATAGGTCTGAAGCCATCAGGTTCGCGATGAAGACTGTCATGTGGCAGTTTAACATGGAGAGAAGCGGTGGGGAAGCGATAGGTGTGATAGCTGTTCTGTTCGACCACGATGTCAAAGGATGCCAGGAGGAGATCACTTCTGTCCAACATAAGTTTAAAGGAACTGTTCTAGGATCAAGCCATATACATCTTGGCAAGCTTTGTCTTGAAACAATCGTATGCAGAGGAACCATTACGTCTCTTACTAGGCTTTACAAGTGGATTGGGTCTATACGTGGCGTAGAGGCTACAAAGCTCATAATCCTCCCGAAGGGAGACTAGAGAAGTAGGGTGGCGACAATTATAGCTATAGCTGCAATAAATACCGTAGGAGCAGCGACCTTTGAAAGGGCGGCTGTTGACCTTACGAGTGTTAGAAAACCTGGCATTGATGATCCAAAGATCTTAACTTTTACCCATGAGATTTTCCCGCTTACTACGGCAGGTTTAAAGTCTTGTATCGCTTCCCTCCCTAGATTGCAGGCCCATTCAGATATTATTTCAGGATCTATTTTAAGTCCAAGTTGGTTAAGGCCGAGGGTAATCTTATTTACTGAATGGGTATCCGTGGATAAGACTTCAGCGTAGTCGTATCCTAGCTTACGTAGCTCCTCAACACATTTTAGCCTAACCTCTGGGAGCATGTTGTTGCAGTCGATTACAAGGTACGCTGTTTTTGTATCTCCAGTCTCTACAGCTAAAAGCTTCAGGCCTGCAGGTCCTATCCCTTTAGTCTCGTCAACTTGAGGTTTAAACTCTGAATATCCTATTTTCAGCTGGTGTACAGCTGTATTCAGGGAAAGTTTGGATGCAGCTTTTATGGCTAGCCTTCTATAGTTAAAACCTGCTTCTGATGTAATAGTTACGAGGAATCCCTCTTCCCTCAGGGAATTATGTGCATCCACAGGTATGACTAGGTTAAACCCGCAGCACGCTTTGACAGCATCCATCAGTGTTATTCCAAGGGCGAGATCTATGTCTTCTGTGTCATTGGGCGCGCGTGAAAGTATGAGTAGAAGGTTATCGCCGAACTGCTGGGCCATTACCCACTCCGAATTAGACTTTAAAATGATCGGATTACTACCCATGTTCGAGAGGGCCCTATATTCGCCTTTCGATACTTCTTGAACTATTAGGTCTACGTAGTCGGAGGATACAAGGTTATACTCATGGCCTACAGTTCCATGTAGAACTATAACTTTGTCGAATGCGTTATTCTCTTTTAGTTTTTCTTCTATGAGGTATGGTAGATTGCTACTGCCGAGATGCATGAAGGGGCCTGGATGGACGTATGGTACTATGATCCCTATCGCCTCACCATTCCTTTCGATTTTAAGCGATATTACTGGTAGCACCGCTGCCTCCCCTATGGACTCAAAGAACGACTCTAGAGGGCCTGGTGAACCTCCTAGGATCTCCATTAACGCTATGTTTAATAGTTCCAGGGCCCCGGCGCCGTATCTATCTTTAAGAGGTGCATCAACGAGGGTTATAAATGACCAGGAGGCTATAAGCATTACTATCATAGCCAGTAAGCCTTGTATCAGGGGGCTGCTAAAACCCATCCTAATAGCTTGAAATGTTAGAAGCTGGTAGGCAGCTATAGAGAGGACGGGCTGTAATGCTGACAGAAAGAAGACTGGGATAAGGTTGTATCCCGATACTGCTGTTATCGCAATGAATCTGAGTGCGAAAACAAGGGCATTAGACACTACAAACATACTAGTTGAAAACTCAATGTTGGAAATGTTTTCTATCAAAATAGAAGTGAAGAACAATGTTATTATAAGAAGTTCACCTGCAAGGGATAGAAAAGCCGACCTTCTAAGATCTAGAAGGTCCTCCCTTTTCCAGAATGATGTAAGACTGGCGGATACAAAGGAGGGGATGGAGAAAACAGTAAAACCGTAAATTGTTCCTTGAAATAGGCTTGACAGATTAAGCTTAAAGCTGCCTAGGATAACTGTAACCAGTATCCCTGAGAATACGCCTATTAAAACGGTGAGAGGAATGGTAACACTTAACCTAGGAATTGAGAAAAAGTATTTTCCGAGTTTCGAGACAGCTAGCTCCATTTTCTTCATGAAACCCTACTTATCTCTCCGGTACGTTGTAGTTTAATTATTTTAATGGTTTCCATGGTAACATTTAGGGGGCTAATATGATTATCAGGGGGAGGTGGATTGCAACTTTCGACGAGGAAAACAGGATAATAAAGGAAGGGGGGATTCTCGTAGAGAACGGTATTATCAGCGAGGTTGGGAGCTTCGAGGAGGTTAAAAAGAGCAATCCATCTGAGGAGGTTGAAGATTTCGGCTTTCTAGTTATGCCAGGCCTTATATGTGCTCATTGCCATGCCTATGGGGCTTTCGCCAGGGGTATGCCGTTAAAGGGGGCTCCGCCTACGAATTTCGTTGAGATACTGGAGAGGATATGGTGGCACCTGGACAAGAAGCTTACTTTAGACGATACATATTATAGCGGACTGGTCACTGCGATTGAATCTTTAAAACATGGAACTACATCTATATTTGACCATCACGCCAGCCCGTACGCTATTACTGGAAGCTTAGACAGGTTGAAAGAGGCGTATTTAAAAGTCGGTTTGAGAGCTAACATCGCATATGAAGTCTCTGACAGAGATGGGTTGGAGAAGGCTGAAGAGGGCATCAAGGAGAACGTCAGATTTATAAGGATGAACAAGGGGAATGATTTTATAAGCGGAAGCTTTGGTCTTCACGCTTCCCTTACACTCTCAGATCAGACGCTTGTGAAATGTGTTGAGGAAGCTAAAGAGCTGGGGGTTGGATTCCATATACATGTAGCTGAGGATATCGCCGACGTTAAAGACAGCCTGAAGAAGTCTGGCTTCAGAGTTGTCGAGAGGCTTTGGAACCATTCAATTCTGGGAGATAGGAGTATAGCCGCTCACTGTGTGAATATAAGTAGTAGGGAGATAAGGATTTTAAAAGAAACCGGGGCGTGGGTTGTCCACAATCCAGAGTCTAATATGAACAACGCTGTGGGAGTTGCACCCGTCAAGAACATGATGGATGCAGGTGTAAAAGTCTGCCTCGGAACCGATGGATTCACTATGGATATGTTTAGAGAGTCAAAGGTTGCATTCATACTCCACAAGCTTTACACGGCTGATCCGAGAACTATGCCTGCTGAAAGGGTGGTAGAAATGTTCAGGTGGAATTCCATGCTTTTCAAAAGCTACTTCCCAAGACCAGCAGGAGTAATTGAGAGGGGTGCATACGCAGATCTCGTCGGACTGGACTACAATCCATATACCCCCATGAATTCCGGAAACTTCCCGTGGCATTTCATATTTGGAATCGACGCCTCCAACATTAATGTAGTCATGGTTGGTGGGAAAATAGTGTTTAAGAATGGTAGAATTTTAACTGTAAACGAAGAAGATGTTTACAAGAGAGCATTCAAGCTTGCTGAAAAGCTGTGGAAGAGGCTATAAGTTCTTATCGCTTGCAAACTAATCATTATACTAGAGATTTAGTAAGTACTAGTAGGCCTTATTAACAGAAATTAAAAATTGGAGGATAAGGATATAAATGAAAACAGGTTCAGGTCCGGTGTTCTAATGATATTCTTATTATTATCGATTGGGGTTCCTATTACCCTTCTTTATCTTATCTACACTTCATACGGGTACAAAAAGTATAGAATTGGATTACTGACGATGATTCTCTTTATTTCAGCATTTATATCCTCATTGTCGGAAACTTTAAGGTTTCTATTTCTCGATCAGCAATTATCACTTCTGTGCGCTGTAGTCTCGATGATTACCATGTCACTATGCCTTAGTATCTACACTCATCTATCAGCTGAGCTTTACACGGGGTTCGTAGTACTGGAGACACCCGCATTTCTTATATCTAACTATTTTCTACCAGTATCAACAATTTTACTTGGTTTTTCCGGAGTACTTACATCCAAAGGAGTGCTATACTACAACCAATTTTGGAATACAAAATTATATATAGGTCTCCCAGGGCCATTTTTCACCTCGTGGGTAATTGTCCATGGATACTTGATTCTATCGGCTCTTATATACGTATTTTTAGTATATAAGCGTGCTACAGGAAAAGTAAAAAGGTTTTACCTAAGTATGGCTATATCACTAATCACACCCGCAACTATCTATGCGATAGCCGGGATTATAGATCCTGTCCTAAGCATATATAAGGTTGGAAATCATAGCATTGTGGCTTTACCATTTGCTTTAATTACCTGGGTCAGCCTGAAGAAGTATGGTATACCCTCTTTCACATATGAGCCTCCTGGGGAAGTTCCGGGGGAGATAAGGTTTTTTAAGAATTTCGAGGATGCTTTAAGCCTTTTTGAAGGCTACCGTATGTCTGGCTATAGATGTCTCATCGTTAGTAGGAGAAGATTTCGTGGAGTATCATTGTGGATAAGCAAGGTTAACGCTTATAATGCCGTGTCTCCGCAACATTTATCAAGAATAAAGACTATATTGGGGGATTTCGTTTCTGAGGGGGGTAAAGTAATTCTCATAGACTGTCTTGAATTACTCATATTATATAATGGGATACATGAAGTGTTAAAGTTTCTTGGTTATCTACGAGATGAGGCTTCACTGAACAAGGCTTTAGTGCTGATACCCTTTGAACAAGACGCGTTTGAACCTAAGACTGTAAGCGCAATTATGAGAGTCTCTGGTGGGAGGGCTTGATACTTCAAATCCTGCAACTTCCAGTGATAGCCTACCTGTTCTACTTGGTTGCCACGAATCGGAAGTGGATTAGGTACCAAGGTGTTTACAGGCTACTATATTTCTGGTTGTTGTCAGGATTAGTGTACGCTATATTAGAGTTTGCGTCAGTTATAGCGGGGGAATTCTCGGTAGTTACATTTAAAATGATGATGGTGGTATCTGTTCTTTCGCTATCGTTCTTTCTACAGCTTACTTCGGCATTTAAGTGGAAGGAGGCTTATATAGCGGCGTTGAGACCTGTATTCTATGTTCCATGGGTTCTTTCGTTCCTCCTTGCCTACAGTTCCAATGTAAGTATCAGCATTAGAAGTTTGTTCGGTCTAAACGTTGCCGTGGTCAATGCAGATATATTAATTGCGATACTACTCTTCCTATGTGGGCTAATGCTCGCCGGTGGGGCGCTTACGCTTGCTTACCATCTCTTTACTATTTACCCGATTGAGAGAAAGATATTTATATTATCAGCAGCCGGAATATGGATATCAATATGTTCAGACTTCCTCCTATGGGTATTTCCACTATTGCATGGAAATATGATCCTAGGGTTCCACATGTTTGTCCTTATACCTGCAATTGCCGGTATGACGCTAACTGCCAGAGTATACTCGCTTGCTTTTACACCTAGAAAGGGAAAGCCAGCCGCCACGAAAAAGGCTGGACGGGGTGAAATCATTATTTTCATTCACAAAAGGTCTCTCCACGCGAGAAACATATTCATGAACTACCTTAAGGAGGGGTTTACAGGATTATTCGTCTCTCCGGATCCATATGAAGCTGAGATAAGAGCTAACATGACATTAAAGCTTGACGTTAGCGAGATGGAGGGTTGCGTCCATCCTGCGCATGTTAACAGGCTTGAACATTTAGTATGGGATTTTTGCGTAAGGACAATGAATCCTGTGGTTCTCATTGAGGGGTTGGAGGAGATTATGGCTCAGGTAGGTTGGATTGAGTCTCTAAAGTTTGTTGATTCCCTTATAGATGTTGCGGAGACCACAGGAGCGGTAATATTATTCTGGGTTGACCCTGAAATATTCGATCCCAAGAGATTTATGCTACTTTCGAGGCATGTCAAAATAATGTAAAATTTTATCTAAAGAATTCTTACCATATCTATGGTTCTCACCCTAACATGGGAAGACTTTGAAAGAGCATGTAGGAGGATAGCATCTCAGATCAGTCGTTCATACCAGCCTGAATGTATATTAGCAATAGCGAGAGGCGGCCTTATAGTTTCAGTAAGGCTCTCACACATGCTTAATGTAAGGTGTTTCGCATTTTCATCCGTAGAGTACTATAGAGAACCCGGGGTTAAGGCAGGTAGGCCTAAACTCGAGATTCCACCCGTCGGAGAATATATGGGGAAAAGGGTGCTTTTAGTTGACGATATAATTGACACGGGTGATACTGTAAAACTGATAGTTGACTTGTTGAAGGGAAAGATTAGAGATTTACGTATTGCTGCATTAACATTTAAGCCGTGGACGTCGGTAAAGCCAGACTACTATGGGTTTGGCCCTGTAAAGGAGTGGGTGGTTTTCCCATGGGAAATAAAGTGGGATGAGAAATAAAGTAGGAGGGGTTACTCTTCCAGCTTTACCCCTCTACCTTTCAGCTCTTTGATTACGTATTCAAGCCCTAGATCTTTAAGGGTTGAAGCTTTAGGAATGCCATTGCTGTCCCATCCTCTTGCCTCGTAATACCACGTTAACAGCCGATCATAGTCTGAGGACTTCAAAGTCCACCCTTTCAAGGGGCCTTTTGATAGCGGCTGCTTGAACCATTTTTCGGGTGGGTAGTCCATTTCTCTACTCCAGCTCGGGTATTCTCTTATCCAGTAGGACCTTATTAAGCTGTATATCCTGTCAGAGATCCTCCATAGATCTTCCAGGGTGAAATCTAAGCCTGTAGCAGCTTTAAGATACTTAGGATACCATTCAAGGCTGAAGTTCAGCTCTATCCATGGAAGTCTACATGTTACTGCTGACTCGAATAAGCCTCCACGGATTCTTTGCATCCTGATGACTCCCTCAACCTTCTCTCTGCTGATCACTTCCCTCCCAAGTTTAAGTTCCCAAGCTATATACCATGCGTCCTTGTGGTGTGCGCCTATGGGGGAGGTCCCATATGCTAGTGCCATTCCAGGTGCTGCATGGCAGTCATAAGCTGATATTTCTAGGCCTTTAACGTGCATCGCGTAGGCCATGCTTCCACGCCCGAGGCCAAGTGCTACTCTTCTAACCCCCTCGGCGAGCACGTCTCCGTATCCATCCCTGTTGCATATCATTTCTGCAAGCCTATAATATGCTTCTCCGCTGCCCCATTCAGGCTTTACACCAATCTTATCCTCTGACACTAGACCCTTCATGTAAGCCTCTGTTATGAATGCCATTACGCTCCCCAGCGATATGGTGTCGGCTCCCATCTCATCTGCAAGCAGGTTTAACGAGAGAACCCAGTTCATATCTCCAACCCCGATGTTTGACCCCAGCATTCCAGCGTTCTCATAGTCAAGCTCTGTCCTGCTGCCTTTCAGGGGGCCTTGTTTAATCTCGCAGACGTTTCCACACTGCATGTTACAGTTGGGACAGCCCTTCCTCAAAACTTTAAACTGCTCCTCCATTGTTTTGCCGGATATTCCATCAGCCTGGTCGAACACACCTTCTGTAAAGTTCCATGTCGGTAGCACACTGTTACCCTGCGCCCATTCAACAGTCATCATTGTTCCCTGACGGATCCAGAAATCGTATCCTTTAGCGTTTCTAACCTCCTCATACCCTTGCCTCCCCATATCGGTTATTTCCTCATCTGCAACAGCTATCTCACCCAAGCCCTTAAATACTATAGCTTTGACGTTTTTAGACCCCATGACAGCGCCTAAGCCTGGTCTGCCTCCGGCTCTACCGTAATCCGACACTATAACAGCAAACCTAACTAGTTTCTCACCCGAAGGACCTATAAGGAGTATGCCTGCATCCTTCCCATACTCATCCTCAAGTACTTCCTGTGCATGATATGTTTTTGAACCCCAGAGATCCCCTGCATCTTTGAAGCTAACACTTTCATCCTCAACCACCAGGACCGTTGGCTTCCCCGCCCTACCTTTTAGGATTAGCATGTCGTATCCTGCTTTCCTCAGCTGAACAGCTGCTTTCGTGCCGATGTTGCCGTCTCCATACCCCCCTGTTAACGGAGATTTCGCCGCTACCACAAGTTTACCACTGCTAGGTAGAGGAAGGCCTGTCAACGGCCCCGCCGCAACTATGAAAAGATTGTCTCCATCGTAGGGTCCCACCTGCGGGCTTACCTCATCCCATAATATCTTTGCAGCGAACCCTCTCCCTCCAAGGTAGTCTCTTGCGAGTTTTTCATCGAGAGTTTGAGTAACGTGTTTGCTTCTGGTCAGATCCACCCTTAAAACCTTCCCGCACCATCCCTTCATGGTTTAACCCCCTACCAAACCCTTGAAACAGGACAATTAAAAAAGTGTCCCCTACCGTGATTCAGAGCTACTATTTTATTTAGGTATGCCTAGCTCATAAGTTTGGGTGTATGGTTGCCGAGAGGTAGGCATCTCGATGATTGGAAGAGGGCTTTCCTCACTGTTTGGCACGCTGCCAGAGGTATACTTGTTAGGAGTCAGAGCAGCAAGGTCTTCCACCTTGCTAAGGCCGCGTACCATGGGTACAGGTTACTAGAGAAGCAGACAAGGGATGCATATGAAAAATACGGTATCTCAAAGAAGCAGTATGGCCTACTTCTCCTGCTTGCCGCGGGGGAGAGCTTTACAGTTAGGGATGCTGCGGAAAAACTTAAAGCAAGCCAGGGAACCGTAAGGAAATATTTAAACCTTTTCGTAAAGGCTGGAATAGCTGATAAGGATACCTCGACAAGGCCTTATCTTTACAGGATGAAGGATAAGTATTTAAAAGCAATTAGGAAGAGTTTAAAGGAGAATGACTAAGGATGAGCTACCCCTAGAAAACCTTAGCATGAAGGTTTTCCAGATCACATTACTCACAAAGGCTTTAAAGAGAATGATAGGCAAGCTTGAAAAGCAGGAGCTTGATAGGCAGTTCCTAAGCGACGCGGTTCTTGTTATAGGATTCTTGTTCATCCTATTAGGGATAAGTAAGCCTGACCTACTTGATGACCTAAAGTCAATGTTAAAGAAGGCCCTTGGAGAAGAATAAACCGCGGAGATAAGTGCACGTACAATATTATACGGTATAGGGTACAGGGTTACTAGCCTGCCTAACACTTAGCATACTCGTTTTATCCTATATAGATTGTTTCGGTGGGTTTCTTTGGGCGTTTTCCTACTAGGCTTAGAACATCTTCTGTTCTTATGGTTTTTCTCCCTTCGTTTAAAGCCTTAATCATCGCCCTCCTCACTAATTCTTTTGTCTGCGTTAGATCGTACCCTCTGAGTGCCTTAGAAAGCTTTTCGTAGTCCACCTCCAGGTTCATCTTAAACTCATTTGTTGACTCTTCAAAAACAGATTTAATTATGTGGGGAGGCAGACTCACATCAATAAGAACCTTTATGTCGGCCATACTTTCAAACTTTCCATTAAGGTACTCCGGCTTTCCAACACCGGCAACGATTGGTATACCCTCCTGTGTTACATCTGTAATCCAAACTATCAGGGAGGACATCAACATAATCATGAATTCTCTCTGAGAGTCGTCGGCCATCTCCACCAGCCCCTCCTCAGGAAATACATATTCAGCTTCATCTATCAGAATTAGAGATTTAGATTCTTTGGCTAGATTAAGTACTTCCTCAAGGATCTTAGGGCCATATTTTAGTAGGCCGAGACTCAGAACATACAATTTTGCGCCAGCTTCCTTTGCAATAGCCTTGATGAACCCAATCCTTAGCTTTTCATCTCTACATTTAACTATTGTGATCTTTGGAATAGGGTATTGCTGGGGGGACTTAAGATAGTTTATGAGAAGCGAAACTTTAAACCATGGCTCTTTAAACTTCTTGAACTCCTCAACGTTAACATCAAGTTCGGCTGGGAGTATTTCGGGTATGGTTTCTTCCATCTTAAACTCGAAAAGACTCTTCAGATCCTCCTCGGAGAAGATTGGTTTTAAAAGATCAAGGTAGGCTTTGAGTCGTCCTCTAACATAGTCAGGTAAATCTGTCCTAAGCAAGCTATCTATGACATCTCGTGTGTGCTTCATTGCTTCAAGATCGAACTTCGGATAAAAGAATGAAGAAAGGGTCATAGCCTTAACAATGTCTAGGATACTCTCATAGTTCTTTTCCCTGCTAGCTATTAGAGTAAGCCTCTCAGGATCGAGCCTGGAACGGACGATTATCGAAATGGACTGTTCATCATTTTTAGTAAGCGATAACAAACCATAGAGGTAAAACGGCCCTATCTTAAAGTTATAATCCCTTTTAACCCCGAAATATTCCTTTATTTCCACTATTTTGAATTCTCCACCTCTAGACTTTGAGGAGAGGATCAAAGGCTCATAAAACTGAGATGAGAATACACCGGTGACGGAGACGAGATCCCCGGGAAGTACAACTTCCCTTGGAACAGGGGAAACGAGTACAAGAATGCTCCCGGATCCATCGGTTATTCTAAGCCTTGAAAAAACCCTTGAAAGTGACTGTAGAGCATAGCCAGCTAGAACTTCCTTCACAACGCCCTTTACAGCCACCCTTTCACCTTCATATTTACCCGGAGAACTAAGGATCTCCCCTATTGATACAGTATCCATCCTCTATTCCCGTAGGCCTAGCAGAGATCAACACTTAAAAAATTAACCAGTAACATGTTCAAGCCCGTATAGAAGAAAGCTTATGCAAACGGTTACCATCCTGATCCCAATGGTGAGCCTCATCAGGGCAGGAGAGAAATTAAAAAGGTAACAATTACTTATAGTAGCGGCAAAAGATGTTGGAAATAGAGTTGCTAACAATAATATCGATAATAGTTGGAATACTGGTCGCATATAGGATTATTGTCGCCATAATATTTACAGGAGTAGCTACGAGGCTACGCGGAAGGGTTTCTAGAAGCGAAGCTCTGAGAATATTTATTGGAAGCCTCCTAGACACGGTTTTGGGTGCTGTCCTAATAGCAGCCTCGGCGATTACACGTGAAGAAGACAAGGAAAAAGCCCATCGAATTATAGAAAGAATAGCAACGGATATTAGCCATATTAAGACCACACTACAAGAAGAAGAGTCTCCACAAGTGAAAAACATGCTCAGAGACATATCCCTTGTCGAAGAGAAAATACAACAACTAAAAGAACACCCAAAAATAGGTCTCTACGAGATTATAGAAATCCTTGAAAAGATTGAGGAAAACATCTTTTATCTAAGGGACAAATCGGATGATTTATCGCTTGCCAAGGACTTGAAGCAGAAGAAAATAATAGGTTCTGCATGTGAGAGGAAGATATCAGAACTTAAAGATTACATACAAGAAATTCTAAGAAAAATAGAATAAACTACCATGGTTAAGGGAGAGCTACCGCCATTTAGAACTTGCTGAACTAAAAAATAAAATTTATTAGTCTAAAAGGGGTGTTAATAGCGAGAAAAATGGATGAGGAAGAGAAACCGGTTGAAAAGACAAAGGAAGAGGAAACAAAAGAGAAAGCAGCCAAAACACTCCTAAAAATTCTAGGAACCTCGGCAGTCACATACGCCATCATGGCAACAATCCTAGAAAGGAAGGAGATAATGGAAATCCTCGCAAGAGAAGACCTAACCATGAAGGAGAAAGCAAAACTCATCGCAAAAGAATACCTACCAGAGAAGAAGAAGGAAGACCTACTAGAACTCGGAGTAGCAGCCTTAACAGCCCTAGTCCTAGCGGGAAAAGAAAAAGCACATAAAGAAGAAAAGAAGGAAGAAGACGCATTAAAAGAGCTTATAGAAGCACTACAGAAAGCAGAAGAGAAAGAGGAATAAGCTATTTCAGCTACGCACTAGCTACGCGCTTTCAGCTACGCAACAAATAACTTGAACATAAATGTTCCTCCTCTATTATTTTTAATCATTCAAATAGTAACAGTTTTAGCAGACTGTTAATGCTTCTACTTTCAGATTTCGAATCACTTTCCTTTAAGTACAAGGCTATTGCCGTCAACACTGTCGTCCCGATTTCTAAAAGGTCTTCTATGGTTTCTTCCGGAAGATATTCCTTTACCATAAGGCTAAGTTTCTCTCTCTTAAAGTTAGATCCTCTCTAGCAAGTATGTCTACGAGTTCTTTTTTCTCAAGAATGGTTGTTAATATTAGATATGAAGCTGTAGAAGCCCCGAGGATTTCGAAAAAGTTCTTAGAAATTTCTCTTAGGGTCCATTTAACTTCAACAGTATTGAATCATATACTCCAGTTTTAAAACTAATTCATCACTGATAGTTAGTTCGACCACTTTAAGCAGGGGTAAAGATCGGTAATATATTTAATCCCTTGCACTTTACATTAAATCGTAAGCTTGCGAGGAGACAGGATGACATTATGATAGGTATGCTGGTTTTCGTATAGGTGTCTTGTTTGAAGTTTCTAATAGTAGATGCAACTGCCTCTGGAGAAGGCATTAAGCGTTCTGCCGTCGACGTGATTGGCGCAGGGTGCAGGGCGGTAGCTGGAGTCTTAGAGTCTTTCCAATGTGATTTTAGCATCGCACGTGTTGAGGATGTCTTAAGCCGTTCTTCTGCTTTCAAAGATTTTGATGTTGTTATGGTTAGCGCAATGTCTATGGATGAAGAGGCTGTCCGAAGAGTTGCCAGAATTTTTGGTGATAAGATTAAGATTTTAGGCGGGCCCATAACCTGCGATTCTGCAACTGTTAGAAAGCTCGGGTTTAACGTGGGTGTTTGGGGAGAGGGCGAGCATGTTGTATCAGGCATGCTTTCCTCCGGATTTTTCAACGAAGGAGACATAAATCTTCTACGGGGTGTTCCTAACATTGTTTTCCCAGATGGTAGTGTAAGTCGACGTGTTAGGCTTACACTTGAAGAATACAATAAGTATAGACCCTCTGTATTGGCGGTTAAGGGGTATTCCAAACTTCCAAATTATCGTGTGGCAAGGGTTTATGTTGAGGTTGAGCGTGGCTGCTCCAACTTTAACCGTGCTAGGATTCTTGCTGACGGTTCTGTTTGTCGTAGGTGTATGCGGTGTGATGGTTTGAGTTTTAGGGATAGGCTTGGGTGTCCTCAGGCTGTCCCACCGGGGTGTGGGTATTGTTCTATTCCGGCTGTTTATGGCTATCCGAAGTCTAAGAGTGAGGATATAATTTGTTATGAGGTTGAGGGTTTGATTAGGGCTGGCGTCAGACGTATCGTCTTGTCTGGGGCTGACTTCTTGGACTATGGACGGGAGGATGTTATAGATCCTCCTACCCATCCTTCCGCTGGTGGAGCTAACATTAGGAGGATAGAAAACCTTCTTAAGAGAGTTACGTCTATCCCGGAGGTTAGGAGTGGCCGTGTATACTTGTCAGTGGAGAATGTTAAGCCTTCTCTTTTGACGGAGGATGTTGCTGAATTGTTGGCTCGCTACCTGCCTAACAGTGTTATCCATGTGGGGATCGAAACAGGGGATGACGAGCATTCGGTTCTCCTCGGGAGGCCGTGTAAGGCGTCGGAAGCTGCGAAATCTGTTGAAAACGCGGTTAAGTATGGTCTTAGGGTGTACACGTATTTTATTCATGGCTTGCCGGGTCAGAGTATGAGGACTGCGAGGAAAACTGTTGGCATGATAGAAGCGTTTTATAGGCTTGGTGTGGAAAAGGTTACCATCTACCGTTTCAAACCCTTACCCGGCTCCGCCTTTCAAGATTTCAAACCTGCACCATCGGCCAAGCGTAATAAGGCATCGTCACTGATATGGTCAGCTGCCTACAGGTTTAACCTGGAGAGGAAGAGGCAGCTCGTTGGCAGGAGGCTTGTTGTTCTCTATGCCGGTAGAAGGGGGAAGTATGCGGTTGCCTATCCGCTTAGGGAGGGGCCAACCGTCTATGTCAAGGGAGTCCCAAGGCTCAAGGTTGGGGAAGAGTTCCAGGTCAGGGTTGCAGGTGTTATTTCTGACAGGCTGGTGATGGGTGTTTACGTTCCATAGCTATGGGTTTACGTGTTCGGATTCCTCTCTTTCGATTTTCATTCGGAAAATGTCCCCCACTGAGGGTCTCCCTAGCTTTACGAACTCGTCGTAGGTCAGGTTAACCACTATGTCTGGGATCTCGATTCTCCCGGACTGGACAGGGAGACCTATCGCGGAGAAAGCTCTCACTGTTGCGTCGACAATCGCATCGGTCATTTCATCTGTGTATTCTGGATATGGAGGCTCAGGTTCTACCCTGGATATTTCCTTAAGGGCTATTGAAATTTTTTCTCCCATCGATCTAACGTTTACGACCCTAAAGACTTTCTCAATCGCCATGCTATATCCACTGGATAGATGGTTGTTAAGTGTTTTAAATTTTCTCAATTGGGGTGGCAAGGGCGGTTTCCGTTGAGAAGGCCTGCTGTAAGCTTAGAACCGCCCTTGAAGCAACCACTTCGTCCGTGGCTTCAAAAACGAAAAGAGCGTCGTACTTACCCATTAATAACAGCATATGATGAACCTTGACGTTTTCCGACCGCTTAAATTTTTCCATCGCATCCTTCAGCTCCTCTATACTATTTGTTCTAACTTTTGCAAGTGTAACAAACAGCACCGCTTGACACCTTCCACTAAGCTGGAAAATATAAAATAAAAAGGTAATATTTAAAGATCCACCGATCATGCTTGGAGTTATCATCCGGCATAAGTTTGTTACAAGACAGATGGGAATGGAAGAAATATAGAATTTTAGACTCCAGGGTTGTCTGGTCGGTTGGTTAGACCAGGCGATATTGGATGTCTACCATTCTGTTTTTAATTTTATCATGGGTGTTAAGGTTTATCTGGTGATTAATGATGAACAGGGATGATGTTCATTTGGGGGTTTGTAAATTACACATAGGTTCTATTTCCTCCCATGCAGGTGATCTTTCGGAGTTAGAAGTGCATCTAGAGACTATCTATGCTCTCTCATCCTATTATGGAGAGGTTCGCTTTCCTAGGATTAGCTATAGGCAAGTTTTTTATGATAATTTTATAGATGTGCTCATGAGGGATGATGACGGGTTCCTGGCAGCTGCTAGGCCCATCTCGGCTCCTGCAATGGGGGATATAGGGGTAGGCCTTGGCCTCTCTGCTCTGGCTATCCATGTGGGGGGGTTTGACCCTATATGGGATGTTGCAACCCTACCTGACACCCCGATAGCTAAGACACCTGACCTCCTTATATATCCTCGAGAAGAGGATGGAAGTTTTGTAGTGGAGTCTAAGGCCACCACCCACTTCGAAAATCTACGGGCAATGTTTGACAGAGCATGGTTGCAACTTAGAGGCCCGTATGCAAGATGCGCCAGCCAGCTTTACTCAACGGTCTCCTATATTCGCATCGCCGATAAGCCCGGCCCAAAAACAGTGGTGAACATAGACAGTTCAGGGTATACTCGTTCCCGGAAATGCACCGTAGACCTTGCAAGGTCCCAGTTGATAAACCTTTCCGACTGGATTAACCCCTCAGACTCTCTTATGCTTGTAAGACAGTATGTATGGTCGTTGAAGGGTGTTAAGAAGCCCGATATTACTCTTAATATGTCAGGTTCCTCCTTGACTCTTAACTTTTTAAACATCTACGCTGGACCTTCCGATCTGAAATGTAACGTTAAGGTGAGTTTCCAAAGGGAGGGGTTCGCAACGGTTAAGGTGGCACCTGACGTACACTACTACCTTGAAGAGGCGCTTGAGGAGTCGCCTGGAAGCGAACCGAAAATAATTGTTTCTGCAAGAGACGCCATACGTGAAGCAGCAAAACCTGCACAGGAGTTATATGCTGAGTACGTGTCTATATTCGACTGTGAAACCGTTAAGTTAGCGGTAGGTGATAGGTCGATAGGAGCATTCTTTAAAAACAAGCTACACGGGTTTGCCCTTAGCAACGGAGTCATGAGGATGCGTATGCCTTGCAGGGAAGCTTTATCACTTGATGACTGGGCCTGGGCTGCATCTGTTATAAAGGAGAACCTTCCCAATAGTCAAGAGATTTCTTTTAAAGATTTCTTAATGCTTCTAAAGGATCTTATAGGATCCATTTGCTAACATTTGATGTGTAACTGCATAGAATAAATTTAAATGGTGACGGGAATCTGAAGCGGTGAGGTGTACAGCCATGGCTGAAGAGATAAAAGAAGTTGAGAAGATACTGAGGCCGCCCGAAAAGGTTATGCCTCCCTATCCCCCTAAGGTTATAACATTGAAGAATGGGGAGAAGATGGTTGTCCGGCAGGTGGCCAGAGAAGAGGCTTTAAAGCTTCTCGATGCTATAAGGCCGGTGATATGGGTTGACAAAGACTATTATGACATTGTCGGGGCAAGGACCTATGCAGAGCTACTTGGATGGTATAGATATAGGGTTAGAGATGAATATGCCCTTGTAGGCCTTGTAAACGGAGAACTCTATGGAATTGTGAACGGTAGAATACTAGACGAAAATGTCGGGATAAGTTACCATACGCTGGCTTTAAAGAGAGGTCTTAGAGTGGAAGCTAACCTATTTGCCGCTAAAATGGAGTACCATATTGAGTACCTCGGCCAGAAAGAAGTATGGATAACCGCTGAAAGCCCGATCGGATTCAGAAGGTGGATGCTAACATGGAGGCTTGAGGAGAAGCCTGGAGTACAACACGAGCTAGGCGGGGCTAAAACATGGGTCTTAACAAGGGAAAACTACTTCAAGGTTAGAGACGAGCTTGTGAAAGGTGAAAGACCTGTACCTGAGGACCTTCTGAAGACGGCAGAGAGGATATATGTTCCACCGCAACAAAAGATAATTAGAAGGGTAATGGGCCTCGAATAAAAACCCACTCTTATTTTCGATAATTTCAAAACGATTACGCAGAATAATTTTTTAAGGCTCAAATCCAAAAATTAGGGGATGCCTGAGTACTCGCTATTTGAGCTTGTAACCTTAGACCTCGCGGGGTTTGAAAGGTCAGTTGCCACGAGTGCCGTGAAGAGAATAGGGTTTGATGGCTCGTCTGTTAAGGGCTTCACACCCATAGAGAACAGCGATTTAGAACTTGCACCCGATTCCACCGTCGTACATCTCCCAGGCAAGGATGGAAGGGCAATCGTGGTGTGCGATGTTGAGAGAAGAGGAAAGCTCTACGATGGAAGCCCCCGGACAATGCTTAAAAAGACGATGCAAGAACTATCCGAAAAGGGTTATAGATTTAAAGTTGCATTTGAACCTGAATTCTTTCTCCTAGACCCTGAAAGCCTGAAACCCGTAGATAACAGGGACTATTTTAGACATGTGTATGATGAAAGAGTGAGAGTATTCCTAAGGGATGCCATTGCATGGTGTAAAGAGGCTAATATCCCATTCTTCAAGTTTCACCATGAAGTAGCCGAGGGCCAGTTCGAATTTAACATTGAAAAAGCAAACCCTCTTAGAGCATGCGATAACCTGGTCATACTTAGAATGGCATTGAAAGAGATAGCCTGGAGTAACGGTTTAAGGCTGACTTTCATGCCTAAACCATTCATCGGTATAAATGGAAGCGGAATGCACTTCCATATAAGCGTGTATAAGGGCGACCGATGCCTTTTTGAGGTTAAGGACGGCAGGCTTCCTAGGGAGGCTCTAAACTTCATAGCTGGAGTGTTAACGCATGCGAGAGAGCTAAGTAGCATTGCCTCGCCTACTGTTAACTCATATAAAAGGCTTATACCAGGCTTTGAGGCACCAGTCTACCTTACATGGGGATTTAGTAACAGATCATGTCTGGTAAGGGTTCCATATTATGGTGATGGCCCTACAAGAATGGAATACAGACATCCTGACCCCTATGGAAACCCATATCTTATCTGTGCAACTGTCGCCTTAGCTGGTGTCATGGGAATAGAGGAGGATTTAAGCCCTCCTAGCGCTGCTGACTTCAACGTTTACCGTAGAAAGGGAGAGTTCAGGTCTCTCCCTGGAAGCTTAGGGGAGGCTTTACAAGTATCGGCATCTTCAAGTCTGCTTAGGAACATTATGGGAGACAATCTTGAGAGGTATAAGGATATTAAAAGTCGTGAATGGGAGGAATATCTCGGAGAGGCTGGAGGCTGGGAGGAGACGCGATTTAAAATCCTAGACTGGGAGTACCAAAAATACCTATAAGCTTAATAGATGAGCTAGTAATAGGAACCATGTATGCATCCCCCTATCTTACTTCTTGTTATCATCAAATGCCTCAGCGTTGCTCAGCCAACCGTTGAATATCTGCATGTATCTGTTGACTATTATGATGGCTTTACCTCAGTAACCAATATCATAGGTTTAAAGGGGTGGTCTGGAGAGTTTAACGTGACAATCTGCGTTGCGAGGAGCTCTATGTCTATGTTAGAGGTTCTGGTAAATGGTGAACCGGTTGAATATAGAACTGTTGAGTTGGAGGGGGCCACGGCCTTTCTAATTCCTTTTAATGGAGACGGAGAAATAAGTATAAGCTTCGTTTCAGACTATCTGGTTGGTAAAGCCTTGGATACATGGAGTATCAGCTACAGGATTATAGTTGAAACCCCTGCATGGGAGGTTACAGCCACACTCAGGCTTCCAGCCTTATCAGCACTCACAAGTTTTAATAGCACTGGAAGCTTGAGGATCGTCCATTCAACTGACTACTTAACTCTCGTATTACTTGACTCTATGAAGGAGACCCTTGATTTCACGTTCTTCTTCACAAGAAAGCCCACAATTGAGAGCCTCCTAAACGAGTTCCTACCGCTAATCGGGGCGGCTGGATTATCGTTCCTTGCCGGACTTATAATCGCCCTTAAGATTAGAAAACCCGCATTAGAGACTGCCTTAGAGCTTCTTCCAAGAAATGAAGCCTTCATAGTGAGGCTTATAGATGAGGCAGGCCCGTTGACACAGTCTGATATACAACGGGCGATGAAAATACCAAAGTCAAGCCTGTCAAGAATTCTTGAGTCAATGGAGGAAAGGGGTGTGATAAAACGAATTCCTTACAGTGGAAGTAAACTTGTCATGCCTGGTCCGAAGGTAAAGAAGATAAAGGGTAGGTAGGTTCACCCATTATTTATATACTGTTCCATAATGGAGAGATTTAGAGTATAAATGAATGGGAATAACCGAAATATTAACTACAAGCTTCTCGTTCTAGCAGTTGCCACGGTAGTAGGACTTTCAATACTTCAATTGTACATTGCTGACAAGATGCTTTCTCAGGTTCCAAAGCGAAGAGCGGATTTTCTCAGGAGACTAGCTGGATACACGCCTGAAGAGTGGGTTGTCAGGAGAGGTCAGAATATTCTCATAGCTTCCGGTCCCGGAGGGTTTGTATCCCTTTACGGGCGGGATGTAAACCTCCTAGTAGAAAGCGGAGTGGTTACCTTTAGTGTTAGAGATAAGAAATTATATGTCGATGTTTCCTTGACTGGTGAAGCATACATTTCGAGAAAGGCTTTTTCAAAGAGTTATATAGTGTTCTCATTATCGCGGGGTGACGCCCGGTACAGGCTAATTATAGCTTCTCCAATGGCTGGGTATAACATAGAAAGGATTAATGGTGGTGTTGAGATAAGTAACCAGTATCTTGTAGTAAGAATAAGTAGGGGGTGATATGTATGAGTATTACCGAAAGAATGGGGGGAATCTTGTTATTAAGAGAGGAATCTTATAGAGACGCCCTCGAAAAGGGAACCATTGCGGAGGCTGCATCTCTAGCCATAATAGCTGTCGCTGTTTCAGCATTCTTCGGATTTATAGGCCTCGGCTTCTATGTTAGGAGGAGTCCGATTCAGCTGTTCAGAAGACTAACCGTAGCCTTCATACCTGTGAGGTTCAGTGTTCCCATAGAAATTGTTTTTTGGATAGGATGGTGGACAGTATGGACCCTGATAATAGGTGGACTATCCATAACTCTTGGAGGAGAGCGTAACCTGGAGGGATTCATGAAACTTACCGGTTACTCGATGTTTCCACATATCCTTGGTGTTGCAAGAATAATACCATTCCTTGGTAGGCCCGTATACTTCCTTGCACTTCTATGGAGCCTTGCTTGCTGGATATACTCCACAAAGACAGCGTTTAATCTGAGGGCTGAAAAAACTGTTATAGTATATCTGTTGGCATTCATAATCCTCATTGTTGGAGGATTCACTATAATGGCTGTCATCAGACTCGCATAGATTCCACCCACCTTTTTTATTAGACACTTTGACACCCATAGTATAGGGATGAAAAGATATGTTGCCATGGTAATATTTGTAGCAACGCTATCAACCCTAATACTCTATAGGTCTTTTCCGAAGAGAAAGATGCTGCTTGAGGAGACTGTTGATCTGTATTTGAAGCCTTACTGGACGACTGGAATTAAAGGCTTTATAACGTCGAAAATAGATAGGGAAGCTGTCAATCTTGCGTATAAGTGCGGTTTTAACCTCATCATACTCGATGGTTCCGGGGAAGCCCCGTCTCTTCTACTCTGCGGTCAGAGAACTGTGTTGTTGATCCATGCCTCCGAACTTAGCCGTAGAAAGATACCTGAATGTATAGATGGCCTGTTTATACTATGGGACAGTAACCCCAAAGTTGAAACCGTAGAAAGCCTCGCATGTGTATTAGACATTGTAATGGCATTTTCAAAGAATCTGTACCAATTAGATGGATACCCAGTAATTCCATGTACAGCAGATATGAGTTTCAAAGATGCTGTTCTCGTTACCAGCCATATCGATGCCGGGGTTTTAGAATATGCAGCCACAAGTATGCTTGGCTTTATCCTAAACACTAGTCTGGAGGATATCAGGAGTAATCAAGATCTCCTTAGGATTTTAGCTGGGCCAAGGCCGACGCTTAACCTTTCAATAGTCAGCGTCCAGTTTTACGAATGTTTAAGGAACGACGCCGGCACGGTTGAGAATCTTACGTTTTATATGCCTCTCCCAAGGGTAGATGACAGGCAGGTGATCCTATGGATTGAGGCATCTGGGAGAACTAACGAGACGCTTGTAAACGTAAGAATAGAGTCTATTAAGAGGGATGAGTGGGGTAATAACTATGCAAAGATATCAGTTGGGAAATTCCCAGAAAATAGTATATTATGTGTAAATCTTACATGCAAAGTGCTTACAAGATACTTATCATATGATTACCTTGACCACTATAACTTTGAGGTTCCAGGGGAGTATCCGGAACCGGTTAGGATATTTTTAAACTCGTCTTTGAACGTTGAAGCAGATCATCCAGAACTTGTAGAGAAGGCGTGGAATATTACAACGGGCATGGATAATCCCTTGGAGATAGCAAAAAGTTTCGCCCAATACGTCACCTGGAATGTCAGACCCGTCGACCTTAAACCGTGGGAGGGCGTCAGCGCCCTTAAAACTCTAAGGGAAGGATGGGGCCTATGTGTTAGGAGATCCTATTTAATAGTCGGTCTTCTGCGTGCAAGAGGGATCCCGGCGAGGCTTTTGTGGGTTGTCCCAGCAAGCCCTGAGGGAGGGTCGAGTTATACCCACTGCATCCCTATAGTATACCTGCATCTCTATGGGTGGGTTCCAATAGAGCCTATTTACGGCGTTGTCCCGGAAACAATTCATACAATCCCCTCCGGAAGCGTATACGTATATTACTGGCTTGGCAGCCTGGACGATGAGTCTCTAAGTGATTCTTCAGGGCTAATTTGGCCTTTTCATAAACCTAGGGAGGCCTTTAAATGCAGCCACACAGGTATAGCGCCTATTGAACCCGTACTCTCATATGGAAGGTATATGCCAGGACAGTACGGAATTGTCATAAAGAGGTTCACCTCATGTATCGACTGGTGGAAACTGGCTGAAATTTCACGTCTTCTCCTCGAGACAGCTGGATCGAAAGAGTTTGAAAGCCTCAGGGAGTACTTTTCACTGATTAAAAACCTGGATGCTGCTGATAATCCAGGCAGTCTTGTTGAGGAAGCCTATTTTCTCCTTTTCGGCTGTCATGGGATAAGCTTCGGGGATATGAACGTTTCGATGACCGCGGCGATAAGAAATGGAACTATACTTCCAGCGATCAGGTAGAGTGTTTCTCTAATCCTCCCCTCAAGATCTGATTCCTCATCTCTCAGCATTTTTACAAATTCGTAGCCCATCCTTAATCCTGCAACATTAAAAAGTATGAAGACAGGGATTTCTATTACCCCGTGGGGGAGCAGGGAGGGCCATAGCTTCGACTTCGACACTATACTTGCATATTCAACTATTATTCCTGCCAGGTAGCCATTGAAGAATACAATTAGTATTGGGGGTGCTACTAGGAGGCCTGAAAAGGATGCTCCTATACTTACCAGCCAGTTATTGAAGAATATTGAGAAAGCCAGCTGCATCTTCTGGAAAAGTAGCAGTTCCGCCGGCTTAAACGTTGCCCTTAGATCTCCGAGGAATTCGCTTGTCTGGTTCCATAGGGGGGCAGCGTCTTTTGCACCAAGCATGTAGGAAGCTATGAATAGCAGTACCAGGCTAGCTATAAGGTGGATATTCCTCGCTGTAAATCCTGGAAGACTGCTGAGCCCCTTCCTCACATATTTCCATGGGAATCTTAGCCAGTTAACCCTCTCCTTCCCAAGTCTAATCCTCTCCTCCATTCTAAGATCCATGTATAGCATGGCTTTTGCCGTGTAGAAGACAGGTTCAACGTAGACTGTCTGAAGCGCTGAAACCATCGTTGAGACTATAACTCCGAGCAGCGAGAATACGCTTACGATAAGAGAGACCGTTAGGTACATTAGGAGGTATATTACACCGTAACCTATAACGGTGGACAAGTTCTTCGAAGCTAACTTGTAGCCTTTTACAATGGAGGCGAGGGCTGTTTCACCGTCTGCCATGTAGTTAAAGACGAAAAACTTGATGAAAAGGGCGACTAATAAGAGTATTATGAACATAAGCATTGAAAATAATATTAGGGCTATGAGAGATGGTTCTGAGCTATATCCAACCATTGCTAGTAAGAGTATTAGAGGGACGAGTGGTATCGCACTAATTGTGAGGCTGGCGACGAAGCTGTGAAACCACCTCTTCCTTATGATTTCGATGGCCGACCTCACACTAAATACTCCTGTCCTTAGGTATCCCTGAACGTATGCGTATTTGAACAGCTCGGAGATTGAATATATAAAGACAGCGAGTATTATCCATGCAAGAAGTACCGTTCCGAACTGTAAAAACGGGAATACGTCTCTTATGTACGCTATGTCCTTATACTTCACCGCTTGGATTAGAGCTCTTACACCCCCGGTTTTTAGGAGGTGTCTAAGCATGGTTATCAGTGAGACATATATTAGGGATGAGACTCCGGCGTTCATCCCGTAGGATATAGCGCTTGGCAGCATGAGGATTGGCTTTTTATAGTAATTCAAGGAGGCCTCCGAGATGAGCTTGGAGACGGATATTTTCACAGGTTGAAATCCGTATGTGTACTGGTAGGGTTCGGCTGTGTAGGGACTATAACTTTCACCCATCTTGATTACACTTAGATTATAGCTAGCTTAATTCTTTAAAGTTTACTGTTTAAGAGAGTAGAGATACAAATGTTAGCCTACCTGAGGCTTATCAGAGCTGAGCATGGTATAGCGGCGGGCATAGCCGCCGTATCCAGCATACTGATAGCTGGCTCCTCGGAGATTTTAGATCTAGCCGTAGGTTTCGCTGTAGGTTTCCTCATAACCTCCGGTGGATTTGCGATAAATGACTATTTCGACGTGGAAGTTGACAAGATCAATAGGAGGTTTGACAGGCCTCTTGTTACCGGTGAGATCGGGTTAAAGCAGGCTTTAAGCCTTGGATTGACCCTAAACGCTTTAGGTGTAGTTGCTTCGGCGTTTCTATCACTCTACGCTTTTGTGGTTGCATCGGTGTTTTCCGTGGGTGTTTCAATGTCTTATGGGCCTTGGCTTAAAGGTAGACATTGGAGTATTAAAAACATGGTTGTAGGCCTTTCATATTTTATTCCTTGTTTTTACGGTGGATTTGTTGTAATGCCAGGGACCGATAGGTGGATATCACTTCTAATATTAAGCCTTACTGCTTTCCTCTTCGGGCTTGGAAGGGAAATAATGAAGGATGTAATGGATCTCGAAGGCGACATGATAAGGAATGTAAAGTCCTTCGCATCAATATACGGTGTTTCCCCGGCTTTGAAGACAGCCTCAGTCCTATACATTCTTGCAGTACTGCTCAGTTTTGCCGCCTATATAAAGGTCTTTAGAAGCTTGATATTTGCATTTACGATTGCACCTGTCGACCTAGCCGCAACATACATTGCAGCCAGACTTTACCGTGGAGCAAGCGTTGAGGATATAAGGAGGTTTAGAGGGTGGACTATCCTGGTTTTCCTTTTCGGATTGTTCTC
Source organism: Thermoproteota archaeon (assembly GCA_037917685.1). Classification (GTDB taxonomy): domain Archaea; phylum Korarchaeota; class Korarchaeia; order Korarchaeales; family JAOZGB01; genus JAOZGB01. The sequence continues at coordinate 136,183 of JAVCBU010000012.1, forward strand.
TTTTCTTATCTCAAGCATTAAGGTATCTCTTTAGATCTTGCATGAGGACGCAGACTCTACAGAGATCTCTAGATGACGGTTCTCCGCAGGAGATGCATTTTTTAAGTTTTACGTCTGAGACTATTTTCTCCCACGCTGGCTTTACAGCATCCTCTACGGCCATTATAAGGTTATGCTTGGCCCCCGGCATTCTACTTTCAACCACATCCAGATAACTTCTCACAAGGGTCCTCATCCCCGTTCTATACCTGCATGTACGCCCGTAGACTTCTACACCGTTAAGTATGGCATATTGTAGGGTTTCCTTCTCGTATATCCTCTTTAACGGCATTATTCTTCTAACAAGTCCTTCCCTTGGAAGTGGTGGCTTCACAAGCTTTGCAAGGGAGTAGAGGTCTCCCCTGATAAGATTCATCAAATATGCTTGAGCTATGTCATCAAGATTGTGGCCTGTTGCAAGCTTGGTTGCTCCAAGCTCCCTGGCGGCTACGTTTAGAAGCCTCCTCCGGAAGACTCCACAGTAGGTGCAGGGGGTTCTCCTATGGCCTGGCGGTATACTTGCTGCTATCTCGTCGACTGTAAACCCATAGTAGTCCTTAAAGCTATAGATGTTAAGTTTAACCCCTATTTCCCCGCAGTGCTTGTGGATGATTTTAAATGCTTCATCTCTATACCCCTTGATCCCTTCGTCTATAGCGAGTGCTTCCAATGTGAAATTATCACTATTCCGCCTATATTTTTCAAGCATTAACATAGTTATAGTGCTGTCTTTACCGCCTGAAACGGCTACGACAATATGGTCTCCTGGCTCGATGCTTCGGCTTAGCACTTTAAAGATTCTTTTATCAAATATTCTGTTAAAGCATTCCTTACACAGGTTTTGGTTTAGCTGTCTATGCGTTAATACAGCTTTTCTAGTGCGGCATCTTTCACAGATCAATTAACCACCGGAAGACACCCTTACAAGCCTAATAGTATCCCCGTTCTTAAGCTTGACATGGTCGGGTATCAGTCTCCCGTTTATGGTTGCTATGTAACTCTCTCTTACAAGACCCATATGCCTAAACAGGTCGGAAATCATGGTGCCTTCTTTAACGTCGACTTCTAAAACCTTCAACGGGCCTCCTTTGTCAATTTCAACTTTTACCCTCAAGCCTACCATCCAGAAACTCTTTTAACATTTTATTAAACTCGCTGGGCTTCTCTAACATTAGATTATGGCCTGAATCTCTTAAAACTATAATCTTGATATTTTCTACCTTGGACAGTTGTTCCATCTCCCTTTTGGAAACGAGCTTTTCATATTGTCCATAAAACACTAACACTGGAATATTAACACTGCTGAGATCATGTAGAAGGTTAGGATAAGATGTGTTTCTTAGACACTCAACTAATGCGTACTTTGAAGCTTTTGCGGATTCGGATCTTACAAATTTCACAATCTCCTTGTCAGCTTTAGGTCCGAAGAGGAAGGGTGTTATTAGAAGTCTTGAGATCAACTCGCTTCCAAGTACAAGTTTTAACAGCGTTGCCTGTAATCTGCTGGCTTTAACAGTATGTAATGGCGGGGACACGAGAACAAGCTTTTCTACCTGGTGGCTAAGCTTGAAGTAGGATTTGAGGGCTATTAGCGAACCAAGACTGTGGCCTACCACGGTTAGACGTGATAGGTTTAGATGTTGACATAGCTCTATGTGATCTTTAACTAACCTGTCAAGGCTATAGTCTCCTGGGGAGGGCTTATCCGAGTCACCATGGCCTCTTAGGTCATACACTACAACCTTATATATAGGAGAAAATCTCTCCACCTGGTTATACCAGAAATTTCTGGAAGCAGCCCAGCCGTGGACAAAAATAATGGGGAGGCCTTCACCCTCCGTTTCATATTTAATTCTAACCCCGTCACTGGTTCTAAAATAAGGCATATCTTACCTTCACCTTTCCCCAGCTAGCTCTGAATGTTTTGATATTGCATATGCTATTATCATTAGGATTGATAGTCTGAAACTGTCAATTCCTGCCTCTATCATTGGTAGCAGATATGCCGGTGCTATTTGGTAAAGTTTACCCCCCTTCCAAATGTTTCTAAGTATAACCCCAAGTATGTAAAGTTCGACAGCACCTAACAGTCCAAAATCAACAATAGGCTGCCCATAGATTGTATACGTATACTTTACTGTGGCATTCAAGAGTAAAAGTCCAACCTCACGTCTCGGGTCACAGGAGACAAGCACCTTCCCATGGGAGTAGCCAAGGGGGAGAGACTTCTTGGCTATGAGATCCAAAGCATAGATGCTTGATGTAAGCCTGTAATGCACTATCCCAACCGGGTTTAGCTTCCAAGACTGACCCTGCAACGCAACAATATAGCCCACTCCGACAAGGGCTGCGAGAAATGAAAGAACAAGTAAAATCTTAGTTTTTCTACCAACTTTTTTTGAAAAGAGGACCGCAAACACCACATTAGCAAGATATGTTCGATATGAAGTTAAGCCCGCCAGTATCACAGTGGCTAGGTAAACTAAGTAAGTGTCGGCGTAACATGCAGATGTAAGCATAAGAAATGTTGAAAATGCAAATGGCTGTGCTAGACTTATCCTGGCGTTTCTATCCAACCACGGATTACCCACTTTTAGATAGCCAAGCAAAAGAATAGTTGCACCCGAAATATACATTGGTATCCAAAGCCATCTAGAACCGTAAACAATAGACCCTGCCTTTCGCCATTTGAAGGACATCCATATAGTTGTCATCATTCCTAGAACCATCAACGAAGGAAAAACCCCAAGGGATAAATATGCAAGCACAATGGGAGCAAAAATGTAGGCGGAGCTACCAGTTTTATACCTGCTCCTCAAGCCCATAAGTAGGAACGGTGTAAAAAGAAGAATGGATAGCAGACCATAAAATGGAAACATGTTAAAGTAGATTAAGCAGCCCACAGTAGATGCAGCAACGTATATTACCAGTACTATTATGAAAGCTGCGATTAGAACGTTTATTCTACGTTCTTCGTTCAACATCTTACACAACATGGTTTACAAACGGATAATTTTAATACTATCACGATGTGTATTAAGGTAAGGAGCAGTCTCTTAAAGGGGCTGTTCAAAGGCGAAGGATGTGCGCGAATATGCAAGCCAAAAACGTGAAGGTGGCTGATCTCAGCCCCAGAAGCAAGCATGTGAACCTGAAAGTAAAGGTTCTGAATAAGGGCGAAACAAGAGAGATAGCGACTATGGGAGGATCAAAGAAGCTCAGAGAAGTACTTGTCGGAGACGAAACAGGCACGATACTTATGACACTATGGGGAGACCAGGGAGAAGGCATAGAAGAAGGAGACATACTGAATATTGAGAATGGCTATATAACTTTGTACAGAGGATCCATGAGACTATCCGTGGGGAGATATGGAAACTTGAACATACTGGTTGACGAGGAGTTCCCAGAAGTCAATACGGAAAATAATATGAGCGACAAGCAATATGAGATGCCAAGACGACGTAGAAGTTTCAGAAGACGATACTAAAATGCCGTGAAGCCAGCCCTTGAATGGGCTGGCATTTTTTACTTTATAGTAGTTGAGAAACCCTCCTAAGAAGCATCGCATTTGCCACAACGATCACGTCGCTAAGCGACATTATTATCGCGGATATCTCAGAAAGAACAAATACTCCTAACGGCTTGAAGAGTCCAGCAGCCGCCGGAATGGCTATCATATAATCTTCACCCTTTCAGCATATTCAACCCTTCAGCATATTCAACTGCTGAGCATGAGGTTCCCCAGAAACCATTCTCTTCATTTCCGATCTGCCAGTAGACTACTTTGTAACCTGTGAGCTTATATCCATCTCCAGTGGTATAGTACTCGACTATTTTCTTAACGTTCTCCCGAACTAGGGATTCATCGGTTATTCTGTCAGCTAGGAATGTAACTACTGGTGTTGTACCGTTTCTAACCGTGTATAATATGTTTTTGGTGTTGAGCTTAAGGCTTTTATTCCATTGGGCTCCCGAGGCACCCAAAAAGAAGCCGTATATATGACACTCCACTCCAGCCTCCGCGAGAAGGCTCTTATTATGCAGTATTCCCGAAATTCCGAAGAAACCGTCCCTTACTTCTATGTTACGCCCTGGATTCCTCCATGAAAAGTACGTGTATGCAACTATAAGGGTTACGGCCAGCCCTACAAGTAAGGCAACTTTGAACTCCACGCTCTGGATAAGATTAGTGTACTTATAATACATGCGGCTCCAGGCCTTATACTAATTAGAGGATATCATGTGCTTCTATTTTATTTTTCCAATTCTTTCATAGTTTGGTGGGCTGGTGTTGGATTTAATCGTGAGAAATTCTAGGCTTAGAGGAAGGGATGGATTATATGACATTGGGATAGAAAATGGGAGGATTGTCGAGGTCTCCGGGCATATAAGCGCTGAGGCAGATGTTGAAGTTGACGCGGATGGCAGGATTGTTCTTCCGGCTTTTATAGACCCTCATATACACTTGGATAAGGTTCTAACAGCAGAGACTATCCGTGTGAATGAGTCTGGAACCCTCAGGGAGGCTATCGAGATACTCTGGGATGCTAAACGTGGGTATACGGTTGAGGATGTTAAGAATCGAGCCTCAAAGGTCGTCGAATGGGAGGTTATGAATGGTGTCACTAGGATTAGAACGCATTGCGATGTCGATACAATTGGCGGGTTAACTGCGTTGAAAGCTTTATTGGAGCTTCGGAGAGACTACCGTGATCTTGTCGATATTCAGATCGTGGCCTTCCCCCAGGAGGGTATATTCACAGACCCAGGATCAGAGGAGCTTCTGAGGAAGGCTATAGAGCTGGGTGCTGACGTTGTCGGGGGGATGCCTCACGCTGAGGCCACCGATGAAATGGCTAGAAGGCATGTGGACGTAATATTTGAGATAGCAAAGGAGTATAATGTGGACATTGATTCACATGTGGATGAAACTGACGACCCGTTCTCGAGGTGTGTTGAATACATGGCTTGGAAGACTATCAAGGAGAATTATGCTGGGAGAGTTACGGCTGACCATGTCTGTGCACTTGCCTCCTACGATGACTATCATGCGGCAAAGGTGATAGGGCTAATAAGAAAGGCTGGGATGAATATTGAGACTAACCCCGAGACAAACCTCGTCTTAGAGGGGAGACTTGACACCTACCCCAAGAGGAGGGGGCTAACAAGGGTTAGGCAACTAATTGAAGCTGGGGTTAATGTAACGTATGGGCAGGACTGCGTGAAGGATGCTTTTTACCCGTATGGTAAGTGTGACCCGTTACAAACTGGCTTCACTTTGGCCCTTGCAGAGCAACTTACAACTCCAAGTCAGATGGAGTCAATAATAGACTTGGCAACCTACAACGCTGCGAAAACCCTTAGAATTAGGGATTATGGTATTGAGGTTGGAAAGCGGGCGGACTTAGTTGTGGTGGACGCTGTATCGGTATGGGAGGCTTTGAGGCTGCAGCCTCCACGCCTCTACGTTATTAAGGAGGGAAAGATAGTGGCAGAGAACAGGATGGAGAGGAAGATTTACAGGTGAACCCTGGATGCCTCTGAAAGTGAAGATACTTAAGAGAGAGTTTAGAGACTCGGTAGTGCTAATGAGAATAAGTAACATGTTAAAAGGAATAGATGGAGTTGAGGAGTCCGCCGTACTTATGGCGACAGATCTGAACAAGCAATACCTGAAAGAGGTAGGGCTATACACTCCAGAAATAGACGACGCCGAGCCTAACGACCTCATAATAGCCGTGAGGGGGGTAAACCTTGACAGAGCATTGTCCACGGCCATGGAGGCGCTCGCCGGTGGGCGGGAAGAGGCTGAGACATACTATCCAACGCTAAGCTCCGCTCTTGAGGAGTTCAAGGCAAACCTAGCCGTCATCTCGGTCCCAGGTGAGTATGCACCCATGGTTGCGGAGGAGGCCTTGAACAGGGGGTTGGACGTATTCCTGTTCAGCAGTGGGGTACCACTGGAGGAGGAGGTTAGACTTAAAAAGCTCGCACTTGAAAGAGGACTTATCCTAATGGGCCCGGACTGTGGGACAGCTATAATAGATGGCTATGCTATAGGCTTCGGGAACAAGGTGCCCCGTGGAAACATAGGTATAGTTTCCGCGGCGGGCACAGGCCTCCAAGAGGTATCCACGCTGATAGCAGTTATGGGGGGAGGAATAAGCCAGGCCTACGGGACAGGAGGCAGGGATCTGCATGAGAAGGTGGGGGGTATAACAATGGCCCAGTGTATTAGATTGCTTGCCAACGACCCTGAAACAGATGTGTTGGTTTTAATCTCTAAGCCCCCATCAAAGACAGCCCTTAAGAAAATCGCCAGGGAGGCTATGAGGGCAGGTAAACCCGTTATAGCCTGTTTTATAGGCGGAAACATAGGGGGAGATATGGTAACTGTTGAGACGCTTGAAGAGGCGGCTATAATGGCCTTAAAAAAGGCCGGCCTGGGCAGAACAGGGTTGTTAAGTCTAAACCTTAAAGAGTACGAGGATCTTGTGAGACTCGAGTATGAAAAGCTCAGCTCTGAACAGAAATATATTAGAGGATTGTATTCTGGGGGAACCCTTGCACACGAAGCAATATATCTCATGGAAAAGCACGGCTTCAAGGTTTACTCTAATATACACCCGGATCCGAGGCGTAGGCTTGACAATCCATGGGAGAGTAGAGGGCACACTATAATTGACATGGGGGCAGAGGAGTTTGTAATGGGACGCCCACATCCGATGATTGACCAAACGCTTAGAATGAGAAGAATAGTACAGGAGGCCTCAGACCATTCAGTGGCAGTTATACTACTTGACATTATACTCGGATATGGCGCCCATCCAGACCCGGCAGGCGAAATAGCCAAGTCGATAGCCGAGGCGAAGGATAAGGCTGAGGTGGAGAATAGGCATTTAGTATTTGTTGCACATGTCTGTGGAACCCAGCAGGACCCCCAGAACCTGGATGAGCAGGTGAAAAAGCTTGAGAAAGAAGGCGTCATTGTTATGCCGAGCAACGCGCAAGCGGTAAAGATGTCTATGTTAATAGCAGGGAGAGGTGAGATAAAAATTGGATAGGAAGGATAAGCTTAGGATAGTAAACATAGGGCTTGAATGGTTTTACCATGAGCTTAGAAGGCAAGGTGCAGAAGTGGTGCATGTGAGGTGGAGGCCGCCTGCAGGTGGAGACAAGGAAATGATAGACCTGCTGAGAAGGATTAAAAGGGCCGGTTTAAAGATGGAAGGGACGGACTCCTAAGGGACCCAGGTGGATCTTGAAGGCTGTATGATTCGTTCATTATCATATTATTCAACTGTTATTAGAGAACTATGATGTGAGAACATCGATATTTGTTATCTTTGTAGCCCAGTTACTTCTGTCCTCATATATTACTCCAGACCAGAACTATGTTGAGATTAAATGTTGGAACATCACAGGGTTTAATAGATCCTACGAGCCAGCCTGCTTTGGCGTTCCGCTGCCTCCTCGCTTGTTATACAGTACTGATTCGGTGCTACTCCGGAACTCCACAGGTGCAGAGGTACCTATTCAGGTGAAACCTGTATGTTTCTGGCCTGACGGTAGCATTAGGTGGATACTAATCGATTGCCAGGCTTCTGCGCCGTCTCATGGTTGCAGCTCGTACCGGCTTGAGTATGGTGTTGAGCATGAAAGCTATGAGGGCGAGCTGGAGTTATATGAAAACGGTGAAATCCTCGCGGTCTTTACGGGGATTTTAAACCTGACGGTTTCGAAGGATGAGGGCTTGATAAAAGTTTACATGGATCTTGACGGGGATGGCGTTGCAGAGTATCCCGCCGTGGAGAAAGCATACTTCATGGTTGAGGATACATCGGGTTTGAGATACTATTCAACGTGTGGGGTTAAAAATGTATGCTTGGAGGAGTATGGACCCTTAAAGGCTGTAGTAAGGATTAATGGAACCTACAAAACTCCAGGGGGAGCTAAGATTCTAAATTACACTGTTAGGATTGAGCTGTACTCCGGTAAATGCTATTTTAGAGTTTACCATAGGGAAGAAAATGGGTGGACAGTGCTGAACGACGGCTCCGGCCAGCCTGACTGTCTGAGGCTGGACTCCCCAAACACTATTTCATTCGAGGACTCGTCTCTCGTAATTGTGTCTGGCCAGTCTTATGAGATGTTTGCTGCAGCTGTAAATGGATTCTACGACTTCAACAATTTCTCAAGCAAAATTTTGCTCTATCAGGATTCCAGCGGCGGCGAGGACTGGGATAGATGGCCGGGGGTGAGCTTCAGGGGATACAGATTCTGGCTTGACGGCACGCTTGCATGGGAGGGAAATAGAAGTCCAGGTTGGATTGCGTTGATGAATGACTATTACGGTCTTGCCGTGGGAGTCAGATATTTCTGGGAGAACTATCCCAAGGCCTTGGAATCGTATAGTAATGGAACCATCTATGTTAGGCTTATGCCACGTTACTTCTCCGAGCCATTTAGGCATAGAGCCGGCGAGCATAAAACTCATGAGATCCTGGTTTACCTCTACCCCCCCAGTGAATCCTCGCAGGAGATTGTGAGAATAATGAGATGTCTGATGAATCCTCTCTACATGAGAGCTTCTAGTACGTGGTATGTCGAATCAGGTGTTCTAGACTACTGGGCTTCCTATAACCCTAAAAAGTATTATTACTATGAGACTAACAACTTAGCCGCTATAAGGAATGGCACCGGGGGCTATTATGGTAATAATCTTTTCCAGATCAGGGAGAATGTTGACTTTTATGGTTGGATGCACTTTGGAGATGTAAGGATAGTGGATGAGGACGGCGGAACCGGCCAGATGAATCTACAATATGACTTCAGCTTTGGAATGATAGCGCAAAGTCTTAGGCTATTCGACTCCGCCGTGGATTATAGCTATAGGTGGTGGCTTCTAGCGGAGCAGGGTGCTAGGCATGTCTCGGACATCGACATATTACATGTCCACTGGGGGGACCCTGAGCATCCCTCATCCTACTGGATTCAATGGTGCTGGGGAGGAATGTTCTGGCATACGCCCCATGGTCAGCCGGGCCTTGATAACCCTCACAGGGGGTCAAGCCCTCATCTCTCTTTCCAGTATAATAGGGGTCTCCTCTACTATTACTACCTTTCCGGCTACAAGTTTGCTGAGGAAGCTGCGATGGAGGTTGCTGAAAACACTTACTGGCGTGTCGTGCATGGCAACGGGAATCCTGGCTATAGTGGGACGATGGGTGATGATCTGAGGGCGCCGGCTAACGCCCTAGACATACTGGTAAACGCTTATTATCACACTTTGGATGTAAGGTTCCTGGAGGCTGCATACAGAGTTGTTAACGAGTCCCATTTTAATTATAGATGGTTTAGGGATGGCCCTAACCCGCAGTATTCTGATAGAAGTGTTATGCCATGGCAAATAGCAATGTTAATGGTTTCGATAGGTAGATATCTCGACCTGTTGAGGCTAATGGACTACAATATTGATCGCATGGCCGCCGAGTCTTTGAAGGGATATGCTGACTGGATTCTTAAATACTGCTATCAGCGCGAGCCTAATGAGGCTTCAAGCTACCCTCATTTCATCTATAGGTGGTGGGGAGATGGAACTAGGGAGGACTGGTCTCCGGGGGCTGCTACAAACGCTTGGCAGGTTAAGATAGCCGATGCCTTGGCCTATGCCTGGATTTACACTGGTAATGAAACATATATCGAGATCGCGGAGGAGCAGTTTATGGTTGGATCCATGTATTTCTGGTTTGAAGGAAATCCTACTGGCGTGTTCGCTACAGGTAAAAACCATGCCGTCCTTGCAACCTCTGGAAACGTTTACACCTCGGCTAGACTGGTGCCGATACCTATCCAGGTTTATGAGGATAGGCTGCTTCTCCTAGCGGGTTTAATAGTGGTCTTGCTCATAGCATGGATAGGCAGGAGAGCAACTGTATCTACGTCCTAGTTTTGCTTTTAATTTCATGGTATAGTTCATCTATGATTTTCTGGTAGTCTTCGACGCCAGATTCCACCATTTCCATCTTTTCTTCCAGGCTTCGGGTTCTTTCCTCGCTTATGAGGTCTGGATATTTCTTTACTAGGTAGTTGTAGATTATGTAGCCTGTCCTGGTGGGGATCAGATATCCTTTTACGTCTCTAGCGTATCTTCTCTGGAGAATCTTACTTATTATCACCGCGTAGGTTGAAGGTCTCCCTATTCCCTTCTGCTTCATTAGTGATATCAGCTCTCCCTGAGTATATGGGTACGCTTTTCTAACCTTTACGTGTTTTACCATGGCCGTGGAAGGTCCTTCGTGCAGCCTCGGCTGTACCTTGTAGAGGTATGGGTAGTTTGCGATCCAGCCTTTGCTTTTGATCTCAACCAGCCTTTCTACTTCAAATGTCTCCCCTAATGCTTTGACTCTGGCTTTTTGCTTGATGATTTTAACTGTTTTATCTTGTGAGGCTATGAACCTTTTGAATATTAGGCTGTATAGTTTTATGTGATCCGACTTTAGCCTTACCGGTGTTTTGATTACCCCTTCCCTTAGGAGGCTTATGAGTTCTTGTGGGCTTAGAGGTTTTGTAGGTCTTATGCACTCGTGTGCTCCTTGCATGTGCCATTTTCTCTGGGTGAATCTCCCCCCTAGATATGTTTTTGCTATTCTTAGGCCTGCATCTGAAACTCTTGTACTGTCTGTCCTATGATATGTTATTAGTCCTGACTCGAAAAGGTTCTGCGCTATGGCCATCGTCCTTGCCGCTGGCATTCTCAGTATTCTACTCGCTTCTTTAAGCATTTCGCTTGTGGTGAAGGGTGGCGGAGGCGGAAGGCTTCCCTCCTCTTCACCCACCACTTCTATATATATTTCGGTCCTCCCCTCATTACCATGTTTGCCTTTGATCCTGAGTTGAAGGTTTTCAGAGGTTATCACTGTCTGTATTTCACGCTGCTTTGCCAGCCTGTATCTTTCAAGAATCCAGCCTAGAGTTGGGGTTTGAGCTCTACCGGCAGATAGGTTTTTGTTGTGAAATCTTCTTTGAAGTTCCTGGCTTAGTTCGAATCCTATCCACCTGTCTTCTATTCTTCTTATGATTTGGGCTTTAACCCTCTCGAATGAGAGTTCTTTAGGCTTCTGTAATGCTTGAAGTATTGCTCTTCTGGTTACTTCGTGGAATTCGGCTCTCATTACATGTCCTGCGAATCCGCGGATAAGGTTTGAGATGTCCCATGCTATCTTTTCGCCTTCTACGTCGGGGTCTGTGCCTATGTAGACGCTTCCCGTCTCGAATGCGAGCCTTCGGAGAAGTGAGATTATCTTTCTAGCATCAATAATTTCGGTTGATCCGCATATTGGGCAAATTTTTCCGTCGGTAAACTGGGTGTTGCATTTTCTGCATCTTTTGAGGGTTGTAAAGACTGGCACGTACCCGTCTTTTAATAGTACTCCATGGTAGCCTCTGGTTGTTGTTAAGTCCACGATGTGCCCGCCTGTTGCTATAACTGTTACTATTAGGTTTCCGGTGGAGAATTCGTATACCGGTATTCCATCTATTATTCTTCTTCCAGGCTTCCCGAAGAATTTTGATATGGTTTTGGCCTTGTTTGGACTTTCAACTATGAATAGCAAGGGTTTTACGAGGCTTTCAGCTTCAACCCTCCCCTTTAGCTCGGATATCCTCCGCCTGTCCTCGTCTATTTCTTTCTTAAGGTTTTCGAGATCGACGTATTCCAGGTAGTTGAACTCCATCTCCCTCGCGCTTGCTCTCTTGATAAATGGAATTAGTAACTCTTCCTTATCTATAAGGAATGAGGCGCCTTTGCTCATTCCCCCAGGGTATAGTCTAGAGGTTCTACCTGAGCCTTGAATATATGTTGATATGTCTGGGAGGCATATTATTTGCTTGCCGTTTCTAGAGATTAATGGGATTGTTTTGTTTACTGTTTTATTCCTAACACCTTCTATTATTTTCTTTTCGGCTTCTTCTCTATATTTTTCACCTTCCCTTAGGAGTTTTACAGCGAGTGTTCTTTCTCCGATGGCGAGTAAAAGGTATGATAGGAGCTTTACGCTCTGATCTTTGAGATTATCGAGTGTAATTTCATATCTTGGGACCTCGTAGAAAATACAGTATCTAACCGTTTCCGGGAGGTCTATCCCCCTTACCAGGGCCCCGTAGGGTTTAGCAGCCCCTACCAGGATCCAGTATTCCCCGTTCTTGAATTTCTCCACCGCTTCGGGATCTGAGCCCTCTACAAGCTTGGCTTTAAACCCTGCCCTGTTCAACTGCTCCGCCACTATTTTCCCCTGCTCGGTGCTTCTTGTAAATACGAGGCCTCCACTACCCATTTTCCTAACAATGTTAGTAAGGGTTTCCAATGATAGTTGAGGGACTGCTATGTCTGATATGTTTCTTAGATTTGCCGCTCTTAGTATTCCTATGTCAAAAGAAAGTAGCCTTCTGAAGAGTATTGTACGCGGGCCAGGCTTCCCCGTAGCGGTTGATAACATCAATACCTTCCTCAAACTATGCTGTCTTATGCCTGGCTTTCTTAAAGCCTCCATGATTTCCTCCTTGGTGAACCCTAAAAGTTCAAGGAGTCTGTCCACGTTTTTGGAACTTTTTAAAAGGGAGTCTACATCATCTACAAATATAAAGCTGAAGTCGTTTCCCTTTAAGGCTTCATATCTCCTCGCAAGAAACTGGTTAGTAACTATTAGGATGTGAAAGGAGCCGTTCTTTATTTTCTCAAGGGTTTTTATCCTCTCTTTTCGTGTATATCTGGACGAATATGCTATTACTTGAACGTTGAGGTTTTTCCTCTCTATATATGATTCGGCTTTTTCTAGGGCTTGATGTACAAGTAAGGATGTTGGAACTATTATCAGTGATTTACCTCCTTTCTGGGCTTTGAACAGGGACATTACTATCCCAAAAACTGTTTTTCCCACGCCTGTCGGGGCTACAGCGGCGAAGCTATATCCGGATAAGACTCTTCGAGCCCATGCTCTTTGAACGGACCATGGCTCCGAGCCGGTACACTGCTTAAAGAAGTCTTCGAACTCTATGGAGAGCTTATACTTTATCTCAGGCTCTATGGCGGGATCTACACCGTCAAGTTTTGTGGTTTCAAGGTCGTACTTGTACCCCGGCGCTAGCCCCAGATAGATGGCTGGAATCAAGGGAGGTCAAAAGCCAATATTCACGGATAAAATTAAACCTATTTTAGATGTTTCTCACAGTTTTAAAACATCTCTTCTCAGTGCATATTACATCTATTTTTTGATCCCATTCCTCGCGTGGGAGCCTTTCAACAACTTGGAGACTGTGGCAAATAACGGCTACTTTAACGTTGGGGTTCAGTCTTCTCGCTAGGCTTATCTCTCGGTCCCCGTATCCTCCTCCTTTGCCCAGCCTCCAGCCATGCTTGTCGACTGCTACACATCCTTGAACTACGAGATCTAAAGGTCCAGGGATGCTTTGAAATGTTGCGTTAGCCATTATCCATCTTATAGTGCCGCTCGGCCTTTCGGATGGGTGGTTCACAACTGCGTATCCCCTTTTAAGCCTTGGTGTAGCCATTATAAGCGTTTTTCCGTCGAGCATCACCCTGAGTCTTAAGCTTTTCAGCGGCGAATCCGGAGCGACTAGTATTCTTTTTGCTCTTCTGTAGATTTCTGTTTTTGTAAGATTTTTCACGGCGTCCTCCGCCCCTTTAAAGTTAGGTATTCTCCCATGGATGGGAAATGGAGGTCTTGCTACGTGCTTTTCCACTAGTAGCTTCCATATTTCCTTCCTGATCCTGTCTTTCTCAAGCTTCAGGTTTTGCAGTTTTCTTCAACCTCCACGCTACTAAGACTATACCAAGTAGTATTATGGCGGAGAATCCTATAACTAGCAAGATTGGTATTGCTTTTCCGTAGGTAATCTTTATTTCTCTGGTTTCTCCGGGGTTGACTGTTACCCTAATTCTTAGATTTATGCTTCCATCTGAAACTGTCTCTTCCGCTACTTCACCCCCCGAAACTGTGTATTCTTCAGTAGATGGTATTGATACCTCGATTCCATTAAGCGGTATGGGGTGTGCTTCCACCGAGTAGGCGTACCCTGCCAGGCTTTTGAACTGGTGACTGGTGATGCTGTTTTGGATTTTGATTTTAGTCTCATGTTTTCCACTTGTTACTTCCACTTTTAGGTCTCTGAACCTTATCAGGGTTATTTCAGCATTTCCACCTGTGACGTGGACCAGCAACAGGTGGTTTACTCCCCCGTTCTCTGGATCCGCGTAGAGAGGTGCTCCAGCCCCGCCTGTTATTATCTGGACTATGCCGTCGTGTTCGGAGTAGTCGAATACATGCTCGTGACCTGCAAAAACATAGTCTACCCCGTACTCTTTGAATAGTGATACTACTATCTGCTTGTTGGTTTCATTTTGGAAAGAATCTTCCTCATGTGGGCCGACAGGCCATATAGGCCTGTGTAGAAATACAAAGGTCAGTGTTGCGTTACTGTTTGCCTTCAGGTCTTCTGTTAGCCAGTCTAGCTGTTCGCCGTATATCCCACCGGTTTCCCCTTTTATCTCGGTGCTTAAGAAAATGAAGTGGCATCCTTTATGGTTGAAAGAATAGTATAGGGGTCTCCCGAGGATTTCCTGATACAGTTCTTCCCCCCGGCCCCTTGCATCGTGATTTCCTATAACAGTGTAATAGGGGACTTTACACTCATCTATCACTTTTTTGAACTCTTCGTATTGTGCTTTGGCCCGGTCATAGCTTCCACTACCGTATATCAGATCGCCGGTATTTACTGCGAAGTCAGGTCTTATCCAGTTCACATATTTTATAAGCTCCTTGAATAAGAGAGAGACCACCGGTGTTTCTGTTGACGGTCTGTTATCGCCCATAACTATAAAGTAGAAATCTTCCTGTGTAATGCCTGCCCTACTGGCTTGAATCGTCAAGATGAGTAGTTGCAATACTAAAAGTGTTTTTAAGGCTTTACGCATCTTTATCCCTCTACTGGTTTTGGGCATGGTGAACTCTTAAGCTTTATTTTATTTCAACAGTAAATTTATATGTGGCGTGGAGGGAGCCTATCGGGGGTCTTATTCTTGCTTTTATTCTTGCCCTTGTATTTCACCTAGTGGGATTTTGTTTTGCCTTCGAGGTTGCAGTGTTTTCAATAGGAGTCTTATTAATCTATTTTGGTAGCGAATTTTCCGTTCTTGGATTCAAAGATTTATCGTTAAATATAGGAGTTTCAGAATACTTTGCTGGCTTGACTTCAAGTATCGCTTCAAACCTTCCTGAGCTGGTAGTTTCAATTCTCATACTAAGAAGGGCTTTGACGTTTGGAGACATCGAGCTTGCAGAAGTAGCTGTCTTATCTGTGGTAACAGCGACAGGCTTTAACTCCCTGCTTCTCGGTCTTCTTATAGTTATGGTGACCCATAGGACAGGAGCTTTAAAGTTTCCATACGAGGCTATCCGTCACGAAAGCCATCTTATAAGGTTGTCCATCGTCGTTTCAATACTGATATTTGCTCTTGGGGTTTTGGAATGGAAGGCTGGCTCGGAACCGGTTCTGCCAAGGCCGGTGGGGGCGTTCCTCCTATTAATATATGCTGTATACGCCTTTTTTATGTACCTTAGTTGTGAAAGTAGGGGGGAGAAGCCTTCTATGAGCTTCAGCAGGGCTGCTTTATACTCTGCTGGGGGGGTTCTACTAATATTTATTGGGGGCCATTTGATATCGGGTTTCGTTGAGGAGGCTATAAGCCGGATGGGATTATCTGTTGTATCGGCGGCTTTAATTGTGGGGGCTTCTGGAAGCGTTCCCGAGCATGCTATATCTCTTGTAGGGGCTGTTAGGGGGGAGCTTGAACTCAGCCTTGGAAATCTTATAGCTGGGATGATACAGTGTATTCTTATTATTTTCGGCTTGATTTCTGTTTTCACACCTGTAGTTCTGGATGGTTTTATTCTTTTCCAGTTTGTAGCTGTTGCAGGTATCTTATGGATTGTTAAGAAGTCAATTTTAGACGATGGCCAGCTTACTATTGATGAGGGATTATTTATCATCATCTTACAAACAATGTTATTCATGCTCTTGGAGGAGTTGAGAGTTTAGGGTGGTTAAATTTGGTTGAATATGGTCTTAAGCCAGGGTTAAAAAGGAAGGCTAGAATGGTGGTCGATGAAAATCATGTTGCTAGCTTTATCGGAAGCGGCAGTCTAAGGGTTTTAGCGACACCCTCAATGGTTGGATTAATGGAGAAGGCTTCAAGGCTTCTTGCTGACGAGTACTTGCCTGAAGGCTACACGACTGTCGGTGTGAAAGTAGAGATCGCCCATGTAAACCCAGCGCCAATAGGAGCTAAGGTTGTAGCAATAGCCGAACTCGAAGAGGTGGAGGGTAGAAGGCTCAGGTTCAAGGTTAAGGCCTACTGGAAGGAAAAACTAATAGGGGAGGGATACCATGAGAGGGTTATAGTAGATATAGAAAGGTTCCTAAAGAAGGTTGAAGCAATGATTAAGAGTTAAGGCTCCAGGTAACCATGAGGGATGCACGGACCTACGTGTCAGACATTGACGGGGGGTCCGATGCACGGTAATAGTTCAGAAGGCACAAACACACATAGGGCGAAATACGCCTTTTTCTTAGGATGTATTATGCCGCTACGTTACCCAGGTGTCGAGCTTGCTACGAGGAATGTTTTAAAACGTCTTGGTATAGGGCTGGAGGATATCGATGGTACTTCTTGCTGTCCTGCTCCCGGGGTTATCGGTAGCTTTAACCTTAAGGGTTGGCTTGTCTGGATGGATTAGCTATGGATGTGTACAACATGTTATACATGCCAAGATTCGTGTCCTCACGGAATTGCAACCACAAATCATCTTAGGGTTCTTAGAAATATAGCTTTCTCCGAAGGTTATGCCTTAAAGAACCACATCATAGTAGCAGGCAACCTTCTAAGATACGGGCATGCGATACCGCCGAAGAATGCGATATCAAGGCTTAGACGGGAGATAGGGCTCAATTCCCCCCAACTACGATAAAGCATGATTGGGCTCTTAGTCAGGTTCGAAAAATATTTGAGATAACCAGATTCAGGAAGCTTTTGGAAAGGTATGGTGTGACCCATGGTTAAGGGAAACCTCAAGGTTTCTGGCGGAAAACTCCTCTCACTAGAATTTAACGTTGTAGACGGTAAGCTTAGAAATGTTATAATCAGCGGGGATTTCTTTATGATTCCTGAGGATGAAATTAGAAATCTCGAGAAAGCCCTGGAGGGAGCCAACGCTGAAATTGATGAGATAGCAGAGTCGATAAGAGGTTTCTTCCGTGACAGGGAGGTTTCAGTATTGGGATTTTCAACCGATGATCTGATATTATTGTTTAAGAGGCTTTTAGATTCTATATAGGTCTACCATTTTCCGTGTGAACGATTTCTTTAGTGTTTCATGGAGGGATTGATATACATTTACTATCTCAGGTGTTAACGAAGGCCTTACCATTTTCATGGCTTTCTCGAAGTGTTTCCGTTTAACAATATTGGAGCCATCCTTTATGGCTAGGAGGCCGGCCTCCATGCATAGGGCCTCTATATCCGCGCCTGAATATCCTGTTGTTTCTGCAGCCAGCTTCCTAAGATCAACGTCTTTGGCTATAGGCATGTTCCTAGTGTGAACCTTAAAAATCTGAAGCCTAGCATCTTCGTCTGGCGGAGGGACAAGGATTATCCTGTCGAATCTTCCAGGTCTCAGGAGTGCTGGGTCGAGGAGGTCAGGCCTATTGGTAGCTCCTATAACGACAACCCTTTCCAAGGGTACAAGCCCGTCCATCTCTACTAGAAGCTGATTTACTATTCTCTCTATTACCCTGTTCCCTACGCTTGTACCTCTCTCAACTGCTATGCTGTCTATCTCATCGAAAAATATGACTGTTGGTGCAGCCTGTCTAGCCTTCTTAAAAATGGTTCTTATAGCTTTCTCTGATTCCCCAACCCATTTACTTAGTATTTCAGGTCCTCTAACAGCTATAAAATTGGCCTGAGACTCTGTAGCCACAGCCTTTGCAAGCAAGGTCTTACCGCAGCCGGGGGGTCCAAATAATAATATTCCCTTGGGAGGCCGGATTCCTACCTTTTCAAACCTGTCAGGCATTTTTAGTGGCAGTTCTACGGCATCTTTTAATGCCTCTTTCACCTCTTTAAGGTCTCCTATGTCTTCCCACTTTACTCTTGGAACCTCGACTATTATTTCACGAAGGGCTGAAGGCTCTATATTCCTCAAAGCAGTGAGGAAGTCCTTTCTAGTCACTCTTATGCTCCTTAGCATTTCAACAGGTATTCTGTCCCTGCTAAGGTCGAGTTTTGGTAGGTATCTCCTCAAAGCGGCCATAGCCGCCTCCCGGCACAGGGCTGCGAGATCCGCTCCGACAAACCCATATGTTATGTCTGCTAGCTCATCAAGGTTTACATCTTCGGCTAGAGGCATACCCCTAGTATGGATTTCAAGAATCTCCTTCCTCCCATTTCTGTCCGGAACCCCTATGGCTATTTCCCTATCGAACCTCCCTGGACGCCTGAGCGCAGGATCTAGTGCTTCAGGCCTATTGGTGGCTCCTATAACTATTACATCGCCTCTTTCTCTGAGACCGTCCATCAGGGTTAGAAGCTGGCTTACGACCCTCTTCTCTACCTCCCCCGTGACCTCGCTTCTCTTCGGCGCTATCGCATCTATCTCATCTATAAATATTATGGCTGGGGCAGATTCCTGGGCCTGTCTAAATATGTCTCTAAGTCTCTGCTCAGACTCCCCGTAGAATTTACTCATTATTTCAGGCCCGTTTATTGGCAGGAAGGTGGCGTTGGCCTCATTTGCAACCGCCTTAGCAAGCAGGGTTTTACCACAGCCAGGTGGGCCATGGAGTAGGACGCCCCTGGGGGGTTCTATACCAAGATGTCTGAATAGCTCAGGGTGCCTCATTGGAAGTTCAACCATCTCTCTTATCTTCTGTATCGCATCGTCTAGTCCTCCGATGTCTTCGTATGTGACTCTTGGGACATAGAGTTCAGCTTCACTAACAGGTGTTTCTCGCACCACTATTTCCGTTCTCTCATTAACCATCACAGCTGTTGAAGGTATGGTTGAAAGTACGTAGAAATAGAGGACTTGGCTTCCAAGCCTGCCAACTGTTAGTATTGTGCCCCTCATTACGGGCCTTCCTAATATTCTACTTTTTATATACTGTCCGAAGCCAGGGCCGAATCTCAACCTTTGGAAGGGGGCTATAACTATTCTCTTTGCCGGGGTTGTCTTAGCTTTTCTCACTACTACCGTATCTCCTATCCCAACCCCGGCGTTCCGCCTCAGTATGCCATCCATCCTTATGACGTCGTCACTGTCACCGGAGGAGGCTGGAAGGACTAGGGCAACAGCCTTCTTGCCGTTTTTCCCCTCAATCTCGACAACGTCGCCTGTTTCAACTCCAAGCTTACTATAATGCTTCCTGCTTATTCTAACGTATCCCATACCGGCTTCTCTCGACCTAGCCTCATCTACGATTAATATTACCTCCCCTGATTTACCGCTGTGTTTCAGATCTATCATCCTATTCAATATATGCCTACGGCAACCTTTAAATTATATGAAGCATCATGGTTTCACTCTCACTATCCAGATGAACCCGTATCCCGTGTCCTTATAGTAGAACGTTTCAAAGTATCTGTCATCATTGAACTTTTCAAGGTAGGTGTCCACCCCAAATTCAGAGGCAGGCTTGTAATATGAGAGAAGGTTTCCATATTGTATCATGGGGGTCGAGATGTAAATATGGGTGAGACCGTATCTTCTTGCGACATTCCATGCTTCTAAGGGATCCGTAGTTGAGTAAAGGATGTATAGATCATTCTGCACCTGACCGGGAGCTTTAATGTAGGGATATTCTACATTCCTAAGTGGAAAAACACCTCCAAGCAACGCTCTACCACCACATACTCCTGCGAACATCTGGGCTCTATAGTAGTCCGCGCATATCCTAGCATCCTCACCTGTGTGCTGTCTGAACCAAACAGCTGCCTGATATTCCTCGATAGTAATTCCAGCATTAGTTAATTTCCAGTCTAATCCGTATCCATATAGATCAACTGCCAGCGCTGATATTACTAACAATGATATAACATAGCCGTGCCTAAATTTGTAGATAAAATAGACAAGTAATACAGCTATTAGTAGGGCTAGCGGCTGAGCTAGAAACGGGTAGAATCTAAAACCCTCCAGCGGCTTAGCGATGGTACTCCAAGCGAGGCCGGGCTTACCAATCAATCTTATAATTGTCTCATTCTGGGTTTCAATTAGGGGGATCAAAGACCAAAGGATAACAGGAAGATGCCGCCTCCATCTGCTAAAGCTAAACGCCAACGCAATCATACCTACAACCGCGGCGGTTGGCCCGTAATATTCAAGGTGGCCGAACGGTGGCATATAACCACTTGACGTTACTAAGGCATGGATCCACCACCAGTAAAGGTTTCGGGGAAGCCACCATGGAGCAGCAGCCAGCTGAGACAAACCGATCGCAGCTAAAACTTCGAGTAGAACCTTCCGTACAGCCCTCCTAGACAATATAAGGCCTAGAGTATAGAGTATCAGGCATAGTATTAGTAGGAAGTATGAAAGATGCATCAAGAAGCAGGCTGTAAGCATTAAACTTAGAAGTAGGATATACCTAAACCCAAGCCCTTTATCCCCTCTCACTGTGACTATCCACATTGCTATTGGTATCAAGAACAATGTAAAAGACTGCGGATCGGCTATCCCTGTGAAATATACAAAAGATGGGGTCAACGATAGGACTATTAATGACAAGTACGCCTCTAAGCGTCCATAGAGATTCCTAGCCAGATAGAATATCGAAACAGATGATAATGCCTCGAAAAATGGAATAATTCTACTGCAAACAGTTGGTATGTCCAATCCGGATATTTTTGACAAGACCGCTAGCATAAATGGTGAAAGTGGCGGGTACCACATTGGAACATATCCATACGCCCTGTACCTTATATCTGGCTCAGGCAGGCTCCAGTGATCGTAGAAGTACTGCGCCATACAAACCCGATACCAAACATCCCCCTGGAAGGCTAGAAGATGAGGATCTACCCTAAGCTTAGGATAAAGCCTTAAAAAGACAGATAGAAAATACAGTGCTACCACAAACGCTGCATCCACACCAATCATGTTCTTAATTTTATCTCTGAGCCCCATGGAATCTACATCCAATATTACGAGTGCGATGTTAAAAATTATAACGCATGAATAAGAATGGACCTACAGTATTATCTTGCCTCCTCCCTTCTATATGGTATAGCTAGTGCTGAAGGGCTCCTCGTCCCCCTTGAAACCGCTATCAATGCAAGTATTATAGAAAGGTATGGTATCATGAGGAGGAAATATGTAGCTGATGGATAACCCATCTTAGTGAATACCTCTTGGAGGGTTGTCGATATAGACCATGTGAAACCAAAGAGCAGGGAACCAGCCCAGGTTCTGAGAGGATCCCATTTCCCGAAGTATACTAGTCCTATTGCTATAAAGCCCATGCCAAACGTAAGGTTTTCGAAGAATAGGCCTACAACTGCTAGGCATAGGAAGCCTCCTGCTATTCCGGCCAATGCTGAGCCTATAATGACAGCGAGATATCTTACAAGATAAACGTTCACCCCGAGAGTATCTGCTGCTCGTGGGTTTTCTCCTACAGCCCTTAGTGAGAGACCCCACCTGGATTTGTAGAGCATGAACCACATAATCGGGATAAGGATGTATGAAAGGTATGCCATAGGATACTGTTTAAAGAATGCGCCTCCTACCACCGGTATCCTTGACAGGAGTGGTATCTCGACCTGAATTGATTTCTTAATGGTAACATGTTCTGCGCGGAATATCGACCTAAAAAGAAAGTCTGAAAGGCCGAAACCAAGGAAGAATATTCCCATTCCCGCGATAACCTGGTTTAGTTTGAGAGTTACGGACATGAAAGCCATGAGCAGGCCTAACACTATTCCTACAAGCAGGGAGGCCAAGTATCCTATGAGACAGCTCCCGGTTATGTAAGTATAGTAGAAGCTTAGAAACGCCCCCATAAGCATAATACCTTCAAGTCCAAGGTTTAAGACTCCGGCTCTCTCAGAGTATACTTCCCCTACACCAGCGAGGGCTAGGGGGGTTGCCGTGACAACCATAAGATTAAGTATGGACGTTATTAGTTCAAGCATTCTGGAATCACCCGACTCTTATTCTATACCTGGCTAATAGCTCTGATATTAATACGAAAATATAGATCATTCCCTCAAGAGCCTTTGAAAAAGTATAGCTTAGCCCGGTTGTCGCCTGGAGGTACACTACCCCATTATAGATTGCTCCAAAGATGAATGAGGAAGGTATTATTGCGAGGGGGTGGTCCTTGCCAACAAGGGACACTATTATAGCAGTATATCCCAGCCCTACAGATATCCCCTCGTATAGAAAGTGATGTACACCCATAATTTCGATGGAACCGGCTAGGCCAGCCAGGCCCCCACTTATAATCATTGATAGAATAATCATGCTTTCAACATTGTATCCCGAGTATCTCGCACTAGAAGGGTTTTTCCCGCAGGCCCTAAGCTTAAATCCTATGTTTGTCTTAAAGAGCAGGTAGTAGACAAGATAGGCTATAATAATCGAGACTAGAAATCCTAAATGTAATCTCGTCCCAGGGATGATGATAGGCATCTCCGCTTTTATGGGTGGGGACATAGGCCACATTTCACTTTGAGGATTTTTAAGGGGGCCCCTTAGAAGCCACTGTAAAAGTTTAAACGCTAGCCAGTTCATCATAACTGTCGTTACCACCTCGTTAATGCCCATTTTCGCCTTTAGATATCCAGCTACACCACCCCAGACTCCTCCAACCGCTAGGCTGAGAAAGAACGCTAGAACTGTAATTAAAGGCCAAGGTGTGAAGTCTTGGAGCAACATGCTGATCCATGTTGCAGCTATCGCTCCCATTATGAACTGGCCTTCGGCTCCTATATTCAAAACGTTCCCTCTGTTTGACAAGGCTATACCCACACCCATCAGTAGAAAGGGAACCATCCTTACAAGGGTGTCGGCAAGCTTCCTCGTAGACCCGAAGGCACCACTCAGGAAAGCGGAGTAGCCGTCAATAGGGCTAACCCCCGCCCACTCCATTAGAACCCCGCCAACAAGGAATGCGAGGAAAAATGCAAGTATCGGTGTTAACACAAATATAAACAGGGAGGATTCCCTCCTTTCAACCATAATTTTCAAGCCCAAAGCTTCGACACCTCCTCCCGGCTCATTCTTTTAGCTCCAGCCATCATAAGCCCCACATCTTCGAGCTGGAGATCACCAGGCTTGAATCCCCCAACTATTTCACCCTCGTACATCACGATAACCTTGTCGCTAAGGGAGAGCACTTCTGAGAGTTCCCCGGATACAAGTAATACGGCTTTCCCGTTACTTCTAGCCTCGAGCAGCAGTCTTCTTATATACTCTGTAGCTCCAACATCAAGGCCCGCAGTAGGTTCTTCAGCGATTATAAGATCAGAACCCCTACTAAGCTCCCTTGCAAGTATGAGTCTCTGAATATTCCCGCCTGAAAGGTTGGCGGCACGTGTGGAAGGAGAAGGTGTGACTATGTTAAACTCTTTTATCAGCTTTTCCGCGTACTCGTTGATTTTTTCAAGGCTTATTCGCTTGACAGGGCCCAAAAAAGACTTGGAGAACGGCTCAAAGTCAACCTGTTCGAGTACAAGGTTTTCTGCCGCTGAAAAGTCGGGGATGATCCCTATTCTAATTCTTTCCTCAGGTATCAGGGATATACCCCTCATAATCCTATCTCTAACAGTCCCACCAGTCATATCATACCCAAATATCCTGATACTTCCCTTAAGTGGAGCCCTCAAGCCATAAATCGCCTCAACCAGTTCTTTCTGCCCGTTACCAGCTATACCTGCTACTCCTAGGATTTCACCGCATCTAAGACGGAGAGAAACGTCTTTAACAGCTGGAACCCCTTTGTCACCCATAACCCAGAGGCCCTTAACTTCCAGGGCGGTCTTTCCAGGGACTACAGGCTTCTTTTCAAGTTTAAACAGGACTTCCCGGCCAACCATCATACGAGCAAGCTGCGGGATTGTAGCTTCCTCCCTCCTAAGCCTACCAACGACTCTACCCTTTCTCAGAACAACTATACGGTCAGCAACAGCCATAACCTCTTGCAACTTATGTGTGATAAATATTACTGCCATTCCGGCTTCAACGAATTTTCTAAGTGTTTTAAACAGGGCTTCTGATTCTTGCGGGGTTAGAACGCTTGTAGGCTCGTCAAGAATTAGTATCCTAGCGTTCCTAAATAATGCCTTAACAATTTCGACCCTCTGTTTCTCTCCCGCAGACAGCTGCCATATCTTCCTGTTAGGATCGACTTGCAAGCCGAATTTTTTAGAGATTTCTTCTATCCTACGTATGGCTGTTTTAAAGTCTATGATGATTCCAAACTCGCTTAAACCTAAGATTATATTTTCTACCACTGTGAAATCGTCTATAAGCATAAAATGTTGGTGTACCATCCCTATGCCATTAAGGATGGCATCCCTTGGGGATCTAAATGATACATGCTTCCCGGAAATTATTATTTCCCCTGAGTCAGGCTTGTATAATCCATATAGGATATTCATAAGGGTTGTTTTCCCGGCACCATTTTCCCCGAGGAGAGCTAAAACTTCGCCTGGAAAGACCTCTATAGACACATTGTCATTGGCGAGGACCCCGGGAAACCTTTTTACAATGTTTCTCATTACAACAACAGGTTCATCTTTAGCCTTACTACTCGGCAAGTAGACACCTAAAAAATATTGGGGGGTGTTTGGTTTACGGGGTGAATCCTGTGTCTATCTCTCCATTTATGATCTTCTGCATTAGATCTGTAATTTCACTCCAGAGGTCTTCTGGTACTGTGCCCTGCCCTGGCAGTATCTCTATACCTCCATTGTTGAGGCTCAGCCAGTAGGTTTTTCCACCGTTTTTGAGTTCTCCGGATAGATAGTCGTTGTAGAATGCCTCGAAAACTTTTTCCCAGTGCCAGACTTCAAACATTACAAAGCCTTCGGGGTAGACCTCCGGGTGGTACGTGCCAGACATCATAGCCCATACTCCTTTCTCCTTGGCTGCCGCAATCGCTCCTAGCTGGCAACCATTACCCATAGGTTTGACTACATCTACATTGTACTGCTCTATAAGACTTGTAGCGGCAAGTTTCGCCATCGGAACATTATGGAAGTCTCCAACGTAGTGGACATGGAGACACTCGTCAGGGTTAAAGCCTGCATATTCTATTCCCTTCCTCTGGCCGGTCTCGCTTCTACTCAGCTCGGCAACAGCCATACCAGCCACGAAAGCAACATGCTTAGTTTCAGACAGTTTTATGGCTAAGTACCCAACAAGGAACCCACTCTGGTCGGTACGGACGTCAGCAACCGACACCTGAGGACCTATATACTGCGGAGCCCCTGCAATGGCTAAGAAGTACGTGTCTGGATACTCAGGGGCGATTTTAGCCATCGGCTCGCCGAACTGGAAGCCCACTCCAACAATCAGGTTGAAACCCTGCTCGGCATAACTTCTAATCTGAGATTCTATCTGCGCAGGATCGTAGACCCCTTGAACCCACGCAATATCAACCTCCGGGTGTGCACCCCGGAAAGCCTCCATACCCTGATATGCAGCCTCGTTCCAAGCTGTATCAGTTATGCTTCCGGGGAATATAAAGGCCATTTTAACCTTTTCCTCAACCGCGGGCGCGGGCTTCCTTAGGTAGAAGCCCGCAGCAAAGGCTATGATAGCAACGATGATCACAGCAACCGCTATAACAGTGGTCTTAGTTTCACCTGCCATCCTACATCACAAATTTGTTTTCTGAAAAATATTTAAATATATTCTTTCATAGGGTTATTCTGTTTTACCATGAGGCCTACCCGTGTGTGTAAGTGTTCTTGCCAGTTATTAGGCTTAGATTTAATGAAAGCTTCATCAGCTGAGGACTTCTTGGAGGTTTCATCACTTTTGCATACTTTAGAAACTCTCTGATCGTATAAGACTTAAGTATCCCATAATATATTGGCTCTACAGGTTTTACATACCCGAAAGCCTGAGCTCCAACCAGTTTCTCATCTTTAAATATTGTGATAAGCTTTTTAGAACCGGATATTTTCTTTACGATGTTTATTTCCCCATGTAGCTCTGATGCTGTTGCACCTATAGAGACAGCTGTCACCCCAAATATGTTTACGCTTATAAGTCTTGGGATCCACCTATGTTTTCTACGCCTACCAGCCGAGTTACATCCTGCCACTATGCCCTGCATGACGGCGTTAGGCCATGTCATATTCGATATCCTCTTACCCGTTGCTGGGTCTAATGACTCCACGCAGTCTCCACAGGCGTATATGTCTGGCATACTTGTTCGCATATAATCATCAACGATTATTCCGCCCTTACCCCCCACTTTTATCCCGGATTTGGTTGCAAGCTCTGTATTAGGTTTCATTCCTGTGGCAATTATAATCTGACTACACCTTATTTCTCTTCCAGTTGTTACTGCAATGCTGCCTTTATCAGATTGTTCTATCATTTTTACTGCTTCACCTGTGTATATTTTTACCCCGGCCTTCTCAAGCCTTTCTCTTATCGCCTTTGAGATTTCTTGGTCGAATGCTGCGGGTATTATCCGGTCTTTTATCTCAACCATGGAGACGTCAAAGCCTCTTCTACGGAGCGCTATGGCTAGCTCGACACCGACCACCCCTGAGCCTACTATTAGAGTCTTACAAGGTCTGAGGCTTGCTATCTTGTCAGCATCGGAGATTGTTTTAACCTTGTGGAAAACTGTTGTTCTAAGACCTTGGATGGGTGGTATGCTAGGCTTGCTTCCCGTAGCTATTATGAGTCTATCATACTTTAGCTCCTCCCCGTTACTTAGGACGACAACTTTTTGCCCCGGGTATATATCTGTAACCCTTATCCCAATTATCTTTTCAATTCCAAGCTCGCCTGCCCTAGCCCCACTTTTAGGGTACAATTTTCCTTTGGGGATCATACCTTGGATATAATGGGGGAAAGCGCAGGGTGTGTAGTATGGCTCCTGCGAGACAACTGTTACATGGGTTTCTCGGCTTGAATTTTTGGCTGAGATTGCAGCGGCGTTGCCGGCTGGGCCGTCTCCTATAACCAGGATTTTCATCTATACTTCCCCATTTTTTCAAGCTCTTCTGCTATATACTCTAGCCCTAGCTCTCTAAGCTTCTCCTTTGTCGGCACGCCTTGGCTGGTCCAGCCTCTAAGCTGGTAGTACTCGTCTAGCATCCTATCATACTTATCCCTTTCAAGTATCTGGCCCTTCGCTGGCCCCGACGGTATGGGCTCTGCGAAGAACCTCCAGGGCGGGTAGTCGTCGCTTCTCGTAACGCCAAGCCTCACGATGAAGGATCTTTCAACGTTGTAGATCCTCTCAGCTACCTTTATTATCGAGTCAACACTGTAGTTTAGGCCTGTTGCAAGGTTGAAAAGCCTCGTCATCTCTCTCGGGGACAGGCCGAACGCCGTGCCAAGCCAGGGCGTCATGTACTTACACATCCCAATGGAGTCGCACAGAGCGTACATATGCTCATACCACACCACTGCCCTAGCCTGATTCTCGTAGCTCCACGGGTCAAGTTTTATCCTCCTACCGTATATTAGCTCCACAAACTCTTGGCCCCACTCTCCCCAGTAGGCCACAGTCGGTATCGACCTTAAATGGTCTCCCCCCCTCGTAGAGACTGCGTGGCTGAGGGCGTATCCCTTCGCCGCACGGTTCTCATGAGACGAGTAATCCAAGCGCTTCGTGTGTACCACATACTTCTCAGCCTCCCCACCCATCTTTTGGGCTACTCGCCACGGACCCTCCGCAAGGAGGTCTCCAACACCATTCCTCTGTGCAATCTTCTCTATTAGCTCTATCATCGCGTCTACGTTTCCCCATTCAAGGCTTAATCCGTCAAGCTGGTCCTTCGAAACTATGTGCCGCTGGTAGAGCTCCATCATCAAGGCTATGGTGTTTCCAAGGGTTATGGTGTCCAAGCCGTACAGATCTGCTAGCTTCCCCATGTGTATTATGGCGTCGAGATCTGAGACCCCGCACCTAGGCCCCAAGGAGTTTATTGTCTCGTACTCCGGGCCCTCTCCGGTCTCGCCTGCAAATCTCCCGGTTTTAATCTTGTAGTAGTGGTTGCAGTGCAACGGGCAGCCATAGCAGGCTTTACTCTTAACATAGAATTCTCTGAGGTAGGTTTCGCTGCTAATCTTGTCTATCTCCGGGAAGTCGGTGGTCTGCCAGTTTCTAACAGGCATTATCCCAGCATTGTGTAGTATCACTGAAAGTATTGGGGTACCGTGGGTTGCGAAGTCCTTGTAGAGGGGGTGGCTAACGAGCATCCTATGCATCTTTACACATGCCTCCTCGAATTCCTTGGGATAAGCTATCCTAACACCTCCTGTCCCCCTAACAGCTATGGCTTTAAGCTTCTTCGAGCCCATTACAGCCCCCATCCCCGTCCTACCGGCTGAGTTCTTCAGGCCTGTTCTTATACATGCGTATCTAACCATGTTTTCGCCTGCCTGGCCTATGGTTATGACCTGGGTTTCAGGGTCTGCAAGCTCCTCCCTGATGACCTGCTGGGTTTCAACGGTGTCCTTACCCCAGAGTTGTGAGGCGTCTCTTATCTCAGCCTCGCCGTCGTAGATGTAGAGGTAAACAGGCTTTTTGGACCTGCCGTAAATTATGATGTTGTCGTACCCTGCGAACTTGAGCTCTGAAGCCCACCACCCCCCGCAGTTTGAGTCCCCAAGCAGCCCCGTCAGGGGTGAGAGGGCTGTAACGTTGAACCTCCCGGACCCAGGTGAAAGTGTGCCTGTCAGCGGGCCTACGCCGAAGATTAGAGGGTTATCAGGGCTGAGAGGATCTATCCCCGGTTTAGCCTCATCGTACAGCATCTTAACATTTATGCCCCTGCCGCCAATGAACTCCGATGCAAGATTCTCAGGCAGGGGCTCCCGGCTTACCTTCCCCCTTGAGAGGTCTACTCTAAGGATGTGTCCAGCCCAGCCATACATCCAGCCCCACCCTCACCATTGTTTTAGGATTTCACTCAGCCTTTCTATCGCCAGCCTCTTCCTCGCTAGCACGGCCTTCGCCGGGGTGGTGTATGAGACCGCCGCTGTGGGGCAGAGCGCTGCACACAGGGGTTCTCCACCGCACAGGTCACATATTATGGCTACACCCTCTGAGGGGTCGAAGGACGCTCCACCAACGGGGCATGCAATATTGCATACTCTACACCCTATACACAGGCCGGAGTCTACGAGGGCCGCCCCAGTATGACGGTCCCTACTTATAGCTTCTACGGGGCATGCTGCTGCGCATGGCATGTCGTCGCATTGGAGGCAAAGCATCGGAAAGTCTAGGCCAAGAGTCTCCCATTTCAATATGTGAATCCTTGATTTTGAAGGGTTACATTCCCCTGTATGATGGAGGGAACATGCGGCCTCACAAATCCTGCATCCGGTACATTTTTCAGGCTCTACAGTAATAACCCTATACATAGCTGGTCAAGTTGAACGTTGAGGTGTGAATTTTATAAGTCTATCCTCGGGAGTTTCATAGCTGAATCCTCGTCTTTGACCTCTTTAAACATATTGTAGTATTCCCTATACCTTTCATAGTCTACTCTTGATTTATCCACGAACACGGGATCCCCAAATGTTATAGCCCCCGATGGACACCGCTCTGCACACACAGGTTTACCTCCGCATAGATCACACTTTACGATTATATTAAGTTCCTCATCATACCTTATAGCCTTGAATGGGCATGCTTTGATGCATAGTTTACATAGCTTACATGTATCAGGGTTATACTTCACAACACCGTTCTCAACGCTTAGAGATCCTGTTGGGCATACCTCTACGCAGGGGGCGTCTGGACAGTTCAAGCACACAACTGGCATGCTTATACCTATATGCCACTTGTTTGCAACTTTTATTCTGGCCTTCAAAGGCTGGATCACCCTGTGTTTTATGAATGAACATATGGTTTCACAGATTCTACACCCGACGCAGAGTTCAGGGTTTAGAATTAGAATCATACAGGCTATTATTATGGCATTGTCAAAATATAAGGTCTCTTACGGACCTCGCTGCTATGATACCACTCTAGACCATAGCAGGCTAGGATTCAACGTTGGGGATTATACATATGAGAATGAAGTCAACATTTCCATCGTTTCTATACCAGTGGGGTACATCTGGGGGGATATATAGGTAGTATCCTTCCTCAACGTGGTACTCATTGTCACCTATCCCAACTGTTGCCTTACCCTGTAGAACGTAGATTTCATGCTCCCACGGGTGACTGTGAGGATTCATCTTTGCACCCGGCTTGAATATGAACCTCCTCATGTGATAGTTAGGACCCCTAACCAGCCATTGAATGTATATGTTCTCCGCTTGTTTAACCTCCTCCGGCTCTACCTCATCCTGTCTCCCAACTATTTCACGCATAGGATATTTTACCAGGGTGGTCTTTTTAAGTTTGACCTAACTTGCTTGTAGGGGTAGCTTACCCCGTACTTGTCCAGGCTTACAAGCTCCTCCACCCTCCTCCTCGGCGTAGGCCTTGGTGTTTCGCCGGGGAATCCCATTGTTATTATCGCGATAGGCCTATGCTTTTCAAGGGTTGTCCCCACGGCTTCTGCTACTCTTCCATCGTCGAAGGCGCCAACCCAGCATGTTCCAAGGCCGAGGCTCGTGGCAGCAAGCATGGCAAAGGTAGCCGCTATGGTGGCGTCTTGCACCGAATATAGTTTTCTTCCTCTTTCACCATATCTCCTAGTCGACCTCCATGGGCATGCGAGGAAGACCATGGATACCGGCGCCTCATATATGAACATTTGATTATACGAAGCTCTCGCCAGTTTCAGCCTCACCTCAGGATCCTTGACGACTACAACATCGTAGGCTTGGAGATCCCCGGCTGAAGGGGCAGTGTTTAACGCTTCTATAATTTGAGATATGTAGTTTTCAGGTATAGGCTTCCGGCTGTAGCTTCTAACAGATCTCCGTACAGATATAACATCCCAGAAGTCCACATGTAGCCTTTACACTCCCGCCTTTAAAAGCTTATCCTCCGTACTGTCCCTCCCACATCTCATGGAACTCCCCGTGATATAGGTCCGCCAGCTCCCTACAGTATATAAGTACTATGTTTTCATCGTTTTCCTCTCTCGCAGCCTTTGTCCAGTTGTAGCTTCCAGTTATGACGATTTCATCATCGATTATGCAGAATTTATTATGCATAAGCGACGGGTTACTGTCCAGGCGGACTTCAATCCCATTGCTTTTGAGAATCATATACCTGCTGTACTGGTTTACATTGTTCTTCTCAAGGATTATTTTCACGTTTACGCCTCTCCTCGCAACATCTATCAGTGACTGTGCGAGCCTGCTTGAGGTGAAGGTGTACATGGCGATTTCTATGCTATTATTAGCCCTCTCAACCCAGTATGATATCACACTCTCAACATCATCGTCGGGGCTGAAATAGGCCTGAACCCAGAGTCTGTCAGAGTATATCATGACCGGGCCTGCGGCTTCAGGTCTCACCGCGAAGTAGCAGAAGGCGAAACCTACTAGGAAGCCGAGGATAAAGGCTTGACCAAGCTTCACACCCTATCAAATAGGGGGAAACTTATTAAGCATTCAGTTGCCATCGACTAAGGGTCTATCCTTCTTAAGATGCGATACGCCAGACCCGCATTACCCATTCACCGTATTCGTAGACACCGTTTCATCTCCCAAACCTTCGCGATCTCCTCTGGTAATCTCTTATCGCCCTCAAAAAGTCTATTTTCCTGAAGGATGGCAGGTATGCCTCGCAGAAGTAAAGCTCGCTGTATGCTATATGCCAAAGCAGGAAGTTGCTTATCCTCTCCTCCCCAGAGGTTCTTATTATAAGGTCGGGCTCAGGGACACCGTTCAAGTACAGGTATTTCTCGAATAGCTCCTCATCTATATCCGAAGGTTTGATGGCTCCCTTCTCCACCTCTAAAGCTATCTTCCGGACGGCGTCTAATATTTCATCTCTCCCCCCATATGCGAGAGCTATATTCACCGTTTTAGGCTTATTCCTCATGGTTTCACGCTCAAGCTTCTCAGCTAAAGCCTTAACGTCATCAGGCAACAGCTCCCTCCTCCCTATAATCCTTATTCTAACACCCCTACGTTTAAACTCGCCCGTTTTTGACAGAGCATGTTTAAGTTCCTCTCTAATCCTGTTCATCACGACCTCAACCTGCTCCCTTGGCCTGTTAAAATTCTCAGTTGAAAAAGAGTATAATGTCACATGTTCCACCCCCAGCTCCTCACACCATGAGAGGATCTTCTCAACCTTCCTAGCCCCAAGATAATAGCTCTCCTCAAGCGAAAGCCCCGCAGCCGATGCAAACCTCCTATTCCCATCAAGAATAAGAGCAACATGCCTCGGTATAGGGCCAGACCTCACAATTCTAAGCAGATAACTCTCATAGAAAGGCATCTGAACCCTACTGGCAAGCCTATAAGCCACAGACAGCAAGAAACCGTAAGCCCGCCCCAGAACCCCCATCCAAATAGGTAAAAAGCCCAAAAAATATTAAGCTTTACAACCCCAACCAAACCAACATGCAAACCACAACAACCCATCCAAACCACACAAACCATCAATATCAGCATAGAAACCACATGCCAGAAAAGCTAAAACCGGACAAACACGAGGCGGACAAACACGAGGCATGGTACAACCTAGGCTACACGCTTTATAGGGCTGGATTCTACTGGAGATCAGCAAAGAATTGCTGCAACCATGATGCATGCCGGCCAGTATGTCTCCCATCCCCGCTGGTACCTGCTTAATCCTAGCAAAACCTTATTGGTAACATAATGTTACTTCTCAGAACTTTGAGAAGGAACTCTGAATACATTCTCCTTTATTTGCTTCGGCTCATCTCCTTTCGCAGGTATTGCATAGCCTTCTATTGCTCTCTTACTCTCAGGCTTCACCAGTGTGGGTTCAGGCTCCATGCTAACTTACCTATATTCGGGATACAGATTCCTATTTAAAATCTTTGGTAAAATTTTACACCAAAATCTTTATAAATAATTTTACCTATATTTATGGCGGGCTGTAATGGGAGAAATCACTGTGCTTACCAAAGCTACATCTAAAAGCAAATCCTTGAGAAGCACCATTCCCATAGGCATTGTCAAGCAATTTAATCTTTCAGAAGGAGATAAGCTTAACTGGGAGATTAGAGCAGAGGGTGGAGAGCTTATAATTGTAGTAAGACCTCTGAGGCAAAAGAGTGGTGGTAAGCGTGAATAAAGAGCGTGTACCTCTTAGATGTGAGAATGATGATGAAAGAATATACTATGAAAGGGGAAGTATCGTCATTATTAATGACGATTTCCTAACTACTGATTTAATACCTCCCAGCTCTATAGACTTAATTGTAACATCTCCGCCTTACAATGTGGACATTTACTATGAGTCGTTTAGAGATAACATACCTTACGGGAAGTATCTCGAGTTCACGGGGAAGTGGCTTAAGAAAGCTTTGGAACTGCTAAAGCCTGATGGTAGAATGTGTTTGAACATACCTCTGGATAAGA
The DNA here is from genome assembly GCA_037917685.1 of Thermoproteota archaeon. GTDB lineage: Archaea > Korarchaeota > Korarchaeia > Korarchaeales > JAOZGB01 > JAOZGB01. The sequence goes on from JAVCBU010000012.1 coordinate 170,016, forward strand.
GTAAAGGGCGTAGGGAGGAGGGGTTTCAAAGCGTTTACGCAGATGTCGTATTTATCGCTAAGAAGGTTGGCTGGAGGTATTTTAGCACAATAATATGGAATGAACAGAACATATCCAGAAGGACTGCATGGGGTTCCTGGCTTAGTGCAAGAGCCCCCTATGTAATTGCTCCAGTAGAGGCCATAGTAATACTGTACAAGAACAGATGGAAGAAAACAAGAACAGGCATTTCCAATATCACAAGAGATGAATTCATAGAGTGGACGAACGGTGTGTGGACTTTCCCCGGGGAGAACAGGAGGAAAGTTGGACATCCTGCACCATTTCCATTAGAGCTGCCGAAGAGGTGTATCAAGCTCTTCAGCTTCGTAGGTGACACCGTGTTAGATCCATTCTTGGGTAGCGGAACTACACTAGTAGCATGTGCATTACTAGACAGAAAAGGGGTAGGTGTTGAAATAGATAGAAAGTATTGTGAGACTGCTAAAAAAAGATTGATAAAAGAGGGGACGCCGTAGGTGACACCGTGTTAGATCCAATCTTGGGTAGCTAAAAAATTGATAAAAGAGGGGATGATAAAAGAGGGGATGATATTTCAAAAGAAGCTATTTGAGGGGTAAAGATGAGACGTGGGTTTAAATGTAAAGAAGAAATCCTAACAGTTCTAAAAAGGAAATATGATGAAATAGTTCTTTCATCCCCCCATTTGGTATTCTATTTGTCTCTTTTAAGTATGTGCGTTATGGTTAAATGTTTTGCTTGGTTTCTTTTGTTGTTGGGGTGGGCTAGGTCTTATACTCCGCAGGATGCTGCTGAGGCATGCGAGGTAATATCTGAGGCTTTGGATAGGAGGCTTGTGTTCTGTATTGTGGGGCTTTCGCAGGTGAGGTATGAGGGTAGGGCTGAGTCAACGCTTGACGTTGGGGATAGGATTATTATTGGAAAGCCTGACGGTTCGTTTCTTGTCCATAGGCCTATGGGGTATTCGCCTGTTAACTGGCAGCCTCCGGGTGGCTTTTTCAAGGTTTGGGTTGAGAAGGATAGGCTTATACTCGAGGCTTTTAGGAGGAAGCCGTACGAGAGGGTTACTGTGAATTTTGAGGTTGTCTATGTGATTTTAACCATGAAGCTGGAGGATAAGGCCCGTTTCCATGTTTCCCTGGTTGAGGAGGAGATGCGGAAAGCTATTCTTAGAGCCCCAGACCTGGTTGAACCTGGTTTTAAGCCTATGGCTGAGGAGAAGCATATTGAGTCAGGCTTTATAGATGTCTATGGGTATGATAGGTCTGGTACGCCTGTTGTTGTAGAGATTAAGGCTAGAAAAGCCGGTGTTGACGCTGTGAACCAGCTTAAACGCTACATTGACGAGATTAGGTCTATGAAGGGATATGTTAGGGGTATTCTAGCTGCCCCCAGTATTACCTCTGATGCGCTATCTCTTTTAAAGAGTTATGGATTAGAATATAAGAAGCTAACACCCAAGATGTGTACAAGGGTGCTGCAGGCTAGGCAGGCAAGGCTTGGAGAGTTCGTTGAGAGTGAAGGTGATGAAGGATTATCCGATGATTGAATATGTTAGAATCAGAAATTTTAAGTCGTTTAGGAATGCCACGGTAAGGTTTAAGCCGGGGTATACGGCTATTACTGGCCCTAACGGGTCGGGGAAATCAAATATATTTGATGCTATCTGCTTCACCCTCGGCATAGGTACTTTGAAGATGCTTAGAGCTGGGAGGCTTACGCACTTGGTTAGGAGAGGGGCTGATAAAGCGGAGGTTGAAGTATCGATAAACCATTCTGGGAGGGTTCTCAGAGTTTATAGGAGGATTAATCCAAAGGGGGGCAGCGTTTACAAGCTTAACGGTAGAAGGATTAGTCTGAAAGAACTTGAAGTTGAGCTTTCCAAGATTGGGATTCGAAAGTATGGGTATAATGTTGTATCACAGGGTGATATTACACTTATCATTGAAATGACTCCCAGGGAGCGGAGGCAGATCCTTGACGAGATCAGCGGGATTGCAGAGTTTGAGCAGAGAGAGAAGGAGATAATGTCTGAGCTTCAAAGGGTTAATGAGAAGCTCCGGGAGGCCGAGGCCATCCTGGGGGAGAGGAAGAAGAGAATAGAAGATTTAAAGACGCAGGTTGAAAGGCTAAAGGAGTACGTTGAAGCTGAAAGAATGTTAAGGGCTGCAGAGGCCGCATTGATGAGGGGTGAGATAGAAAAGCTTGAGGAGAGGATTAGAAACCTCAAAGTTGAGGAGCCGGACTTTGACGACTCCGCCCTTCGAAGCGTAGAGGAGAAACTTGCAAGAGCCGAAAGCAGAGTTCGAATGTTGGAGTCAAATCCCCTGCTCCGAAAGGCTTTTGAGGTTTCAGCTTTGGCTTTAGAGATTGAGAAGAAGAGGAGGCAGCTTTCAAAACTGTTGGAGAAGATAGAGATGTACGGTGGGTACTCTAGGCTTCCAAAGAGGGTAGTAGGTTCAGACGGGTATATAGGCGTTGTTGGAGATATACTGAAACCGAAGACTGGATACGAGATTCCTTATACTGCAAGCCTTTGGGGTAGGCTTCGGGACATAGTGATTTCAACCTATGAACAAGCCGTTAAACTTGCAAATGCACTCTCTTCGTCTGGTAAGCGTTGGAGAATAATCCCACTGGACATTTTAAACGAGAAAGGAAGGGAGGACCCTCCGGAGTGGTCGTTAGGCTGCATGGCTGACTACGTGGAGTATGATGAAAGGTTTAAGTCCCTGGTTAACTTTTTGCTCGGTGGCACAGTCCTTGTAGAGAGGATTGGAGACGTCCCAAAGAGTTATGTGGGTAGTTGGAGGTTCGTGTCATTGGATGGTGTAGTGCTGGAGAGGAGTGGGATTCTAACCTGCGGGAAGGTTGGGAGGGAGGCTTTAGACAGAGCGGAATATGCGAATTTGATAGGGAAGGTTGAGGAGTTGAAATCAGAGATCAAAGATCTCGAAGGAAAAGTGGAGGGATATGATCCGGATGCTGCGAAATCCGTCCAGGACGAGTTGTATAGGATGAAAGGGATGGTTAAACAGCTTAGGGACAGGAGGGACCGGCTTATCAGACTTAAGCTTGAGGCTGCGGAGAGAATAAGGCGTGCTGCATCGGAGATGGGTATGCTTAAAGCTAGAGTTGAAAGTTTAAAGGAGAGGCTTGCCCAGATGGGTGATGTCCCAGAAATAGATCCATCAGAAGCTTTTGGGCTCGCTGAAAGAATGAAGCTTAAAATTAGACTTCTTTCACCTGTAAATCATAGGGCTGAGGAGGAGTATAAGGAAGCACTTGAGGAGTACGATAAAATTAACTTGCGTGTCAAGCTGGTTAGGGAGGAGAGGAATAAAATAATGGAAGCTCTTGAGGAGGTGAGAAGGGAGAGGAGAAGGGTCCTACAGGAAACATTAGATAGGCTTTCGAGGGAGTTTAACAGGGTATTTAAGGATTTAACTGGTGGGGAGGGTTTCCTTGAAGTCGACGACATTGAAGACCCGGGGTCCGGGCTTGAGATTAAAGTTAATCTCCCAGGCAAGAGGATGGCTACTATAGACCAGCTTTCCGGGGGTGAAAAGTCAATATCAGCACTAGCATTCATAGTTGCTATTCAGAAGCTTAGGCCAGCCCCGTTTTACCTTTTTGATGAGGCAGATCTTATGCTTGACCCGAGAAATGCTAGAAAATATGTTGAAATGCTCAGGAAGATGGGGAAGGAATGCCAGGTTATAGCTATATCTCTTAAGAGGGAAACCGTGGAGCCTGCAGATCACATAATAGGAGTTACGATGAGAGATGGCGTCTCTAAGATAGTAGCAGTTGACATGGGTGAGGAACCATGAGCTTACAGGATAAGATCAGGTTTATCCTTGAGAGGTTTAGAGAGACGCTTGACATAGCCTGGGCAGGTAGAGAGTTATTATCCATAGCGAGAATCGTGAGAAAACATGCGGAAGAGATACTGTCCCGGAAGACCGAGGTGAAAAGAAACAGGCAGAGAATAAGAGTCGACAGAGAGTTAAAGTATGATTTGCAACCAAAGCGTGCAAGGATACCTGCCCGGAAGCCAGGATCTGAGCAGCTTGAGAAGAGTGTAAAATGGGTGATCGCAAGGCTCTCCATAAGAAGGGCGTTAGAGGAGAGAATATTGTTGGAGGCTAAAGATTTGTACAGGGATATAGAGAGAAGCTACAGGTTTATTATAAAACTACTGTCAAAGTTCGGGGTAAAAAGAATAGAGTTTTCAAAGATCGCGAAAACAAGAAGTGAGAGAGCAACATTACTCATATCAATACTCCACCTCCATGCAGATGGGAGAATAGACGTACACCAGGACAAGCTTTATGGTGAGATAATTCTTGAACTACGAAAAGGTTGAAAGGCTCGTTGAGGCTGCATTATTCATAGCGGGGAGACCTCTTAGCAAAGAAGAAATATCAAAACTAACTGGAGTCGAAGAGACTGATGTAGAAGAAATAGTGGAGAGGCTGAATCAGAGATATAGGGAGCTTTCATTTCACATAGTTAAATCTTGGAACGGGTGGGAGATGAGGCTAAAGCCTGAGTATGAGGAGAAAGTTGGGGAGGCAGCCTTGAAGGTTGAACTAACGACAGGAGAGCTTAGAACACTGGCAGCAATTATAGAACTTCAACCAGTAACCCTCTCTTACCTCGCAAAGGTAAGAGGAAGCAGAGCATATCTTGACGTGAAGAAGCTTAAGAAAATGGGACTGGTGAGAACCCAAAAGGGTGAGGGTAGGAGCCCAATAGTTAAAACAACAAAGGTTGTAAAATCATACTTCAACATTGTGGAGCGGAAACCCAAAAAAGAGGGGGAAGCAAAACCTCCCGTATAGCTGGAAGTAATAGGCATCAGAGGGTTAACCGGTAATCATATTGTTATTTATAATCAATCCCATTTACTAGGAGGTTGAATTCATGTTTAGTCGCTGGGATAGAAACTTGCTGGGTATGGCTAGACGTCCAGGCGTTAAGGAACTGTGGAAAACAGCAGTGGAGAGGCAAGGTAGCATGATCCCGGCTGTCAGGGGTGAGATGCTTAGTATTTCCCCTCGTAAAGCCCTTTTCACATCAGGCTTCCCTGTTTTCGGTCAGCGACCTGAAACAGACGGTCCTCCGGGGATTGCGTGTCTCCTCAACGCCTTTGAAAGCGCCGAGCTTACCATTCTCGTTGACACTGACTTCTACAAGACGTTTAAAGACTTATTCCATGAGATGGCTAAACAGGGATTTACACCATATGTAGAAGTCGCCACCCTAAATGAGGTTGGGGAAAACTATCAGATCGCCATTTCAATAGAGAAGCCAGGCGTAAACCGTGCTGGCATATACCATAACATGTCGGGTCACAATATTTCCGCTCTAGTTGACCCTATAGATTATTTTCTGCTAGAGCTTAAGGAGAGGGGTACATATACGGTGGGCATCGGCGATGGAGGCAATGAAGCTGGAATGGGCCTTATTGAAGACGTGGTTAGGAAGCACGTCCCCTATGGCAATGTTTGTAGGTGTCCTTGCCGCCGGGGAATAGCCTCTAGTGTAACGTTTGACAGGCTCATCGTCGCTGAAGTCTCGAACTGGGGAGGCTTAGTATTGTCCATGGCACTCGGAGGCAAGCCATCGAGATTATGGAGAGCATACAAGGCCTGCTTCAAGTTGATGGTCAAAAACGGGTTTGTGGATGGAATAACAGGTGAAGGGGGATACACTGAGGATTCTAACCCTATTACAAGAGCAGAAGTAATATTCTCAGTGCTATCATCAAGGGCTAATGAGACATAAAGCACTTCTTTGTCAGGTGATCTTCCAGCCAAATTTGTCTTTAAGCTCTTCAAACAATATGTAGATCCCCTGTGGGGGGAAAATCCCTTCCTCTGTTATCAGAACGTCTATATATCTTGCTGGTGTTACATCATGCAATGGGTTCCTAGCTTTCAGCTTCTCTGATATCTTAAGGAGCTCGGGACCCACTATCTCGGTCTCATCGCCCTCCTCGATTTCTATCATCTCGCCAAGTAGGGTTGTTGGACTCATCTTGTACGTTCCAAGGGCCATCATAACTCTAACTCTCGCCTCATGGGCTAGAGCTGCTATCATTGAGGTTCCAACCTTGCCGACTACAGCTCCGTTAACAGTGATTGCGTCTCCTCCTACCAAAACCTTGTCTACCTCCTCCATGAAGACTCTTGCTGCTGCATCCGTTATTATTGTTGTGTCAAAGCCCAGCTTTGCTGTTTCAACCGCCATCTGTCTACCTTCAAGCTTCGGTCTTGCCTCTGTAATGTAGATTTTCAGTTTAAGACCTATTTCTGAGGCCTTGGAAAGTAGTGATAGAACTGTCGTGCTGTACCCGTGGGTTAGAATGGTGTCTCCCGGCTCAAGCCTTCTGACTCCTATCTCCGCTATTTTCATTTTAGCCTCTTCTATTTCCTTCCCAAAAGTGTCAGCAGCCTCAAATGTTACCCTCCTTAAATCTTCTATCTTGTTTGAATCCATCTTCTCGACTCTACCAAGCACGTATGAAACACAGTTCTGTAGGCTTGCGGAGGATTTTCTAGCCATTCTAAGCTCGGAGCAAAGCCTCCGGATCTCCTTTAAATAGTCCTCCCCACTATACTCCCTGGAGAAGATTTTAAAGACTTTTACCGCTGCTAGGGCTGTATCGTCAGCGCTCGCGATCTCCTTCCTTTCAATATCACTAATAATCCTCCTAACCTCGGAGAAGCCCATATGGTACACCTCGGTTAAAGCATATCATTACATGACAAACCTTGAATAAAATGTTATAATGGACAAGAAAGGCCAAATAGGTAATGGACTCAAGAAGCCGAAAGGTAATATTTCTCGCCCACTGCATACTAAACCAGAACTCTGTGGTCCTAGGCCTTGCAAGAAGGCCAGCGGCATTCAAGGAGGTAGTTACATGCTTGATGGAGAAGGACGTAGGAATAATACAAATGAAATGCCCCGAAACAACATATGCAGGGTTGCTGAGATTCCAGCAGTCCGTTGAACAATACTCAAATCCATTCTTTAGAGAACACTGCAGGAAAATAGCCGTTGAAACAGTTAAGCTTGCCGAGGAATACCTGAGATGCGGATACAAGGTGCTGGGAATAGTAGGCATAAAGGGGAGCCCCTCATGCGGGGTATCTCTAACAACATCAGCAAGCTACGGTGGGCCTCCCGAGAAAAGGAAGGAGAGGAAAATCCCGAAACCAGGAGTATTTATAGAGGAACTATCTAAACTCTTATCCAGCAGGGAATTAGACTTGAAACTTTTAGAACTCGACCCTAAAAACCCGGCAGCGTTCATAGACACCATTGAAACATTAAAACAAGCCTAATGGAATTCATGCTTAAATCTTTAAAAATCAATAGATAATAGGATGGATGTCCCCGAGATAGCCTCCAAGCTAATAGAAACCGATTCTACCCCTAGCAGTGGAGAGAGAAGTATAGCATTCAAAATTAGAGAGATGCTTAAAGAACTCCCGTTAGAAGTAGAAATCCAGGAATACTCCAAAAACAATGTCAACCTTCTAGCCTATACGAAACCAGCAGGGAAAGTTAGAATAATCCTTATGGGACATATGGACACAGTTCCAGCATTTAAAGGCTGGACCACCAGCCCCTTCAAGCCACTGTTAAAGGGGGGATATGTCTACGGCCTCGGATCGGCAGATATGAAAGGCGCACTCGCATGTATGATAAAAGCGGCGGAAAACTCGCTGGAAAAGGAGTTTAGTTTCGCTCTGGGATTCACAGCCGAGGAGGAAACCACGATGGCGGGAGCAGACATATTAGCCTCGACGCTGAGGAGAAAATTCCCTTCTTTAAAGCTTGCAGTAGTCGGCGAGTCAACCAACATGAGAATATTCAGCTAGAGCACCCTATATCAAACTCCATGTTATAGTTTTAAGCCGAACCTCGGCAGTTGAGGTAATGGTTTACGTGAAGGTTGAAAGTTGGAGGTCAGGCCTGGCCTTTACATCACTGAGCTCTGTTAACTCCGACTTCCATCATCCCTCCACAAGTAATAATTCACAATTGAATTTTAACTTATCGGGTATGAGAGAAAGGGTGGTGTACCGGGTTTGCCATCTAGATTTCAAATAGTATCCTATAATTTTCATTGTTTACTCGACGGTTCCTACTGGGATTCCCCACTGTAAAATTTCTAAGTTAAGATTAGAGTCTATTTGCGGGTGTGGATTCCTCCACCTTTTGATGGCTGATTGTGGGGCCCGACAGGTTTTAGTCTATTCTGTTATTCTTTTAACACCTTCTATCTTGTCATAGTCTGTGTCATAACTATATATCTCGTTTATGCCGTGTTTCCGCATTATCTCTACGGCTAGAGCGTCGTTCACCCCTATTTCTTCTTCAGAAGCCATGGCTGTTGCTAGCCTGTATTCCCCGCTGGTTACGTCCCATACTTTCACGTTTGGGAGTGTAATTATTGACTTTACGATTTCTATGGATTGCTTGAGGGGTATCCTTGCCTCAAGTATATTTGCGACTTCGGACAGGTGGACCACTGTTGTGGCCACCTTCTCCCCTTCCTCTATCCTGCCGATTATCTTCTTGGCGTTTTCCTTTAGGGTTTTCAGTTTGCTTGGAAGTTCCTTCTTTGGCTTTAAGTATGCATATAGGAATACAGATGCGTCGACGAATCTCATTTAACCAGCCAGTAAAGCATTTTTAAGCCTGTTGTAGTCTGAGAAGGCTTCTGGAGGTATGTCAACCTCTACTAAGTCGAAGAACGAGGTTAAATTCTTCCTCCTGACAGGTGTAATTGTAAGGATGTCACCTCTAACAATAGCTAGGACTACCCTGTCCCTTAGTTTGGACCTAAACTCTTTGGGAAGAACTATTCTACCATTTTTATCCACATTTAGATATTTGACCATATCCATAATTTCCCATATTAAAATAATCCTCCATATTTTAATATTTTCCACATCTCTATGGCTGGCGGTTATGGTTTGTTAAAATGTACCTCTCCGTTGTTGAGGTTTCCCACATGCTGAGCTTTCAGGCTTTGACATGCGGCTATCCAGCCTGTGTTTCCCGCGTATCAGGTAAATCATGCGGATGTTATAGTTAGGATTAAAGGGTGAACTGAGACATATACCAGGACTAATTAGGTTAATTGGATGAACAAACCGCTTAGATTTTAGCCGGTGCATACCTGAAATTTTGGTGTTAGAGTACGCTATGATCCGGGGGTTTCCGTCGTGTCCCCAAGTCCGGAAGATGTTAAATATTGGGTGTGGGCTTATAGGTTTAGAAAAGCTGTGGCATGTGAGGATTGGTATAATTGCCTATGAAGATTAGTCAGAGTCTATGTGTGTCTTGTAAGGGTAGCAGAAAGCTTTGTGGAAGGCCTGTTTGCCCAATCCTTCTAAGGCTTAAAAGCCAGGTAGAAGTTTCAGGCAGGGTTAGCGGCCGTTTTGTTTACGGGGATTCTCCACCCTCAGCCCTTGTAGGCGAATGGGGGTATCCAAGGGTTAGGGTGGGGCCGTCCGTTGTACCCTTTATAAGCGTGGAGGCTTCTCTCTATGATAATCCTGAAAGATGGTGGGGGAACATAGGGCTTGAGGATATTATAAGGCTTAGATCTACACAGGTTTACTCATTCTTTACCACCAGGATCCGGCGGCTTGCGGCGAACAAGCTTCTGGAATCCGTGAGAGAGATTTCACTGTCTTCAAGGCCTGTCTACACGGAAGCTGAGCTTTCTAAGCCTCCGAGGGTTAGATTATGGTTTGACGGGGTGCTGGCCCCTGTCGGTCCTACGGGGTGGGCTAAGAGTCTTAGCGTTGATAATCCTCATGTTCCAAGACGTGTTGACCAGCTGGTTAGCGATGTTGATGCTAAAGCTAGGGTTGCCGCTGTTGAGCTTTACAACGCTGGGATATCCGTCTATCATATTGTTAGGCTTCTCCAGGCAGGCCTTCTCGGGGTTAGGGTTGAAAGACGGCTTGTCCCTACGAGATGGGCTATAACAGCGGTTGACAGTATGCTTGGAGACGAGCTGAAAAGGAAGGTTAGATATTACAAGGAGCTTGGAAGCCTGCTTCTATTCCATACAGATTACATTGGGAACCATTATGAGATTCTGCTTCTGCCGGGTGTGTACATGCTTGAAGTTGTTGAGGTGTGGCTTCCGAGAAGCGTGTGGGTTAAGGGTGGGAAGCCTTACATAGCTTCGAACGTGGAAACCCTGTATACAAAAGGGTTCAAGTTTATGGATGGGGGGCATTACGCTATGAGACTGCCCATTCTCGAGTATCTACACAAGATTAGACGCCAGGCTACAGTACTCGCGGTGAGAGAGGTCAGACCCGAGTACTATGCTCCGGTTGGATGCTGGCAGATTAGAGAGAGTGTTCGAAACGCTTTAAGGGGAGAGCCTGAAAAGCCTGAAACTATAGGGGAGGCCTTAGAGCTTATGTCAGGCAGGCTTAAGGCCAGTTTAGAATTGATTGTTAAGTCTTCAAGCATAGCTATGGGATACGGGAGACAGAGAAAGCTGATAGACTACTAGGCAACATGCAACTTTCGCCTCGATAAAACTTTAAGGGGGAGGTAAATGTCCAGGGGGCACTTTTAAGGGGGAGTAAATGTTCTATTTAGAATGTAACTGTTATGATAATACCATATTATGGTTTCTACCTTATCTCATGTGTGAATTAGACATGTAAACTTACTTTAAGGTGGTCTCTCTACGTATGAATTATCCTGTTAAATATTTCTTGAAGTTACGTGCGGCAATTAATAGATGTTAAATGTTCGTTCAGGCTCTCACCATAAGCTACACACACCTATCTACCGGCTTCGAGAGACTTGACAGGCTCCTTGGCGGTGGTTTAGACCCAGCCTTGACCGTGTTTAACGGGTGTAGGAAGACTGTTCTTAGGCTTGGGCATTACATCGCCGTGTCAGCCTTGTCCTCCCAGAGAGAGGTTTACTACGTCTGTTGTAATAATGGCTTTGACCCATATTTGATCGGGGAGATTTCAGAGTGGGCTGGGCTTGACGCTTTAGATACACTTTCAAGAATATTTATTGCGAGGGCTTTCAACAGGTACCAGTTTAGGGACATAATTGGGAGAGAGATGGAATGCGGCCTTATCATCCTGGAATCCCCTTTTACCGTAGACAGAGAGGCATGGCGTCTAATCCCAAAGATGATTAATTCGACACCTATAGTAGTTTTAAATCATGCTGGAACCTGTATCCATGGATATAACAACCTGCCTGGCGTGGTTGTTCAGGTTAAGGGTTTAACCAGGGATCTTTGCGAAGCCTCACTGGTGAGACACCCGTCAATGCCGGAGTCATGTACGGTCTTTAGTTTTAGCAGCTTTATGACTTATGAAAGGCATGCCATAATCCCTGATTACTGGTGATTTTATGGGGAGAACCGTGCCCACTTTTAGGAGGAAACTTGTAGAGGAGATTGAAACATGGAGGGCTATGGCTAGGGCTTTAAAGAGTAAGGATGATACTGAGGCTTTTAACCAGATAGTGAGGAAGGCGTTGGAGCTGTCAGACTCGGCTGGGCTTTTGTGTAAGCCTAGGCCGGCCGAGGCAGCTCTTATAGCTATATGTGTGGCGCTACAAAGGGAGATTAACGATATTAAGAGAGAGATCAAGGGTGGATAGATGGTTGAGGGTTACTTACTTGATCTCTACCCGGATGGTCCATGGATGGTTTTATGGGTGAAGGTTGGAGGTGAAACGAGGGTTTTTAGGCATAGGTTTACCCTGCCATTTTACATATTACCTGGAAGGCTTGAACTTGAGGAGGCTACCAGTATAATTAGGGGTGACACGTATGTTGAAGGTGTATCTGTAGAGGAGTGGCAGGTTGGGCTTAAGGGCTGTGTTAGGGAGGTTATTAGGGTTGATGTTTCGGAGGTAAAATATGCGCGTAGGCTTATCTCTAGGTTTAGATATTTCGACCCTGAAGCTGAATACTACTATTATGATGTTCCTGTAGACGTCTATTACCTCTATGTTCACGGTGTGATGCCAGCCTCGAAAATCCTTGTGGAGGATTCGAACGGTGTAGTTAAAGCTATAAGACAGGTTGAGGATGACCGTGTGGACTATGATCCTCCCCCATTCACCATTTTACAGGCTGTAGACAGGGATATTGAGCGTTTAATAGGCGGTTTGGATCCTGACATTATCGTTGCCCCGGCATCCGTGGTTTACGGTTTGAGGGGGGTTTGTAGAGATGAATTTAGAAGTCCTAGAGTTTTTAGAGGATATGTCCGGGTTTATGGTAGGGTGTTTGTTGATCCTGGTCTGGCTTTGCCTGTCGGATTGCATGGTTTGTACGAGCTTTCGAGGGTATCTATGTTGCCCCTGTCCAGGGCTGCTTCATCCAAGCTAGGGGCTTTCATTAATAGTGCTGAGATGTATGAGGCTTATAAGAGGAAAATACTTGTACCAAGGCAAGCCGGTATAGGTGAGCAGTTTAGAAACGGGCTAAGCTTGATGAAATGCGACAGGGGAGGCTTACATCTCCAGTGCAAGCCTGGTGTATATTGGATGGTTGCTGAGTATGACTATGTGAGCCTGTATCCAAGTATAATGGCTAAGATGAATATTTCTCCTGAGACTGTAAACTGTGAGTGCTGCAGAAAAGACGCCCCCAGGGTTCCGGGCCTAGAATACTGGGTGTGCACTAGAAGGAGAGGGCTTGTCTCAACGGTTGTTTCCAGGCTCCTTGAAAGGAGGAGGAAGCTGAGGCTGATTTTAGACAGGGCATACTACTATAGGATGAGGGATTCTGCTTTAAAATGGATGCTATGTGCATGTTTTGGGTATTTGGGGTATAAGAAAGCTAGGTTTGGACGTGTTGAGGGACACCAGTGTATTTCCGCCTATGCTAGAGAGGTCATGCTCCGCTCAGTTGAGGTTGCAAGGAGTAAGGGGCTAAGAGTTATCTACGGAGTTGTAGACTCAGTCTTCGTGGAGGGGGGTGATGTCGAGCTGTACAAGAAATTACCGAGAGAACTAGAGTTGGCTACTGGCTTTGAGGTGAGGCTTGAAAACATTTATAGGTGGATAGTTTTCCTCGAGTCCAAAAGAACCAGAGGAATCAGCGCACTTTCGAGATACTATGGTAAAACTTTAGACGGGAGAGTTAAGGTTCGCGGAATAGAACTCAGAAGCAGGAGTACTCCTAGAATTGTCAAAAGACTACAACAGAACATTATTAAAGTTCTCAGTAGCGCTGATACACCGCGAGAGCTTTACATGAAGAGTTATGAATGCCTCAAGGTTATTGAAAAGTGGGTTAGTATTATTGAGGAGGGTAAGGTCAAAAATGAGGAGTTAGCTTTCAGAGTTAGGCTTTCCAAAGAGAGCTATGTGTCCATGCAACCCTATTATAAGGCAGCTTTAAAACTTAGGGAGGAAGGGTTTAGGGTTAGACTTGGCCAGGATGTGGAGTACATCTTTTCCCCGTCCGGCCCTATACCCTTGAAGCTGGCCGATGAAGGATGGTATGACAGGAAATACTATGCTAGGCTTGCCGCGGAGTCAGCTCAACAATTGGTTAGGCCGATCTTAATGTTAAACAGTAAGCTTTAATTTTAGGATGGCTTCGCTTTCTTACCTTGAGATGTATACCTTTCCTTGTTATAAGAGAGGGATGGCCGGGTGGAGAGGTTGAATCAGCTGCTGCTTTTTCGCTGATAGCCGCTCATAGAAGGGGAAAATTTTTCAAGGAGAAGGTCAAGCTCATTTCTAAGCTTTATCTTACCTTGAGAGGTGTGGTTTCGGGAGAGTTGAATGCTCTATTCGATTCGTCTGGAACCTACGTCTATAAAGTCTGGGTGGGATCACCTGAGAGAGTGCTGGAGGCTGAAACAATTGTTTCAAAGCCCGACGTGGATGTTTATAGCATGAGTTCCATGTTGAGTAAAGCCCTGAGAATCGTCAAGGAAAGTATGCGGAGCATATCTTGTTTAGGGATGCTTCCAATAGGGTGCTGGAAATGGATAACTGAAGAAAGGATATTAGATGCGGATAGCCCTCTCGGAACCCTTATACCAGAGGGGCTGCCATATGAGGCAGCACGCTCAAGCCTTGAAAAATTTTCGGAGAAGGTTAGAAAACTCGGAGAGGAGATCCCATTCTTACGTGGGGCTCTTGCAACGTTACACTCGGTTAAGGTTGCATGGAATAGTAGAATCGACAATGAACTTGAGACATTAGACTCGTTGTACAGGAGGAAACCTGACGAAAAGGTTAGAGCAAAGATGGAGATTTTAAAAAGAGAAAAGAAGGAATCGAACCGTCTTTTCGAGGAATTATTCACAACCATCGAAAGGATGATTAAAACTCGTGAAAACCTCTTTGTTGATGTTAGACAAGGAGTGACGGACTTTACAATGGTTAGAATTCCCTTTTACATCGCAGCCTTTGAGTCAGGGGGCCGAGAAAGATTCGTAGTTATTCCGCCTTTACGGGTATACACGCGAGATGAAATTTTGGAGTTAGAGAAGAAACCTAGTGTTATGCTAACGCACAGACATGAATTTTGCAAAAGTTTAGGAGAAATCATTCACAGGGAACTTTCAGGTAGAGGTGCTCTTAGAACTTGGATAAGACTCAACATGAGTAAAATAGAGCTCAGAAGCAGAAGAATTAAAGAAATGGTGATGGAAGGCATGGAGACCCTGCTAAGGCTTGAAATAGTTGACAAGGACATGGAGAGATCCGTTTACTCTCTACTTAAATAACTTTCCCTAACCTTTACTCTCTACTAAATAAATCTTTCCTCATCAAATCTGAATCAAATCTAAGGGATGAAAACCAACTCTCCTGGGGTTTGAGAGCCTCTTAGGATAGAATATGGTCTCCGCTTGGCACATTACATTTTAAAGATTAAGGTGTTACTGATGCTAGGAAGTATTAGGGTTCAAGGTGAAATACTTGGCTGACCTATCCGTGGAAGTTGCAGGTATAAAGTTTAAAAATCCAATATGGACTGCAGCCGGCCCGGTTTCATGGTGTGGAGATATACTTAGAAAGGCTGCGGAAAACGGAGCTGGAGGACTTGTGTGTAAGACGATCAGTGTGAGGCCTGCAGATGTCCCGAGGCCAAACATGGCTCTTGTTGACAGGGGCGGGTCCCCGGTATACTTCAACCTTGCTGTGGATGGCCGGGTTATAAGAGTATCTACCTCCTACGTTAGACTTATAAGAGGAATGCTTAACGCAGAACTTTGGAGCGAACTCCCAGCTGAAAGATGGCTTGAAAAAGAGTATAACATTGCGAAGGCGACAGGTTTACCGGTAATTGCCAGCATAGGGTATACAGCCGAGGAGCTTAAGGAATTAGGACCTAAAGTACAGAGAGCTGGTGTAGACGCGATAGAATTCTCGCTTCACTATCTTGGTGTAGATTATAGACCTATGATAGAGATAGCGAAAGCCCTCAGAGAGTCTGTGGATATACCAATATTTGCCAAGGTAAGCCCGCACATCGTAAACCTACGGGAGTTTGCAGCTGAACTCGAACGGGTCGGAGTTAATGGTATAGTAGCTATAAACAGCCTTGGACCCTGTCTATCGATAGATATTGATACGGGAAAGCCGCTGCTGGGAGGAAAAGGGGGCTACGGCTGGCTTTCAGGGCCTGCAATAAAGCCTCTAGGAATAAGATGCGTTGCCGACATAGCAAGGGCTGTTAATATTCCCGTCATAGGCGTCGGAGGAGTTGCCTCTGGAAGGGATGCTATGGAATACATCATGGCCGGCGCGTCAGCCGTACAAATCTGCACACAGGGGATCATTGAGGGGCCGAAGGTCTACGGTAGAGTTGCAAATGAGCTTAAAATGTTAATGGAAGAAAAGGGTTATGAAAGTATTGAGGACTTCAGAGGCATAGCCTTGAAGTACCTGCCGGAAGAACCCGTCAAGATGAAGAAATCACCTGTGATCGATGAAGACTCGTGTAGGGCATGTGGACTTTGTGCTGAGTCATGCATGTATGGGGCGGTAAGTCCTATTGGAGATCCGCCAAGGGCTTACCGTATAAATGAAAACTTATGTGAGAGATGTGGCTTGTGTATGACAATCTGTCCAGTTAAAGCTGTAAAGCCAGGTGAGGAAATATGGCAAAGCTCCTAGTTGTATATCCTCATAGGTGCGCCGGCTGCCGGGTATGCGAGCTGGCATGCGTTGCATGGCATAACAAGTACTTCCAGCCTTCTAAGGCAAGGATTTACATAGCTAAATACGAAAGGGAAGGAATCGATATACCGATGGTATGCCAGCAATGTGAGAATCCACCCTGCAAACAGGCTTGTCCGACTGGTGCCATTAGGCAGGACCCGGATCTTAGAAGGGTCGTAGTAGACTACGAGACCTGTATAGGTTGCAGGAGCTGCATGCAAGCCTGCCCATTCGGGGGTGTAACGTTTGATCCTGGGATAGGAAAAGTGCTAATATGCGATCTCTGCAATGGAAATCCAAGCTGTGTAGAGATATGCCCGACAGAAGCAGTTAAATACGTCGACGAGAAGGAGATAAGTTCGGAGCAGAGAAGAGAATCTGCTATAAAACTGGCGGCTCTCCTTCAGCACACAGGCTTGAAGGGTGAGTAACGATGCCTATGGTTGAGGTTAGAATGTTCGGAACGCTTCGGGAGATCTCTGGTGTGAAGAGCATAAAAGTGGATGCCGAAACTGTTTGGGATGCGCTCAGAAAGGTTTCAAGGAAGTTTGGAGATGAATTTGAAAACGAACTCTTTCCGAAGGGTGAACTCACTGACTCCTATGCAGTTTTGTTGAATGGAAAAAATGTGATGTTAAATGAGGGCTTAAATATGAAAGTTAGATCAGGGGATGTTATAGCCATAATCCCGCCGGTTGGAGGTGGAAAATTATGAAAGGAGGATATATGGGAAGCATACTTAGAATAGACCTGACGAGGGGTAAGATACTTAGGGAGAAGCTTGACAAAACTCTCGTTAGAAACTATATAGGTGGAAGCGGCTTCGCAGTTAGGATACTCTACAACGAGGTCGCCCCTGAGACAGACCCGTTAAGCCCCGAAAACAAGCTTTTCATAGGTACAGGCCCGTTAACTGGGACATTATGGCCTTCAAGCGGCAGGTTTATGTTTGCGGCTAAGTCTCCTCTCACCGGAATATGGGGTGAAAGCCATGTAGGAGGCCAGTTCGGGCCGGAGATAAAATACTGTGGTTATGACGCAATAATTATAGAGGGCAGAGCATCAAAGCCTGTTTATATCTTACTATATGATGGAAATGTAGAAATCAGGGATGCAGGCCAGGTATGGGGCTTGAACACCCATGACACAACAGATGCATTGAAAGATATGGTAGGAAATAAGGATGCCGCTGTCGCATGTATCGGCCCTGCAGGCGAAAAAATGGTGAGGTATGCAAATATAATTGTAAGCTATGGAGATGCAGCTGGTAGAACGGGAATGGGAGCTGTGATGGGGTCCAAGAATTTAAAAGCAATAGTTGCAAAGGGATATCACAGTGTCAATGTTAACGACCCCGAGAGATTTATAGAGTTGGCTAAAGAGGCGCATAAAAGAATTAAAGATCACCCGCAGGCTCAGCAGCTTGGAAGATACGGTACACCACTATTAGTCTCTGTGAAGCAAGCAATCGGTGAACTGCCGACTAAGAATCACTGGACAGGAGTTTTCAGCGAGTATGAGAAGATATGTGAAGAGACTATTTATAAGAACTACTTTGTAGCTAAAAA
This sequence comes from Thermoproteota archaeon, assembly GCA_037917685.1. GTDB lineage: Archaea > Korarchaeota > Korarchaeia > Korarchaeales > JAOZGB01 > JAOZGB01. The sequence goes on from JAVCBU010000012.1 coordinate 187,823, forward strand.
AGGATGCTTCGGATGTACAGTCACATGCAAAAAGTTTAACGATAGAGTACCGTCAGGCCCATACAAGGGTGTTGCCACACAGGGGCCTGAATATGAAACAATTATGGCATTCGGCTCTAACATATTAAACTCGAACTTTCCATTTATACTTCAATGCAACTTGCTGTGCAATCAGCTGGGGCTGGATACTATCTCAACAGGCGGTGTTATAGCTTACGTCATGGAACTATATGAAAATGGAATAATTAACGCTTCAGACTTAGACGGGGTGAAGGCTGAATGGGGAAACGAGGAGGCCGTGCTAACATTGCTCGAGAAGATCGCGAAGAGGGATGGAATTGGAGATAAGCTTGCAATGGGTGTAAGATGGCTTTCAGAGGAATACTGGAAGGGAACAGAGAAGTATGCTATGCACGTAAAGGGCCTCGAAGTTTCAGGTCAAGATGGCAGAACCCATAGATCTATAGGGTTAAGCCATGCAACAGCTGCGAGAGGGGCTGACCATTTAAGAAGTCTTGTCACGATAGACCAGCTGGGATATGAGGAGGTTGCAGCTGAAAGATTTGGAAAGGACAAACTCCCAGATATATGCGACCCCAAATCTGAGACGTATAAAGCGTTGGCGGTTAAAGTTACCGAGGACGTGTACGCTCTTAGAGATGCTTTAATAGTCTGTTGGTATACTGTAAGCTGGCCTCCGATATTCTGGGTTGAGGATTTCGCTAAAATATTGCCTGCGGCTACCGGATTAGAAGAGTTTGGAAGCATTGAAGAGCTGATGCTGATTGGTGAGAGACAGGTAAATATGAAAAGAGCCTTTAATGTGAGGCTTGGCGTTACAAGAGAGGATGACACGCTCCCGGAGAGATTTACCAAGGAACCGATGCCCGAGGGCCCTGGGAAGGGAGAAACAGTAAACCTTGATAAGATGCTAAATGAGTACTATGAACTCAGGGGATGGGATTTGGAAACCGGGCTAGTAAAGGGGGAAACTCTTAGGAGGCTGGGTCTAACCGACGTATTAGAAGACCTAAGGAGTAGAAGTCTTATTCCAGGGTGATAAATGTGGAGTATTTCGGTTATGCCGGAAACATCCTATATGTAGACCTTGAAAGAGGAAAAACATTCTCGAAACCTTTAGACCTTGATTTTGCAAGGCAATATTTAGGTGGAACAGGATTCTGCGCCAGGATGCTCTATGACATGATTAAACCAGGTATAGACCCGTTAAGCCCCGCGAACGTACTCATGTTTGCCACAGGCCCGTTAACGGGAACACTATTCCCGCAAGCCTCAAGATACACAGTCGCAGGTAAATCACCGCTGACCGGAATTTGGGGCGAGTCACACGCCGCCGGGCACTGGGCTCCTGAGCTAAAGTTTGCCGGGTTCGATGCAATAGTAATAACTGGGAGATCTAGGAAACCTGTATATCTATATATTACTGACGACATGGCCGAACTTAGAGATGCAAGCCACATATGGGGTAAAACCACAATAGACGCCGACCTAATTGTCAGAGAGGAAAATGGTGACATGGAGATAAAAACAGCAACAATAGGGCCTGCCGGGGAGAACCTTGTAAGATACGCTGCCATACTAACCGACGATAGCAGAGTCGCGGCCAGAAGCGGCATGGGAGCAATAATGGGATCCAAAAAGCTTAAGCTAATAGCTATAAGAGGTACAAAGCCCATAAAGATACGAAAACCAGATGAATACCTATCTTATGTTAAAGAGTGGCATGAAAGAATGCTCAAAAACCCATTCACCCCTTCAAGGATCAAGTACGGAACTACAAACCTTATAGAGCTGATGAACACCATAGGAAGACTTCCAACCTACAATTTTAGACAAGGGGTTTTCGAGGAGTATGAAAAGATAAGTGGGGAGACATTACGAGAGAAATATTTTGTTAGAACTAGAGCTGACTTTGCATGTCTACAGAGATGCGGAAGATACGTAAGAGTACTGTCAGGCCCATATAAGTGCTATTGTAAGGCTCCAGAGTTTGAGTGTATGTGTAGCCTTGGATCAAGATGTGGAAATTCAAATCTTGAATCGATAATATATGCACATCACCTCTGTAACTTGTACGGAATGGATACGGTGTCGACTGGAGGCTCCATCTCCTGGGCGATGGAGTGCTACGAAGAGGGTTTGATAACTAAAGAAGATACCGGTGGGATAGACCTAACATGGGGAAACCATGAGGCTATTGTTCAGCTTATTGAGATGATAGCTTATAGAAAGGGATTCGGCGACGTTCTGGCTGAGGGAAGCTGGAGGGCATCAAGAATTATAGGAAGGGGTACAGAGAAATACGTTATGGCTGTTAAAAGACAGGAGATAGCTGCTCAGGATGGAAGAGCCCAGAAGTCTATGGGTCTCGCTTCGGCAACAGCCGCAAGGGGCGCCGACCATCTATATGCTTTCCCAGTGCTGGATGAGATAGGTTTCGACGTTGAAATAAGAAAGAGATATGGTGACCAGTACCTGCCAGAGATGGCGGATAGACTCAACCCCAAATATAAGGGAATCATGGTGAAGCTGAATGAGGACTACTGTGCCGTAGTGGAGTCCGTTGGAGTCTGCAAATACGGAACCTTGATACCACCAGAATTTTACTATGAGGACATAGCCAAGGCCCTAGAGCTGACTACAGGTTTCGAGTTTACGGTTGAACAGTTGAAGCTTATCGGTGAGAGGATTGTTAATCTTCATAGAATGTTCAACGTTAGAGAGGGAATTGACAGGAGGGATGATACACTACCATGGCGTCTTACAGAGGTACCGTCGCCTAAAGGCCCGTCCAAGGGACAGGTGGTGGAGCTTGATAAAATGCTGACGGAATACTACACTCAGAGGGGATGGGATCTTAAGACAGGTTTACCAACGAGAAAGAAGCTCATGGAGCTAGGCTTAGAATTTACGATTAAAGACTTAGACTCACACCTGTCAAGGATTAAGTCCTAGTGCTACAGCCTCGCCCGACTTTAAGGTTTCTTTAACCTTATCAGCGATGCGTCTAGCCTTTATTCTCCCCGTCTCAGCCGGAGATACGTAAATCACCGCACCTGTAGGGCAGAACTGCGCGCAGAGAGGATAGCCCTTGCAAAGGTCGCATTTGACGGCAACCTTTCTTTCCCTGTCGAAGGATATAGCCCCGAAGGGGCATGCCTGGATACATTTTTTGCAGCCTATACATTTAGAATCGTCGAGTTTTACAATCCCTGTCGAATGATCTCTAGATATCGCCTGAGTTGGGCATACAGCTGCACAGTATGGGTTTGAACAGTTAACACACACCACAGGGACACTTAAACCTATATGGTACCAGTTTACCACTTTTATTCTGGACTCTGAGGGTTGAATGCTCCCTGTCTTCCCAAATGAGCATACAGCTTCGCATATTCGGCAGCCCGAGCACAACTCAGGCTCGACGTACAGGATCCTGTGCATTTCATGGCTTCATTATTTGGGTATAGTTAAAAATCTCACGATTATATTCTACTACTTGAATGGATGTAGTACTGTACGATGGTGTCTCCACTGTAGGCGGATGTAAATTCATGGTCCGAACGAGACAGACATCAATATTCCTAGATTTTGGAAGAAACTATTCCAGAGAATCGTCGTACTTCCTAGAGCCGATAATGAGTGCACGAGACTACAAGATACTGATAGATCTGGGTATAATCCCTGAGGTTGAAGGATTGTACAAGGGGGCTGAACAGAGACCGTCGGTTGACGGTATTTTTATAAGCCATGCACACTCAGATCATTACGGCTATATTAGATATATCAAAGACGATATTCCCGTATACCTTGGAGAGACCGCGTTGAATCTTATAATGGCGAGAGAGGCGGCTTCACACCCACCTAGGGCTGAATACGCAATTTCCCGATTTACAAATGGGAAAGTTATGCCCTTAAAGAATTTTAAGGGTTTTAGAACAGGTTCCCAACTTAAAGTAGGTGACTTAACCGTAAAGCCGGTCCATGTTGACCATTCCGTTCCCGGATCCTACGGCTTTATCATCGACGACGGAGAGTCCACATTGGTTTATACAGGTGATTTCAGGCTTCATGGGGCTGTGTCAGACTTGACGTTGGATTTTATAAGGGAAGCCGCAAGATCCAAGCCCGATCTGATGTTGGTTGAATCGACACATATCACGGAATGTAAGCTTGGAAGTGAGCACGAGGTAAGATCGAAGCTGGGTAAAATATTTGAAAGCACTAAGGGTTTAGTTGCAGTAGGTATCGGCGAGCTTGATTTAGATCGGTTAAAATCAATATTCAAATCTGCGTCAAAAACTGGTAGGGAACTAGTGATCCCGCTTAGAACAGCTTTTATAATCAATGTTGTATCTTCGGATCCCAAGTTGAGAATGCCACATATGGAGGATGTTAAAGTATATGTTAAGGAGAAGAGAAGGTACCGTCAGTTTGAAAAGTTTCTCCTGGGCGAACTTGAAGATAAGGGATTAGAACCTGTCTCAACAGAGTATATCAGTAAGAACCAGAAGTCAACCGTTATGGTAGCGAACTATTACCATATGGAAGAACTTGCGAGAATTAAACCTATGAGTGGTAGCGTATACATACTTTCGTCCACGGAACCATTTAATGAGGAAAGTGAAATGAGATATGAGAGACTTCAGGAATGGTTAAGGTTCCTTGGGCTTCCGATGTACCTGTTACACGCTTCAGGACATGCTGATGCTTTAGACATAAGGTACTTAGTTGAAAGCGTGAAGCCAAGAGCTGTGGTTCCGGTTCATACCGAGGATGGCGGGGTATTTCGGAAATTTGTTAATATCGAAGGGATTCAAGTTAGATGTGTGAAGGAGGGAGAAACTATCTCTACACTAAGTATGTGAATGGTACGTGTTTCTCCCCTTTAGACACCCATTTCGTCATTAAGTATGCGTCTTCTCCGTCCATGTAGTATTTCGAGATTCTCTTTGTTATTTCAAAACCCATCTTCTCGTACAGGTTGATCGCCGGCTTATTTGAAACCCGTACCTCGAGGTAAAAGCCGTCAACCTTGTCTGCAAGGTTTTTTATTACCCCTTTAATTAGGGCGGTACCGACGCCTTTCCTCCTGTATCTCTCGTCTACAGCGATGGAGACTATATGTGCCCATTTTATCTTCTTGAAAAGGCTATAAGAGACTTCTAGCCTACACATAATATACCCTATCACTTTGTCCTCGACTATGGCAACTAGAAACCCATCTGGACAATTGTTGTATAGGCTTCTAAAGAAATATTCAGGGTAGTTCTCCGGTAAGAATACTTTGTTTATCCTCCTAACTGCGTCTAGGTCTTCTAATCTAAACTTTCTAATCGTGAATAGCTTCCCCTCCCCCATCTCCTTCCTCCTTCTCTAAGGTGAGGGCTACTCCTGTAGCTATGGTTTTAGCCTCTAAAAGCCCCCCCTCTACTCTTCCAATAGGAGACATAGGAAATGATGGGTTCATATCTGTTAGTGCTACTATTAGTGCTCTAGACATAGGAGAATATGCTACATGGCCCTCCGGAAGTTTTTTGGCCTCTTTCTCTAAGCCGATTTCCAGGTCTACCGGAACTTGAAGGAATTTACTTGTTTTTATGGCCATAGTTTTGATGGGTGTCAGCCTAAGAAGTCTTGACACTGTTAAGGGTGATGATGCCTTATCTAACTTTACGATTATCTTCTTCCCTGTAGCATCTACTATTTTTATCCTTCCACACATTGTGATCCCCTGATCCTTTCAGCTTATCCTACAGTATATTTTCTGCTTTGAGTCTCCCATAACAAATTTGATCTTGCCTTCCCGCTCCATGAGTCTTAGGATGATTTTAGCAAGGCTAACCTTGATACCGTGTCTTGAAGCTATTTCTGAGGGTGTTATTACTTTAGCTTTCTCAAGATCTTTTTTAATTTTTTCAAGGAACTCTTTGTCAACTCTTGCTTCTATATAACTCCAATCCATCATTACATCCCTAGCTGCTTCCTTAGCTCCATGAGTTGTCTCTCTATTTCTTTAAATCTTTCCTTATACTCCATCTCTATCATTTTTTTCTTTCTTTGAAGCAGCTTAATCTTTGCAGCTGCTATTATCTTATCTATATTTGAAATATCCTCCCTTATCATTGATAATATCTTGTCTTTAAGTGTATCGCAAATATAGCCTTTCTCCTTGTCCTCGCTAACTTTAGAAGAAATGCTTAAAAGCTGGTTTTTAAGGTTGTCAAGATATGAAATCTCTGCTTCGGTCAGTTCTGGCATCTCAAACACCCCAGGTTCAATGGATGGGGATACTAAGGGTTTTGTCTCCAGTTTCGGGGCCTCCCCAGGTTTGAACTCTTCTTCTAAGGGTTTGGAAGTCGGTATTTCAAGAGGTAGGCGTTCCTCTGGTGGTTTTTCCGGGAGGGGACGAGGCTCTTCTGGTGGTTTTTCCGGGAGGGGACGAGGCTCTTCTGGTGGTTTTTCTTCCATTGCTGGTTTTTCTGCGGCTCTCAGAGCCATTTCAAGCCTTTTCTCAAGATCTTGGACATCGGTGGTAGGGGGTTTTGTTTTTTCTTCTATTTTTTCCCTAATCCAGAATGGGAGTTCTTCCTCCTCCTCTTTCTCAGGTTCCTCCTGGGGTGGCAATGCGGACACCTCAAAACTTTCCACTGGCTTAGGAGGTGGAGCCTCCTCTACTTTCCCGGACGGCTTAGGTAAGGCCTCTTCCAGTCCGGGGATTTCGAAAGATTCAGGTTGTTTTCTACCTTTAATAAGTACTACTATAACTGTAGAAGCGAGGGCAATTATTATTACAGTGAGTAGAAATATTTCAGGCACATTTAATGGTGGAGGGAGTACGCTTACTAACCTATTTAGGAATTGTAATATGTTTGATATAAACCGTGGGAGGTATCCGTACAAGTTTTATCCCTCAAGACTTAGATTGACTATTCGAACTAATAAAGCTATCGTAAGATCCCCGTAGAGCAAGGATAAAATTAGACCGAATGTTAGGAATACTATAAAGGGTATGCCTGGGGTAACCCATACATAGTCATTTTCAAAGTTTTCCTTTCTTTCGATGTAAGATTCGATCTTTGGGAGGAAAACAAACTTTCTAGCACCATTCAACTTTTTCTCCATAATCGCATGAAACCTTATTGTTCCGACTTTAGAGGGTTTAACAGGCCTCCCGATAAGAACAGCGATAATTTTTCTATGGAAGGGCTCGTCAAATCCATGAAATATCGGTTTTCCCTTTATAATTAAGGATGAATTGTGGATTAGGTTGAAAATTGGAAGGGAAAGAGATAAGATATTAGCGTTTATGAAAACTGTTAAAGGAAAAGAAACTAACACTGGATTCCTAGTCGGAAAGGGGGGGTATGGTAATAGTAAGGAGAGCGACAGTAGGGCTTTAATGTCTGCACCCCCATAGAGGCCTAGAAACCATAAGATTCCTGATAAAATAAGAGTAGGTAAGATAGCCATTGCGGCGAAGATGTAAGTTTCGTATTTAAACGTTTCATATGCTGTCATTAAAACTCCGCTGGAGATCATAGCTATCCAGATTCTGTTGTCAATCATTCTAGTTTTATAGTCTTGAATTGAAGCAGCGGAGAGTCCGATAAATGAGATGAGAACTTTAAATAGGCCTGTTCTCATTTATGGCACCTCTTAGTCTCATATTAATTTCACGTTGAATCCTCTCAAACTCTGCCTTGATCGTCTCTAATTCGTTCTTGACACTATCTCTCCTCTCTTCTAGGGTTCTGACTTCGTTGATAAGGTTTGAAAGCTCGGATAGTAATTTCTGCTTCCTGGAATTGAGATCTTTTACTTCTTTCGCTAATTCTTCCTTGTTTTCTCTTAATTTCTCAGTTTCTTTTTCAAGCCTTCTTTTTTCTTTTTCGTAATTTTTAATCTCCATAGATTTAGCCGTAATCATTTTCTCTTTTTCTGATAATTCTAACTCTTTAGATTTGAGTTTATCAGCTCTTTCCACTATATCTTTAACCACCCTGCTTAACTGCCCTGTTTCCCTCTCTAGTATGTCGATGAATGATTTAAGTTTGGATACAAGTTCATCCTGCCTTTTCACGGCTGTCAAATACCTTTCAAACCTATCTCCGATTGTTCTAAACATGTTTGAAGCAGAGCTTGAAGCTATATTTATGTCTTCTACAAGTTTTCCTATCCTCTCTGTGAGCAGGTTCAGTTCTTTTGACGTTGTAGTTTTCTCCGATTTTAGTTCATCGAGTTCTATTTTAAGTCTCTCTACTTCAGCTGCTAGTTTAGACCTCTCCTCTGAGAGCTGGGATATATTGCTTCTTAGGATTTTAAGTGTTTCCTCTGAGGACTGGATATCTGACCGCAGAGATTTAAGATTTCTTTCTAGTGTCCGCTTTTCCTTCTTGAGAGCGAGAATTGACTTGTTGTAGGTGTCAACAGTCTCGGATAGCCTTTCCTTATCCTCCTGCAATATTGAAACCTGGTTCTTGAGCTTTTCAAGCTGTACGTCGAGTTTCTTATACTCTCTCTCCAGTTCCCCTTTCTTAGTTTTAAGCTCGGATGTTTGTTTTTTAAGGGTGGAAAGCTCTTTCCTCGTTCTTTCCACTTCTTTATTAAGACTTTTTAGTTTCGCATCCGCTTCATCTATCCGACTTAGGAGTTCATCCCTTTTTCGCCTTAGCATGTCTATGTCCTCGATTATCTTCGATTTAACCAAGGAGGCTGTTTCTTTAAGCTCTTTGAGAGACTCTTCAGCCAGTCTTCTAATATTGTTGAGGTCAGAGGATGCCAAGATAGTCTCACCGGAGTTATATTTGAAAACTTTACCCTCCCCAATTATAAATAATATGCCCTGGAAGTTAGGTAAAATTACTAGGAAAATATTAAGTTTGAGAGAGAAGGTTTCAATTGGGCTTATCGACCCGCTTAACGTTAGACTCAAACCCGTTATTAACAGCCTTATAGAGGTAACTAGGAGTGCAAGGTTAGATGACTTAAGACATGTTGGTCTAACTATCAACGGTGTCTCTGAGATTCTCCTTGAAAAGGTAAAATCTGGTGTAAGAAAGGCTAAAATTGCCCCCTACCCAGACCCTTTAAGATTTATCGGCATGATAGACATAAATGATCTAGTAGAATGTTTGAAATCGAATTGGAGACCTATCCTCTCCATCTCGGGCGTTGTTTCAGTTGACGTTCTGTACACTATGGTTATGTCCTTTTTTGACAAACCGGATAGGTTTGGCGAGAATTTGAAAACCATATTTCCAGGTGTTTTCAGAGGATACGAAGTTTACGAAAGACTTTCGGACGAGATTGAGAGGTTTAAGACTGAAACTTTAAGTAAAATCTCGGAGAAAGGCTACGCCGATCTCATGGATATTGTGGTTGTGGGGTCCTGGGAGGAAACTGTTAGAAGGGCTGCGTTAGTCAATTTTCTGCTGGACTCTGGAGATCTGCAACTTGTAAAGAGGGGGGATAAAGCCGTCCTTGTCCTTGGGAAGCGGTATAGAGATAAAAAGGACTCATGGGCTAGAGTATGGGTTGTAAGAAGGAAGCATAACAGGATTGAAATAGTGGTATAAATAGGTTCAGTGATCATTGAACCATCAGATAAATTTAAAAAGACATGGCTGGTAAGGTTTAAAAGATGGCTTCTGAAGCTCCATTTCATGTTTTCACAATAGATGATGAGAGAATTGAGATATTAGCTAAAGAACTCTCTAACGAGACAGGGAGAAAGATATTGGTTGAGCTTTCGACAGGTTCGAAGACTGCTAGTGAACTTGCAAGAAAACTTTCCCTCCCGATGCCTACTGTCCTTTTCCACATTGAAAGGCTTGTTCAGGCAGGGCTAATAGAAGTCGAAGCTGTCAGAGCTGGAAGCAGAGGACGTGTCAAGATCTATACGTCTTCACCTAAAGCCATACTATTAATTACAAGTAGAGGAGAGCCCAGAGAGGTTTTAAAAAAAGTTTATGACCATTTTATTAGGTCATTCGATAGGCTTTTGAGAATGCCAGTGTTAGCCACCACTCTACTACTGGTGGCATTAACTTTGTTTGCAGGGTTCTCTCGTTATGCAAATTTACAGGTTTACCCGGAGAAGGTTGCAGCTCCTGAAAAATATGGTGGCGAAAGGGATTTATCTCAGGTATCAGCCCAACAAGCTGGGTACGGTTTGTTGGAGATTGCTGGAGCATGCATAATTTCCATGCTAGCTACGCTCTTAGCTGTAAAGATAGCTGTGAGAAGGGCGAATTTCTAGTCTTCGCGTAGAATAGTTTTCGTGAATGTAGAAAGAAGGGTTGCAGACGTCAAAGAAGTAATAGTGCTATAAATAAATGCTACAGTTACGCCGTATGAGTCCCAGAGAAAGCCAAATACAATGTTAGCAATTAAAGTGAAACATCCTACAACTAGATAGTAGACTCCATAGGCGGTGGCCCTTACATGAGGCTGAGATAGATTTGAAACAAGTGCTCGCTGAACTGTTTCTAGCATCCCTAGATAGAATCCATAGATGGCTGCCACCAATATAGAGACATATACTGTAGGGCCGCACAATCCAGCTATTAGAGAGGATGCTGAAAACAGCATATATGTCAATACTAAGGTTTTGAGCCCACCCATCTTATCTGCTAAGATGCCGGATGGTATTCCGGCTATTGTATGAGCTATATTTAAGCCAGCGTAGAGTAAGGGTATCGCTGCGACTTCTATACCCGACAGTCTTGCCCGTAAGAGGATAAATGAGAATCCATACGAGCCAAGGGTGAAAAGTGCGACAATAACAAGGAAGATTCTATATCCTCCGTAAAGCACTTCTCTGACGTTTGATATAAGATTCTGTTTTTTAGGTGCAGCCCTTTTAACCTCTTTAACGAAGAACAGTAGTATGAGCAGGGCTGCAAGACCAGGTATAAGTGATGCTAGGAATACACCTCTAAAATATATCACTGGCAATAGTAGGGAGGCGAGTGCGGGGCCAACTATAGCCCCCATTTGATCTAAGGTTCTGTGAATGCCAAAAGCTCTTCCAACCATTCCCTTCCTAGCCGATTCCGACAGTAAGGCGTCTCTAGCTGAGGTTCTAATGCCTTTTCCGACTCTATCCATGGACCTTACAAGTAGAGCCTGTGTCCACGTATTCGTAAATGCAAACAATGGTTTGGAAAAGTTTGAGACCGCATATCCAAGTATGACTATCCTTTTCCTCACACCAAGAATATCGGATATTACGCCTGAGAAAACCCTGAAAAGATAGTTAAGTAAGTCGGCTACTCCTTCTATTAATCCAACTATTACTCTGCTCCCACCTAACTGCTCAACTATGAAAACAGGCAAGAGTCCAAGGATCATTTCAGTTGAAAAATCGGTGAAGAAACTCACAAGGCCAAGTGCGATAATATTCCCAAAGCCGGGTTTCTCACCGTTCTCTTCCACGTTTTATGATTGATCTGAATAAAGTAATAACAGTTTTTATCAGTAATTTTCCAATCATGTGAATTTGACGACAGACATGAGCTCTTTAATTCTAGCCCTTAACGTGACCTCTGTCACACCAGTAGCTACTGCAACGTCTTTCTGCCTGAGCTTCTCGCCATGCATCTGGGCTGCTATATAGAGAGATGCTGCTGCTATACCGTAAGGATTTCTACCTGGAGGTAGATGCTTCTCAGCCTTCCTAGCTATCTTAACCGCCTCGGATACAACACGATAATCTATTATAAGTTTCGAACTAACGTTGTAAACAATATTTTCAATCCTTGGTGGAAGCGTCCTTATCCGGAGTTTCGACGCTAGAAGCCTGAAAGTCTTCCCCAGCCTTTTCGGATTTACGTCAAAGGCCTCAGCGATGCTCTCAACCGAGATAGGGTGCCCTGAACGCCTGCATGCTGCGTAGGTGGATGCAGCAAGCACAACCCGGATATTCCTCCCAGATGTCATTTTAAGACTTACAGCTCTCCTATAAATGTGTACCGCATCCTGAATGATATGCTTAGGGAGGTTAAGCTTAGAAGCATTTCTTGATAGGATTTTAACAGCTCTTTGAAGCTTCTTTTCCGTGGAGGTTCTACTCCTGACTTGGGCCATTATCAGCCTTGAATCTCCGACCCCGGTGGAAAGGCCGAATCCGGCTTTTCCTATTGATATTGGTGGTCCTGTTCTTGCCTGTTCGAATCCGTACTCCTCAGGGGCCTGAGAAACCATGTGTTCCTGAAGTACGGTCCCACAGTTAGCACACACTAGCTCTCCAAGCTCCGGATACGCTACTAGTTTTTTACTGCCGCACTTTGGACATTTATCCATCAGATTCTAGTGCCAGGTAAAGTTTAAAATAATGTATATTTAAACGCCTGTTTTTTCTACGTATCTTTTGATTGCCTTCTTGAAACATTCCATGGGAGCTCTGACGAGTCCTGCGCCTATCTGACCTACACCAGGTTCCTTGTGCGCGATTCCAGTGTTAATCCTAGGAGTGATCCCTGTTTCAACAACCTTTAATAGATCTATCCCAGTCGGGGTTCCTCTAAAGTCTAACATGGGTATAGAAAAACTCGGATTCTCTGTAACTGTGATTTCCCGCATTTCTCTCGTAGCGTTTAGAGCATCCCTTGGGCTGCCGCCTATGAACTGTACTATGGCTGGAGCCGCTGCCATGGCAAATCCACCAAGTCCAACCGTCTCTGTTATGGTGCTATCTCCGAGATCCGGGTTTGCATCTTTCTCCGAGTATCCCGGAAAGTATAAACCCTTCGGCATCGGCGCTGGAGCTGTAAACCACTCGTCGTTTAATCCACTAATCCTAATTCCAAATTCTACGCCGTTCCTCGACATCGCAGTGACGACTGTAGAATATTCTACGCCAGCCATTTGATCAGCCATTGACTTGCACGCAGCCATCGAGAGGTTTAGAAAGAAATGCGGGTTTCCCTTTATGAAGTTTACGACGTCATTTATGATTTTCTTTTCAAGAGTGGTACATAACAAGAGAGACGTGATTTCAGATAGGAACAAGCTTGTAGCAGCAACGTTACGGTTGTGACATTCATCACCCATATGTAATGCTTTGACTATTATCTGCTTTAGATCTACCTTCCCAATCCTTAGCGCTTCCCTTAGCGCAGGATATAGTGTCTCCTCCATCCATTTTAGCCTGTCAATAACGTCCCCGCTGTAAGCCCCGAATCTTAAGACCTTCCCAAGGCCTTCATTCATTGTACAAAAAGCTTTATTCCCGTAAGCCTCGTTTTCTACGATGAACACAGGCATTGAAGGTGAGGCTATCCCTGTCATCGGGCCAACCGTACTATGATGATGACATGGCTCGAACTTTATCTCTCCGGACCCGGCAAGTTTTACAGCATCCTCATAGCTCTCTGCTCTACCCTCGTAAATCAGCGCGCCAGCTATAGCACCTTTCATCGGGCCGCACATTCTATCCCAGCTTATGGGAGGCCCTGCGTGGAGTATCATATCGCTCTTCATGCCCGGAATAACTTCAGCTGCCTTCCCAACCCCGACAAGAACGGGTTTTGACTTCAGAAGTCTTTCCACTGCTGTATCATTCGCTTCTCTAATCCTTTCCATCATACTCATCAGCCTACTCCTCTAGGAAGGCTACAACCCTGCAGAAGGCAGCCTCGCCTCCTCTAAATCTCCATGGGAAGCATCCTACAGTCACCCTCCTGTTTAAAACCTTATCAATGTCTCCTCCAAGGTTTTCAACATGTATCAGGCCATGGGGAAAGAGTTTTGTGTGCATTAGCTGATAGTCTTCAACGGGAAATATCTCGTCCAGCGGTTTACCGAGCTTTCTCTCGGCTTCAGCCGCGAGGTCTGGCCGTAGTTTCCTAATTATAGTGTTCATGGGGTGGTCAGCTGAGCCGCAGTCTACACCTATCCATCTGAGTTTCATTTTCAACGCCCACTCCGCAAATCTCCTGTCAGGGCCAGGGTGCTTGCAGAAATACGCTGTTTCATCAGCTTCTTTCTCGTACCATGCATATTTATGAAATCCGGTATGAATTATCAGAATGTCTCCCTCCCTCACTTCAACCTTCTTTGTTATGTGTTCAGGAGTGTAGATCTCGTATTCCCCTACTTCATCGCTAATGTCCACTATTGCAGCTGGGCCATAAAGTTTTTCGAGTGGTATAGATTCAACATCTCCCCCATGGGATACGAAATGTAAAGGAGCGTCTATATGGGTACCGCAGTGTAAGCTTGTTCTTATTTCCTGACCGTTAACTCTATGTTCAGCTATCCTTTTTATAAAGTATACCCGTGGTGCGGTATAAGTAGGCCACGGGGGGGTGAGAACACTCCAAGGCTGGGTGAGATCCACAAGTCTCATGGTCATCACACTCGCTATCGTAAGTTAAGCTTAAAAATTCTATCAATTCCGACGGAAACTATTTTAAGATTCAGCTGGATCTAATAGGAGGGCATTTGAATAATTTGAATCTTAATTCGACAGCCAGACGAGTATTAAACTCTTTCCCCATAAAGACTGACCAGGTATTCCTTGAAGGGAGTTATGGCCTGTCAAAGCTTTACAGGGTAGGTGAACCATCGTGTGAAGGAGGAATATACATAATGGATTGCAGGGAAGGGATTGAAATATCGTGCCACCCATCAATCGTAGGTGAACGTCTTAGGGATAAATGCCTGGTAATAGCCTCCTACTCATCCAAGTTTATAAGGGAAAAGTATGGTACACCCAGCACAGACTATATAATACTCGTAGATATTTTGAGGGGTGGCCCCGGCTATAGGCTTGCAGGCCCGCTGAGAAGCGTATTTAAAGACGTCTCTTTTAGAAGGGTGAAGATAAGACCTAGATATGTTGAACCATCTTACATGGATCATTCAGGAGAGAAGAAGCTTATAGTCGAAGGATTAGATTTTAGGCAGATGCCTAGAGAGGGGAAGGCTTTGATTATAATGCCTGACACCGTTGCTAGTGGTAGAACTATGAAATTATGTTTGGAAGTTCTGATGGGTAGGATTGAAAACATTAGAGTTTCGAGTATAGTCATATACGGGTTTATATCTGAAAAATTCACCCGTGAAATTCAGGATCTAGAATCCAAATATGGTGTTCCAGTAGGAGTAATAGGAATTGAGAATCTTACAGGACTTTCAAGCAATAACTATACTATGCCTTATTATGGGTATGATCCATACTATAACTATAGTGCTGACAAAAGACTCGGCTGTCTAACAAGTATAGATATAATTAGGAGGGTTTGCAAGGAATATGTACCATCAATGGACGAGCCGGGGGATTGGAATACAAGGCATATGGAACCCGAGATTTCAGGTCCTTCAGGAATTAAAACGCATCTGGAGTCTTCAAGGATTGAACTTAGGAAAATCCTGAGGATAGCTGAACTGGAGCCCTACCAGAGAAGTATAGCTCTAAAAGAGCTTGAGGAGATAGAAAGACTTTTATCATGATGGCATAGCAGAAAAGTTAAAATGTTATACCGTCTAGCTGCAAGATTACATGATACTCTCAGACACTGAAATTGTTAAGGCTATAGAAAGTGGGGAAATAAGAATTATACCCTTCAAAAGGGAGATGTTAGGTCCGTGTTCTGTAGATCTTTCCTTGGATAGTGTTTTCGGCATATTTAAAACGTCTAGAACTGTTGACCCTGAAAATCACAGGAGTGTTGAGGAGAACCTTGAAATTATAAATACGGAGGACAAACCTTACATAATAAAACCCGGGGAATTTATACTCGCACGAACAAGGGAGAGGGTCGCTATATCTAAGTCTCTGGCAGCTACACTTGAAGGGAAGAGTAGCATTGCAAGACTCGGCCTCGTGGTCCACGCCGCTGGACTTGTAAATCCTGGCACAGGACTATCCGAGCCAGTACCACTAGTCTTGGAGATTTTCTGTCAGAATAGGTCTCCCGTGGTGCTTCACCCTGGAATGGGTATAATTCAGATAATATTCCATAGATTAGGCGAGCCTGCAAGTATAGGATATGACGAGAGGCCCAGCTCCCGGTTCAGTGGAAGGAAGGGTTTAAGGCTGATCTAACTTGGAAGGAAATAAGGGGAGGAGAACTCTAATAACATTATACTTCATCTCTGCATTCTCCTCCTTCTCAAACATGCTTTATCAGTCTTACATAAACGTCTATGCCGTCTATGCCGGGTTAAAATATCAAGAGATGGGTTGGATGAGGGCTCTCAGAAACCTTGCCTCATCCTTGTTGCCTGTGTACTCTGGGAGAGAGGCTGATGTGAAAGGTAGAAAGCCTATGATAATAATCGGATACACACTCGTCGGAATGATGATTCTACTGCTCGTGCTCCACCCAACTGTTTCAACATTGATTTTAGGAACTTTGCTTATTGCTATGGGATACTCCGTAGCAGCGCCAGCATGGGCTGGTCTAATAGGCGATTATACAGTTAGAGGCAAGCGAGGAGAAGTTATAGGAAAGGTCGGAGCAGTCGGCCAAGCATCTAGCATAGCCTCAACGGTGATAGTGGCATTCCTCACCTATAGAAGTAGAGAGACCTATGGAGAGCTCTTAGCGGTACCTCTCATACTCTCCGGCTTGTTTTCGTTTGCATCAGCTTTGGTTACATTAATGGTGCAGGAAAGGATACATGATAGTGGTGTAAAAAGGTTTTCCACGGTAGAATTAAGGAATTTGTTAGAGAATAGATATTTCAGGAGATTTGTATTACTTGGGGCTTTAAATTTCTTCACTATGTCCATCGCATGGTCGGGCTTCCCTTACGTACTTTCCGAGTTGACCTTAAATCAGGCTTGGAGAATCGCTGTTTTATGGAGCTCGTGGAGCCTAACCGGGGCCCTAACCCAGAAGTGGATTGGAAAAATAACAGACGAAAGAGGAAAAAGGCTTGTCTTACTTTCAGGCTGGGTTTTAACTTCAACACTTCCTGCCTCATATGCAGCAGCCAGAAACTGGGTGCATTTGATAGCTGTCCACCTTGCTGGTGGTGTAATATGGTCCATGGTTAACATTGCACAAATGTCTTATATTCTGGATTCAGCAACGGGAAACAGGATGGCAAGCTGCTCAGCCGTATTTAACATGGTAACAGGGCTTACAGGTTTTGTTGGCTCACTAATAGGTGGCTATATTATGAGTATGTTTCCGGGCTGCTGGATTATGGATCCAACAAGGTTTGTTCTTATGTTATCAGCCGGCCTGAGAGTTGCCTCAGGCCTGACATATCTCAGCCTAAAAGAACCCACACAGATAGCTGTCTAGGGGTTTGAATAGGCTGACGATTCTATTTTTCTAATGGCTATGGGGAGATCCCATATCCCATCTATTATAATGGTAGCTCCAGCTCTCTCCAGTTTCTCCACAATTTCATGACCGGTTTTTACAGCTATCCCGATTACTCCGGCATTCTTTGCAGACATCATATCTATCCAGTAGTCCGCGACGAAAACCGCTTCTTCGGGTTTAACGTTGAAGTCTGATAATATCCTTTTAAGTAGGCTTGTTCTTGACCATAAATGCTCTCTGTCTGGGTCTACCATCTTCCTCGTGTAAACAGCGTCGAAGTATTTAAGCAAACCATAGGCTTCTAACTCAGCTTTAACGTCTTCCGGGGTACATGTCCGGCCGGTTGCGACTACCAGTTTGAAACCCTCCTTCTTCAGTTTTTTAAGCACGGGGACGGCTCCTCTTATCACCTTATCTTCTGGGTGGACATAGTTACAGTATGATTTGCTGAATTCTTCCCAGAATCTCTCCTTTTCGTCGCCTATTAGAGAGTCCAATGTGTCAAACCTGTAATGCGTGAAGAAGGTCTCCCAGTCTACAGGTGGCCTGCCATGTCTTAATAGGAGCATGTTAAATATCTCATAGAACCTCTTTATAGTGTCGGTCAATGTCTGATCTAAGTCTAGAATTACAAGTTTTATGGGCATGCATGGTATTAAGAGCTGGTTTATAATAAGAATGGTACTTTTAAACCTGCCCAGAGACCACTTATCTTATATGAAAGTTGTCGATGAGAGAATAGTCTTAGAAGGAAAATCTTTCAGTTTTGCAGTTTATAGGGTTCAAACTCGCACAGGGAAAATATTGGAGAGGCTTGTTGTTAAACATCCAGGCTGTGTAGTTATAATACCATATGAGGACGGCTATCTATACCTTATCCGACAATACAGGGCTGCTGCCGGCGAATCCCTTATAGAGCTCCCAGCGGGAACCATAGAACAGGGTGAGAATCCTTTAGAATGTGCTAGAAGAGAGCTCAGGGAGGAAACTGGGCTTGAAGCGTTGAGCATCAGAAAAGTATTTACTGCGTACCTAGCCCCGGGATACAGTAGTGAAAAGGCGCATTTCTTCCTTGCAACATCATTTAAAAATGTGGACCGCAGTCCGGAGGAGGATGAGGAGATAGAGGTTGTAAGGATGAAATTGGATGAGGCCTACTTAAAGGTTTTGAATGGTGGTTTCAAGGATGCGAAAACAATGCTTGGCATATTATGGCTGAAAAGTAGAGTCTAAAGCCCTCTCCTGATCTTGGCAGGGATAAAATAAGAGTGGGGGTTTCCCCGCTTACACTGTTGCTGGAAGCTTTCCTGCCTTTCCTAGTTGTTCAGCTACATCGTCTAGCTCTAGTTCTTCTAGGGTTTTCCTCTTTGGAAGGCCTGTTTTAATGTCCCAGCCTCTTTTCTCGTAGTATTCGTCTAGCATTTTGTCAAGCTGGCAGACGCGGCCTTTAGCAGGTCCGGCTGGCATAGGCTCCTTCAGGAACCTGTCTGGCAGGGTGTCGTCCTTCCTCGTCAGGCCTAGCCTAACGTTAAACGCCTTTCTAAGGTTTGCAATCCTTGCTGCAACCTTTCTCACGTATTTAACATCAGCATACTCCTGCATACCTGTTAGGGGTGGTATTATCTTCGCCACGTCTTCGAAGTAGAATATTGGGGGCCACATGGTTGAATACTTACATATGATCATCGAGTCGACTAGGCAGTAGAAGTCTTCAAGGTCCCTGATAAGCTCACCTTTATACTGGGGTGACAGGGGGTCAACCATTATTCTGTAGTCATACTGGGGATACCTTTCCTTTGCTGTTTCCTCATACCCCTGTTCCTCGAGGCAGGACAGGGATGTTA
Organism: Thermoproteota archaeon; assembly: GCA_037917685.1. Classification (GTDB taxonomy): domain Archaea; phylum Korarchaeota; class Korarchaeia; order Korarchaeales; family JAOZGB01; genus JAOZGB01. The sequence continues at coordinate 206,973 of JAVCBU010000012.1, forward strand.
GGTGATCTGCGCCTCTTGCAGCTGTGGCATGGGTTAGCCCGGAAGACTGGTGGGAGCGGCCGTCCTGGCCGGACACCTCCAGCCCCTTGACATGTATGGCATATCTCCAGCTTCCCCTCCCTATTACCTCCGCAGCCCGCCTGGAACCCTCAGCAAGTATATCCCCAAAGCCCTTCCTGAAAGCAATATCCCTGACAAGCTGGACAATGGCCTCATGGTTCCCCCATGTCAGCTCTAAGCCCCCGGTATCCTCCTTTGAAAGGATACCTCTTTCATAGCACTCTATTGCAAAGGCTATTGTACAGCCTGTGGATATCGTGTCAAGGCTGTACTCGTTACAGAGCCAGTTTGCATGAATTACAGACTCTAAGTGTGGGTTTCCGCAGTTCGAGCCGAACGCCATGATCGTCTCATATTCCGGTCCTCCTGTTAGCGTCTTGTACGGCCCATATGGGACCTTTGACAGGTATTTACACTGGATTCCACAGCCCATGCACGCCGCCCTCTTAACCCTGAACTCTCTACGCATCCTTTCACCTGATATCTTATCCGCATCCTCGTAAACACCTGTGGAGTGGTTTCTCGTTGGAAGCCGCCCTATGGCGCTTGTGATTTCTACAAGACTGGGTGTACCATACATGCCAAGGGAGCTCTCGTTTAGCTCGCCCCATTCAACAGTCATCTTGTACCATGCGTATTCCATGACCTCTTTCCACTCGTCATAGTCGTATACTTCAACGCTGCCTGTACCTCTAACAGCTATAGCTTTGAGGTTCTTCGACCCCATCACGGCTCCCATCCCTGTTCTACCAGCTGCATGGTAATAGTCAAATATTATGCACGACATTTTAACCATGTTCTCTCCGGCAGGCCCTATCGCCGCAACCTTTATTCTATCATCCCCATGCTTCTCTCTGATCATGTCAGTGGTTTCGGACACTGTTTTACCCCACAGCCTGCTAGCATCCATGAGTTCCACATGGTTATCATCGATGTATAGGTATACAGGCTTCTCAGACTTGCCTGTTACTATGATCATGTCGTAGCCAGCATATTTAAGCTCGGGGGCGAATGCTCCTCCGGTATTGGCTGAGCCCCACACCCCTGTAAGGGGCGACCTTGCTGCAACTTCCAGCCTACCTGTCTGAGGGAAATAGGCTCCGTTTACAGGCCCTGTGGCAATTACAAGTCTGTTCTCAGGTGAGAGGGGCTTTGTGTCAGGTCCGGTTTCATCCCATAGTATTCTGGTAGCAAATCCTATACCCCCGAGATATTTTAGTGCTAAGCCCTCCGGCAGATCTTCCTTGATAATGCTACCTGATGTTAGATTTACTCTGAGTATTTTACCAGCATACCCCTTATACTTGAATTTAGACATGGGCCCCACCCACCGCGACTTTATATATTCTTATTAGAGATTCTGCTTTCTCCCTAGCCCTCAAATAGTAAGCCTGCTCCGCTGGGAGGTAGAGGATTGCTTTAACCCTGCAGTAGTTGACACATGCAGGGTCCCCCCCGCATAGGTTACATTTTGTCGAAGTTCCTGTGGAAGGATCTATCCTTATAGCGCCAAGCGGGCAGGCCATGACGCATAGTTTGCATCCGATACATTTATCCTTGTCTACCTCGACAGCCCATGTCTCCTCGTTTCTGTATAGTGCGCCGGTCGGGCATGACTCCACACATGGCGCGGGGTCGCATTGTTGACACACTATTGGGATGAAAACTCCATTTTTCTCGTCGGCTATTACTGTTATGTTTGACCTTGCAGGATTGAAAACTCCCTTATTTACGAAGGAGCATACCAGTTCGCAAGCTCTACAGCCCGTACATTTGGATGGATCTGCAAACAGTATTTTCACCAAATCCACCACGCAAGAAGTTTAATATTAAGAAATAATAAAAGTGTAGCTGTGAACTATCTATCGGGGTTAAGATGAAGAGGGGATCTGTAGCGCTCTCAGCTGTATTCACCGCAGCGGTATTTGCAGCCACATATGTTGTACATGTCCCAGTTCCCCAGACTCAGGGATATATTAACCTTGGGGATACAATGGTGCTCTCGGCAGGGCTCCTATTAGGCCCATACCTCGGCCTAATCGCCGGCGGGGTAGGCTCAGCACTAGCAGATATAGCCATAGCTCCTTCATGGGCTCCCTTTACCCTAGTAATAAAGGGGTTGGAAGGGTTGATCGCTGGGTACCTTTCGAGAAGAAATAAAAAACTACGTGGACTAACCCTCTCATCCATAGTTGCATCTCTCGAAATGGTAGCTGGATATTTTATTGTTGAAGTAGCACTGTACGGTCTGGGCCCAGCCCTAGTAGAACTTCCAGGTAACATCCTCCAAGCTGTTGTAGGATGTATCGTAGCCATACCAATAGCATATACCATCAGAATTAGATACAGCCCTATTCTACCTGTATGGGAAGCGTGTCGCGCCACCCACCATGTAATAGAATCGCGCGAGTCTCCGTAGAATGGTTATGAGGCATATTGCCTGCTTTGAGATTCGCCTCGGAGCGCTTCCCCGCCCAAAGCATCCTTCAAATTTAGCTTAAGATTAGACACATCTCCCACCGCGACTTCTCACGCCCCGTTTCTATCCAGGATATATAAGTGCCCGTCGAATCCATCTGTGCCTTAAACCTGTCCGCGCGCGCAGATCTCTCTCCGCGCAGATTTCTCATTGTGTTTTGTGGATAGATTTTTAAGGCGTGGTCAGCTTCATATTTTAGGTTGGGAGATAGAAGTAGGGATTGGATGGATCAGGCTGAAAGAGATCTGGAGCTTGCTGAGAAATGTGTTTTAGACGGTTTCTATGAGTGGGCCTGCTTTCTTTCACAGCAAGCTTCAGAGAAGGCTGTGAAAGCCGTTTTCCAGGCGTTAGGGGGCGAGGCATGGGGTCACTCAGTCACAGACCTACTGCTTGAACTACCGGAGGGGTATAGACCTAGTATGAGGCTTGTTGACCTGGCGAAAGAGATTGATAAGGCCTATATTCCAACGAGGTATCCTAACGCCCATCCATCAGGCCCCCCATATAAGTATTATACTAGAAGAGAGGCTGAGAGGCTTGTCTCAAACGCAAAGGAGATCATCGGGTACTGTAAAGGTATTCTGGAGAGAATACGGCAGGGACGAAGCTGTTAAAAGACTAGTTAACGCATTCAAAGACATCCATCCAGACAGCCATATAAAGGCCATCATTCTCCACGGCTCAGTGGCCGAAAACAGGCATACGCCATCAAGCGATGTGGATCTTCTAGTTATCGTAGAGGAGACCTCCCAGGACATGTTCAATTACGTCAGGGAGAAAGCTGGAATCAGAAAAGTTGAGCCTCACATATACACAGCTGAACAGTTTAGGAAGGCTTTAAAAGGTACAAGGTTTAGGGAGAATCTCATAAATAAATCGATCATTATATATCCACCGCGTCTAGCTGGGCGGAGGACAACCCTGAAATACCTGCAAGATATTATAGAGTAGAATAATCACCGCCACTGTAAGAGTTGCCTAACCCAAAATTATTAATATTGGGAGCCCCGCTACCCCCTCGCGCTAACCATTTTCGACCCGTTCATAGCGAGGTTTAAACATGGAGTGTATGACTATAATATAGGGTGGAGATCAGTAAGCATATAAGTAGGAGAGATGTATTCTCTGGCCTTGCCCAGGCCTATCCTGGAATTCGCCAGGTTGAAGGCTATAAGAAAGCTAAGTAGGGAAATGAGGAGAACTGTAAGATAATAGGCCATGGTGGCAGCAGCATGGAATTTTACAATCTCCAGGCCCGCCATGTAGCCCATGGAAGGATAACAGCAGCACAGGAAGCTACACCTAACACGCAAAGCAATAAGAAACTTGGAGTGAGCCCCAGCAGCCTGAACATCCGCATAACCAAGAGTAAAGAAAAATGTTGAAAACAGCAGTATATACGGAGAGTAGAAGCTTAGAAGGGCTAATGTGAAAATATGAGGAGCTGAAGCAAGCAGTCGAGTACTTCAGGCTTCTCCGGGGATAGTTGTTTTGTCGGCTTATGGTTTGGTCTTTAGGTTTATTTGTGTTTTGGATAGCTATATTCTTGCTTTTAGTTCTATTTCTTCGACGTCGACTAGGCCGTTTCCATCTATGTCTCTCCATGAAATTATTATTATTTTCGAGGTTAGCGCTTGGGGATTTGATGCTAGGTATTTTATGGCTGCTAGGGTTCCGTATCTTGTGCATCCTTCTATCAGGAGGATTTTTCCACCATCATCCACCAGGTTTATTATGGCCGCGTAGTCTGTGATGCCGAAGCTGCTTACTCCTGTATAGTTCCCTAATCCTTCCAGGTTTAGGCTGACTTTACCTTCTGATATTGTGAAGGATAGCCCTATCCAACTGTTATATTCATCTGCTATTCTGTTTGCTAGTGGTCCGCCCACTATTAGAGTGTAGTAGGGATTTGTGGCGGCATTTGTGGATTTGAGGTTGAGTGAGCTGAGGAGCATTGTTGCGTATTCAGCGTCTGGCCCGTACGCGGATACGTATACCTGGTAGTAATGAGCTTCCTGTATTGACTCTGCTATTCTTACGGGTTTTACTTTGTATTCTATGGAGAATGATGGGTTTGAGCCTCTGATTGTTATGGATATGTGGAGAATTGTTTTCTTTTGGTTTCTGGATTTTTCGTAGATCAGTTCCACATCCCTGTAGTTTTTGATGTTGACGTCTCCCATTGGCAGTTCAAGCTCAATGTAGAGATGGGGTGGTACATCTGCTATTTTCTCATGTTCATTAAGCCTTGGTGATACGCCTAGGCCCTGCATTAGGTTGAGGCGGAGGATTGTGTTAAAGTTGAACTCGTCAACCTCGTTCTCTGGGATATCTCTTGTATACTCCCCGATAATGTTAAGTGTAATGTCTCCTTCTATAATTAGATCCTCGACAGTCGTATATCCTGCTCTAAGCCATTTAAGAGAGGTGTATTGCTGATACTTGGGGCATGGTGTGAATGCGGGATCTCCGATCAAAATTTGCCCTAGGGAGGTTGATGCCGTGTTTGAACCTCCTGCCACGTTTTCAACCCATGTGTAGGATAGGCCTTTGGTTGCCAGCAGGAGCATGTTTTTAACCATTCTTGACGCCTCCCCTATACTTAAGCCATTATAGGCGATCAGCGACACAAGGTTTACAAAGTGGAAGAAGGCTCCCTCGCTTTCCTGAAGCGTCGCCGCACCTACTACAGCTACAGCTCCCGAGGAGATCATGGAGAGGGATAGGGAGTTTGATGGTGTAGCTAGGTCAGCCATGAAGTGGCATGAGGAGGAGAGTACTATTGGCGAGGTGAGTTTGGTGTTACTTACCGCTTGTGGATCTATAACTCCGGATGCTGCTGTTATCGTCCCGTAGTCTCCGTGTCCGACGAGCATTATTAGGCCTTTCCCGGGCATTTTACCTAGAATTGAAGACGCTGATTCGCCGACACTGTGGTGTGACCTGCCTCCGGTGGCATCGGCCCATATATCAGCTACTGACAATGCGTTTATATACCCGTCTGCAAGCTCGTCCAGCCCTGGAGATATGCTGTACACGCCAAGGGAATCTTTTACGATACCGTTTTCGTGGTAGGTCCAGGTTCTCCCTATGAGTGCTGACGCTGAATACGGGTTTTCGCCTATTATTCTTCCAACGGCGACATCAACATACTTGTCAGGGTCTAGAATTTCCAGCGGCTCTTGTAATGCGTTTTCATAGAACGGATAGTCGTGCCATGCTAGATGGTATCCATTTTCGACGAGTGGGAACGTGTCCAGCCCTCCACAGATAGCAACGTATTCTGTGTCGTAGTTTAGGATTAGGTCTTCCGCAAGGCCCATAGACACTATTGGTGCGTTGTGGATTGCAGCTATAAGCGGGCTTACCAGGGAGAGACGCCCGTATGCCGAGTTTACATCGTTAAAATCTGCGACTACGAGGTAGTCTATTCCATCTACCCCTATGAAAAAGTTTAGGTAGTCGTCCTCCGGGATGTATTTGAAATGTATTCCAGAGGGTTTTAGGTTGTAGGCATATATAGTTGCGTTCCAAGGGGAGATAAGGGTTAGTGTTTCATCCGAGTATAGTATGAGAGGCGAGTCTAGGATTGACGCTATTGTTGAAGCTTTAGCTGCATCTTCAGACTTGGCTATTACAACTGTTTCAGGCTGGCCCCAGCCCTCCAAGGCTATTGATACAGATGCTTCTTGGGGGGTATCGTACCTTTCTTTTTGGACAGGTGCGATTTTTGAAAGTGTGTTGACAATGTTTGGAGGGCAGTTAACTGTGATTATAAGTTCGGGGTTGTAGTACTCTAAAAAGTTGCTGATGGATCGGTCGAGCCGATCTTCTCCTGTTAACAGGATAGGGGTATAGTCTTCATGAACCGAGAGGGGAGCATAAATGCTTGAATATAGAATCGCGGTTGGATCATACTGGTCCACCGCCAAGACCACTGCAACATTCCCAGCAGATGTAAAGCCTATTTTAACACTAAAACCCGATAAGCTTAGCAGGCTTACAAATGACAGCCCGATTATACTCAGATATTTGGCACGCACATCACTGATAGTGTAGTTAAATATTTTTATTATTTCCGTAGCCTCTTAGATGAGAGGTGTAAAAATGTCCGTAAAGACATGGAAATCCGAGAGTCTTGGGATAGAGATACAGATAGATCATGATAAATGTGAAGGCTGTGAGCAGTGCGTCCAAGTCTGCCCGGTAGGGGTATTCGAGATGGTTGAAGGGAAGTCTACAGCACCAAACATCGACCAGTGTATCCAATGTTGTGCCTGTGTTAACGCGTGCCCGACGAATGCTATAACACACAGTTCGTGCTAAACACCTTCTTCTCTCTTTCTTCCTATTATACTGGACTCTGGTGAAGCCACCATTTAAAACTGTTTGATAGCAGGCTAGTGCCTGGAATAATTTTAACTGTCGAGATATTGATATTTAAGGGGGTGTAACCGTTGACTGAGCTTCTATACGAGAGAGACTCATATCTGCTGGAATTTGAAGCTGTAGTTATGGAGGTCTCTGGCAACGGTGTCGTCCTCGACCGGACCGCGTTTCACCCCTTGTCTGGAGGGGTTGCTAACGATACTGGAGTTATAAGGCATGAGAATGATGAATATCGTATTGTTAACGTGGTGAAGTCGGAAGGAAGGATAATTCATGTCGTTGAGCCTGAACCGGGCTTTAAGGCTGGGTGTAGGATTACTGGTGTAATAGACTGGGAGAGAAGATATAGGTTAATGAAGTTGCATACTGCGGATCACATATTAGCCGCTGTCCTCTACAGAGAATATTCGGCACTGGTGACCGGGGGGCACATAGATCCTGAAAAGGCTAAATCAGACTTTAGCTTGGAAAAGGGTGGTAAGGAGCTCTTTAAACAGGCGATTGAAAAGGTCAACCAGATAATAGCGAGAAGTATCGACGTTAAGATTTACTTCCTCCCTCGAGAGGAAGCTCTAAAAATCCCCGGCATAGTTAAGCTCGCTGGAAGAATGCCTCCAGACGTTAAGATGTTAAGGATAGTGGAAATCCCGGGAGTAGACATACAAGCTGACGGCGGACCCCACGTCTCAAATACAGCTGAAATAGGTCGGATAAAACTACTTAAGGTTGAGAATAAGGGCCGAGGGAAGAAAAGGGTCTATTTCACACTTGCATAAAGATAAGACACGGATTTGCAATACTCATATTTCCCAGCCAACCCCTCCACACATTTTACATCATGATAGCAACTGCAAAGGATAAATTATTGACATATAGGGTTGATAGTAGGTTTTAGCGGACATGCATGAAGTAGAGACTACACATACCATTATAATTGGAGATTCTAGAAGTATGCGGGAAATAGGAGATGAAAGCATCCATCTGGTTGTTACGTCACCTCCATACCCTATGATTGAAACATGGGATGGCCTCTTCAGAAGTCTTGATAAGAAGATAGATAGGCTTTGGAGAAAAATGGGGGACAGCAATGGAGACGAGTATGTACGCCAGATCTATGATCTCATGCATAGGAATCTTGAAATGGTTTGGAGGGAGGTTTGCAGATATGGGATGTAGGCAGTGTTAGGCAGGATGCTCCTGAGATTGACGAGTACGTCTCATTTATCATGTCCCTAATCTCATCTAGGAGTCTATGGGCTTCCCTTTTATCGCTCACCTTCGTAATCGTGATGACTCCTGAGCTGCGGATTGTAACCAGCCTCGGACCCTTCATATATGTCAGGAATCCACCTTCCTTCGAGTATGAAGAGTTTGGAATCGCAGCGTGGAGGTATTGGAGGATTTCATCAAGTCTCCGATCAGCCCTCGCAACAATTCTAATTTTAGACTCGTCGGCGAGACATGGGAGTACGCGTTCAATTTAAACCGATTTTAAAAAGTCTAATGCCGGCATTATACCACCTATGGTATAGGTGGTTTTAGCCCTTGAGCCTGGTAGAAGGCTCTGATGATCAGTCTTAGACCGATGTAGAAGTAGACTGCCGCTAGCAGGATCTTATACCTTTTAGGTGACGTCTTGTGGGCTATTCTTGGTCCTATTTGAGCCGCCAAGACGCTTGGAACCCCTATTAGCAGGAATGCTAGAAGGTTAAACCATCCAAAGCTGTAGGGAGGATAGTCTAAGGGATGAAGTACCTGATCCATTCTCCCAAGCGCTACAAATGATAGTGAGCCTACACTTGAGCCTAGGATCATGGTGGCTATTGATATTATTGTTGACAAGTGAACTGGAATCTTCAGTACTGTGTTCAGAACTGGCATGTAGACAATTCCTCCGCCTATACCTATGAAGTTGGCTGCTATTCCAGATATGAGGCCCATTATACCATACCTCGCTGCGCTTGGAGAGTTGAGCTTCTTAATCGGCAGAGGTTTTGCCCTCATAAATCTATAGGCGCCTATTAGACAGACAGCTCCGAATCCTCCTTTAAGGAAGATCCCTGTCTTCATTCTGAAAGCCTTAAACACCGTGTATGCTAGGAGTGAACCTGTAAGACTTCCTATGGCGACAGGTATAACGAAGTGGATGTAATGCTTTAGCGGAAACTTTAATTCTTTCTTTCTAAGCTCTCTGACATGCCTCAACAACCCGCTGATGGATGTCGGCACCACTACAGCCATATTCGTGCCGAAAGCTATCAGTGGCGCTATGGCGGCTGGAGTCCCCATAACCTTTTCAAAGAAGGATATCATCACTGGGACCATGATGAAGCATGCACCCACTCCGAAGAAGGAGCTGACAAGACCTACAGCTATACCCGCCAAAACCATGAGAATATAATTTGACCAGTAGAGTAGTGGCGTCATCAAAGCTAGGCTTATAATCATCGAGTATGTCCCTCTCATATAGGTCTTATTTCAATCAGTTACCAATTTTTATAAATATAACTTACAAAATGTAAGTTTGGAAGAATGCTTGATCGTGTAACGTGTGAAATTATAAGGCTACTAAGCATAGATGGTAGGGCTAAGCTCACCGAAGATTGCTAGGGAGATAGGTGTATCTCACGTTACGGTTATGAATAGGCTTAACAGCATGACCGGGAAGGGCTATGCTAAAGTCTCGATGCTTGTAGACCCTTGAAAAGATGGGAACAAGCTACAGGAGGGAAATACTCGAGCTCTTCGAGAAATGTCCCCGCGTGGTCTTTGCATCAAGCATGCTGGGGGAATATGACCTTATGGCCATGATTGCAGCCGAGGACGAGGGGATGATAGAGGTTTTCACGGGCTCATGCACAATGAGGACCCATAGGGGGATTAGGAGGAGTAGCCTAATACTGCTTGGAAGGGAGAGGGTTGACTTCCTGCTCCGTCTAAGGATGATATCTGAGAGTAGAAGCAGGGTCACACCCTGCGGGAGGATCTGTGTCGAGTGCAAGGAGTACAGTAGGGGCTGTGTCGGGTGTCCTTCAGCCGAGGGCTACCGTGGACCCTTCAAAACGAGTAACAAGGAATACCTTTAAAATGAGTGACAAGAATACTGACTTACCTATGTTATTCCTAGTTCTTTCAGCTTTTCTTCTGTTGGGATTCCCTTTTCATCCCATCCTCTTAGCTCGTAATATTTTTTTAGGGCTTTCTTTAATTCTCGAGGGATCATTCCCTTGGCCCCGCCCTCTGCTAACGGTTCTTCCATAAGTCTCTGTGGAAGCGTGTCCTCACGGCCTGTAGGGCTGCATTCTATGCTGTATAGTCTTTTCAAATTGTATGTTCTCTCGCCAGCCTTTAGAAGATCTTTGAGTTTAAGGTCTATGCCGGTGGCAAGCTGGTACATTGCTGCCACGGTTGCCGGGGGTATTGCAACAAACTTGCATAGGACTAGGCTATCTAGGAGGTCGTGCCAGTTTTGCATAGCTATTAGGGGCTCTGGCTTGTCCATTAGGGTGTCTCTGTGGTATCTCTTGTGTATGCCTAGATCCGGAATTCTTACCCCTTGTTCTATCTGGTACATTAGTCCTCTTAGGTGGCATGCACCTCTGTGGGATGTAGCGTATTGGAGGGCCATTCCGTAGAATGCTCTTGGGTCGTGCATGGGTATTTCGAGGCCTTTGACATGTAGTGCAAGTTTTTCAGCTTCTCCTCCTAGTTCAGCGCCCATCTTTCTGACCCCTTGTGACAGGAGTTCTCCTAGTCCTTGCTTTTCACCTATCATTTTTATCAGTTTTATCGCGAGATCTGGGTTTCCCCATTCAAGCTTTATATCTGTCTTTAGGAGGCCTTTCTCGTAGCACTCTATTGCAAAGGCTATTACACCCCCGGTGGAAATTGTATCAATTCCATAACGGTTGCATAGGTCGTTCATTTTAGCTATTGCTTTCAGGTTGTCTATTAGTAGTAGGCTGCCTAGTGATGCTGCTGTCTCGTACTCTGGCCCGTGTCCCTCCATTTTGTATGGTTCTTCGTCTACCTTAACGATTCTTCCACAGCCTATTGGACATGCGTGACACGCGTACTGCCTAACCAGTATTGTTTGCACGATTGCTTCTCCGCATATTTTTTCGAGGCCTTCCCATTCTCCCATTGTGAAGTATTTGATTGGTACATCTCCGTAGGTATGCATTGGGAGCATTATCCCGTCTGTACCGTAGGATGCTAGGATTTGGACATGTGGGTCGGACCTGATTGTAACCAGCACTCTTGATATTAGTCTTCTCAGTTTTTGAGGTTCAGCTATCCCGACTACGCCGGTCCCCTTTACTGCTACAGCCTTAAGCTTCTTAGACCCCATTACGGCTCCTAGCCCTGTTCTCCCAGCTGCTCGTCCGCCGTCGCTCATGATATTAGCTAATTTAACTTGTTTTTCCCCGGCTCTGCCGATAGCTGATACTCTTACTTTACCGTGTTTCTCTCGGAGCTTTTCTCCTGTTATAAGCGCGTCAAGCCCCCATATGTCCCCTGCATTAATGATTTGAACGTTTGAGTCTTCGATGAGCAGGTATACCGGTTTTTCAGATGCACCTTCAAATATTATGCCATCATACCCGGCTTTTTTGAGTTCTGTACCCCAGTATCCTCCTACATTAGCTTCCCCCCATATTCTGGTTAGGGGGGATTTGGCTGAGACCGTGTGTCTACCGCTTCCGGGAATTATGGTGCCTGTTAGTGGGCCTGTCATAAATATGAGGAGATTCTCGGGGGATAGGGGGTCTGCTTCGGGTGGTACGTGTTCGTAGATTATTTTTGCTGCAAGCCCGCTTCCCCCTATATATTTTCGGAGGTCTTCACTGTCAAATGTGATTTCTTTTATCTCTTTGTCTGTAAGGTTTATCCAGAGGGTCTTACCAGTATAGCCGTAGGGCATTTAGAGCCACCTATATTCTGTATAGCTTTTTTATTACCTCTATCTCTCCTGGAGGGATTTCTATTATACGTCCCATCAGCTTTGCTATGAATGTCATCATTGAAACCTCTTCTAGGATTTCAACTGCTGTCACTGCCTCCATCATTTCATATCCTACTCCTATTACGCCATGATTCTGTAGAATTAGTAGTCTTGTTCCCATTATTCTCTTTCCGACTTCTTCTGCGAGTTCTCTGGTTCCGGGATATTTAAAGGGGACTACGGGTACCTTTGCCAGCATCAACGCTGCCTCAAGGGTTATTGGTCTTATTTCCACGCCGGCAATCGCTAGGCCTGTTGAGTATGGGCTGTGTGCATGAACTATAGCATTTACATCTGATCTCCGTTTGTATATTTCCGTGTGGAAGTGCCACTCCATGGACGGCTTTAGAACTCCTTCCAGAACGTTTCCCTCTAGGTCTATTTTTACCAGGTCTTCCTCGGTGAGTCTAGGCTTGTACAGCCCGCTGGGGGTTATCCAAACTTCCTCAGAGTTCGGTAGTCTGGCGCTTGCGTTTCCCCCAACCCCGGTCATTAAGCCCTTGTTGTAGAGGGCTTTCATAGCCCATATAACCTCCGACTTCACCTCTTCTTCTGTAAAAGCCAACTTTAACCACTATAACCTACACGTTACGCTTTTATTTTAATAGTTAGGCCTAAAACCAGGCCTTGGGGATTTACAGATGTGTTAAATGCGGGGAGTATACAAGAAAGGCAAGACATTGTGGACAGCGGGCTATCTTACTGCTGGATAGGGGGCGAAGGATTAGGTTAAGCAAGCTTCTAAGCTTAATCCTCAGACATAACCCGGAGATGGTTAATTCTAGTATCGGTAAAGATGGCTTCTTACATTGCAATTTGGAGGAGCTTGTAAAAAGGATAAGGCGTATTAAAGGATTTGACTGGGTTAGAATCGACCATATTTACGCGGTTGTCCGAACGGATGAAAAGGGAAGATTTGAAATTGAAAATGGGAGAATAAGGGCTTTATATGGTCATAGTATCCCTGTGGAAAATGAGTATAAACGGGATAAGGTGCCGGATGTACTTTACCATGGAACAGGTAGAGCAACGGTTGATTTGATTCTAAGGGAGGGTTTGAAGCCTATAAGGAGGAACATGGTTCATTTAACAAGTAATATTAGGGATGCATATGCTGTTGGACTGAGAAAGGATAGTAAGCCCGTAATTTTGGTTATAGATGCAAAGAGAGTTGTATCAGAGGGTATAGATATAAGAAGAGCTGGTAGAAACGTGTACGTTTGCAAACAAGTTCCTCCTAGGTTTATCAGGGTTTTAGATGGGGGCAAGTCTGGTAGCGACTGATTGGATTATGTTTTAAAGAAAATGTTCTCTATTTTTGTGATACGGGTTGGCGGTTGAACTTCTCTACGATAGGGGTACGATTATCATAAGAGGAGAAGTTAGCGTACCATTTGCTGTATGGGATGACAGGTCCGTGTGCTATAGAGCTCAAGCCTTTAGGTATAGGGATATCGTAGAGTATCTTAGGAGAAGCGGGATTAGTTTTAAAGATAGGGTTTGGAATCTCATTCCTTCCGTCAATTTCTCTTTTAAAGCTGCACTTAGAGACTACCAGGTTAATGCTTACCGTTCATGGGTTGATTCTGGGAAGAGGGGTGTGGTGGTTCTACCAACCGGGTCAGGGAAAACATTTATTGCTCTTAAGGCTATTTATGAATTGCAAGCTTCAACCTTAATTGTCGTTCCAACTCTTCCTCTCGTAGAGCAGTGGTGTAGACTGGTTAAACAACATCTAAATGTTGAGCCCGGGATTTATGGTGGAGGGAAGCATGTTTTAGGTTCAGTAACGGTTTCAACCTACGATTCCGCATATATCAGAGCCGAGGAGCTTGGCGACAAGTTTCTACTTGTTATTTTTGACGAGGCTCACCATCTCGCCGCTGAAGGATATATCCAAATAGCTGAGATGCTTGCAGCACCCTATAGGCTTGGTTTAACCGCCACATTCGAAAGGGAGGATGGAAGACACGTATTACTTTTCAGGGTTCTTGGGGGTGTCGTTTTTAGGCTTGGCCCGGAGGATATGAAGGGCCGTCACCTTGCAGATTTTAGGGTTGTTAGGATTCCTGTTAGTCTTACGGAAGAGGAGAGGAATAGATATGATGAGCTTGTAAGAACTTATAAGAAACTTCTAAGGGACTCCGGGATAAGTATTAGGTCGATTGATGACTTTAGGAAACTTATAATGAGAAGTGGAACTTCAAAGGCGGCTAGAAAGGCCCTGCTTGCGTGGAATGAGGCTAGAAAGATAGCTATAAATTCGGAGTCTAAAATCGATGTTTTAAGTAATTTGCTGGAGGCGCATAGGGATGAGAAGGTTATTATCTTTACTGAATTTAACAGTATGGCTGAAAGAGTGAGTAGACGGTTTCTTATCCCACTTATAACACAGAAGACTGGTAAGCTGGAGCGGCAGGCTATCCTAGAAGGTTTTAGGAATGGTAGGTTTACAAAGATTGTTACGTCTAAAGTTTTAGATGAAGGTTTAGACGTGCCTGATGCGAGTATTGCTATAATTCTTGGAGGTACTGGAAGCAAAAGAGAATTTATACAGAGACTTGGAAGAATTTTAAGGAAAAAACAGGGGAAACAGGCGATTCTCTACGAGGTTGTATCAGCCGGGACGGCTGAAACAAGAATTTCATGGAGGAGGAGAAAGGCCCTAGATATCTAGAGGTGGGGGCCATGTTGCCATCTACTCTCCTTAGAGCTAGAAGGCGTGGAGGCCGGTTGTTGGTTCTATTCGCAAGAGGCAAGGGGGTGGAGGCGAATGTAGCAGCTGGGCTCATAGGTCTTTTTGAACGCAGTATTGGCAAGAGCCTGTCAGATCTAAGTAGCGAATTGGAGGACCTGGAAAAGATGTATGAGGCCGCAGGCGTCGATTACAAGTTCTGCAGAGGATTAAGCGTGCTACTTTTACGGAGATGCGGCTTACGGAGGGAGAATCCTAAGATAGAGCCTGTGAAGGCTAGGCTAACTGTTTACGATGTTATTAACAGGTTATATGGTGGATTTCTACCATCAGAGCAATTTAGGGAAGCAGTCCTCAAAAGAGCTGCTACAATTCTCGGGGTAGACGAATTAGAGCTTGAAGAATCTATGTACTCGGACAGTGAAGATGCTATAGTTGTTGAGGAGTTTAAGCGTATTGGTACATCCGAGCTTCTCAAAGAGTACAATCTAGCACTCTTACAAACTGCACTGTTTAAAGCAACTTCCATGACGATTGAAACCTCGGCATCAGGATGGGAGATTAAACCATTACTGAGGGATGTCAAGTTTAGGGGGCTAATGTACATTGCTTACAAGATAAATAAATGTGTGAGGATAGTTCTTGATGGTCCTTCGTCGCTGATTAAAATGACAACACGGTATGGGACAGCCATGGCGAAGGTAATACCAAGAATAATCTCCCTTAGTGACTGGAGCATTAGGGCTACCGTTGTAAGGAAGGTTTCGGGTAGACCTAGATATTTAACTCTCTCCATTGATGATTCTAAGAGAAAACTTTTCCCAGAATCTAAGGTTGAAATCGAATCCTTCGATAGTGTTGTCGAGAGGGACTTTTATAGAGTTGTCCAACAGGCAGGATGGAGGGTGGAAAGAGAGCCTGAACCATTGGTTTCAGATGGAAATATTGTAATACCTGATTTCAAAGTTTCAAGAAACGGTATAGACCTGTACGTTGAGATAGTCGGTTATTGGACTGCCGAATATCTTAAAAGGAAGATAGAAAAGTTGAAAGGTCTTAAAGACAAGATTGTTATCCTTGCCGACAAAAGATTAGCATGTTCCTCTCTCCAGAGACTTCCGATGGAAGTAGTATACTATGATGGAAAGGTGACTCCTATACAGGTTTATAAAGCCCTCTCCAAATACTCAAAAAAGCCTGTTGGCATGGTGGACATTGAAGCTATAAGCAGAGTTTTAAAGGGTGAAATTGTCGATTTAAAGAGGATTGCCAAAGAGAAGAATATAGATCTGAAATTAGTAGAGGCGAAAGTGAAGGAAAAGGGTGAATATATCGTAGTAGGGGGGATTGCTGTTCATAGGGATTTATCTTCACGGGTTTCAACTGTAATCAAGGAGAGAGGATTCTTAACATATGGCGAAGCTTACAGAACGCTGTCAAGTTTAGATATTCCTGAAGATTACCATGTGCCGGTTTTAGAGGCAGCTGGATACCGCCTAAAATGGCGTGGAATAGATATCAAGAGTGCCTTGATAGTACGGAAGGAAATGGAATAGTTACTATTTAAAGATGGATTCTATGCGGAAAGCTTAAAAATAGGCAATACTATCATGCATGGGGATTATATGGTTAAAGCCTACATTCTCATAAGAACCCAGATCGGTATGGTTGACGAGGTTAGAGATAAGCTAAAGAGGATACCTGGTATAGTCTCCGTTGATGAAGTTTCAGGCCCTATAGATATAATTGCAATAGCGGAGGCGGATAGCCTAAGAAACCTGAGAAATCTAATACTCGGAGAGATCCATGCTATTGAGGGTGTAACTAGAACGGAAACAGCGCTTGTGCTATGATTAGAACGGCATAACTTAGATTATCTCACTATAGTCTAATATACAATGGAACTATTACTTGTAGTGGGTGTAGAAAACTGGGACTGGGTTTCCTGATCTTCCTGACGTGAAAGTTACCCTTACAGGGTAGAACTCTCTCAGAACTTCGACCTCTGCTTTATCTTTGTTTACAATTTTTGATAGAAGAAGCTTGATTAGCTTCTTTTTAGGGAATATTCTTGCCAGTTGCAGCTACAGACGTGTCTTAATTTAATAAATTAACGTGTTCTGGCTAGTTTAGGAACGTGGGTTAAGTTTAAGATTTTAAGTTTTAGATGTGATTAGGATAAAAGATGAAGAGAATAAGGACTATAATTATGGGTGCGGCTGGTAGAGATTTTCATAACTTTAACGTTTACTTTCGGGACAACGAACGTTTTGAAGTGATATGCTTTACACATGGGCAGCTGCCTATTGATACGAAAAGGATGTATCCACCTGTGCTTGCAGGCAAGTTGTATCCCAATGGTATTCCCATATATCCGGAGTCAATGTTACCGGAGCTGATAAAAAAGTACGATGTCGACCTTGTAGTTTTCTCTTATAGCGATGTTTCTCATTTATACGTCATGGAGAAGGCCTCCGTGGCGATGGCTAATGGAGCAAGCTTCATGCTACTCGGGCCTAAGGATACCCTGCTAGAGTCGAAAAGGCCTGTTATAGCCATCTGTGCTGTTAGGACTGGCTCTGGAAAGAGCCCAACTACCAGGAAAATTAGTGGAATAGTTAAGGAGCTAGGTTTAAGAGCCGCTGTGATTAGGCATCCCATGCCTTACGGTGACCTGTCAAAGCAGATTGTTATGGAATTAAGAAGATTGGAGGATCTGGATAAGTATAAATGTACGGTGGAGGAGAGAGAAGATTTCACCCACCTTTTAAAATCAGGTTTTACGGTGCTAGCGGGTGTAGATTATGATAAGGTTTTGAAGAGAGCTGAAGAGATAGCTGATGTTATAATATGGGATGGAGGAAATAACGATTTTCCATTTATCAGACCTGACCTATTGTTTGTTGTAGCTGATCCCTTTAGAGCCGGCCACGAGGTATCGTATTATCCTGGAATGATTAATTTTCTAATGGCAGATGTGATTGTGGTGAATAAGGTCAACTCAGCATCTCCGGACGGAGTGGAAAAGGTAATTCACAATGCTAGAAAATACAACCCTAAAGCTATAATTGTGAAAACTGAATCTGTTATAAGCTGCGATTGCGATGTTGACATTAAAGGCAAGTCTGTAGCTGTTGTGGAAGATGGACCAACCACAACACATGGTGGCATGCCGTATGGGGCTGGTTATCTGTTTGCTAAGAGTTCTGGCGCTAAGATCGTTGATCCCAAGAGATTCGCTGTTGGGGAGTATAAGAAGATATATGAAGAGTATAGCCATTTAGGCCCTGTAATTCCTGCGGTAGGGTATAGTAACGAGCAGGTTAGGATGCTTGAAGCGATGCTTAACTCCATCGATTGTGACGCTGTTGTTTCAGGTACTCCTATCGAACTTTCAAGTCTGGTTAAGATTAATAAGCCGATATATAACGTGAGATATGATGTTAAGGTTGTTAAAGGACCAACTTTTAAGGAGATCATACATGAATTCTTAAAGAGAAGGGGTCTTATCTAGTAGTTCCAACAATTTTTTAATAGCGTCATCCACAGTGGATTCCGGACTTGAAGATCGCTTTCCTATGAGTCTAAAGACAATTTTGAGTTTAGGTTTCCATTCGCTCCCTATAGGATGGCTTTTAACCTCTAGTCCAGGATAGGCGTCTTGAATTCTTTTTAGAATTGGTGCTATAGAGGATTCTGGTACTCCTTCTATGGTTATCGTCTTCATTATGGATGTTATATCTTTTGTTTTCAACTTGAGTTTGGGAATTATGTATCTCTCCATCATCTCCCTCATTTCTCTTGGTACTCCGGGAAGGACGTAAATCACCGTTTTCCCTATTTTTAACTCGATAC
The DNA here is from genome assembly GCA_037917685.1 of Thermoproteota archaeon. Classification (GTDB taxonomy): domain Archaea; phylum Korarchaeota; class Korarchaeia; order Korarchaeales; family JAOZGB01; genus JAOZGB01. Next base: position 225,456 of record JAVCBU010000012.1, read on the forward strand.
CAGGCGCTACGCCCACTGGGTTTTCTATCGGCCGAGCGTTGACAGGGATTTTCGCCATCTTTGTTCTCTCAGGTGATAGGGGTAGGTTTAGATCCTTATATCTCTCCGCTATCATCTTATAAGCTTCAGTATTGATTCCCGTGGGGATTTTTAGGGTTTTAGACAGGCACTCTATGGTTTTGTCATCGTGTGTAGGACCAAGACCCCCTGTAATGATTAGTATATCCGGTTTTTCAGATATAGACCAATCAATTGCCTTTTTGAGTTCCTCGCAGTCGTCTCCGATAACAATCACCCTTTTGGTTTTTACACCTATGTGATATAGCTTCGACGCTAACCACGAGGCGTTAGTGTTTATAGTTTCTCCTGTTAACAGCTCGTTACCCGTGTTTATAATTATTGCTTCCACAGGGTTTAAACCCTTCTATTAACTATTAATTTTAGGTTGCTAACCATTTTCTACTGTTCTTAGTAATTTCTCGATCTCTTCTAACTCTCTGGATATTTCGTCGTCGATTTTTTTCTTGTTAACCAGTTTCTCCTTGATTTGAAATATCAGGGTTTTTATCTGTGCGTTTCCGTAGAGTATGGCGTTTATCAATGGAGTGAGGGATACTCTATGCTTCACAGTGTATTCTATTTTTGTATCCATCAAGAATTCAGCTATCCTTCTGATTTCTTTGCTGGCTTTAGAGTCCGGATATTGTAAAGCGGCGGGTATACCCATTCTATAAGACTTCTCCATATTTTCATCGTATGGGACTACGAAGCAGGGCTGCGAGTCAGACTTCTTGAGCGGTCTTGTTAACTCTTTGAGATTTTTTAGATCTTTTTTCCTAACTTTATTTACAATGTAAGCTGGATATTCTATTCTGAGAAGTGTTGATAGGTCTATTAAAGGTTGGGTCGCGTTTATCGTTGGTTTATTCGGTTCCACAACAGGTAGAAATGCATCTGAGATTGGAAGTAAAAGGTAGTAGTCTGCCATACCTGAAAATCCTCCGCCCCCAGGCCCATCTATTATAATCATTTGGCACTTTGATTTAAGGAAACTGGTAAGATTCTTCATTTTTTCTTCGTATCTTTGGTAGTTTCTATATAAGTCTTTCTTAGTTGTAAATATCTGTGAAGCGGGTATGAAAGCTATGTTTTTATACTCAGGGTACCTGCCGCTCACATGCGCTATTTCCCATGGTTTGGCTGAATCGTTTAAGTACTCTTTAAGGGTGGGGTAATTGTCTGGGTTCTCTTCTCTAGCCTTTATAAAATCTGGATCCCAAAGAAATTCTGAACTATTTCTCCCAAAGTCTGCCTCTATAAAGGCTATCCTCTTGTTATAGAGTTTCGAGAGCCAGACAGCTACGTTAAAGCTTATACTCGTACACCCGGTATTATGGATAACAGTCCCGGAAGAAATGTAGTTGTTGTACTCGTCAACAGTGAGATCGTAAAAATACGTATCTACAGTTGTTCGAGATATCTTTGAAACTTCTATGGTTTTTCTGTCCGACGTGCTAAATAGCTTGTCCTGCTTGTTTAATCTGAAAGCTTCTTTATATAACAGTTTAGAGCCTTGGACTATCAAAAAAGGATGCCGAGGTGACGTTAATAATACATTTCCATTAGATAGTTCCACCTTACATATTTCCCCCTTTACAGGTATCTTCCATATGCATCTAACCTCATTCCATTTAAAACGGCCATTCTCCGGATTTACGCTTTGTACTTTAAGCTTCCCTTGAGGGAGAATAACCACTGTTACTTCATGTTTAAAAAAACCTACCATCTTCTCAAAAAGACGTTTGAAAACTATGTTTCCATACTCTTTGGTGAGTATCGTGGAATCTCCGTCGATGCATCCCCCTCCAATTTTACCAAATGTTACAACCTTCAAGAAATCTCACCAAGAACATCAGCTAACTCCTTGAGAGCGTCTTCTATCTCCATAACTCTTTTTTCTAGAATATTTACCCTTTCAATGAGAATTTTTAACCCTGAAACCATGGTTTTAGCATGACTATTGTTGCCTCTTAATGGATTGGAGCCTTCAACCTCATCGAATGCTCTATTGATGTTCATTTTCACCGAATTAAAAGGGGGTGATTTGAATATTTAGGATACTCGAAAGAGGGGGTTAATAATCTAAATCGTTTATCTATATTTATTGAAATGGCTATAGAACTATTTAGAGCTCTTGGGCATAAGCATCGATATGTAGTTTATAAAATGCTTGAAGAAGATCCTCTAACCAAGGGAGAGATTGCAAGAAGGCTTGGAATATCCATTGCTCACTTGTCATATCATATAACCAGGCTTAAAGAAGCAGGGATAGTAATCGAGTACAGAAAGGGACACAAGAAGTATTTACGCTTATCAAAAAGACTAATAGTCGAAGTTTGGGATTCGAGCCCTAAAAATACTCCAAACAAGCATTCTGTTTAATGAGGGATAAAAGTGAATGAAGTTTTAGGGGCAGGCTTATTGCTTGCAGTTACTGTAGGAATATTTATAGCTGCAGTTATACCTCCGATAGCCAATGTTCTAAGCTGGATCGAAGACAAACCTGCTAGAAACCACACCAACATTCAGAACTTACTTGACTGGATTAATTCAGGGCTAGATAAAATATTCGGACATGAAAATGAGAATCAAACAACAAGCCCAGGATAGGTTTAAATGTTTAAAGAGATAGCACTTACCTCGTGGCAAAGAAGATACTACCATTAATATTTACCGTAGCAATCATAGCTGGATCCCTATACTATGCTAGGGTTAGACAGGAAATAATCATGATAGAAAATAGATACGGCCTAAAATTCAATGGAACAAAGGCGTTCTTACATGTACAGGAACAATGTGAGATAGGCCCCAGGCCTCCTGGGACGGAGGAACATGAAAAATGCATTCAATATATTGTTAGTGTGATAAAAAGTTATGGATTAACATACCGCCTGGAAAATTTCACATTTACAGATCCGGAGGCAGGACCCTTAAATATGGTAAACATAATCGTTCCTATCGGGGAAGGAGACAAAATACTGTATATCGGAGCCCATTATGATACTAGGCCAAGAGCAGACATGGAGAAAAACCCTGAAGATAGGGTAAAACCCATTATAGGCGCGAATGACGGAGCAAGCGGGGTGGCTGTCCTCCTTGAGTTAATAAGAATATTCAAAGACAAAGATCTGAAAATAGAAGTGAGATTCATATTTTTCGACGGTGAGGACTGGGGGGTAGTTCTAGAACACTACTTCATCGGCTCAAGATACCACGTCAAACATTTGCCAGATGAAGAAAAGAGGAAAATAATTGGAATAATCCTTTTGGATATGATAGGCGACGAAGACTTACAAATATACATGGAGGGATTCTCCTACCATCATGCCAGAGATCTTACCGAGTTGATATGGAATACCGCGAAGGAGTTAAACTACACACAGTACTTTATACCAAAAATAAAATACACTATATATGACGACCACTACCCATTCATACAGGAAGGTATACCAGGTGTAGACATCATAGACTTTGACTACCCATATTGGCATACATTAAGCGATACACTTGACAAGGTGTCACCGAAAAGTTTAGAAATTGTAGGAAGAGTAGTAGAAGCTGTAATACAGAAAATTTCAGAAAACCATGGAGGATGACTCTTTGTCTGAAGATCATGAGCTTGAGATTTTGAAGATGAAAATGCTTGAGAAAATAATTCAGAAAAAAGAAGATCCCTTATACGCAAAAATATCCTCTGGAGAACCCGTAGAAGGAAACGATGAGATCATAAAGAGAACAACTAAGATGGTACGCATCGTCCTCCTAGACTTTTGGGCAGAATGGTGCGGTCCTTGCAGAATGATGGAACCAGCCATCCACGAGTTAGCTATGAAATACAAGGGAAAAATAGCTGTAGTCAAAATAAATGTAGACAAAGAGAGGGAAATAGCTGCGAAATATGGGATAATGGCGGTGCCAACCTACATGCTAATAGTAGAAGGTAAAATAGCGGAAAGAATCACCGGAGCAGTAGGATTTCATGTTCTCGATAAGATGATACAGAAATACATCAAGTAAGAGCCGGGGGCGGGATTTGAACCCGCGTAAAACGGGTCTGCAGCCCGCCGCCTGTACCACTCAGCCACCCCGGCACATAGTAAGAGCACCCGGTTTTTAAAAATCTTCCGAGGCATCTATAATGATGAAAACTGTTATATTTTTCGACATAAAGATGCTGAATAAACTTGCGAAGACACTTGAATCCTCAGGATTGGAAAGATCCATTGTTAAGTCCCCTTATGAAGCCTATAGATATGAATCCCAGGGAAAAATAGTAATAGCATACAAAACAGGTAAAATAATTTACAGTGAAGATGTTAAACCCATATTTTTGAAGTTTCTTAGAGAAAACTTTAAACCAGATTCAACCAGGATAGGATGCGACGAAGCCGGGAAGGGAGAGGCCCTAGGGCCCCTAGTAGTCTCGGCTGTAGCTCTTGATCCCAATCAGTACATCGAACTATGGGTAGAAGGGGTTATGGACAGCAAAATGCTGTCAAAAAGGCAAATCCAAACGTTAGAAAGCAAAATAAAAAGGAAATCATTAGGATATACACTTTTCATCGTTGAACCTATAGAGTTCAATAAGAAAATGGAGGAGCTAAAGCGGGAGGGAAAAAATTTAAACCATCTCCTATCAGAACTCCATGCCAGAGCAGTAAAACGTTTAATCGAAAAAATCCAACATGCCAATGTAACAATTTTAATCGACAAGTTTGACGAGGAGAAAACAAGCAAAGCTATGAAAAACGAGGGAATAGAAAATGTAATTCAACTTGAGAACGGAGAGAAAGATATCGCAGTTGCCGCCGCGAGTATAATCGCTAAAGCAGCCTATGATAGATGGCTCCTTGACAATCTGGACAAAAAAGGAGATAAGCCTTTACATATGATTTATAAAATATCCTATCTGAAGCCTTCCTAAATGGCTCAGATATCTGTAGTAGGTTCCAGCGGAAAGATTGATGAAAGACTATATAAAATAGCATACGAACTTGGTAAGATAATAGCGTCGAGGGGTCATATACTTATCTGTGGAGGCAGGGACGGGGTCATGGAAGCTGTGTGTAAAGGAGCATGGGAGAAGGGTGGAATAACTATAGGGATACTTCCATCAGTTCACGGAGAAGATGCTAATCCTTACCTAACTGTTAGAATAACAACAGGCATGGGGTATGCTAGAAACTTCATTAATGCATGCTCTGGAGACGCCGTTATAGCTGTTGGAGGGAAAGAAGGAACTCTCTCAGAGATCGCGATGGCGCTGGTCTACGGGAAACCTGTTGTATGTATTAAGGGAACCGGAGGAGCTTCAGACCTTTTAGCAGGCAAACGGTTTGGAAGAGGATATGTCTATGCTGCTGGAGACCCGGAAGAAGCTGTTAAAATTATTGAAGGTTTACTCCAACACAGATAAAATCTTACTCCAGCAAACAGCACAAAACTGTGGGTTAGACCTATCAACTTCCCATACGGAATTGTGAAAACTCATACAACAACGCCTATCACTACAATGCCCAAGACCAAGCAAATGCCCTACCTCATGAAGTGCAACCACATGTACTCTTCTTTTATGTATATCACCATCACCGGAGATACCGTAGAACGCGTTGGAAAGCCTTTTTATAGATACAAGCCCAACTGAACCAGAAACCAAACCAAATACAAAGTTCAAGCTCGGTACATAAAGATCTAAATCTACAACAATCAATGCAGGTTTTAGAACAAGCGATAAAGCCATACGAGCTATCTCATACGCATTATACTGGCTCCTGAGACCGTCGAACGCCCTCTTATACTCTACATTTACAATACCATTACTACGTACTTGCATTAGACCCTTAAACCTCGAGCTAATGATATCTTTGACTGATTCGTAGAAACCTTGTGGAGTGTCCTCAAGCATATATAAATTTAGAACGTACATCTTAATCCCAGGCTTTAAAATAAAATAATACCGAATATAAGATACTATGGTTATAGAATTACCTCCCGACGTGGCAGGATATATAAAAGATACGTTTTCTAAGCTCGTAAACCCTGTAACACTCTACGTGTTTACAACCAAAGACCACTGCCTCTACTGCAACGAAACCTTGGAAATAGCTAAGATCATAGCCGGATTCTCTCATCTTATAAAGATCGAAGAATGCGAATGCTCCACAGACTCTCAAACCGCGCAAAAATTCAATATAGACAAACACCCAGCTATAGTAATCCATGGAAAGGAGGAGTATGGAATCAGGTTCTTTGGTATACCATCAGGCTACGAGCTTGGAAGCCTCGTAGAAGCCATCGTTGACGCTTCACGTGGAGAGACAGAGCTTCCGCCTGATGTAAAGGAGCTAATTAGAAGCATCAGCAAGAAGGTCCATATACAAGTTTTTGTTACTCCAACATGCCCATACTGCCCAATAGCTGTTAGAACTGCTCATAAATTTGCAATTTTAAACAAAAATATTCTTGGAGACATGATAGAAGCAATCGAATTTCCAAACTTATCCCAGAAGTATGGAGTGATGGCCGTTCCAAAAATAATTATAAATGATAAGGTAACCTTTGAAGGCGCAGTTCCAGAAATGTTCTTCGCACAGAAGATACTTGAAGCAGTAGAGTGACTCGAAATGTTTGGTCTCGAGAAACACCAACTTATAGTGATAGGTGCTGGGCCAGCGGGTCTCACGGCTGGTATGTACGCAGCAAGCATGAAAATTGATACACTAATAATCGAAGGGACAGCCAAACCTAGGCTAGCTTTAGCAGAAGTTATAAACAATTATCCGGGATTTACAGAGCCCATCTCAGGGGTAGAACTACTCAGCAGAATGAGAAATCATGCGTTAAAGATGGGTGCAAAAATAGTTAAAACCGATGTCATCTCTACGCAACTCTCAACAGACCCCAAAATGTTAACAACAAGAGAAAATAAGATATACTCCGCCGACGCTGTAATAATAGCCACGGGTCTGCAACAGAAGAGTCTTAGGATTAAAAACGAACAGAAGTTAACCGGTAGAGGAGTAAGTTACTGTGCGATATGCGATGGCCCATTATTTGCGGGTAAAACCGTTGCACTAATAGGATCCGGCGAGGCTCTAATAGAAGAAGCAGAGAGGCTCTCAGGTATCGTAGGAAAACTATACGTGGTACAATTGCCTCCTGAAACCATGGAAAACAGGAGGATAGTGAACATATCTAACAAAATAGAATTAGTCAAGAACGCTAAACCCCTAGAGATTCTCGGAGAAAACTATGTCACAGGTCTAAAAGTATCTGTAGAGGACAGAGAGGAAACGATAGGCGTAAACGCGGTATTTATAGCCACCGAGAAGATCCCAACCGCCAAGCTATTAGAAAATTCAGGGGTGAAAACTGATTATAGAGGGTGCATCATAGTCGACAAGGATCAGAAAACCAGTGTGGAAGGCGTCTACGCAGCAGGGGACTGCACATGTAGAGGATTACAAGTTGTCACAGCTGCCGGAGATGCTGCTGTAGCGGCAATAAATGCTTCTGTATATATTAGGAGAAAAATGAGGGAGTCCAAAAAATGAACATGACGATTATAATTGCGGTACTCTTACTGTTAATTATGATAGTTGTAGCGGTGAAGGTCTTCTTGCTACTCCTTCCGGCAGCAATAATCGGCTTCATCATATGGGTTATAACCGGAAATCCGACATATTCTATAATTGGATTTCTTATAATCCTCTTAATATCACTTCTTAAAAGGTAGTCTGAAATGAACCCGGGGGATGTGTTAAAAATAGACGTCAATAGTGTTAAGAATAAAATAATTGAAAGATTTAGGGAATACGCTAGTAAACATAGTCTTGAGAGGGGGGTAATCGGGGTTAGCGGAGGAATAGATTCCGCCGTCACACTATTCATATCCTCCTTTGCACTAGGAACTGCAAATATAACTGCTCTCATAATGCCTTCTAGATTCACTAAAAAAGAGGATGTAGCCGACGCTATGGAGGTTTGTAAAAGAGCGGGAGTTAAATTTGAAATTTTAAATATATCTATCATCGAGGAGGCCTTTCAAAAGACCATGCCTGTTAAGAGTAAGATAGCCATTGGAAATAGGCATGCAAGGATACGTATGGTTTTACTATATTCATTAGCCAACGACATAGGCGGATTTGTCATCGGGACGGGAAACAAATCTGAGCTTTTAACAGGATATTTCACAAAATACGGAGATGGAGGTGTCGACATTCTACCAATAGGAGGTCTTTATAAGACACAGGTTAGGATGCTTGCACGGGCCTTCCCCATCCCTCCGAGAATAATAGAAAAGAAACCCTCTGCAGGCCTCTGGCCAGGCCAGACAGACGAAGGCGAGCTTGAAATATCATATGAGACTCTTGATCTAATATTATACTTCCTTTATGACATGGGTAGGAGCCCAGAGGATGTAAAAAGCATTTTGGGCTTGAGTAGAGAAGTAGACAGGGTTGTCAGCCTGTTATCTATAAACAGACACAAAAGGAACCCGCCACCGATAATCGATCCATTCTAGGCTACAGCCTCTTCTTTTTAGGCTCCTCAGCGTAAATGTTACTTATGTACTTTACTCCCATACATTTCTCACATTTTCCTAATACTTTATTTACATAATCACCATTCTGGAATTTCCTCGTGGTGGTTAGCCCGCATGAGCCACATTTCACCACTGTGATAATGTTCAACTGAGGTATCCCCACTTCTAACCCAAATCTTATAAGATTATACAGTCCCTGACCAGCAAAGAATATAAGTGTAAATCCTATCATGAGCATGAACATCGTGTAGGGAGACTGCGACGCCATGTCTCCATATTCCTTATAAACGTAGATTATCATCGTAACACCAAAGAGTATAACCGCAAGTGAGAGAATTATATTGGTAAATAGGATAATAGAGCTTCTTCCCTCCCGCTCCTTGCTGTTCCCCAACCCCACTCACCTTATTCCAATCGAATTTCCAATACCAGCAACTATAATAGTATCGCCCTTATGCGTTCTCTCTTTCAGAATATGTTTTATCCTATCGACGACTGAATCAGCGGCAAGACTTATCTCTTTTTTCATGATTGCAATTGCGTCTAGGGGATCCATTTTAACTACTATTGAGTCGATAGGGATCTTATATTTCGTGGCAACTTCTTCAATCTTATACTTCTCCGGACCAGGGTCTCCAATAGCCGCCCCAACATACTCCGTTATCTCAGCCGTAGGCTCCCCCTCTAACTTCCCACCCGCATCAACCATGATTATCCTCGAAATAGCTCCGCTCCTCATCTCTATAAGCCTTTTGATGGCCTCGCCTGGTTTACCTACCTCTCCACCCGGACCCTTTGCTTTGACTAAGAGAACATTCCTCCCCTCATATGTTATCCTATAGAGGGAAATATTTTCAGCTATTTCTTCCCCTTCTAGGTTAGGATCATACTCGCTCACGAACCTTGCTACTACCAACGGCCCTAAACCATCTCCAATAGGGGTTCCCTTCCTAAAGGCGTCTATAGAGTTATGATAAGCCTTAGCTATCTTCATGATCTCAGGTAGAACCATTTGAACTTGAAATATATAGTAGAAATTCTGTGTTTTCTTACCCATTATAAAGTAGTGCCTTACAACTCTATATATGTAATCTAATGCTAGGCATGAAAGGAACATGTCTTTAAGATTTGAATGGATATGCATGTGGGCTTTGGGGGCTATCTCCCATACGACCTCGTCAAGCCTACCTTTCGCTGTATTTAACAGGTGTTCAAGTTTTCTAACAGCACCAGCAGGGTCGAGATAAACTGGTTCTATTATCCCAAACCCCTTATACCGGCTTAGCATTCTATCCACATTCTCTTTACTCTTACCATACTTTGAAGCTTCTTCTATAAACATTTTTGAGGCTGACTGGTTTAAATTCCATAGTTTATCTAATGCCCTCGCGATATCCGAGAGACCTTTCCAAGCTTGAATCTTCATTCCGAAAATTTGAATTAGGATAAGCGTTACTATGAACAAGACCCATTGGATCATGTTTGATCCTTGATCTTGAAGTAAGGCCAGTATAGGTTCAACCATTAGGGGATGCACCTGACAGCATTATATATAACTATAAATCCTTTTAACCTTTCCGAATAATGAGTAGACGGTGAGTAGGATTGGCGGAAGCTAACGTTTGTAAAAACTGTGCTCACGCCAAAAAGAAAAGGGGAACCCTATTCTGCTCGCTTTTAAAACAGAAGGTAAATCCTAACCACACATGTGGAAAATTCAAACCTAAATAAGAGGAGTAAAATTGAATGGGAAGGCGACTATAATAGTAGATAAAAGTATTGTAGAAAGTGCTGTTATTGAAAAGGCCATGGAAATTCTTCGCAACTTAGGTTATAGTCCTTTTATAATTGATGGTATGAATATTAAGGAGGCAATTGAAGCTATTGAGAAGGCTGAGCTTGTAACTGTTATCGGGGATGCTGGAAACTGGGTTCTTGGCGGGTTAATTTTAATTGCTAGGATGATGGGCAAGGAGATAGTGACATATCATAGTAGCGGGGGATGGCCAAAGCTATTCTCAGCAAAGCCACTAACCAGCAAGTTTAGATCTGACGAGACTTGATACTACGTTCACAGGGTCTAAGTAGTCGGAGAAGGCCGGGTTATATGGAATCTCGACTCCTTCTAGATCTGAGAATCTTAGTCGACTATTTACAGCTAAAGAAACAATGCTAATTCGAGGATACACATCTCGCCCTATAGCTTGCCCTCCTAGAATCCTACCATCATCTGATGAGAATACCAATTTTAAGGTGATTTTACCCGAATCTTGCATATACCATGGTTTACTCCAACATGTATACTTATATGAGCATACTTTAAAACCAGCTTTGACAGCATTTTCCTCCGTAAGTCCGACAGCTCCGATTTCGATGTCTCCAGCTTTTATTACATATGGTGAAGCTGAACCTCTATATTCTATGGATCCGCCGGTAGCATTTATCCCTGCAACCATGCCCTGTTTCACCGCTGAAGTTGCAAGCATGCTAAGGGTTCTCCCTCCTGACACGATATCGAAAGTTTCAACACAGTCCCCACAGGCATATATCTGTTCAATGTTGGTTCTCATCCTCCTATCAACTACTATTCCCCCGAGATCGCCTATTCTAAGCCCGGCTGACTTAGCAAGTGATATGTTAGGCTTTACTCCTGTTGTTAGAATAACCATGTCTACCGGTATAGTTTCTTTACCAACGGTTATATCTGAAACCTTACCCCCGACGCCACCTATCTGTTTAAGAGGAGACCCTAGTTTAAGGTGAATTTTGTCAGATATCTTTTCAACCAGTATTTCAGCCATATCTCTATCTAGCCTACCATGTAAGGGCGTGTCAAACATTTCTATAAGATAAACAGATTTAACAGCTTTCCTTATGGCTAACGCAACTTCTAATCCTGTTGCTGAAGCTCCGATAACAGCAACTTTTGAGGAGTTTTCCATCCAAGATAGGATTCCCTCTAAATCACTTACATCCTTAAATTTGAAAACACCCTTAAGCCCTACCCCTGGAATAGGCGGGATTACCGGTAAGGATCCTGTAGCGATTATAAGCTTGTCATAGTTTACCGACACGTAGTCCTCCCCTGTTTTGACTATAATCTCTGATGATGAGGGTTTTATCATATTGGCAACTCCTCTTACCAGCTCAAATTTACTCGGAATCCGATCGACCCTCTTTAGCACTTCAACGGATGCGGTCCCGTTAAGTATATATGGAAGGCTACATGGATTATTGAAAATTTTGTCTCTTTTTTCGATGACCGTTATCTTATGTTTATCCTTTGATTTAGCCGCAAATAGGGCAGCAGTCTTACCGGATGTCCCGTATCCAACGATTACTATGTTATCCATAGATTTACACCAATAGATGGTACCATTTAAATTTACCCCTGACTTTCCTACTATTAGAGCTACCAATGGGATACATTAAACTTGTAGAATATTACAGACCACAGGTAGATAGTCCTGTGTTGATACAGGGCCTGCCAGGCGTAGGACTCGTCGGCAAGCTAACAGCGGACTTTCTAATAAAACAGTTTAAACCAGACAAGTTTGCTAGCATCTTTTCCGAGTACCTTACCCTTCCAAGCGGGGCGCTTGGTGTTCTCCTTAAGAGTGGGAATAGTATAGAGATATACTCTTACGACTTCTATCATATTCAGGCTAAAAATGCTGATCTTATTCTTCTAACTGCAGAGGTTCAGCCAACAACGTGGGGGCAATATTCAATGGCAAATCAGGTTCTAGATTTCTTTAGGAGTCTCGGGGGAACGATGGTTGTAACTATGGGTGGTAACGTGGTACAGAGATATGAAAATACAGTTTACGCTTGCGCCTCAAACATGGAGCTTCTTAAAATGCTTTCAAAATATAGGGTTCTCCCACTCCAAGGGGGCGAGGTAACGGGTGCATGTGGTTTGCTAGCTGGACTCGCACCCGTCAAAGGAATGGATTCATTCTGCCTATTATCATCCACTAGAGGAGTGTATCCGGATCCTAAGGCAGCAAGACGCCTCCTTAAAATAATAGACGAAATGTACGGGATAAATGTTGATTACAGCATTGTTAACAAAGCTATAAAGGACGTAGAAATGGCATTGACCCTGAGAAGAGAGATGAACAGGATAATTCAAAGGGCGAGAGGAGAAATTAAGCCTAAAAGCAGGGAAGAAATACCATACAGGGGTTAAACATCATTGTTAAAGAAGAATTTAATATTTCAAAACGATGAATATTAGGTTATGGGCATTCTAGATTTATTCAAGAAGAAGATAGTGTCATTTGAAAAAATAGTTGAACATACACAATGCAGTCTAATGGTTGTTGAAAAGCTGAGGCAAGCTATTGTGAGTAATATAGAGAATAGGTTAGCTGAGTGTATAAAGGAAATAGGCGAAGTTGAAAACCTTGAGGGTGAAGCTGACACCCTGCGAAGAGGAATAAATACAGAGTTAACAAAGGGGGTTCTTCCGCCTTTTAGTAGGCAAGACTTAATGCGACTAGTTAGACGCATAGACATGGTAGCAGACTACGCACATGAAGCTGGCAGACTTTTGACCTACCTCAACCTTTCAAAACTTGACGAAGATCTTAAGAGGAAAATACTGATGCTAATAAATGAAACCGTATATTGTACGAAGTTAACACTAGAGGCTACAAAAACTATGAGTTCAGACTTTAAACTGGTGGGAGGAATATGTGACAAAATAGAAAACTCTGAAAGAAAGTGTGATATGTTGTACCTAGAATCACTAGGCCAGGTGATTGTAGGAAGGTGCTGTGATGAAGGAGCTATGATAGCCCTCTTCGCTTTTCTAAAGGCACTGGAGGAAGTCTCAGATATGTGTGAGGACGCCTCTGATGTTATGAGAATAATATCTATCAGAGCCCTAGAATAACAAGTACTGGGCCTTAAGAATCAAAGCTGAAAGAATACCTGAAACGGGTAATGTAAGAATCCATGAGGCCACTATTCCAACGACCTGTTTATAATTTATGTTCATACCTCTTGCGAATCCCACCCCAATTATAGAAGAGATAAGCACTTGACTGCTCGAAAGAGGCAAACCCATCATTGTTGCCAAAAAGGTGACGACTCCCGCTGAGAGTTGAGCTGAAAAAGCCATAGTGGGTGTTAGGTTAACTACAGACATACCTACCTTTATTAAAACTTTTTTACCTAACGTAGAAAGGCCTACTAGCATTCCAATCCCGCATATAATCCTTGCAACCATACTGTTACCTAAGATATTAGATAGGAATGCTGTAGCGTTTCCTACATCGTTTCCTCAACTTTCCAACCTATTAGCAAAGCGCCTATAAAGTTAAATGTCCCCCGATTACCGCAGCTTTTAAAACAGTCATAAACCTCGAACCTGCAACGGTAGACATTGTTTCGTCGTTAGCACCAATACTTATAGCTATATACATCGAAAACAATACTGAAGCAAGTAAGATTAGCATTGTAGTTCATTATTTCACATAGCCTATGTATAAATGTTTGGAGGCCGATATCTTTGAAGAAGATCAAGTATATCTCATTCGATGTGGAAGGTACCCTGGTAACAAAGGATTTTAGTAATTATGTTTGGATGAAGCTTCTACCTACTCTGTATATGGAGAAAAATGGGTTAAGCTTTGAAGAGGCTTATAAATACGTTATGGAGCAGTATAGAATGATGGGAGACAGAAGGGTTGAATGGTACATGCTTAACTACTGGGTTGACAGGTTTAAACTTGAGGTTGACCCAGATATGATTCTACTTAGTGCGGCAAAAGAGGTTGGGGTTAAAGCATACAGTGATGCGATAGGCGCGATTAAACAGGCATCTAGTATAGGTAAAATTGTTTTAATCACCAATTCTACAAGGACTTTCTTAAAGTTTTTACTCTCCCCCTTTGATTCTAAAATATTTTATAAGATTTTCTCTGTAGTTGACGACTTTAGACTTACAAAATACAGCGTTAAAGCCTATCATAAGGTCTTAGAGGTTTTAGAGGCTAATCCATCGAATATATGCCATATTGGAGACAACTTCGTACAGGACTATCTCGTTCCTATGAGTGTAGGAATCAGATCTTTTTATCTCTCAAGAGGTGGCGCCACCGGATATAAAAATCTAAATGAGATAGTTAACAACATGATATCTGGCTAGGGGGTTAAAATTGCAAAGTATAGATTACTTCCCATATGAATTTAGAGTTGGACAAAAGGCTTTTCTTTCATTCATTGAGAAATATGTTTCTGCTAGGAATATATGCGTGGAAGCTCCAACCGGATTCGGCAAGACTCCTCTTATAATCTCAGCTCTCCTACCCTACTGTTCAAGGGGAATTAAGATTATATGGGCTGTTAGAACGGGCAATGAAACTGACAGGCCTATTGAAGAGCTTAAAATCATTAACAAAAGACTTGACAAGAGGGTTTTCGGCATCTCTTTCAGGGGTAAGAAGGATATGTGCATATTAATAAGGGACTTAGAATTCAAGAATGCGTCACATTCTGACGCTGCCTATATCTGTAGGGCTTATCGTAGAGATTGTAGGTATTATTGGGGCTTCAAAAAGAAGTTTAAACCGGATATGGCGATAAATGAGCCGCTGATCTACTCGGAAATCCTGTCATTAGGGATGGAGCGGGGGATATGCCCTTATATGATTGAAAGATCCTTGCTCAGATACGCAAATCTTATATCTCTAAGTTACAACTATATTCTTGACAAAAATATAGGCTTATCTATCTCGAGAGCTCTAGATTTCAGCCGGTGCATCTTAGTTGTAGATGAAGCCCATAACTTACAGTCTGCTGTTTCAAACATCAATTCAATAAGGATTTCGAGGAGGACTGTTGAGTCCTCTTTAAAGGAGATAGAAACTTCAGAGATAAGTAAATCTGCTATTCAGACTGTTAATAGAATATACGAGTATCTAAATGATGAGAGAGAAGCTGAAATTGATAGAAAGGAATTTTTAGAGTTTATTTTAAGCGGTGAGGATGATGTAGTCGAAGACCTTGAAAAAATAGCTGAATATACCAGGAGGAGGAAGTTGAACGATGGCAGGCCCCCCCGATCATCAACAGGAAGAATATGTTCCCTCATAAAAAGGTTAAAGGAGAACATTGAATCCGAAGGTGTCCGCCTGCTTAGGAGCATAGAAGAAGGTAAATTATATATTGAACTGGTTGACATGAGAATCTCGGAGATATTAGGTCCACTCTGGAAGAAATTTTGGAGATGTGTCTTCTGTTCTGGCACGTTAAAACCTATTGTTGGGTTTGCAAAGGTTATTGGGCTTGAAGATTATGCTGAAAGAGTTTTCCCATCCTACTTCGACAGATCTAAAATTAAAAGCTACATACTCAAAGGGGTGAGCACTAGGGGTGAAGAACTAAGCTTTGAGATGGCCAATAGATATGTAAAGTCAATTGTGGAAGCGTTACTCTCAATAGACGTGAGTTCAGCAGTATTTTCGGCAAGCTATAGAATTCAAGACTCACTTATCTCAGCTGGTCTTGTCGACCTACTTAGAGATGCAGGTCGCCCTGTGCTGATTGAAAAAAAGACAATGAGTGGAGACGAAGCAAGGATGCTCCTAGACCGGTTTAAGAATATGGCTAAAATAGGTAGGAAGCCAGTACTCCTCGCTGTAGCTATGGGTAGATTTGCGGAGGGGGCTGATTTCCCTGGAGAGGAGCTCGAACTTGTATATATGGCTGGCATCCCCTTTGAAAAAATAACACTGAAAACTCAGCTACTCATAGAATATTACACTAACCTTTACGGTAGCATGGGAAGATTCTACGCCTACGTCGTCCCGGCTATCAGGAGGGCATCCCAGGCGATCGGTCGGGTTCTAAGGTCCCACGACGACAGGGGTACATTTATACTTGGTGATGAGAGATATCTTAGAAGGGAATACATTAGGCTGCTACCTGACTACGTGGTTGAAACAGTAAAGGTGGTAGATTACAAAAGTTTAAGGTTCTATATCGAATGACTTAAGGTGTGAAAATATTTATTCCTTCCAAGCCCTTGATATCATGATGAGAAGAATAGTTTTACTATTTATAATTGGTATTTCTCCGTTTATTCTTGCTTGTGGACATGGGAGTGGAGAAATAGTGGTGTTGAAAATTGAAGCCCCCATATTTTACGGCACATCAGATCTTATCGTTAGAACTCTTGGGCAGGGATATGCCGAAGGCTACATCATAGTTATTAATACTAACGGAGGATTGTTAAAAGCGACCGAAGAAATAGTAGATGCGATATCCTCATGTCCTGCTAAAGTTGTTGTATTCATACCTCCTGGGGGGAGAGCATTCTCCGCGGGAGCATATATAGCGATGGCGGCTGACATAGTAGCAGCAGCTAACGGATCTGCAATTGGCGCATGCTCACCAGTGCCATATAGTGAAAAGGAGGCTAAAGCGATGGCTTCTTGGATACAGAGCCTTGCTGAGGCGAACGGGAGACCTGGCGAGATTGCTAGAAAAATGGTAACCGAAAATCTCGTATTAACAGCTGCGGAGGCATATGAGTCTGGAATCGCCGACATAGTATGTTCTAACATTTCAGATCTGCTGATAAAAATGGGCTGGAGCAATGTAAGCGTGGTTAATGTAGAATTAGACCTTAAAGCCGAGTTCCTTAATATGATCTCTGATCCGGTGATGGCATGGTTTCTTTTTACTTCAGGAATATTACTACTCATGATAGGCCTTAAAACACCAACCCTTATTGGTGAAGGAATCGGGGTAACATTCATAATCCTAGCGCTCTACGGTATGGGTCTAATTCAAGCGGGCTGGTCCTCAACGATCATAATGATCCTTGGAATAGCCATAATGTTTTTAGAGATTAAGGCTGGACATGGAGTCTTTGCAATAGGAGGAGTTATACTGTCTCTCATAGGGCTATTCTTAATATACCAGGGTTCTCCACTGTTATCTCCAGGCAAAAAATTCGCAGCCTCCATATTTACAGGATTAGCTATGGGTGGGATCTTATCTTTCTATCTTTACAAGGTAAAGCAAGTTCTCAAAAGAAAGGAGAAGTTTATTGACCCCAGAAAGATGCTGGGGGAAAAGGGAATCGTCAAGACCGAAATTAGACCAGGAAAACCTGGCGTTGTACTTGTTGGATCCGAGCTTTGGACAGCAATCTCCTCCGAACCTATTAAAGAGGGCATGGAGGTTAAAGTAGTCGGGGTTGAAGGGCTAACCTTAAAAGTTGAAAGATCCTTGTAACCACGTATGGATTTATCAACCGTAATACTTGCAGGGATAGCTCTTATAGTCTTATGGCTCCTATTCTCAGCAATAAAAATCGTAAGAGAATACGAGAGACTTGTAGTATTGAGGTTGGGTGCCTTCCTAGACGTTAGAGGGCCTGGACCAACGCTTATTATTCCCATCATTGATAAAGCGATTAAAGTTGACCTAAGAGAGTCTTATTTTGAAGTTCCCCATCAAACATGTATTACAAAGGATAATGCGCCAACAGACATAGACTTCGTTGTTTATTACAAAGTTGTAAAACCGGCAGAATCCGTACTAGCAGTACAAAACTTCAAAGGGGCAGCAATCGTAATAGCGACGACAACTTTGAGAGATGTTATAGGTAATATTGTTCTTGACGATGTGCTTGCAAAAAGAGACGAGATAAATAAGATCCTAAGGACAAAACTTGACGAGGTCACAGAAAGGTGGGGTGTCAAGGTTACCAGCGTGGAAATAAGAGAAATCCTTCCACCCAGGGACGTTCAAGAAGCCATGATCAAACAGATGGCTGCAGAAAGGAATAGGAGAGCAATGGTTACAGAGGCTGAAGGGAAGAAAATATCAGCTATCAAAGTTGCTGAAGGGAAGAAGCACGCTACGATACTCGAAGCAGAGGGAGACAAACAGGCGGCTATACTTAGAGCTGAAGGGTTCGCTAGGGCGCTTGAGCAGATATATAACGTGGCCAATAAGATAGATGTAAAAACGATGACCCTGCAATACTTGAAAACCCTAGAAGCGATTGGTTCAAGTCCTGCAACAAAGATCGTCCTACCAATGGAGTTTACAAGGCTCCTACAACCATTAATAGGCTATGCTGAAAGGTCTATGGAACAGAGATAGGTGGATTCTTTGGATGAGAGAATCCAAAGAATAACGAGAAACACTGTGGAGGTTATAACGCTCAACGACCTTACTAAACTACTCGAAGAGGTGGATAAGCCGAGAGCTTATATAGGAGTCGAGCCTTCAGGCATGTTCCATATAGGATGGCTTATTTGGGCATGGAAACTGATAGATCTCGTGGATGCTGGGTTTAAAACCATGGTCTTACTTGCAAACTGGCACGCATACATTAATGACAAGCTAGGAGGTAAAATGGAAAATATAAGAATCTGTAGTGAGTATATAAAAGAGTGCTTAGAGGCTGTAGGTATCCCGGGAAGTGTCGAATACATTTATGGAGACGAACTTGTAAGCAGGATGGAATACTGGGAGAGATATCTAAAAATCTGTAAGAGATTAACCCTTGCAAGGGTTAAAAGGGCAATAACAATAATGGGTAGGAAACAGGACGAGGCAGAAGCTGATTTTTCAAAGCTTTTATATCCTGCGATGCAGGTGGATGACATTTTCGAGTTAGACGTTCACCTTGCCCTCGGCGGGATGGATCAACGGAGAGCGCACGTTCTACAACGTGAGGTAGCTGGAAAGATGGGTTTAAGGAGGATCGTAGCTCTACATACGCCACTACTCCCTAGTCTTAGGGGTTTAGAAAGAATGGAGTCCTTAAGCCCGGAGGAAGCCATGTTAGAAGCTAAGATGAGTAAATCTAAACCGGAAGGATGTATATTCATAACAGACAGCCCAGAGGACATAAAAAGGAAGATATCAAAGGCATACTGCCCACAGAAAGTGATAGAAAACAATCCGTTGCTTCTTATCGCCAAATATATAGTTTTCCCTAAAAATAACCGGATAAAGATAGAGAGACCTGCAAAATATGGAGGAGACATAACATACGAGAACTACGATGACTTGGAGAAGGATTATGCTTCAGGGAGCTTACACCCAGCAGATTTAAAGACCGCCATTTCGGATGCCCTGATTCAAATTTTACACCCGGTTAGAAAGTATTTCGAGAAAAAGCCGGAGAATCTAGAAGCTATGTTAAAGATTACAATAAGCAGGTGATCGTTAACATGGTTAGATCATTCATCGCCATCGATATTGATAATGAAGAAGTCGTTCGGAAAATAGTCTCCTTTCAAAGAGAGCTTATAAAGTATGGAAAATTCAAGATTGTAAAACCGGAAAATCTCCACATAACCCTGAAGTTTCTAGGCGAGATAGATCCTGCGAAAATAGATGTTATAACAGGAATCCTTGATAAGATTGAAAGCGACAAGTTTGAAATAATTTTTAGAGGGCTTGGCTGCTTTCCTTCACCTTCAAGACCTAACGTGGTCTGGGTAGGGGTTATGGAGGAGAATAGTAGCCTTTTAAACATATGGAGTTATATTGAGGACCAACTTCAAAGATATGGATTTCAAAGGGAGAGAAGAGGATTTAAGCCTCACCTAACCATCGCTAGAGTTAAGTTCATCTCTAACAGGCAAGGTTTTAGAAACATGATTTACAAATACCATGAATTTGAGCTAGGAGTTCAAAGAGTGGCTAGCATAAAGTTAAAGAAGAGTACTTTAACTCCTACAGGGCCTGTCTATGATGATTTACATGTAAAGGTACTCTGATTTTCTCAATCTATTTTTTCCTTATCAGAATTACAGCTGCTGCTATAAGTGAAATCGCTGCTATCGCAATTGCTGAGATTATTAATATTTTAACAGCTACGCTAGATGCTCTTACTATTAGGGTGATTGATTCACCGGGTTTTAAGGGAGGTATGCTCCACTGTACAGTGTTTCCTGTCGAAATTGCCATGGGATATGAAGAACTATATGAATAACCTGATGGCAATGTTACGGTGTAGGTGAAAGATTCAGATGTAGCATTTCCACTATTTGTAAGTGTTACCACTTTCGTCCAGGAAAATGCATCCCGTGATTCGTACCCGTCCTCGGTTATCAGCGGCAACATTTCAATCTTATTCTCAGGAGACTCTGCAATAACTGAACCCTGATATAGTACTTTAGCAGGTGGTATTATTATTGTCCCTCTGAAGTTCTCTAATATTTTGAAAGTACAGGTTAAGGTTGAAGTTTCCCCGGGAGTAAGAGTTACATCCCAGCTGATAGTTTCATCTACGATTCTTCCCTCGGGATAGGTTAGCGGTGTTAGACCTTGTGGAACAAATTGTTCCACCGTTACGTCTACTGAGACCCCAGATGTAACTTCAATGTTAAGAAGTAGGCTC
The DNA here is from genome assembly GCA_037917685.1 of Thermoproteota archaeon. Lineage (GTDB taxonomy): Archaea > Korarchaeota > Korarchaeia > Korarchaeales > JAOZGB01 > JAOZGB01. Next base: position 246,443 of record JAVCBU010000012.1, read on the forward strand.
CCATCTATGATGCTTGCTTCCCTTGAAACATCGACTTCAACGGAGCCCGAAGGTTCGCCTCCACCAGTTTGTGTCTGAGGCTTAATCTCTATAGTTAGTTCTGAAGTCCACATATATATTTGATATCCCGTAATTCTTGCTTTTACAGTATAAGTTCCTGTAGCGTCAGCGGGCACATTAACAGGGAATTCAACCGTTGCGGTAGTATATGGTGGTAACATCCCTATCGATTTTTGTTTCCCATCTTCAAACCATTCTTCAGGGATGTCTGTTTCTAATGTGATCCATATGGATCTTGCTATGGCGTTTCCACTATTAAACAGGCTTACTGTAATTTCAAACTCGCTTCCGGCGTCTACGCTTGACGGCCCTGTCATCTCAGCAGATAAAATAGGTTTGTATTCTGCAACAGTGAAATAATCTGTCTTAGACATGTTTACCTTACCTATAGCATTTACCTCAAGTTTATAGACTCCGGCTTTGGCATCTACAGGGATATGGTATTCAAACTCCCTCTCGTCTATACCTGGGACGGAAAGCGTTGATGTGTAGGATTTGCTGTAGACTTCTACTCCCGAAGGGTCAGTGAACGTAATTTGAACTGTGAATGAATAGGTTCCATAGTTAGGCTCGCAAGGGCATATAGGACAACAGCAATCACATGGCCAACAATCACATGGCCAGCATGGAGGGCAGGGATAGCAGGGCCAGCATGGAGGGCAGGGCTCAATTTCAGGCATTGAAGATGAGAGTTTGACCTTATATTCAAGATAGCTTCCACCCATTAGCTGGTCGTTTAATATAGATAGGGAGAGATTGAATTCTGGATAAGGATATACTTGTAGGCAGCCGCATCCAGTACCAACCAGGTTAGAGGGGCATGCGCATCCTTCCCATACTTCTACACATATTATATAACAATCTGGGTCTAAATTCGATACGTATCCTATCGGTACGTTACATATCGTTTCATCTGGGTCTAGTGGGCCGATAACCTTACTGTACTCGTATACAACGCAACACTCAGAGTTGATAAGCTTTGTTTTTACTAGTAAAATATCTGTCGGGTGTGTATCGTTCAGATTGTGAAAACAAGCGTAAATGATGGCGCATCCATCTGGTGGGATACAGTAGGGGGTAGCTATGACGTTGTAAACCTGCACCTTAACGTCTGGTGATTGAATTGTACTATTTGTTATCGCCATGAAAGAGGTTATCCCTAATAAGATGAGTATCGAAAGTTTCACCCTTTTAAGCCTGTACATCTTGGTCATCTTTTTATTCAAATCATAGGAATAAAAAGTTTTGTTGATTTAAAATAGGGGAATAACAATGGAGTGCCGATATAGGTATATTGGATTAATAGGGATGCCAGGCTCCGGGAAGGATAAGTGCGCTACTTACATCTCTGACAAGTATAAAATGGTTGTTGTAAGACTTAGTGACGTTGTAGTGCAAGAGGCGTATAGAATGGGTTATAAGAAGATTACGAGAGAAACACTAAGACGTGTCGGGACATATATAAGAAAACAGTATGGAGATGAAGCTGTTATGCGAATGGCTGCTGAGAGGGGAGAGCGTCTGATGGCTTCAAAGGGGTATTCAGGGGTTGTTTTTAATGGTTTGAGAACGATAGAAGAAGTCCTATTTTTTAAAGAAAGATATGGTGAAGAAGGCTGTGTTATAGGGGTTTTTGCCACTCTCAAAACTAGATATAATAGAGTAAAAGAAAGAGGAAGGTATGGTTTCGATATAAAGGACTATCAAACTTTCCTAGATGAAGACATGAGGGAATTAGTGTTATTTTGTATTGGTAATGCTATGATGTTAGCTGACTTTGTCATCGTGAATGAAGGTTCCCTCGAAGAGCTATATAATAATTTGAAGGTTTTATTAGAGGACGGATGACAGGGCTTTTGATATTTCATTCGTTACCGTCACTCTGGCCTTCTCCCATGACAGCGTGTCTGTAGCTATTGCTTCGGAAACTCCTGCTTTCATGAGCTTTTCTAGCGCACCAGGTGCTAGTACTGGGTGAACAAAACATGAGATAACCCTCTTAGCCCCCCGCCTTAGGGCTTCGGACACTGCATTAGCCATGGTTCCTCCCGTGGATACAATGTCGTCAACCACTATGACCTCTCGATCTTTAACATCCAGTTCTCCAACATAAGTTTTTATCTCTCCGGTTTCTAAATCTCTCTCCTTCTTCAGAGCGGTATAGTCTGGGATCCCTGCTGTCCTAGCGAATTCTTCAGCCCATATTTTTGCCTCCTCATCAGGAGCGATTACGACTGGCTTATAAAGCTTATAGTTATCTTTAACGTATTTTGCGAGAGGTATAAAGCCTGAGACATTTATGCCAAGAGCTTTTGTGAAGAAGTCGGACATCTTCCTCATTCTGTGGAAATGCGTAGAAACTGTTACTATTACGTCCACTCCGGCCCATTCCATCGTCTCAGCGATGTATTTAGCACTTTTTGGTTCGCCAAGCCTGAATGCTGTGTCTTGCCTTGCATAGACGAAGTAAGGCGTGATAAGTATTATTTTCTGAGGATTGATCTCTTTGAGATTTAAAAGCGTAAGTAGGATCTCTGTTAAATAATCATTGGGCCTACATGAGCCAGCTTTCATCCTGTGAGCAAAAATTACAGTTTCTCCCTTTATATCGTTAATGTCACTTATGAGTATGCGAGGGCAAACCTCACCGTCCGGGAATCTTCTAACTTCAAGTGGGATAAATTTTGCGTTTAAAAGGTTGGCCAGCTCCCTATTAAAGTCGTCATCCACGCCCACTATTATCATGCTACCACGAAAATCAAAACCCGGAAGAGCTTAAATAATTATACCGGTACAACTACATGTTTGTGCAGGTTGTTGCTAATTTTAAATTGAAGCACTGTGGAATAAGCTGGTAGGTGCTGTGACTTGGGTGTAAAGAGACTTCAGGGAAGCTATGACCCGCTTAAGTTCGAAAGGGAGATACTTAACTGGTGGGATCAAAACAAAATCTATGATAAGATTAGGGCAAGCCTTAAAGGAAATGAAAAATACTATTTCTTAGATGGTCCTCCATATCCTTCAAGCAAGGAGATACACCCTGGTACATGTTGGAATAAGATACTAAAAGATGCAGTAGTAAGGTATAAGAGAGCTAGGGGATTTAACGTCAGAGACCAACCCGGATACGATTGCCATGGACTTCCAATCGAAGTTATTGTTGAAAAGGAGCTTAAATTCAAAACAAAATCTGAAATTGAAACTTATGGAGTAGACAAATTTGTTAATAAATGCTATGAGAAGGCCACAGAGAACCTCACGAGTATAACCGAGCAGTTTAAGGACCTAGGAATTTCTATGGACTGGGATAGTCCATACCTTACCTACACGGATGAATATATTGAAAGTTTATGGTTTGGGTTAAAGGAAATATGGAGAAAGGGACTTCTTGAAAGAGGTTTAAAGGTTGTACATTGGTGTCCCCGCTGCGAAACAACACTTGCAGACTATGAGGTTTCAGAGTATAGACAAATCACGGATCCATCAATATTTGTTAAGTTTCCGATAGAGGGTAGAGAGAATTCGTATATAGTAATATGGACCACTACCCCGTGGACTCTCCCTGCAAATGTCGCAGTGATGGTACACCCTGACTACGACTATATTGAAGCCACAAATGGAGAAGAGAATTACATAATTGCAGAGGGAAGACTTAGTGAGATCGAAGAAGAAACAGGTGTGCCATTAAAAGTCCTCAGGAGATTTAAAGGCTATGAACTTGAGGGCTTAAGATATAGATCTCCTCTCTATGATGAGGTTGAAGCCCAAAAGAAGCTCAAAAACGCTAGAATAGTCATTCTCTCCGACAAGTATGTTACCCTTGAGGAAGGCACAGGCTGTGTACACGTTGCACCTGGCCATGGTAAAGAAGATTATGAAGTTGGACATGAAGAGTATGGTTTACCAATCTTGATGTTCGTAGACGAGAAGGGAATTTTCAAAGAGGAAGCTGGGAAATACGCTGGAAGACATATTAAAGACGCAAACCAGATGATAATAGAAGACCTGGAATCTAAAGGGATGCTCCTTAAGGCAGGTGTAATTACACACAAGTATCCGGTTTGCTGGAGATGTAAGACTCCACTAATCAATAGAGCAACTGTCCAATGGTATGTTAAGGTTAGAAAGTTTAAAGAAAAGCTCATAGAGGAGGCGATGAAGGTTAAGTGGATACCAAAGTGGGGGGGAGAAGAGAGGTTTAGAAACTGGCTTGAAGATGTTAGAGACTGGGTGGTTAGTAGGCAGAGATATTGGGGCACCCCACTACCAATATGGATATGTGATTCTTGCGGGAAAGTACATGTTGTAGGAAGCAAAAGAGAACTTGAGAATCTCTCAGGATTTAAGGTCAATAATCTTCACAGGCCATTGGTTGACAATGTTAGCTGGAAGTGCACCTGTGGTGGAAACATGAAACGTGTTAGAGATATCGTAGACGTCTGGTATGATTCTGGAATGGCTCACATTTCAAGCTTAGGCTATCCTATGAAGAAGGAAGAATTTAAGGATTGGTGGCCAGTTGATTTCATAACTGAGGGTCATGACCAAGTTGCAGGCTGGTTCTTCTCACTTCTTAGAACAGGTGTTCTCCTATTCGGCAAGGTCCCATATAAAACTGTACTTATGCACGGTTTTATGCTTGATGAAAAAGGTAGAGAAATGCATAAATCATTAGGAAACTATGTTTCCTCCTCTGTTATTGTAGATAGGTACGGGAGAGATCCCTTCAGAATTTTCGTCCTATCAGCAACGCCATGGCATGATCTGAAATTCTCATTTAAGGGGTTAAAACTTGTAAGAGGAAAATTAAATATTGTATGGAATGTTTACGCCTTTGCTTCAACGTATATGGAGGGAATAGATCCCTTCTCGATTCAAATTGAGGATATAGAGATGGAACCTGAAGATATATGGTTGATCTCTAAACTTCAGACATTAATACATGACGTAACAGGTTTTATGGAGGAATTTAGCCTTCATAAGGCAGTGCAGAATATATTAGACTTTATAATTGAAGATGTAAGCCATTTCTACATAAGAGTTATTAGACGAAGACTTTGGGGAGGGAAGAACCAAGATGGGTGCAGATATACACTTCTATATGTTCTTGGGAAGATGCTACCTCTAATTGCTCCGTTTGCACCATTTATAGCTGAAAAAATATATCAGGAGTCATGGACGGAGGTCTATAAATTGGAAAGCGTCCACATGATTAGGTGGCCTAAGCCGGAGGAAAAACTAAGAAATCCGAAAGTTGAGGCTGAATTTGAAATTGTTAGAAAGGTGGTTGATCGAATTATGTCTTTAAGATCGACATCAGGACTAAAACTTAGACAGCCGATAAGGTCTGTTCTCATAATCCCGAGTAGGAGTGAATATGCTGACACGATTAGAAAATATGGTGAAATAATAGCTTACTTAGCAAACGCCCTTAATATAGAATTAGGCGACAAACCGCCAGGAGAAGGATGGAAAGGAGATGAAACAGAATATGGAAAGGTCTACATAAATCTTAGAGTAGATGAAAAGTTAAGGGCGATGGGATTTACAGGAGATGTCAGGAGAAGGATACAATCCATGAGAAGACAACTAGGTTTAACTAGAGGGAAAGAGTGGATCAAACTCTATGTTACAGGTGACGCAAAAGCTTTAGGGTTAATCAAAGAATTCAAGGAAAAATTAGCCGCAGAGGTACATGCCACCCAGGTTGTTATCGGAGTAGAACCTCCTGATAGGGAAAAATGCCTAACTAAAGAATTCGATATTAATGGATTAAGGGTTAACATTTTCATAAGAATAGTAGATAGTCTTGAGGGTTCACAGTGAAACATTAAAATTTCTTAGGAGTGTTTTATACAAGACTTCATTGGTTAGACGAACGGTTGCTGGAGTAGATTTAGCAGGAACCGAGAAAAACCCTACAGGAGTTTGTATTCTGGATGGTATGTATCATAGGTCAATGATCGCCTATCGGGATAGTGAGATTCTTGAAAAAATAATTTCCGCATGTCCTGAGATTATAGCGATAGATGCTCCCCTCACAATGCCAGTTCAGGGATATGAAAGGAATGTTGAAAGAATTATGCGAAGTATGGGATACAGATTGTTTCCCCCTCTCTTGGGGGGAATGAAGAAGCTAACAATTAGGGGTGTGAGATTAAATAGTGAGCTGAAGAGGAGAGGTTTCAGGACAATTGAGGTTCATCCTTTAACATCGAGAAAAATACTAGGAATACCAGAGAGAGATCTAAGCGCTATTAGGAGGTTTTTCCTCTCAATTGGGGTTAGAGGAGACGTTGAGGTTAAGAATCTTTCTATACATGAGATAGACGCATTAACAGCAGCTGTTGTTGCCTTGTTGCACCTTGAGGGGTTAACAACAGTAGTAGGGGACGAAGAGGGCTATATTGTTTGTCCGAGGCTCTTATGAAAGAGATCGATTATGTTTTTTATTTCTTCAAATATTTTTTCAGGAGCCTGGGATGCATCAACAATCTTAACGATTCCTCTGTCTATGTAATGTTCTATTATAGGTTTAGTGTATTCCTCGTAAACCTCTATCCTTTTACATAAGATTTCTAATTTCTCATCGTCCATCCTCTTCTCAAGTTTCGAGCCACATTCGTCACATTTTAAATCCTCTTTTGGAGGGTTTGTTCTCAGATTGTATATGGCTCCGCAAACTGGGCAGATAAGCCTGTTTATGTTCCTCTCGATTATTTGGTTCTTATCTATATGTAGACTTATTACAAGTATTTTCCCTCCTAGCTCATCTATTATAGAGTCTAGAGCTTCTACCTGGTTCATTGTTCTTGGGTACCCATCTAGAATGCATCCCTTTTGGCAGTCTTCAGATAACAGTCTTTCTTTTATTATTCGATTTACGATTTCATCGGGTACGAGGCCTCCTAGCTCAATGCATTTTTTCACCATTTTAGAGAGTTCGCTATCCCCCTTGGCTATTTCCCTAAATATTCTTCCCGACTCTATGTGTGGTATTCCATACCTTTTCGCTATTTTCTTTGCCTGGGTTCCTTTACCGGCACCTGGGGGGCCCAAGAGAATTATGTATAGTTTCTCCATTCCAGTCACTCCGCCGTGTGATGCAACCTCTAATCATTAATAAGATTTTTGTGGGTTTCTATCATTGTGAAGGTTTCCGATGTTATGACCAGGGAAGTACTGACAGTTGAGGTGGGAACCCCTGTCACAGAGGCTGTAAGACTTATGGCTGAGCATGGTGTTAACAGCATTCCGGTTGTTAGAAATGGGTTTTACGAGGGAATAGTTAAGGTTGAAGACATTCTAAGCCTTGCTGTTAGTAAGGACGTTAATATTTCTGAATTAAAGGTTGAAGATGTAATGACTCCCTACCCTGTCTTTGTATCACCTAGCACGGACTTGACAGAGGCGGCAAGGATCATGGTTGAGAAAAAAGTTGGGCATTTACTTGTAGTTGATGGAAGGAAGGTGGTAGGCATTATATCTGACTTTGATGTAATCGAGACTTTCTCTGAAGTGTCATAGAACAACAATGGCGTATTTTAGATTTCTTCCTTCAAAAATGCTTATCATCCTTTGTATAGCATCATCCAGATTGTAGATTCTATATAGATGAGAGTAGCAGCCCGCCTTACAGTCTGTAGCACCGAAGCCCTTAATTGTAGGTTTACATCCTGTGGATTCTAATAGTTTGGATAACTCGTGTTCCATCTTCTCATCATAAATAACGATTGCTTTAACTGGGGTTACGTTTCTATTTAATGTTAGATAATCTATATGCCATCTGGTTTTCTTTCGCTTGCTTTTATGTCTGTTTAATCTCCCTTTAAGGTTTTGGGGGGGCTCCCCATGGGCTGAGCCTAAATATGCGTAGTAGCCTCTGCCTAGATGTTGTAAACCTAGACGCCCAACTCTGACCTTTAAATTCTCTTTAACATATAGTATTAGGATATAAGTTCCCTTAGCCTTCTCCGGGACGTCTGACAGAATTATATGGGAAAACTCCATCACCTATACTTTTTAATAGCTTAGGTATTTCTTCTATTAAATCAGTGGCGGTTAGTTGGCTTCCTTTTTTCGTGTAAGCAATGTCACCAGCCGATCCATTTATAAATGCGGCTGCTACAGCAGCATCAAATGGAGAAGCCCCGTAGGCTTGAAATGCTGCTACAAGACCTGATAACACATCACCTGTCCCCCCGGAGGTCATCCCAGGATTTCCTGTTGAGTTTATCTTTGTGCTTCTTCCATCTGAGATGTAGTCATCGTAACCTTTGAGAAGTATTGTGCACCCAAGTTTAGAGGCTACCTCTTTAACTACTTTTATTCTTTCTTTTCTATTTCTTGGAGGTTTAAAGTTTGAAAGCACATGGAATTCCGCTTCGTGGGGTGTAATCACGGTATTCCCCCCAACCGTCGGCTTATACTTTGCAACTGCTTTTATCGCATCCGCATCTATGGTTAGAGATTTTTTATTCTTTGAGAGGTGATTTATCACCTCTGCTATAGCCTGCAACGTCTCATCTTCTAAGCCTAAGCCTGGACCTAAGAGTATTGAGTCCATTTTAGAAGCATACTCTAGGATTATAGAGACATCGTCTAAGGAGAGGAAATTTCGTGAGCTGAGTGGGTTTACGATTAAAAGCGGCGAGTAAGATTTCACTATTGGTGCTACTTTTCTAGGTGTGAGAACTAACACTATATCTACACCAGCACTTATTGCTGCTAAAGCAGAGAGGGCTGGAGCGCCAGAATAAAATAGGCTACCTCCAACTACAAGTACTCTTCCATAATCGCCTTTATGGCTCCATGGCTCTCTCCAAGGAAGTATTTTTGCAACGTCGCCTGGTCCTGCGAATATTTCAGCTTCGGGTGGTACTCCTATAGAAGCTATTATTATTTTCCCGGTATATTCTCTGCTTTTTCCAAGACCAGGCTTCAACTTATGGAATGTTACTGTTATGTTAGCCTTTACTGCCACGCCTAGGGGTCGGCCCGTAAGGGGGTTTAAGCCTGTTGGTATGTCTACGGATACAACTACCTTCTTACTATTATTGATGATCTCTACTAATTCTTTATAAGGGTATCTTAGTTCTCTTGTTATACCTGTTCCTAGTAATGCATCAACTATTATGTCAGAGTTTTTAACTATTTCTTTAACCCTCTTGAGATCGTCTGGGGATTTTATATATATTGTTTCGATGCTTTCTCTCATATTTCTTATAATTTCCCAGTTTTCACGAGCTTCTTCTGTTTTTATTAGCTTGGGAGGTACGGCTAGCACAAGGCTAACTCGATAACTCAATGATGCAAGGTGCCTTGCTGCTACCAATCCGTCTCCGCCATTGTTACCTGGCCCGGAGAGTATGCAGATTTGCTTATTTTTCTCAAAGTTTTCTGATATAACCCTGGCGACAGCACTACCTGCGTTTTCCATGAGGATCCTTACTGGTACACCTAGGAATGCCGAATTTAACTCGTAAGGATTCGCTTTGGTCATAATTACACCTTTAAATTTATTTGGCACTACTAGGTGTTCCGTGGAGAATTTTAACTTTATTATTACCTGTCGTAGGGGGCAGGAGTTTCACGCTATCTTCGAGGCTGAGCATGTCTTCTCTTTGGTAGGAGATGAGTCTGCTAAGTTATGGAGGTCAGGTGTTCAGGGCTTACTCCTTGCTAGGACATCCTTGGATCCTATCCATGCTGTTCGCTCCATTAGAAAGCTTGCGCGTGATAGAATCGATATTTTTAATCTTACCTTAAGGTACATACCGATATTAACCGTGGTTAAGACCAATATCGACGAGATGAGATCGGCTGTTAAGAAACTTGCATCTATAATTGGGCCTGACGAAAGTTTCAGGGTTACTGTTGAAAAGAGACGCACATCTCTTCATTCTAAGGATATCATTGTTGCTCTTGCGGATCTTGTTGAGAGGAGAGTTGACCTTAAAGAACCAGACAAGGTGATACTTGTGGAAGTCATAGGAGAAATAACTGGTATTTCTATTGTTAGTCCAGATGATATATTATCCATTGCAGCTCTGAGGAGGATGCGTGAATTTTAATGTAAGGCTTCTTCTATATCTGTTATAAGTCTTTCTATTGCTCTTGCGGCCCTTAACCCTTCACTTACACGACTTTCTATTTTCTTCTTGTTTTTAACATGCTTCACTAATAATACTTGTATTAGGGATATGATAGCACCCACCCATATTATTATTGGAGGCTGAAAATTAAAGTCAGGAAGACTCACACCGTATCCTAACGTGAAGTACAGAGTTAAAATTGCTATTTGACTCTCATGATAACTAAGGTGTAAAAATGAAAATGCTATTGCGTATATCAGAGGGGATAAGTAAAATATTAATGGAATGATTGTTTTGGTTTTATGTTCGTATAGTGCTATTTGAACTATCGAAGAAAGAAGATATGGAAGGGAGTAGTATTTGTAATCTTTCTTGCTTGAGATAAATGACGCTACAAGCCATAAGCTAATTAGTTGAAGGAGGACGACTGATACCTTTCTTAACTGCAGTATGAGTAGAACTTTGTATAGACTATTTAGCGTAGAATTAGTTACCCAAACGTAGAGATTAGCCCATGTCCACATTACTTGAGGCTTACCGACGTATTGTTTGTTAGGGTTATCACTAACTATTGTTATATTGACAAGTACTAATATAAAAGATGTGATGAATTTAAGCATGTATTCATATTGTATACAATTAAGCCATGTTGGTACGTAGGGATCTTCTTCGCCTACAGAAAGGTTTAGGACCATATATTTAAAGGCATCTACGCCAACAACAGGTATTTTGTGGAGAATCATCATTGGTGTAATGTAAATGTCCGATACAGAGACATAATAGAAGGCATAAAAATATAACATTGATAGTGGGAGAAGGATTGTTATATTGAGCACGACGAGAAAAGCTATTACTTTAGAAATCATAACTTGACACCGAAAAATCTGGAAAAGATATAATGTTAGCTTGCTCGTAGGCGAAACGTTTGTATTTTGACTCGATGCTTCGTAAAGACATGCTGAACATTTCGCATTCAAATAATATTAGTGAGATTAGGATATTTAATTATCTCTGGTGATAGAAATAGAAGTTTAAAGCATTGAGACGTTAAACTTAGGAGGTGTAGGCTTTCTTATAGAATGGATCCTAAGGTGATGAGGTTTGCCAGGTGGGACATTATGGCAAGAAGTAAAACGTATTTAAAACTTAGACTCATACTTCCTGTTCTGGCTGTGCCGACGATTAATCCAATCATCCATGTTTGTAGCATGTTAATTCTACAGAATAGTAGTTTAACAGATGGCCCAAGCATTCCAGGGAGATTGTACAGTCGTCCAAGTATTATACCTACGGACAAGGATATAGCGAAGCTCATTAGGGCGGTCATAACGTAACTCGACATGACTTGCATGCAAGACTCGCGAAGGTTACGCATCTCCTCGGCGAACTTTGCAAGCCTACTCAGTACTTCAGATGGTCTACCATAGCTGAGGCTTTCCACGGCAAGTTTTAGGAACGGGGAGGCAATTGTACCATTGAGCTTTGAAGCCATGCTTAGAAGTACATCATGGAAGCCGAAGCCTAGAGATAGCTTGGCTTTGGCGTTTTCTATAATGTCTTCAAGGCCGGAGTATCCTTTCCCAAGCAGTTGCAGCGCACGGCCTGGCGGCATGCCCCTGGTAACATGCTCCGTAAGGTCACGTAGAAACCTTGGAAACCCACGGTTAACTCCAGAGGCCCAGCGTTCAAACCTTAAGCCAACAAGGATGACAGGTGTGCACGCTGCAACTGTATAGTAGAGAAAGCCGAACCTAAGCAAAGGTAAAGTTAGAATCGTGGAAGCAAAGGATAAAAGCGCGATGTAGCGGGGTGGCTTGATCCACTTCTCAACACTAGCCTTAACCATAAGCAACAGGGGGAGTGATGATGCTAGCATGAGCGTAAAGATATAGAGGGTTGCAGCATCAACATCAAGGCCAACCATTGAAGGATTCACAGCCTCCGGGCTCACGATAGCCCTGAAAACCATTACCAGAACTAGTATTATCGGGAAAACAATGCTTACAAGAATATAAGTTATAAGTAGTTTATATACACGATCATATCTTGCCTGCAACCTTAACTTTGAGGTTGACATCCACGCCTCAGCCTCAGCCCTAGCAAGCTCCTCGATAGCGACGGCAGTAGTGGAGACGGTGCTCCTAAGCCTTTCCATGAATCTTGAGAAGGCCTTACTTGGGCATGTCTCAGCCGCACGCTCAAGCCCTTCCCAGACCCCTGTATAGTCTACCATCAAGCTAACATGGGAGAGGAACAAGGAGATATCCCTATCTTCAACCACATGTGCAAGTCTATTAAAGGAGTAGCTGACTGAAACGTTTACTAGGCTTGCAAGCCCAGTGTAGATGAGCCACAGCCAAGACTCAAGCCTCGCGGCACGCTCCCTAACGTTCAAGATAGGTGTGATAAGATAGAGTGTGAAGACAGCAGGGGCCGTGGCTAACAGGAGGAGCCTGCCCCAACGCTGAACGGGTAGAATGAATGAAAGAATGAGGGGTATAAGACTTAGAGTTAGAGACTCAGCTAGAAGCCTGCCAGGGCCTCTAGTGTAGCCTGCCTTCAAGAGTACTGTTTCAAACTTTATACTCGGAAGCTTTAGCCTCAACAGCGTGCCACACCTCGACCGGACTCATACCTGAACGCTCCGCGGCATACCTGACAACAATACTCCCCTCAGGGTCTACTGCCAGGAATAAGCCTCCTTCCCCACGTCTAAAAGCATGCCTAAGGTTTCTACCATCATACTCACGTATCTCCCATACCACACGTTTAACCATGTTGTTAGTGTTCAATGCTCTAACCAGGATCCAGACCTTGAAGAGAGAGACCTGTCTCCTATCAAGTCCCATGTTCAACAGCCTGGCGAGGGCTGAGTCGAGGCTTGCGGCATGAAATGTTGTGAGGCCTGTACTCCCAACAGTGATAACCTCAAGCAGGGCCCTGGCCTCAGCAAAACGTCTAACTTCGCCTATAACGGTGTAGTCAGGCCTCATCCTCAACACCGATGGGATGAGCTCCATGAGAGTTATCTCTCCAGGCCTTTTACCTGTGCCATTGGGCACGCCATACCCGGGTCTTGCAACCAGGGGCACCCAGTTTGGATGCTCAAGTGAGATCTCAGGGGTATCCTCCAAAGTAACTATACGTCTATCCCTAGGTATGAGCTGTAAAAGGGCGTTTAAAAGTGTTGTCTTTCCTGAGCCCACCTCCCCAACGATAAGGCCCGAAACTCCTGCGGTAACTACGAGCCATAGGTAGCCTGCTGCAATCGGAGAGAGGGCTCCTTGGCGTACAAGCTCTCTAAGACTTGGCCTTTGGACGGGTTTTCTAATGGTGAAGTGCGAACCCTTTTCGCTAACCTCCCTGCCCAGGAAGGCCTGTACCCTTACACCTTCTGCAAGCTTACCCTCAAGCTCGGGCTGTAACAGGTTAACAGTGCGGTTACACTTCTCAGCAAGCCTGAAAATAAGCTGTCTAACCTCATCCTCTTCAAGGTATATGTTGGTTGGTGTTAGGCCGTGGCCTGACAGGTAAACGGATATGCGTGGCCTGCCGGAGTCGTAGGAAAGAGTTATATCCTCAACCTCTGGGTCCCTAAGCAGGGGAGTCAGTGGACCTAGGCCTTCGACATCTCTTATAATATAGTAGTAGAGTTTTAGGGTGGTCTCACCATCGGGAGGCTTTCTTCTTAAAAAACCCTTAGAGTAAACCTTGCGTATGGCTTCAAGATAGAAATTACGCTTGTCTTGGAGCCTTTCCGGGGTGAGCTTGTCAAGTATCCATTCTGTTATCCTTTCGAGTCTTGACTTATCCTCCTGTAATAGCCTTGGCTCATGCAGTATGTACACTCCGTTTTTCAGGGTACGATATGCTAAGACTCTCCCCTGAACTTCCAACAGGTTAACCCTGCCCCCTCTATCCTTTAACATTATAGGCATAGAGTACACCACCTCGATAGTATAGATGTATGGTGCCACCGTTAAAGCTGCAGGGCCTAACCGAGACGTGTCTTAGGTTGAGGCTAAGGTTAACTGTCAAGCTGTTCTCGAGAGTTACGTGTATGTAGTGTTGGGTGAGCTTGATAGTATAGTGGGAGCCTTGTATGGTTAGGGGTAGGTTAAGGGTGTAGTTGACTACCCTGTTAGGATCTTGGCCCACAAGCCTATCTAAGGCCTCGACCTCTCCTTTAACAATGGATGCGAGGTCCAAGGCGTCTTGGTAGGCGCGCTTACTAGCCATACGATTATATGGGAGGCTTAACAGGGCTGAGGCTACGAAGACACTTATAAGTACGGTTAAGATGAAGCTTACTGTTCTCTCCATCATCCGCCAACCTCCACCCTGACTATAACCGTAAAGGGATGCACATATATGAGGCATCTGGAGCCCAGGCTGCTGAAAACCCAGAAGCCGGGGGCTACATGTGAGGAGTTAAGCGGGAACATTAGGAGGTTCGACTGGCTTTGAACGGTGCCTGAGGCCTTCTGGTTCGCCCATGTCCAGGTGGATGCCTGCTTGTGGTTGTCAAGGATTAGGGTTTCACCTAGCCACCAGTCAAACCTGCCAACAGGGGATATGCTTGGAGGCTGAGTTAGGCCCGAAGGCATGACCTGGAAGCTTGAAAGATGTAAACCTGGGAAGGCCTCGCCCCACACCCTGACCTCGACATGGTAGCTGTCGTCTATGGTCCTATTGGGAAGGATGTAGCTATAAGTGTAGAGAACACTCTGCCTTGCAGCTGCCCCCCAGCCTATTATTTTGCCTGAGGATTGATTTACTAGCATAACCCAAACCTTGCCCTGCCTCGGGAGCCGGCCGTCAAAGTAGGAGATGCCGACCTGTATGGTTACGGTCCAGCCGGGGTGATACACAGCCCTGTCTGGAACTACTAGTACCCTCAGGCTGCTACTGTAGGGCTGGAAGCTCAGGGTGAAGGCCGAGGACCCGCAGGGGTAGCCCTCTGTTAGCGCTTGCAAGCCCCCGCACACAATGGTCTGGTTTGCATAGTATAGGTAAAGCCTTGATGAGAGGCCGGACTCCCTGGTGAAGTTTTCCAGGAGGGGCTGGAAGTCTACGTCTGGGTTGGTAAGGGCTTGGATTGTAGCATACCGTCTAAGGGAGTAGGCTAGGCTCTCAGCCATGGTTAGAGGCGGCCCCGACGCCTGCGGAGACATCCAGCCTGAGGTTATGTATGCTACTAGAAGGATTAGGACGCATGCCAACATGCCTTCAACCACATCAAGCTCCATCTCACATCCACCATATTAAACTCTAATAATGATGCGGCAGGCATGCCTTCACCCTTCAGGCCACGCATAAACCTCAAGGTAGCCCTGCATCCACCTGGACGCATCGGTTATAACAATGTAGACTCTTACGTGACCTGCGCCATGGGGAATAGTGGGAAAGCCGTAGTGCAGGTAAGGGGAGTATGCGGGGTCATCTAGGTGGCCGCTAACCCAGTAATGCAGGACAAAGTGGAACCCGCACCTTATACCCGCCTGCTCCCTATAATCCTGGTAATCAATCGTCTGCATAGCTTCCCATGCTTGTATGCTTAGGTTGTAGGGTTCAACTGTCCCGTTCCCAGGGTAGGCTAGACCGTAGCTCAGGGGTGGATCCCATGGCGTGGTGCACAGGCGTCTTGCAAGCTCCTCGGCTATGCGGCTGTTCTCAACGCGCCTCCTCAGAGTAAGGCTCTGAAACTGGAGTACTACTGCTATGCCCACCGAGAGGGTTAGGATAACTGCTACAGCGAAGCTCAGAGGCCTATTCATGTTTAGCCACCTGACACCATGATGGTGTAGTCTGGCTGGAGGTTGAAGGTTAAGGTTAGCTCTCTTCCCAGGAGCATCTCTGTCGTGTTAAAATGCCAGTTACAGCCCTGAGGATACTCCTTCAAGGTTACATTGAAGATGTAGCTGTCAAGCCTGCTACACCATGCAAGAGTCGTGTGGGGCTCGTCCCTTATGATGGCTGAGCCAGGCTTGGGCTTTGAAACTCTGACCCTGAGCTGCACTGTGTAGTTGGTGAAGCTTAGGAAGCAACCTTCTGGAAGACTAAGCCTCAGGCTCCTGCTGCAGCCCTGGCCGCATGATATAAGCTCCTCTATACATGCCTGGACTGTGGAGGCTAAGGCTAGGCCATCCCTGTAGTGTTTGGTATCCATCCGAGCCCGGATAACTGGAACCCCAACCTTCAGAGTTAGGGCCATAGTGGAAACTCCAAGTATAAATATTAGGAGGGATGACACGAGCTGGTTCAACCCCAGCCTTACAGCCTCCATCTTCACCCTCCCTGCGGCTGGTATGAGGCATGGACCTTGACGCCTCCAGGCCCATACACAGCTATGCTATGAGGCTCCTCGCTGCTTGGAGCCGTAGCCCCGGTGAGGCCTATAGATACGGTTTCACCTGGATGTATTTCAGCTGGAGGCTCAGGCAAAACCTGCCATATCCTGCGTAGCTCCCCATCCACTACAACCTGCCAGTCCTTGACATCGTCGTATCTTATTGTGCCTGGGCCAAGGTTTCTAAGCCCGAAGCCTGTTATAACTCCTCCCCTAGTTTTCACGGAGACAATCACGAGCTCAGCGTCAACCATAGGAGCTGATTTTGAGATGATTCTGGAGATGTAGCCCTTCAAGGGACCCCAGATAAGCATGGCCGCTGAAACTGAGACTAGGATGAGGGCTAGGACAGTGGAAACCTGGCTTACACCTACATTTAGTCTCCGCCTACATACTCCCATAACACCGACACCTCCCCAAGGCAGTATTCACCGTCGCCGTCAACATCCCGATATCCTATGACAAGGATGTATGGAAGGAGGCCGCGGTACTCCAGAGCTACAGGGTGGCCTAGAGGCGTCGGCACACCATTGTAAGCGTTGTCAACGCCTACCTGGGACTCAAGCTCAAGCAAGTAGTCAGCCAATGCCTTGGTCCCCCACCTAGTATCACCCTCAACCAGGACTACAAGCCTGCCAGTATCGTCGAGGAAGCACATGAACAATGCAATACCCTCAGCCCCCACGCCAGACATCTCGAGGCTTGATTTGAAAGTTCTACCACCCGGTAGCCTGAGGGTTAGCTCGTGGGTGTAGTGGTTAAGCCTCCACTCCACCCCAGCCCTAGCCTCCCACTCCCTGGCACCGGGGTTTCCAAGGCTCCCGCCCAGGACAACGGTAACATTATACTGCTCCCTTGACCAGGTCCAGGCCTGCCACCATGCCTGGTGGGAAGTCCAGCCCTCACTATGGTTCAGGAGTTTAAGCATGAATGGCCTGGGGCCTGGGTGATTCCAAACCCTCACCGCGTCGTGGTTGCGGAGCCATGTGACGTTTACGCGGCCGTCGTTCTCTATGAAGGCCCAGTAGGCGTACTGCCTATCCATACTGTCCTCGTTGACCACTACTTCCACGCTGTGTTCAGGCTCATCAGGGATTACGACGTAGGGGTTGTAGGGCCTGTCCCTAAGCTCGGCTACGGCATCCCAGCCCCCACAGGTGAACTCCTCAACCAGCGGAAGCATGCCACTTGGAACCTCATCCTCAATCCAAACTGTCACCAAGTGGAAGGAACCCTGGTATGGCATTGGCTCACGCCAGGAAGATCTATTATAGTATAGTATCCATAGCTGGAAGACATGGCTTGTAACATATGCTTGGATGTCTGTCCTGTTCTTCATAACCCTAACGTTGGAGTAGTCTACGTCAATCTTGAATATGAAACATGTATCGCCATACTGGCCTGAAGGCAGAATTAGGTTCCAGTAACCTCTATAGCCTCCGCCGTATGAGGGATTGCCTGGATATGGGCTGTCCTCCCAGCATGAGGCCCTGAAGGTCAGAGGCTTCTCAACCATGAAGTCTCTGACCTCAACACCTATGCACAACCTCGCCTCCCCAAGGCCACGTAGAAACTCAAGTGCAGCCTCACCCTCATCCTCCATACCCCAGGGAAAACCAAAGTTAGATTGAAGACGTAGACTTGCCTTCGGATCGCCATACCTGGCAGGTACACAGTCATTCACGGTCCATTGGGGATGTGTTAAATGAGCCAGGAATAACTTTGGGTTTACCCAATGATTCATCCCTGTGTTATCATGCGCATGTAAGTCTGCCTGGTGATTGAAAGACACTATGTATAGTGGTATTTTAACCTTTATTGTGTCCTGCTGTATGGCTGGTTGTATGCTCAAAGCTACTATTAGGGCTACTAGGAGTGCAAGACTATGCACGAATGTTTGCATGTCTCTCACCTTGTATCTCGCGAATTATAACTTTTGAGGCTATATGCTGCACTCTGACAGTTGGACGGGCGTAGCGAAGCTTGGCGG
This sequence comes from Thermoproteota archaeon, assembly GCA_037917685.1. Lineage (GTDB taxonomy): Archaea > Korarchaeota > Korarchaeia > Korarchaeales > JAOZGB01 > JAOZGB01. The sequence continues at coordinate 264,936 of JAVCBU010000012.1, forward strand.
TGGCCAGGGCCAGGTTGGAACTGGAGGCCACTCTGAAGGTGGAGCACACCACGCTACATGGGCAACATCATAGTATATTCTGTCCAAGTCTGGCGACGGCGCGTACGCTTCCACGTCTAGTTGGTAGCTGAAGCTTGAGCCAGCCCTGTATGTGAAGCTTGCTGGGAAGCCGTTAAATGATTGACCGTCTGACCCGAAACCTCTAACATAAACACTTACCTCTATGGGGAATTGGCTACCTATCCCGGGGCCGCCGAGGTTCTCTATACCGGCTTCAAGCCTAAGATGCCAGTCATACAATCCTCCCGGGACGTTAGACCAGCCATAAACATACAGGTGAAGCCACGAGATTAGTGTAGGCCTGACCACTGCTGGCACACCTGACTCCCACTTTCCCGTGAATATAAGGCTTGCAGCATGAGCCCTTACTTCGACGTTTAACAAGCCCTGGGCATCGGCCCTGCCTGACCAGGGTTTTGCAGGGCCGGGCCAGTCCTCGGAGAGAAGAACCAATACTATGGTGTTTTCACCCTCCTGAAGCAGGCTGGTAATGTTGTTAGGGCTCTTGCCAGGCTGGGTGATAGGAGGGTTCCACTCTACGCCATTTATGTAGGTTTTAATTGTCCCATTCACATAGGCCTCGAGGGTAAGATAGGCTTCTCCCAGGTCCTCAACGTACAAGCTGTAAGTTGCATAGGCATACCCTGCCATTAGATAAACTCTTGTGGAAGTTTGGCTACCTATTAAACCTGCAACGTCCCTATTCCAGTTCAGTTGGAGAACCTGACCCCCTGGCAGCTGAACAACCCTGACAAGCTTTCCGGCTCTACCTGGCGATAACTTGTTCCCCTCGGAATCCGCGGGATAAATGTAACCGTCAGCATCGATAATCCAGTAGTTACCCTCATTATCTACATACAGGTACCCACCATTCTCACCGTCTCCTGGTACGGGTTCTAGGTTTTGGAGCCAGTCTTCTGCGCTACCTCCGTCTGGATCTAGATAACCCCCCCATGCGCCGCTGTATGCCTGCCAGTCCCATATTAGATTTGAGACTCCACCATTACTTCCTGCTACTCCTTTTGTGGGCTGCGGGCCTGCGTGTAGGTTTATGTTGGCTGTAAGGTTTAGTAGTTGCTCTTGTCTAAACCATCGAATTAGGCTGTAGTCTGAGAACTCTGTTTCGTGGACGGATGCCTCTGCTATGCTTGTTGTTAGTCCTTCTGGCACGTTGAACTCTAGAATTAGGCCTGTCAGGGATTCTCCTGGCTGCATGTTCTCTATGATTATGCTGTCTCCCTGCACTGTCACCCTTGGGTCCTGGCCCTGGTAGTATGCTACCTGCACATTGTCCCCAGTAACAGTTATAGTTTCCATTTTTATGCCTGTATTTACCACTGTGAAGGAGATGTTTACCCTGCAGGGCCTTGATGGCACGTCGACCCGTAGGGTATCGGGCTGCAGGTCTACGCCGTAGCCCCCCTCCCCGGTTGTGAGAAATGTTGACACATAGCTTTCCCCCTGCCACACGGTATACTCCACCTTTGCCTGCAAGTCTCTGGATACGGTTATGCTTTCAACTGTTAGATGCATGCCTCTCTCCTTAAGGCTGAGGTTTAGTAGGTGTAGGGTTTCAGATAACTTCTGCACGCATTGCTCTGGGTCTGCCTGGTCTGGGGGCTGGCTGCGGAGGTTTAGGGCTGTCTCCCTCAGCAGGTCGTAGGCTTGAATTGCCGTCTGGGTTAGTGTAAGCCTACTTTGTACCTTGTATTCAACCATCCAAATTGCGAGAAGGAGAATTGAGGACGAAACAATAATCGATATGACTATCAGTAGTCCTGTAGCCCCTATATTAGTTGTACCAGGATTTACAAATCCTATTTTCATATCGCTGCCCTCTATGGTGTGTAAGTATTTTGCGCTACAGTCCCTTGTGGACCATAAACTTCGAAACTATGAGGTTGGCTTCCAGAAACCGTTGAAGATAGAGTTAAAATTATGGTCCCATCCACAGGTAGCGGGCCTGATGAAGGATTAGTCGATGAGACTACCATTAGTTCTCCATCAACAACAACTTGCCATGCTGACGCATCTTCATATAGAAGCTCGTTAGGACCTATATTTTTGACTACAATACCTGAAATGTCGCTTCCAGTTTTGCTGTAAGCTATTATCTGTAGCTGGGTACCCCCACCGACGGTTGTAGTACGCCTGAATGTTGCTATAATGAAGCCTCTAAGAGGTCCAAATAATAATAGGCTTGCGCTTATGCCTAGAACTATCATTATTGCTGTTACAGCCACCTGGGATATTCCAACATTCTGGTTTTTTCTTACCATTACACATCCCTACATATGCATGTAGAGGTCGCCCTATTTAGGTGGCTCCATAATCTATTTATTGGGATTTATGGGTATTAATCACGTGCGTGTACAGACTATTGAAGAAGGAGTAGAAGGGGACATTAGGGTTGTGGCCATCTCGGATACACATATCCCAGATAGGGCTAGAAGTTTACCTGAACAATGTATGGTACACTTGAGAAATGTTGATTTCATATTACACGCCGGGGACATAACCTCCATAGAATTCTTAGAAAACCTTAGAGAGTATGGAAAAGTATACGCTGTTAGGGGGAACATGGATCCCCCAGAGCTATCCAATCTTCCTAGGTTCTTAATAGTAACCATAGGATCAATAAAAATTGGCATAGTACATAGACTGAGTTCTCTGGGTGGGAACCAGTACGCACTAAACCTAATGGAAAGGTATAATATTAACCTGCTGATTTATGGACATACACATAGACCATCAATTTATAGAAAAAAGGGGTTCACCTTGCTAAATCCCGGAAGTCCAACCATACCGATTCCCCCGTTCATAATTAAACCTTCGATAGCTACAGTCACTATAAGGCGGGGAGAAGCTACTATTGAAATAGTGAAACTCGGCTAAAATATAGTCCGCCAAACTGTAGTAGATAAATTAATTATTGGGCTGTGATAGGTAAGACAACGGTGGAACCATGCCTAAGAAATTCAAGTGTATACAGCCCAGCTGGGATGATTTACATAGCATAGCAGAAAAAGTGGCGGACAAGATAAAATCCTCAGGTTTCCAGCCGGATATGATTGTAGGGATCGCAAGAGGGGGATGGTTTCACGCAAGGGTACTATGCGATTTTCTCGGGGTAAAGGATCTGCTAAGCCTTAAAGTCGCACACTGGGGTATAACAGCGACTCCGGACAAGAAGGCGAAACTCATGTACCCATTTGAATTTGATCTCTCTGGAAGGAAGGTATTACTTGTAGATGACATCACAGATACAGGTGACAGTTTTATAGTAGCGAGGAAACATCTTGAAAAGCTTAAAGCAGACGAAATAAGATCAGCAGCCCTATATTACATTGTAGGTTCAAAGTTTAAACCAGACTATTATGGAGAAGCAATCGAATGGGTTTGGGTCATATTTCCCTGGAACTTCACAGAGGATATAATCAATATCTCAATGATGAGTCTAGAGGATGAGCCTCTAACAACTTCTGAACTTATTGAAAAACTAAAGAAAAACCATAACATTAAAATTACCCATGAAAAACTTGAGAAAATCCTCAAAGAAGGAGTAAGAAGAGGAAATCTAACCTTTAAGGATGGGAGGTGGTATCTTGCAAGAAAGGGTTCAAGCTGAAATCGGGGTAATAGGCGGGAGTGGAATATATGAGATCGAGGGACTCCAGAATGTAAGAGAGATAAAAATAAAAACACCATTCGGAAAACCTTCAGATTCATACATAATAGGCGAGTTAGAAGGTATAAAAATAGCTTTCCTGCCAAGACACGGCAGAGGACATAGAATGCTCCCATCAGAAATAAATTATAGAGCCAATATTCTAGGCTTCAAGATGCTTGGCGTCACACAAATAATATCGATCAGTGCTGTAGGAAGCATGAAAAAAGAGATAGAGCCTCTTAGCATAGTAATACCTGATCAGCTATTTGACAGAACAAAGATGAGAGTATCAACATTCTTTGGGAATGGAATAGTAGCACACATAGCATTTGATAAACCATTCTGTCCGGCTCTAAGCAGGCTACTATATAAAGCCGCTTCGGAGCTTAACCTAAAAGTACATTTAGGAGGAACATATATCTGCATAGAAGGCCCCCAATTTTCCACAAAGGCGGAATCAAGGATTTATAGACAGTGGGGGGTAGACATTATAGGGATGACGGCGATCCCAGAGGCAAAACTCGCAAGGGAAGCTGAGATTTGCTACGCCACGCTAGCACTGGTAACAGACTACGATGTATGGTACGAAGGAGAAGAAGTGACCGCTGAGATGGTAATGGAAAATATGAAAAAGAATGTAGAGAATGCCAAAAAGATTCTAAGGGAAGCTGTGAAAATGCTACCCTATGATGGAAGCCGATGCACGTGCAGAAGCACCTTGAAAAACTCTATAGTCACAGACCCAGCAAAGATAAACAAAGAAACCCTCGAGAAACTTGCACCTTTAATCTCAAAATACATAAAATAGGTTTGAGACAGAATTAACAGGGAGGTTTCGGTTGAACACGGTTAAGGTGCATGGATGGGTAGAGTCAATTAGGATTCTAAAAAATGTTAAGTTTATAGTGTTAAGAAACTGGAATGGCAAAATACAGTTAACTATTAAGAGGAATGAAGCTCCAACCGAGGTTTGGGAATTAGTAGACAGACTTACAAGAGAATCTGTTATCGAAGCTGAAGGTGAACAGGTATTAGAAAAGGTTGCAAAGGTAGACGCTGAAGTTAAGCCGAAAAGAATAAAGATACTTAGCTTAGCACAGACACCCCTACCCCTTGATCCATCCCTTCCAGTGGACACCGGCGACCCAAACATAGAAATCAAGGAGCCTAAAACCCTTTTCAGCACAAGATTCAAACACAGGAGCCTCGACCTAAGAAATCCAAGAAACCAAGCAATATTCAAGGTACAAGCAGCACTAGTCGAAGGAATGGAAGAATGGCTTAATAGAAAAGGATTTCTCAGAGTATTTACCCCCCTAATAATAGGAGCACCATCTGAGGGGGGTGCTGAGGTTTTTAAAGTAAACTACTTCGGGAGAGAAGCATTCCTAAGACAGGACCCGCAATTACATAGGCAACTTACAATAGCAGGCGGGTTCGAGAAAATATATGACCTTGGTACAAGCTGGAGAGCTGAAAAGAGCCACACTAGGAGACACATATGTGAATTTAGATCATGTGCTGTAGAAATGGCGTTTATAAAAGATGAAACGGATGTGGAGAGAATAGAAGCTGAAATTGTTAAGGCTGGTATAAAAAAAGCATTAGAGAAATGTGAAAGAGAATTCAAAATACTCAACGTCGAACCTGAAATACCAAAAACACCATTCCCTGAACTTAGGTTTCCAGAAATCTATGAAATTCTGAGGGGATACGGCAAAAAAATCCCATACGGTGAAAATTACGACGAGGAATCGGAGGAGATTCTATGGCACTATGTAAAAGAGAACTATGATACAGACTTCTTCTTTGTGAACAGGTTTCCTTTCAAGGCTAAACCTTTCTATGTAATGAAGGCTGATGATACGTGGGCGAGAAGCATCGATCTAATATATAAAGGCCTAGAATTAAGTTCAGGCGGACAGAGAGAGCATAGGTATCACGTGCTTATTTCCCAGATAAAGGAGAAACAGTTAAACCCTAAGCTTCTAGAATGGTTCACAGATCCGTTCAAGTACGGAGTTCCACCACATGGAGGCTTTGCAGTTGGAATAGAGAGATTAACAATGCAACTGCTAAACCTGTATAATATAAGAGATGCAACCTTGTATCCTAGGGACCCTGAAAGATCGATACCATAAATTTAAATAAGCCCTATTCATCCTTAAGCCCATGAGGCGATGAAACATTTGGAACAAGACTTCAGGGAACTTTCAGCCCTTGAGATACTAAGGGAAATGAAAGATTCAACTAGAATGATGGTTGGCTTGGCCTACGCCTCAGTCCTATATAATAATGTAGAAATAGCAAAGGAGGTACTAGAAACCGAGAAGGAGATAGACAAATTATCATACGAACTTGCGGTAAAGCTTATCGTTGCAGGAAAGGGTATGAAAGCAGCTCAAGAACTTGCAAGTCTAATTGAAGTGGGAACGGCTGTAAACATGATATCCGATTCTGCTGCAGAAATCGCACATCTCACAAGCATGGGAATGCCCATCCCAAACGTGGTTAAAGAAGTGTTTTACAGATCCGAAGAGGTAATTGGCATGGTAACTGTAGGTGAGGGAGCACATATAATAGGTAGAAAGATCGAAGAGCTTAGGGAAGATCCAGCTATATTGGAAGGATGCGACATTTTAGCTGTTAAGAGGGGAAGGTGGATTTTTGATCTAGACCCCGGATTTGCGATTAGAAAAGGAGACATACTTCTACTAGAAGGTACCAGAGAGGGGATCGAAGCATTGAGAGGGGTTAGAGTTGAAACGCCTCCCCCCGGAGAGGAAATAAAAAGAGAGGCTAAAAACCTTAGAAATTATCTGCTCACATTAAAGTCTATCTCAGAGCTAATGGTTGACTTAGCCTACACCGCTGTATTGCTGTGGAATAAAACAATAGCTAAAGAGGTGGAAAGACTCGAAGAGGAAGTGGATAAGCTCCACCTTGAATATGAAACATATGTAATTTCAGCACTTTCTGGAATAGAAGATTCAAGAAGTATAGTTACTCTGCTAAGACTCGGGGTATCAGCTGAAAATATAGCTGACGCAGCTTATAAGATGGCTGAACTTGTGAAAATGGGCGTTGAACCTCACCCGATATTTGAAGAAGCTATCGAGAAGTCAGAGGAGACCATAGTAAAACTTAGAGTTCAGCCATGGTCCCCAGCGGTTGGGCTAAAGCTTTACGAGCTGTCTCTCGAAGAAGAAACTGGTATGAAAATAGTTGCGATTAAAAGAGGGAATCTATGGATCTACAATCCTAAGCCGTCTATACGGCTGGGTGAAAACGATCTTATAATAGCTGTCGGCCCCCCAGCAGGAGTGGAAGCTGCAATAAAGCTTATCGGAGCTGTTGAAGAGTGAAAATAGGCCAGCTTGGGGAATTAAAAGTAAGAAAGCTTATCATTGATGCCTTGAAAAGGCCTGGTAAAGAATTGTTAAGAATGGGGTTAGATGATGCTTCAGCCGTAAAATGTAAGGAAAGAATACTTGTAGTCAACATTGACAGCTTCGTCGAATCAACTGATAAGCCACCATGTATGGAATGGAATCACGTGGGGAGAAAAGCTGTTATAGGTGCTTTAAGCGATCTAGTCGCAAAGGGAGTTAAACCATGCTATGCCGTTGTTTCACTATGCCTTCCAGCAGAGTTTGAGGTAGAAAATCTGAAATTAATATTGGATGGATTTAATATTGCAGCTAAAGAATCAGGCTGTAAAATAATAGGGGGGGACATAAACAATTCAAAAGATGTTGTTATTACCATCACCGCATTAGCATTTGCCAAGCCAAAAGATCTGATTCCTAGAAGCGGAACAAAGCATGGAGACCTTGTAGCTGTTACAGGTGAGTTTGGGTGGACATATTTAGGCCTAAGGGTTGCATTTGGAATGGTAGACCTGCCTGAACCCTATAGACAAATAGCTATTGACTGGGTGAATAAACCAAGACTCCATTTAGTGGAAGGACTTCTCCTTTCAGAGCACAGACTCGCAGTTTCATGTATTGATAGCAGCGATGGTTTAGCAGCATCATTATATGAACTTTCTATGGCTTCAGGAGTTGGATTTAAAGTTGAACACCTTCCCATAGATAGAAAACTTATAGAAGCAATGGAGATCTCAGGGCTGAACATTGAAGAAGCAGTATTTTATGGTGGGGAGGAGTATAACCTAGTATTTACTACTAAGCCCAGCATGAAAAACCTGGTAGAAGAGATTTTTGGAAAATACGGTTTGAAAGTTTACTGGATAGGAAGAGCCGTGGAAAATGAAGGGGTATGGTACAGGAATAAGAAGCTTAAATATGGGTGGGAACACTTCAAGAGCTAAGTAAATCCGAAACTTTGAGGAAGGTAAGTTCTTCCCCTATAATCTTTTCGATCATCCGCTTAACCTCCATGGGAGACTTCGCCTTAACCGTAGCTCCAGCAGCTGCAGAGTGGCCTCCTCCACCGAGCTTTGCAGCGATCTCAGAACAGTCTATGCTGTCGTCTCCTCTACCTATAGAGATACTCCACTCGTTAGGTGAGACCCTTCTAACAGTAAACATGAGTTTGAAGCCCCTAAGCTGGAGATGCCAAAGCATCATTCTGGCAAAAACTAAACCATGTTTATCAATGTATATGAATGGAATAGTGTCATCTGGAATACGTAGTGCAGCCTTTTCTGAGTTTTCCCTTCTATTCTTACCATTTTCCATAAATTTTCGGACTACGGGCTGCTCTAATGCTTTGAGTCCTTGTTCTGCGAAGAGTTTAACAAGCAACAGCCTGCCCTCTCGATTTGAGCCCTTAACAGCATCGTAAACCTTCCACGCGACTTCATCCCTTATACTGGCTGTATCTGTTTGAGTAGCTATTTTAGCAAATTTTCTGGCAACCTCGTCGTTTTCTAACTTCAAAGCTTTCAATACGAGAACAGCTGCGCAAGGAGCTAACGGATCGTAGACGTATTTTTTGGTGCATGGTTTGTTAGTTTTATGATGGTCTACCCATAGTTTGGCGCGTTTTGGACACGGGAGGTCTGCAACAATATCCCATTGGACAAGATTGTAGAGGTTTAACAAGCCTCCTCTCTGGATTTCATAGGGCTCAGCTAGTTCTATTTCGGCATCTCTGAATTTCCTTAGGGCTATAGCGGCGGATAGTATCCCATCCGCATCACCACTGTGCGACAGAACCAGAGGTTTCTGCCTTAGCTTTGAAACCAGCCATAGTTTAACAAGTCTTTTCATACCTTTCTATAATTCGAGGTATTTTATAGAACTCACTTTTAGCAAGTTTGACGTCAGCGTTCGGATACTCTCTGTCACCTCCTGCTAGGGCTATTTTAAGACCAGCGCTCTCAAAGAGGTCTTGAGGCTCATCACCTATGGCAACTACGCTTGTGGGATTCAGCGATAACTTGCGACATAGCTTTTCGAAGGCGAGCCATTTCCCTGGATATGGAACCCTTACTTTGACGTCTCCCGTTATAACTCCATTATGAACTAAGAGGCTGTTGGAGACCTGGAAGTCAAATCCTAACTCTCTCTTAACCCTCTTAGCTAGTACATCCAGGCCGGCTGTTATTAGAGCGAGTTTATAACCCATTGATCTAAGCTTACTAATGACTTCGATTACACCGGGATTGTAGGAAACATTATCTATGATTTCTCTAACCTTGCTGATAGAGACTCCTTTCCAAAGGGAAGCGTCGAGTAATGCCCATTCCTCATAGTCTATTAGTCCTTTCTTGAATAGTTTTCGATGATACTCTCCCCACTCCCACGTACCTAGGTTTTTATGAAGATATTCCCATATGCTTTTTTCTTCAACTATTGTACCGTCGAGGTCAAACACTACCAGGTTAAATTTTCTCCGCATGTCTCTATTTTACTCTGGAGGAGGTGGTATAAATCTCTTTTCCATTAAGAGTTTGACGCTTTCTCTCGCCCTTCTTATAATGCTTTCAGCCCTCTCATATAGTTCACTTCTGGACAGATTTAGCCTTGCTACACCTTGCTCTATAGCCTTAAGCCCAACTGCAACAGCTTCTTTTGGATAAACCTCCCATTCCTCCATTGTAGGAACAATATAGTCTTCGCTTATGCCTTTCTCTCTGGCGTATTCCGCTAGGGATTCAGCTGCTGCTATACACATCTCATCGGTTATCGTTTTAGCTCTGACATCAAGAGCTCCTCTAAAGATACCTGGAAATCCGAGACTATTATTTATCTGGTTTGGGAAGTCTGAACGCCCTGTTGCAACTATTCTCGCACCAGCCTCCTTCGCCTCCCACGGCCATATCTCAGGAATTGGGTTTGCCTCTGCGAATACTATGGCATCATCCGCCATAGCTCTGACCCATTCTTTTTTAATCACTCCAGGTCCGGGTTTGGAAGCCGCTATAACTACGTCCACACCTTTCATAGCCTCCGCTATGCCTCCTATTCTACCCTCCCCGTTGGATTCCATGCATATTTGCCACTTTATAGGTTCTTTCTCCCTAAGCTGGTCAATATCTTCTCTATTCTTATGTAAGATTCCTTTTCTATCCACCATGAAAACATTTTCAGGCTTAACACCTGCCGACTTTAAAAGCCTGTAAATTGCAACATTTGCAGCCCCAGCCCCTACCATGGCTATCAGGATATCGCTCATTTTCTTCCCAACGATGAATAAGGCATTTATTAAACCAGCAAGGGTTATCGCTGCTGTTCCCTGCTGATCATCATGCCAAACCGGTATTTCAAGTTCCTTTCTCAAAGTATCAAGGATGTAGAAACATTTGGGTTTGGCGATATCCTCGAGGTTTATCCCGCCAAAGCTTGGTTGTATCCACTTGACAGCTGTAATAATTTCGTCGGGGTCTTTTGTATCTAGACATATCGGAAAAGCATCCACCCCTCCCAGGTATTTGAAGAGTAGAGCTTTCCCCTCCATCACCGGCATCGCAGCTTCTGGCCCTATATCACCTAACCCTAGAACTCTTGTTCCATCACTAACTACGGCCACGGTATTCCACCTGTTTGTGTACTCATACACTAACTCCTTATTCTTAGCAATGGCTTTACAGGGCTCTGCTACCCCAGGGGTATACCAGATAGCGAAGTCACTCATATCCCTGACGACGCATTTTGATATGACTTCTATTTTCCCCTTGTAGAAGGGGTGAAACTTCATAGCCAGTTTTGAGGGTAGTTCAGCCTTTTTCAGAAGTTCTTCAACGGTTTTTTCATCCGACATTTGGATCAGTTTAACCTTGGAAAACAAAGGTTAAAAATATTTCCGAGACATGTGACGCATGTAACCCAACACTACTACACCTTATTGAATTCCCATGAAGGTTTTAAGCTCTTGAAAGGTGGAGACTTCCACTCCAAACAGGACAGTTTTTATCTTGGGGAATTTTGCTTTAACCTTAGCTATCATATCTGGATTATCATCTATAAACGCTATCTCTCCCTGTCTGAAATTTAGCCCTTTGTTTTTGAATTTATTAAGTATTTTATTGACCATGCGATCTTTTTCTGGATGGAATTCTATGACAGGATTTTGAAAATATCCTAGTATTTCAAACTTGTCTAAAAGTTGGATTGCGACAATAGGTTTATTCCAGCTTGCTAAAGATACGTATATTCCTAAGTCTTTACATGTTCTTAAAAATTTTTTAACGCCACTATTAAGTTTCACAATAGTACCTTCTGAATCCACCATTTCATCATTTGAGCGTTTTTTAAATGGCGGTTTAAGGCTGGATGCATCTTCGTGATCCCATATAGTTTTATCAAGATCAAGAATTACCAGTTTAAGCATTAAGCTTAACACCTCTACATTCCCTATATATTTGGTGGGATGCTAACATATGACAAGGTTCAATGATCTAGCAGTTGTCAGTAGAAAAATATCAAAGCTGACGTCGAAGAAGGAAATGATTAGTGAGTTTTCAAACTTTATTTCTAAACTTGACCCTGAGGATGTTAGGCGGTCTATTCTTATAGTTTCAGGCAGAATTTTCCCTCCTGGCGAAGATAGAGCCTTAGGTGTCAGCTGGGGGCTTATATGGAGGGCTTTGAGGGAGATTTCAGGGCTTAGCGATTCAGAACTCTATAATATAGTTTCAGGAAGCGTTGACATTGGGGAGGCTGCTAGAAGGGTTGTCTCCTCCTCAAAAAGAAGACTTACGACTCTTATCACTCCTAAACCGCTGACATTAGATGAAGTTTATGAAATTTTCAAAAAACTATCATCACTGCAGGGGGAAGGATCGCAGCGAGATAAAAGGCTTTTATTGGTGGAGCTTTTTTCAAGGGCTTCACCAGATGAGGCTGAGATATTAGCCAAAAGCCTTGTTGGCGAAGTTAGAATCGGATTCCATGAAGGTTTAATGGTTGAAGCTGTTTCTGAAGCCTTCAGGATCCCTGTAGAAATAGTTAGAGAGAAAACTATGGCGACAGGCGACTTATCTTATGTTGCATATGTAGCTGCTTCTTCAGGTCTAAAAGGGGTATCTGGCATCACAATAGGAATCTACAAGCCTCTAAAGCCTATGCTTGCATCTGACGTACAGTCTATAGAAGAGGCATTTAGGAAGGCGAAGGGAGAGAAACTTGCATTCGAATATAAATTCGACGGTGCCAGGGTACAGATACATGTTGGGATAAATGGTGTCAGAATATATAGCAGGAGACTAAAGGACGTTACTGAAAGTTTACCCGATGTTGCCAAACAAGTTAAAGATGGGCTTAATCCAAAAGTGGAATGCATTCTAGATGGCGAAGCTGTAGCCATAGGTTCCGATGGAAAGCCCCTCCCCTTCCAACATGTCATGAGAAGATTCGGGCGAGAAAAGGAAGTAGTGAAGCTACTCGGGGAAATTCCAATGAAGCTGTACGTTTTTGACATATTATATCTGAACGGGACAAGCCTCACTAACACCCCTTACATCGAGAGAAGAGAACTCTTAGAAAAGGTATATCATGGGGGTCTTGTCGAGAAGATTGTATCTTCAGACATACCTACAATTAAATCATTTCTCGAAAAATCCGTTAAACTTGGAAATGAAGGTTTAATGGCAAAGAGAACCAGAAGCCCATATAGGGCGGGCTCCAGGGGATATATGTGGATGAAGATAAAACCAACATTACCCCACTTGGATCTTGTGATTGTAGCTGCAGACAGGGGATATGGAAGAAGACATAAATGGCTCTCAAACTATCATTTAGCGGCGAGAGATGAAAAAACAGGGCGATTCCTTGTCGTAGGGAAGACTTTTAAGGGTTTAACAGATGAAGAGTTTGAACAAATGACCAGGAGACTGCTAGAAATCGAAACAGGAAGGTTCGGATATACTTTCAGGGTTAAACCGAAAGTAGTTGTCGAAGTTGCTTACAATGAGATCCAAAGAAGCCCCCACTACAAAAGCGGCTACGCATTAAGATTCGCGAGGATAGTAGCTATAAGATGGGACAAGACAGCTGAAGAAGCTGATACGATCGAGAAAATCAAAAAAATATATCTAGACCAGTTTAAATACAAGTCTAGGGACGCCCTAGAGCAGTATCAATAAAGGATAAATTTTATCTCATAAACTATGGATAAGGCATAATGTGGAGAAAAGACTTATCTTTAGAGTATTAACGGCCATCCTTACAGCTTGCATCCTTTTAGTTACAATATACTTGCATGGAGAGATGGAAAGCAGAATAGAAAACTTAACCCTGGAAGTTAACGAATACCAGGAGGTTCTTAACGAAATAAATGACATCAAACTATTAGTTGAAAAATCGTATTACAACCCTCTAAAAATCAGAGGGGAATATTACGAGGAACCCCAGCTTGACATCTACTATCTCTCCAGGGACGGGGAGCTGGCTAAGCAGAGATGTTCAGAGATCAATAGGACGATTAGGGTTAATCTTTATCCCCTAAGCAATATAACAAACGCCTATAAACTTGTGAATTTTCTGGCAAAACTTGGTATAAGATATCCATTTGAATCGTATTCATGGGCTGTATTTAAGTATAAGGACGTAGTCGTATTTTTCAGGCTTGAAATGGTTGATGCGGAGGTGATCAAGGCATGTTTAAGAATTTACAAGCAATAGATCTGTTGCTAATTTTAGCGTTAGTCTCATCAATAGTAGGGTTAAGTCTTGACTACATTATGCTCTATAACCGTCTCACGTTCCTTGAGGACAGGCTTAACCAGATAAAGTCGAATGCTGAAGCTCAAAACGTTATTGAATTTTTTAAGCTCCCGAAGGAGCCTATTAACCTGTCCATGGATGATGTAGTTGGAGGTAATTATACAGGGATCAGAGCATTGATAATATACGACTGCTATGACTGTGCATACCATAATAGGATAAACACTTTAAAACAGTATTTTGAGGAATACAATGTAGAAGTATTAAACATTGAATATAGCGAGTCTCACGATATATTAAACGCTATTTCTGAAAAAATGGGATGCGCCGTCAGATTTCAGAACCCTATAGTAATAATATGGAAGGGAAATGTTACATTTTTCTTCGAAAGGTGGGAACCGAATTCTTGGATTATAACATGTCTCCAATACTTATCATCTAGTCCCTAATTATGAAGTCGTCTAACATGTCTTTAGCCTTCTCTCTACGCCTCTGATGCTCTCTCAAAAATTTAATGACTTTCCCAGCTAGGATTCTTTTATGTTCCCCACACAGCAAATTACCACTTTTACATGCATGATAGACCTCCTTAAGTTTACGATCGTCAGGCTCGAAAAGATACATACAGTACTGGTATATTGGACAAATCTCCGGGTTACCACCTTTTTCCCTTTGCTCTTTAACTGTTGGCTGGCCTCCCGTGAATGCGTTCATTATCTTCTGTCTAACCTCGTCTTCGCCGTCGACAGTATAGATAGCCGACTGGGGATCGCTTGAACTCATCTTATCCGCCCCAAGAAGGCTGGGGAAGAACTTAGCATGTAATATTGACGGTTTAGGGAATCCAAGTTTAGGGGCAACGTCTCTAGCCACTCTAAAGTGTGGATCCTGATCGACGGCTAAAGGGATCAAGCACCTAGTCGGCTTTCCCTTGATAACAGAGCCTAGAAAGGCCGGTGCCGCTTGAATGGACGTAAAGAATATCATTCCAATATTTGAACTGTCGGTGAAGCCGAAAATAGCTTTAGCTGTGGAAAATGTTATCCTTTTAGCTGCTCGTATGGCAAGCGGATATAGCTTACCTATGTACTCCGTATCAAGGAATATCTTAGTTTTTCCTGGTTCAAAGCCAACAGCGATTACATCCAGTATATTTTCATATGCGTATTTTCTAACCTTTTCCATTGTTAGGGGCTGGTTAAATAGGAATTTTTCGTCATCCGTAACTTGAAATAATAATTCCACGTTGAACTTTTCCTGAAGCCATTTAGTAAGTATCCATGGGATTAGATGGCCAATATGTGTATGCCCAGATGGTCCTCTTCCGGTGTACAGGTAGAATTCTTCTCCCCTCTCGTAGGAGTCGAGCAAAAGGTCTAGGTCCCTGTGGGCAAAGAAAACACCCCTTCTTAGTAAAAGGTGGAGTTCGCCCGTATGCCTTTCCAGTCTTTCAAGTAATTCTTTCGTTAGAGGCTGAATTCCAAACTTTTCTATCAGCTTATCGTAGTCTATTCTACCTTTAACTTCCCATGGTGTGACCGTAAAGCTCTCCATGTTTGTCAGCCTTAAGGTCTTTGAGATCTATAAAATATTTTAAACTTCCAGTAAACGAGCAACCTCACTCACAGGCGCTATAAAATATGGAACTAAAAGCTCTTCACGGGTTAAACCACCATGACCACCCATCTCAGGCCTCAACATCTCGTGTTTACCTCCAGATTCGAACTTAATGGACACGTTCCCAGAGGGAATTAGAACATAATCGCCTACTCTATTCCTTACTCTATTCCTCAATCACCAGTGCACCTCTATTATATGCATGCTTGTCTTAGTAAGAGTTTATGAAACTGTAAAAAATATTAATAAAAAGGTTCTCTTAACCTGGTAGAATGAGCGTAGCTGTTATTGCCGACAGGTACTCATCTTTGGCGTTTAGGCTTGCAGGTGTAGACGAGTATCCCGCTAGCTCTTCTGAGGAGGCTGTTCAAAGATTTCATGAAATAATAGATAAGGGGAACTATAGGGTTGTAATTGTATCAGAGAGATATTTTAAGGCTGTTAGCACAGCCAAAGCGAAAAGATTGGGGGCCGAGGTTTACCCTATAATAGCCGCCCTTCCAGACTTTGCCGGGTCTACCGGTGAGAGGCTTCAAGAGTTATATGATAGTATATCCCGCGCAGTTGGCGCAAAGCTGAAATTAGGTGAGTAAAATGCCTATAAGTATTAGCCAGCTTAAAGAAATAATCGAGGAGGAAAGAAAAGTCGAGGAAATTGTTCTAAACGCTGAAAGGGAGGCTGAAAAAATGCTGGAGGAAGCGAAACGTAAAGCAGAGGAGATAATGAGAAAAGCAGGATCTGAAGAGGATCTTACAATGGCTGAGGAAGCTGAGAAGATAGAAAAAGAAAAACAGAAACTAAGAGAGGATTTCGAACTCAAAATAGCAGAGATCAGGAATATGGCCATGAAAAGGATTGATGAAGCTATAAATTGTATTGTATCAAGTGTCCTTGGTGAGCAGATATGATAAGCGATCTGAAATCTGTAATCAGAATTAGAGCAGAAGAGGAAGCTAGAAAGATAATAGAAGAAGCAAAGAGAGAAGTTGAAAAAATAATTCGAAACGCCGAAGCCGAAGCGAAGAGGAGATACGAAAAACTACTTGAGGAGAGACGTATGAAGTTCAAGATAAAGGCTGAACAGGTGCTGGCTTCCGAAAAAGCGAAGCTTAGAATAATGTATTCTCAGGAAAAGGCTAAGATTGTAGATGATGTTTTCAAGAAGGCTGAAGAAACGATATACAGGAAATTGAACGAAATGACAAGGAATGAGAAAGTTAAGCTGCTCTCAAGACTTATAAAAGAGGCTGTAAAAACAATGGGGCCTGGCCACTATAAAGTATCGGTGAGTAAAAATGACATGGAGGTCTTAGATGACGCTTTAAAACAGGTGTTAGGAGAAATAGGAGAGGAGGTTGTACTTGACAAGGGAGAAGCCTTAGATATCAAGGGTGGAGTCATGGTTAAATCTGCTGACGGAAAAAGATTTTATGACAATACCATCGAAGCTAGGATTGAAAACTCACGTACCGAATTGGTAGGTAAAATATATCAGATACTGTATGGTGATTAAACTGGCCAGAATAGGGAAACTCATAAGGATAGGTGGCTCTGTTGTAGAGGCTTCAGGGATTAAAGATATAACGATTGGAGAGATTGTAGAAGTAGGAGAGGAGGGGCTTATCGGAGAGGTTATCAGAATATTTGAGGACAGATTTACTGCTCAAGTCTACGAAGACACCACAGGCCTAAAGCCTGGTGAAATAGTTAAAGGCACAGGAAGAAGACTTGAAGCAGAATTAGGGCCAGGGCTTCTAAACAATATACTAGATGGCATAGGGAGACCTCTAGAGCTTATTAAAAGCCTAAGAGGCCCCTACATCACCAGAGGAGTAAGAATGAATACTTTACCAAGAGACGTTAAATGGTATTTCACCCCAACAGTGAAGGAAGGCGACGATGTAACACCCGGAGATGTGATAGGAACAGTTGAAGAAACCCAATCGGTTACCCATAGGATAATCATACCTCATGGAATAAGAGGAAAAGTAACATGGATTAAAGAAGGAAAATACACCGTAGACCAACCAATTCTCCTAGTTAAAAACGATGGAAACGAATATGAAGTAACTATGAAGCAATACTGGCCTATAAGGGTTCCAAGACCATTCGAAACTGATGGAAGGCTTCCCCTCGAAAAACCATTGATAACAGGGCAGAGAGTTATAGATACATTCTTCCCAATCCCCAAGGGTGGAACGGCAGCTATACCAGGAGGATTCGGCACAGGAAAAACAGTAATGCTCCATCAGCTTGCAAAATGGAGCGATGCTAGAGTGGTAGTATACATAGGATGCGGTGAAAGAGGAAACGAAATGTGTGAGGTAGTTACAGAGTTCCCAAAACTAAAAGATCCATACACCGGAAGGCCGCTCATGGAAAGAACCGTCCTTATAGCTAATACCAGCAACATGCCCGTAGCAGCCAGGGAGTCCAGCATATATTTTGGGGTCACGATAGGCGAGTACTTCAGAGATCAAGGCTACGATGTAGCGCTCATGGCAGATTCAACCTCAAGATGGGCTGAGGCGATGAGAGAAGTTTCAGGAAGATTAGAAGAAATGCCTGCAGAAATGGGATATCCAGCATACCTACCAGATAGAATTGCAGAGTTCTACGAACGCGCAGGAAGAGTCAAGGTTCCAGGAAGACCAAGTAGAGAAGGAAGTTTAACAATAATTGGAGCTGTCTCCCCTCCAGGCGGAGACTTCAACGAGCCCGTGACAATACACACCCTAAGGTTTACCGGGGTTTTCTGGGCTCTAGATGCAGACCTAGCCTATAGTAGACACTTCCCGGCAATAAACTGGCTGAAAAGCTACAGCATACACGCGGGAACCGTGGCAGAACCATGGGCTAAAAGCTTTAGCCAATATTCCAGAAAAATAGCTGGATGGTGGGAGAAAAAGCACATGGGCTTCCTTGAATATAGGAAAACAGCTCTAGATCTCCTAGGTGAAGCGGCTGAAGTGGAGTCAATAGCGAGAGTCATAGGAGAGGCAAGTCTACCTGACGAACAAAGAATAATCCTCCTTGCCTCAGAGATCCTGAAGGAAGGATTCTTGAGGCAAAGCGCATTCGATGAAGTAGACAGCTACTGCGAAATAGGAAAGCAATTCTGCCTCCTTAAGCTTATGATAGATTTCTACTTAACAGCTTCAGAACTAATAGATAAGGGAGTACCCTTCGAAAGGATAAGGTCAATGCCACAGATCTTCAAAATGATGCGAGTAAAAGAGGATCCAAGAGGTATAGAAGCGATAAGCGAGTTATCCTTGGAAATTAAAGGTGAGTTTCAGAAAATAGCGGAAGAATATGAAATAGAGGGTGTCTTAGTTGGGAGTTAAGGGGTTAGCATACCGGGGGGTTAAAGAGATTAAGGGATCCCTACTAATAGTTGAGGACGTAAAAGGGGTAGGGTATAATGAGGTAGCGAGAATAATAGGACAAGACGGAGTTGAAAGGCTTGCAAGAGTTTTAGAGGTTGGTAAGGGTTATGCCATCCTGCAGGTATTCGGGGGAGAAATAGGGCTTCAAACGGATGTAGTTGTAAGGTTTGAAGGCTCAGCATTCACTATACCAGTCTCTGATGAAGTTCTCGGTAGAATGTTTAATGGTAGATTCGAACCCATTGATCACGGACCCCCCATAATCTCAACTGACAGGCGAGATATAAACGGTGCTCCTATAAATCCAAAAGCAAGAATATACCCAAACGACTTTATTCAGACAGGAATTTCAGCAATAGATGGCATGCTCTCCCTAGTTAGAGGGCAAAAACTGCCAATATTCTCTGAAAGCGGCCTACCCCACAATAGGGTTATCGCCCAGATAGCAAGACAGGCAACAGTTAGGGGAGAAGAAGAGGAGTTCGCTCTTGTCTTCGCGGCCATGGGTCTCAAAAAGGATGAAGCACTATACTTCATCAGCGAATTTGAACATTCCGGCGCGCTAGAGAGATCCGTAGTCATACTCAACCTGGCTGACGACCCAGCTGTAGAAAGGCTTTTCACACCTAGAATAGCCTTAACTGTAGCGGAATACCTAGCTTTCGGACTTGAAATGCATGTCCTAGCAATCCTGAGTGACATGACAAACTATGCCGAAGCACTAAGAGAAATGAGCGCCGCAAGAGAGGAGGTTCCAAGCAGAAAGGGGTACCCAGGATATCTTTACAGTGACCTAGCAACGATATATGAAAGGGCAGGTATAATAGAGGGAAAAAGAGGCTCCCTAACCCAAATGCCTATCCTGACAATGCCCGGGGGAGACCTACACCATCCAATTCCAGACCTAACAGGATACATAACAGAGGGGCAGATCATCTTGGATAGAGAACTTGACATAAAGGGTATATATCCGCCTATCAATGTCCTACCTAGCCTAAGCAGACTCATGCGAAGCGGAATAGGCAAGGGTAAGACAAGGGATGACCATAAAGACGTTTCAGACCAACTATACTACTCATATAAGAGAGGTGTTAGAGCAAGAGAACTAGCGAGAATAGTGGGTGAAATGGGTCTAAGCCCGGAGGAGAGAAAATACCTAGAGTTTGCTGAGGCTTTTGAAAGGAAATTCGTAAACCAAGGAGAGTACGAAAATAGAACAATAGAAAAAACATTAGACATAGCATGGGATATCCTGTCCATCCTGCCAGAATCAGAACTAGTAAGGATACACGAAGAATATGTAAAGAAGTACCATCCAAAATACCGTGGGGGAACACAGGCATAAGTGATATCCAATGTCCAGCAGGATAACAGCAACCCGTGGAGTGCTACTGAGACTTAAAGAGGAACTCTCATTCGTTGAGAGAAGCAAGGAACTTCTAGAGCTAAAGAGAGATAACCTGGCCAGGGAGATAAACAAGCTCCTAGGGAAGGTAACCATCAGAAAAGAGATAGAAAAGAAAATAATGGACGGATATGAACAATTGAAAAGGGCATATACATCAATGGGGTACTGGGAAGTAAAAACCAAAGCCATGTCGGTGAAACCATTGAAGGTTAAAGCCCTAACTAAAAGTATTATGGGAATAAGCATCCCCACTCTAAAAATAGAAGAGCAAGCTGACATATCGCCGCTGACAGACCCAAGGATAAGAATGGTAGCAAAAAAGTTCAGCGACATGATGTCTGAAATATTAAGTCTCGCAGTGACTGAGGCTCAGATAGAGAAAATAGCACACGAATTAATGATGACAAATAGGAAGGTTAACATCCTAGAGAAGGCAGTCATCCCAAACTATAAGAAGACAATAAAGTACATAGAGGACAAGCTTGAGGAAGAATCTCTAGAGGAGTTTGTAAGAGCCAAAAAGATAAAACAAGTGATAACGAGGGAGATGAGATGAAAGGCCCAGGAAGGGTATACCTAGAAGTCAGAACTAAAACCCTATTATCCCACTTACTAAAGACAGAAACTATTAGAAATCTAATAGGAGCCGAAGACCTTGAAAGCTTACTTGCATACCTGTTAAAGACAGGTTACGCGGATGAAATAAGTAAAATAATCCATAATCCCGAACCCGCAACCTTAGAAAGAACTTTTTACAGAAAGGTCGTTGAAAGGTATGAGAAATATGGAATGATAGTTGACACAACAGCAATCAGAGATTCACTGAGAAATATGATAAAAAATTACATGGCGAGACTTGAGGTTGAAAATCTTAAAAGAATAGTTAGGGCAGTACACAGTAACAGAACCATAACAGAAGAAGATTTAATACCTGTAACCCGGAGAATTTCACATATAAACTTTAAGGTGATGGTAGGCGCCAAAACAGTCGATGAGTTCGTTAGTCTCCTAAAAGAAACGGCTTACTCGAGGATAAATAATTATTTAAGTGTATATTTCAAGTATAAAACTCCTATTATTTTCGAGTCAAAACTTGATGAATTTTACTATGTTAGAGTTTGGAATGAAGCATTAAGGGTAAGAGACTCGAAACATGTAAAAGAGATTCTGGGAACTGAGATTGACCTTAGAAATATATGGTATATACTCCAGTTGGCATATCAAGGGGCTAGTAAAGAATTAGGATACGAAGCTCTAATGCGATGCTCATATGAAATAGATATTAAGAGATTGGGTAAAACTTTAAAAGAGAATAGTTATGACGCAGCTGTTTCAGAATTAAAACGCTCCAAATATTCAAGAATCGTTAACGAAATGTACGAGTTGATTAAAAAGGGAAAACCAGATCACAGTTATGGGATATTGTTAAAAGAACTTAGGAGAGTGTGTTTAGAGAACTTAAGGGGAGTTGGGATTCCAATCGCATATCTACTCTTGGCCTACTTAGAATCTGTGGATTTGACTACAATAGGTATAGGTAAATATTTAAAAGTGGGAAAGAAAGACGTCTCATCCTATGTTTCTATTTAAGAAGGGAAGTTATATTTTCCCAAGTATCATCACGGCCACTACAAGTCCGTAGATTGCCAATCCTTCCCCAAGGCCTGATACTATTAGAATCCATATCCTCAGTTCGGGTCTTTCTGCAGCAGCAGCGAAGCCGGCTGTGGCAGCACCATATATTGCTATACCTGCACCTATTGCGGAGCCTACCATGCTGATAGCAGCTGCAAAGAAGACTTCAGATCCAGCGGAGGGTGTAGATTCAGTCTCTTGATTTTGTAATGGTTTCGCGTAGAGTGTTGCCCCTGTAGCAGCAGTAATCGCTACTATAGACAGAATTAGGAGCGCCCACCTAAGGTGAATCCTTCTCTTCATAACGCGTGTGAACATCTTTACTATACCTCCCATAAGCTCCCACCAAGCATCATTGTTTCTAAGGTTGCCCACTTCTGCTTTATTAAAAATTTTTCCAAATAGAACCTCTTGTAACACTCCGGAAGCCAATAGAAAATAATTTCAGAGCTTGAAAGGTCTGAACGGCCTTCCATCACCAGAGTAAAACTTTGTAAAGAACTCATAGTACATTAACCTCATTGATTGGATCAAAGATGCTAAACCCTCGAATACTATTACCAGAATGTTAACAAAGATGTAACCGAAGGCACCCGTTAGTTCTGCAAGGCCTGAAGCAGCTACCGCTAAAGCTCCATGGGCCATTGCGAAGGCTGCAAGCCTTATATAGGACACTGAATTTGCAAGGTAACTCATGAAGGTTTCTAGCGCATGGGAGAATCCTGTCATGAGCCTGTCTTCGATTTCGCCGTGCCCTTCAACTAGCGCCTCTACTACAGGATGAACGAATATTATCATAAGGCATGTTAGTGCGGTTCCTGTTAGGAATGGGTTTCTCATGAATACTCCTATGTCCATCCCTTCTTTTAGGAACTTTACTCCAAGCATTACCCCAGCGGAGTAGTACACTAACCCGGCTATACCTTGTGCTCCGAAAACGGCTTCCCACTTATGCTCTTGTTTAAGCTGGTTTATGAAACCTAGTATTATTCCAATAAATATTTCTATAACTCCAAAAGCTAACGCTATAGCCATTATCTTGTTTAGCTCGTGTAGAGGCGAGAGAAGTAGTGGGTGGAATGCTTCCATTAGGAAGAATTCCCCATATAGCAAGCCGAAGAACATCGAGGAGGCTCCGCACATAGCTAGTACTCCTCCTAACCTGTTTATTGAATGTTTTGAGAGTCCAAATATAGATGCGTGGGACAGCTTCAAGAGTATCCCTATCAGGAGGAAGACGAGGCCTTGCCCAAGGTCGCCGAACATCATTCCAAACATTATTGGGTACAGAACTGTTACTAGGGGTGTGGGGTTCAGTTCGTAGTAGTTGGGGCTACCTCTTAGGTTGACCAGTAGCTGGAAGTCCTTTAAGGGACTCTTGTTTTTTACTATTATCGGTGGCGTTATTTCCGGGATTGGATCTTTTATAAGTATGGATTCTTTACGGTTTGTAACGTCTAGAACGATTCGCTCTAGGTCTTTACTCCTTCTTCTGGGAATCCAGCCATGTATTACTGTTTTGCCGTTTTCTCTCCATAGTTTGGCTTTTTCTCTCTCGATCTTTAGTGTTTTTAGTATTATTGGTTTGAACTTTTCAACCTGGGCTTTTAGGCCGAGGAGTCTTCTCAGGGTTTCCCCAAGCTTTGATTTGATCTCAGCCTCCCTTCTCCTAAGCTCAGCTATTGCATCATCGGTCTTCGACGGGAGGCCATCAGGCAATCTGATCTCCTCAAAGTTTAAAAGCTTCAAAACCTCGCCAACATACTCCTCTTCACCCTTAACACCAACAATAACAACAAAATAGTATGATGCATCCCAAGGGATTTTTACAAACTCTGTTACTCGACCCTCGATATATACTTCGAGTTTAGGTAGGAGCTTCCTGTAGAGAAGACCTGCCTTAACAAACATGAACCTGTGCTCCCCAATATCGCCAACGTCGATACCGTTATCTTTAAGGATGCTGAGAACCCTCAGCGTCTCCTGCACTCTCTCATATTCCTCAAGCAGCCTCTCAGCCTCAGAGGAGAAATTCTCGAAGACACCCTCAATCCTAGATATACTCCCGCTAATATCATCAGGAGAAAGCCTAATGTCAAGATCAGCTGGTTCCTTGCTTATTTGTGAGGTTTGCTGCGGACCTAGTATATTAGCTGACTTTTCAAGAAGACTTTTAGCAGTTTTATCCAGCTGTTTTGATATTCTGAGTATTCTCTCACGGTCAGCATCTACACCTATTTCCCTGGTTGGCTGAAGAGCAAGTTTTCCTTCAAGGTATGCTTCAAATATGGGTAGGAGCTTCCTGTAGAGAAGACCTGCCTTAACAAACATGAACCTGTGCTCCCCAATATCGCCAACGTCGATACCGTTATCTTTAAGGATGCTGAGAACCCTCAGCGTCTCCTGCACTCTCTCATATTCCTCAAGCAGCCTCTCAGCCTCAGAGGAGAAATTCTCGAAGACACCCTCAATCCTAGATATACTCCCGCTAATATCATCAGGAGAAAGCCTAATGTCAAGATCAGCTGGCTTAGGCTGGGTGTATCCTTCCCTCCTACCCAATATTTTGGACATAAACGATTTTTCTACCCTAGGCTGGGGAATTTTAAGTATATTAGCGTTTATTTTTTCTGATAGCCTCAGGAATCTTTCGCACTCGGATTCGAGAGTTGTTTTTCTAACTGGTCTTGGAATTAACTGTATTATTTCTGCTATGCCTTGTTCTCCGAGTTTTCTAAGCAGCTCGTCTTCTTTATCAGTTGGTATTTCTATTCTGAATCTTACCATTGGTTCGGGCTTGAACAATGCATGCACCACCTCTTACACTTTTCATCCTTTTCTTTAAATTTTGGGCTTAAGGTAACCCTGCAGATATGAACTTTATTATTAATGTTGCAGGCCCCAGCCCTAAAACTATCGTGGTTATTGCGGTTAGTAGAATGGCTATCGTTTCTGGGGCTGCAGGCTCCTCGCGTGGGATTAGGGGGTTTTCCCTGTCAGGGAAGTAAAGTTGCTTTATGACTTGAGCGTAGTATCCAACTGATACTGCACTGTTAGCAAAGGCTACTATTGCGAGGGGGGGATTTGTTCTTAGAACAGACTGAAATATGTATATGAATTTACTCCAGAATCCTATGAGAGGGGGCATCCCCATTAAACTAAGCATGTTTATTGTAGTTGCAAATGATATTAGGGGCATTTTCATACCCATTCCTGCGATGTCTCCGAGGTTCAAGCCTGTTTTTCTATAGGATAGGTATGATAGCCATACGAATATCCCGATCTTCGCCATTACATATGTAGCTATGTGTAATGCTACACCTGACATTGCTAACTCCCAATAGGGTTGGCCTTTAGCTACCGAGAACGCCGCCATTATATAGCCTGCCTGTGCAATGCTACTGTAAGCCATCATTCTTTGAACGTTCTTCTGCACTAGTGCTGTCACATTGCCAAATGTCATTGTTGCCACTGACAATAGGCTTAAGTATAGGGTCCACCTACCATCTAGGCTGCCACTGTATGGATATGCTATTCTTAACAAGGCTAGTATGGCTGCTATCTTGACTACTCCTGCTATATAGCTTATTATTAATGGGTAGACTCCACCGTATACGTCCGGAAGCCAGCCGTGGAATGGCACCACACCCATTTTAAAGCTGTACGCCGCTACAATCAGGGCTACACCTATAAGTAGCAGGTGTGGGTTGGCAGACCCTACGCCGGGCATGGTTGAGCTTGTTACTCCAAATATTATCGCCAGGCCGTAGAGCATTATGGATGAGGCTGCTATCCCCATTAAAGCATATTTTACTGCTCCTTCAACAGATGGTTCATCTTTCTTGAGGCCTACCATTACGTAGGATGCTACCGAAACTAGGGCCCATGTCACCATCATTAGGATCAGGTCTTCACAGTAGACAAGAATTTCAACCCCGACAAGGGCTATTAGAAGCAGAGAATAGTATGTGGGAGCTGTAATCCAATCTTTAGCCTGGTTATGTGACGAGATAGCAACTATTAGGGCTCCAAACCATATTATTATAGAGACGAATGAGCCGTACTTATCTATCATTATAGTTCCTTGATGTAATACCTTTTCGCCTGTTACCTCTAGCGCGATCATAAGGTTTAGAGCCAAGCCTGCTACTAAGCATCCATATGCTAGTTTTTCACCGGCTGATCGTTTTCCCAAAATTATATAGTCTAACGGGGGGATTACAAGGCCTACCCCGCTGGTTAGTAATATTAGGATGTTAAACATCATGCTTACCATGTCCATGCTACATCACCCATATGAGTATTAGGAGGAGAGCTGCACCTATGAAGAACCAGGCTATATACTGGTTTATTCTTCCTGTTTGGATAGTTCTAAGCTTTCTACCAAACCAGATAAACATGGAGGGTACTCCTTTATTATAGCCATCGTCTATCACGGTGGTTTCCAGGTTCTTGTAGAGGCCGATGCTTAGCGCTGATGTTAGGATTGGTATTGCCCTATGATAGAGACCATCTATTATGAGAGTGTCGAACATCTTGTACACCCCCTTCGCGAATGATGACAGCCCATAGACAAGGATTCTGTAGTATACTGAGTTAACTAGGTAGCGATCATAAAGTAGATTTCTAAGGCTCTTCAGTACGGGTGAAGCTTCTACTTTTGAGTCTAATTGGGGCTGGTATAGCGGTTTAATGTAGAGCATGGTTGCAGATATGATTCCGAAAGCTACAAGCAGCACGGAACTCGCGGTTGTTTCAACGTCTACTTCTAGGTGGAATGGCAAATGCTCTTCTATACCGATTACATTTGAAGTTGCAGCTTCGAGAAAGCTTGGGCCAAGTATTGGCCATATCACCCCGATGCAAAGAGAAAGAATGGCTAGGAGGAAGAATGGTGTAAGCATAACTGGATGTGCCTCGTGAAGTTTGTGTTCACGCTTAAGGTGCCTAACATTTTCCGACTCTGACATAAGAAATACTCTAAATACCATTCTCATCGAGTAAAAGGCTGTTAAGAACGCTGTTACCAGGCCAAGGATGAATGGAACCTGCAGCCCCGCATGTTTAGCTGCTTCCACTATGGCGTCTTTCGTCCAGAATCCCATGAAAGGGGGAACTCCAGATAGACTCAAGGCTGCTATGACCATGGCTGTAAACGTGTATTTCATATGCTTCGATAGGCCACCCATACCGTCTATATATCTTGTTTCAACAGAATGTATAATTGCCCCAGCTGCAAGGAATAGTGATGCTTTAAATATCGCATGTGAAGCCAGATGGCCAAAGCACGCTGCGAATCCCTTTGGAAATTCGTGGATGAGACCTGAAGCTCCAGCGGCTAGAAACATATAGCCTAGCTGAGATGCTGTTGAGAACGCTAGGATTAGTTTTAGCTCTCTAGCCACCAGCGCCTGGGTTGCCATAAAGAAAGCTGTGAATCCGCCTATAAGGGCTATTATTGAAAAATAGGTTTGAATGGAAGGGGCGGCCACTGATGAATGGACGGCAGCATAGTGGAATATAGGTGAAAATCTCAACATGAAGTACACTCCTGCTTTAACCATGGTCGCCGCATGTATCAAAGCTGAAACTGATGTTGGTCCTGTCATGGCTGTTACAAGCCATTCATGGAATGGAAACTGGGCGCTTTTAGCCATAGCACCAAGTGTGAATATTAGTAGGAATGGTAAGAGTAGACCCTTAGATGCGAGTACAGATGCCCATTCAGGTGACTTTTCAGCTATCTGTTGAATACTAAAAGTTCCGGTTAAAGCGAATAGCACGGCTATACCTGCAAGTAGGCCAACATCACCTATTCTAGTGAAAACTATGGCTCTAACCCCGCTATGGCTTGGGGAGAATGCCATTGGTACTCCTAGGGCTACTCTGCCATGATCTCCTACCCATTTCTCCTTTTCATCTCTGTACCAATGGCCTATTAGAGCGTAGGACGCTAGACCTGTACCTTCCCATCCGAGGAACATTAGTAAGATGTTCCCAGAAAGTACGAGCAGCTGCATGCTCCCAACGAAGAAATCAAAGAAAAACCAGTATCTTGTCAGACCTGTGTCATGCTCCATATATTTAAGGCTGTAGAATCCTATAAGAAAGCTCAGCCATGAAACAACTACCGACATAAAGGCCGCAAGACTATCTACATAAGTTTGGAGGTTAAAGTCTATCGTTTTAACCCAACTAGCTTCGTATACTACAGCCTCCCCAGTATCTAAAACTGTATTTAGGAGCACCGTTGAGCATAATGCGCTTAGCAAGAGCATCAATACCGCAATTGAATCTCTCAGTTTACCTTTCAAAGTAAGGCTTAGGGCCGCCCCCACGTATGGGAGCAGCCACGCCGCCACAGCTACTGCCTCCATTTTATCATCCCTTTAGATATAATGTTAGAAACTTTGCAAGCGGATCAATAAATACATACGGAATTATGAATAGTACTACTCCAACTGCAGCTATTACTGCCATAGGCAGGGTCAGACTTCTCCTCGCTTTTTGCGCCTTCTCTGTTTTCTCACCTGGCTCACCGAAGAATATTCTTTTCATTGTGACAAACGCATACCCTGTTGAAAGACCTATGGCCACTACCAGCCCAGCTACCACTGGTATGAAGCTTCCGTCCTGGAAGGCTTTGTTTACTACACCTACTACGATTAGAATCTCGCTCCAAAAGCCAAGCGAAGGTGGCACCCCAGTTATGTTCATGAATCCTGCGAGTGCCATCGCAGCAGTGTAGGGCATCTTTGAAGCCAGCCCTCCCATCTGGTCTATTCTTCTCAAACCGTGTAGCTCTGCTATCAGGGTTCCGGCTACCATGAAGAGAAGAGCTTTCCCTACCGCATGTGATGCGTAGTGGAGCATTGCGCCTGCTACTCCTAGTGTCTGAAGGCTTGAAACACCCAGGAGTATGTAGCCCATTTGTGATATGCTTGAATAGGCGAGAAGTCTTTTGAAGTCTTTCTGAGCTAGAACCATTAATCCTCCGTATATCATTGTTAGAAGTGCGAGAGGAAGAGTGTATGAGGTGAGTTTGGGGAAGGATTCGGGAAATAGTGTGTAGTTTATCCTTATGAGGGCGTATCCAGCGATACCTATAAGGTTGGGTGAAAGCAAGGCTGAAACAGGAGTTGGCGCCTCAGCATGTGCGTATGGAAGCCAGATGTGTACTCCGAACACAGCCATCTTGACGAATAAGCCTATTGTTAGGGCCGCAACTACTGTCATCCTCATTGATACTGGTAGTTTCTCCCCGAGCGCCATATTTGCAGCTAAGGTTTCAGGGTTTATAATGTCAAATACTCCGGTTGTTAGCCCAATCACCATTGCTCCCGCGAGGAATACGAGTGCGCCGACGTGAGTCCATATGAGGTACATGATTGCAATTCTTGATTTTTCTCCGTAGCCGTAGAATGCTATTAGTAGGAAGCTCGGTAGAAGGCTCAGCTCTAGAAAAAGATAGAATTCCAGAAGGTTTGTTGAAAGAACTGTGCCAAGCATAGCTGATGAAAACATAACGTAAAGCATGTAGTAGACTCCCCATGAGGGGGCTTTCTCTCCTTCGTGCTCCATTTCTTCGAAGCGATGTTTCATGTATGGAAGTGAGTATAGGGATACAAACGATGTCACTAGCCCTATAGAAAAGGCTATTGGTGCGTTTAGCCCGTCCAGAAGCATTGTGAAGTTTCCTGCAATATCAGACCTAAAGAAGGGAGGGTCAGCTATAGGCTCCTTTAGTCCTGTCTGGATTAGTAACACTGACACCATGGCTAGAGGGAGTAAGAGGAGCACTGTTGAAATTGCAGTGTGAACCTTAGGCTTCCAATTTCGGCCTAGTACTGCTTGGAAGAAGGATACTACTATTGGTACTATAACTGTTAGAAACAGGATTGGATATTGGAGTATCATTTCTTTCACCCCTTAAACCTCTCAAGATGGTATACATCTACTTCTTTTCTAAGCGTAAACATAAGTAGTGCTATGGATACTGTAACCCCAACTTCGGCTGCCGCTATTGTGATTGCAAGAAGGGCCATAAGCCCTCCGGAGGCCGGGTCAGCTGAGGCTGAAGATAAAGCTAACAGGGCTATCAGAGCCGAGTTGAAAATTACCTCTGCCGAGAGGAGGATTCTTATTATATTTCTCCTGGATATTAGACCGTACACGCCTATTCCAAACATACAGACGGAAACGATAAGGTAGTGATACACCATCATATCTTTTCACCTCGCATCGCTAGAGTTAATGCTTCAATAAGTGTTGTTACAAGGGTTAATGTAGTTATGACAAGTGCAAATTTATACTTGGATATTAGAAGTGACGAGAGACTTTTATAACTCACATTTCCAAAGGCCTGGGCATTTAATCCTTTAAAGACGATAAGGAGACATAGCACTAGTACCACTGATGCTGCCCCGGCTAACATACTCATTGAAGGGGTAGGTGGTGGGGGTTCTTTGAGGAGAGTTACTGAGAAGAGAATGAATATTACGGCAGCCCCTACGTAGACTGCTATGTGAAATACAGCGAGTATTGTGAAGCCTATTAGGGACATCAGTATTGAATTTGAGATGCCAAGTATCGCTAGGAAGAAGGCTGCATACGTGAGTGATTTATGAAGTATGGCTAGTGCTGCTGAGGCTAAGCCAACAAGGCTTGCGACAAGGAATATTAACATCTCAAGATTTGGAATGTACATATTTCAATCCCACCTCCTCATCCGTTTCTATCCTCAATATTTCCGGTTTGAAGGGGGCTTCAGGCGGCCCCTCCGCTAACTTTTCGGGGGAAAATTCGAGTTCTTCAAGACTGTAAGAAGCGTAATCGTGTACGGGAGAGTACTCTAATGCCCCTGTAGGGCATATATCGACGCAGAAGCCGCAGAATATACACCTGTTGTAGTTTATAGAGGGATACCTCTTTTCTCCGATTTTAACCATCTTCATCGCATCCGCTGGGCATATGTTTGCACAGAGAGAGCAGCTCACACATTTATTCTTATCATATCTAGGCATGCCTCTATAGCCTTCAGGAAGCTTTTCCGCCTGCTCTGGGTATAGAATTGTTAGTCTCGGCTTCAATAGGAGGTATTTAAGCCCTGTTAGTAGGGCCTGTATATGTCCTCTTACATTTGAAACTACGCCCATACCATCACCTTAAGATATGTAAAGATTATGCTGTATCCTATGGCAGCTAAAGACAGTATCAGTAAGACTTTCCATCCTATGGTTAAAGCATGGTCGATCCTGTACCGTGGGTAGACGGATCTTAGGAATATTCCTGTGACCATTATTATAAGGGCTTTAGCTAGCATTATGAAACCTGGGAGTATCGGGTGAAGCGTAAACGGCCAGAAGGTTGGGTTCCAACCGCCTAGGAATAATATTGTAAAGAGAAGGCTTAGAATATACATTTTAACATATGAGGCGCCCATTGTTAGCCCATACAGGATTCCGGAATACTCGGTGTATGGCCCCATGACTATTTCCGTTTCTGCCTCGGCGATTTCAAACGGGAACCTTGCTGTTGACATGAATATTATAAGTAGGAAGGTTAACGCTGCTAAGGGATTTAGAATTATACCCCACTCATGCTTCAAGGCTATCTCTACAATGTCTAAGGTTCCATATAGCATTACTATTGCTAATGTTGACAGGAATAGGGGAATCTCATAGGAAACTATTATGTATCCCTCTCTCAAGCCTCCTATTAGGCTGAACTTGTTATTGCTTGCCCACCCTATTACTAGGTCGAAGAGGGGGCTTAGCGATAACAGCGCAAGGATCACTAGTAGGCTTACTTCGCTATGGAATGGTACGAAGGTGTCACTTACAGGTATAAGGGCTGCAGGTATGTATGCAGTCCCAAACAGTAGTACTGGTCCAAGTATGAAGGCGAGCTTGTCAGCATCCTTAGGTATTATCGGCTCTGCGAATAGGAATCTTAAAAGATCAGCTACAAGTTGGAGTATCCCCCCAAGCCTCTTTGAAACATAGAGAGGCCCATATCTTAGCTGTACCTTTGCAGCTATCTTTCTTTCTAACCATATAAGAAGAATTATCAAGACGAAAGCTGTAAGTATGCCGGGGAAGAAAATTGGAGTAAATATGTAGGGCTTTAGCAGGAGGTTTATGAGCCATTTAACGAGTTCTACCAATCCCATATCCATCACCTATCAGCCTCGGGTGGGAAATAATCTAGGCTACCATAGATTGAGGGAATATCGGCTATTCTATGGCCTTTTAGCAGATGTGAAAATAGGATAACGTTTCGGTATGATGGAGAGACCATTCTAAGCCTATATGGCCTTTCTGTGCCATCGCTCACCACATAAAAGAAGAATTCCCCTCTCGCTCCCTCGACTCTTGCAAAGGCTTCGCCAGGGCCAGGTTTGAGCCTGGCAAATATGGCTGGAAACTTAAGTATGCCTGTTGAAGAGTAATAGTCTTTCCATTTGGGTGGTATCATCCTATAATAGTTTTCGGCAAGTATAGACCCCTCAGGGATGTCTTTGAGAATCTGTCTAATTATCTTTATGCTTTCTTTTATTTCGAGAACACGTGCTTTAAGCCTCGCGTGGGAGTCTCCCTCTTTTAGCACAACCATATCAAAATCAAGCTTGTCATAAACACAGTAAGGCGCATTTTTCCTAACGTCGTACGCTACACCTGAAGCCCTCAAGTTGGGGCCAACAACGCCTAGTTTTATAGCATCGTCCCTTGTAAGGATGCCTACTCCTTCCAGTCTAGCCTTAGTCACGGGGTTTTCCACGAAAAGCTTTTCATGATCTTTCAATCTTTTTTCAATGTATTTCAAGGCCTTCTCCGCTCTCTCCGGGAAGAATTTTGGCATATCTCTTCTTACTCCGCCTGGAATAATGTATGAGTATGTGATTCTAGCACCAGTTAGTAACTGGCAAAGATCTATTAGAATTTCCCTATCGGCAAATCCCCACATGAAAGCAGTCGATGAGCCTATCATTATGCCTAATATTCCTATCCCATAAAAATGACTGTGAATCCTATTGATTTCTGCAAGTAAGACCCTGAGATAGCTAGCCCTTTCAGGCGGTTCTATTTTTAGAAGTTTTTCCAACGCTAGAATATAACAAAGGTTTGGGCTGGTGGTATCTGCAAGGGAAGGCCTTTCTACGAGGGGAACTATCTGAATATACTTTTTGGTTTCGGCTATTTTCTCAACTGCCCTATGAACGTAACCTATATTGGGCTGGGCTTCGACTATTATGTCGCCGTCTACTCTTACGTGAAATCTCATGTGGCCTGAGCCTGGATGTTGAGGCCCTATGTAAAGTTCAAGGATTCTATCTGTCATTTTTCAATCCCCTCTACTGGGATTTTAAAGTCTTTTCTTAAAGGTGGGGGGCCTTTAAAATCGTCTGGGAGCATTACCTTCTCGAGGGGGTTCCCTTGGAACTTTACACCAAGAAGCTCCGAGGTCTCTGCTTCGAGGTACCTAACGCTAGGCCACACGTCGAGAAGAGAGGGTACTTCGGGATTATCCCTTGAGGTCTCAATTTCGATGGAAAGGATTGATGTTGAAAGTTCCTTATCTGAATAGGATGAAACATGGTAGACGATTTTAAACACGCCCTTATCGGGATAATCTATCCCTGTAACAGATTTAACATGATCGTAGCCTATGCTTTTTAATTTCTCAGCTTTTTCTCTCAGTTCGGAAGCGCCTACTGTTATCTTCAAGCCCTCACCAACTTCCAGCCCTATACTACGGAGCTTTTCGACTACTTTTTGCATCTGTTTCACCCTTGATCTTCTTTTGAAGCATTATAATTGCTCTGGCAAGGGCTTCCGGTCTTGGAGGGCAACCTGGAATAAATATTTCGACTGGAAGTATCTGCCAGGGTCTAACAATATTGTAACTATTCCAGAATATTCCTCCGTCTAAGCCGCAAACTCCCATGGCTATGACATATTTGGGCTCAGGCATCTGTTGATATACAATTTTAGCAGCTTCACCCATCTTCCTTGTGAGTGTACCTTCTATGACCATGAGATTTGTTTGTCTAGGCGCAACAAAGGGTAAAAAGCCGAATCTTTCAGCATCATACTTGGAAGCTGATGCCGCGGCAAATTCGGCACCACAACATGCTGTTGTAAAGTGTACAGGCCAAAGAGAAAACGAAATACCCCAGTCCCTTATTGTTCTAATAGGTTTCTTATTTATAAGCCACTGAGCTGCCTTTCTGGCGGATTCTTCAAGATTACCAAGTAAAATCAGTCTTCCATGAGCCATAACTTCACCCTCCCCGCCACCTTAACCCCAAAATATAGTGTTGGCGCAAGCATGCCCAGAATTAGCAGGAAAAGAATAGAGACATCTATAAGAGCTGTATTAGCCATAATGAGTAGAATAAATAGATATATGGAAATAGGCTCAACTGTTAGGAATAGTATTAGGAAAGCGTAGTACTGCATTGCGTACCATCCTCTAGCTCTGCCGAGAGGTTTATTTCCACATTCGTACCTGAGCTGTTTGAGTGGGAGATCTTTTCTGGGTGAAACGAGCCTAGCAAGTAAGAATCCAAGTAATCCTATGCCTAACCCAACTATAACCGACATTGAAAGTACTATAAGATTATGTAGGTTAATGTTATTCATTATCAGAAGAGCTGAAGGCTTCATTGCCCCTCGGTTAGAATCAATGTGGTTAAAAATTTAAACATTTTTATTACTGCATACTGCACATCAGTCTTTCAACGTAGCCTAGTAATGATCAAAGGAGTAGCCTTGCTATTTTAAACTGAACCTGCCGAGTGAGGGTATACAGGCTGTTATATAAGTTATTGCTACTCTTTTCCCATTTTAGAGTAGTATGCGCAGGATTCCCGTAAAAGGCATTTATTGCATTCAGGTTTAATTGGTTTACATATGTCTCTGCCGAAGTCTACGAAAGCATGATTGACATATATCCATAGTTCCCGTGGGAGGTTTTCCATTAATGTTTTTTCTACCTGTAAAGGTGTAGCTTCTAACGGCGCTAATCCAAGCCTTTTAGCTATCCTATATACATGGGTGTCAACTGCTATTGCAGGAATCCCGTATCCATAAGCTAAAACTATATTTGCACATTTTCTTCCTATACCTGGAAGTTTCAGCAGCTCTTCCATACTTCGAGGTACCTTACCCTTATGTTTTTCAACTATTATTTTTGCAACCTGAACTATGTATCTAGATTTAGCCTTATACAGGCCAGTATTCTTTATAAGTTCCATAATAGTCTCAAGATCAGCAGATGCCAGTTCTTCGGGGGTACTAAATCTTTTAAACAGTTCTTCTACGGCCTTGTA
This sequence comes from Thermoproteota archaeon, assembly GCA_037917685.1. GTDB lineage: Archaea > Korarchaeota > Korarchaeia > Korarchaeales > JAOZGB01 > JAOZGB01. Next base: position 300,182 of record JAVCBU010000012.1, read on the forward strand.
GCTTTGCTCATCTCTTGTGCGTTGGGATAGTATACAATGTACTAGGACTTTAAATGGGTCGTCGTTATGTTTGTCTCTCTTATACTTCTTCGTTAGAATCCTAACTATCATTTCCGCCTTGTTCAATACTTTCACCTTATAGAAAGCATAATTAGTGATGCCGGGAATTATATTTAAGAGTATGGAAGATATTTTGATAGGAACTTCTGGGTGGAGCTACGAGGAATGGGTAGGACCATTCTATTTAGAAATTAAAGATCAGCTCCGCCAATACTTTGATGTTTTTAGAACTGTCGAGGTTAACTCCACATTTTACAGTTTTCCGTCCGTGTGGCTTCCACGTCTGTGGGCGAGAAGGAGTCCTGACGGCTTCCGGTTTGCGCTCAAAATGCCCCGTGATATAACACATAAAAAGATGCTTGCAGATCCCCGAAGTCTCATAGAGAAGTTTCTTAAACTTATAGATCCACTCAAAAAAACACAGCGTCTAGGCCCGTTACTATTCCAGCTGCCTCCAAAGCTTCAGTGTAATATTAGTCTTCTCTCAAAGTTTTTAGAGAGTCTTCCAGAGGGATACGAGTATGCAATTGAATTTAGGCATCCTTCCTGGTTTAAATGTGGAGAAGTTATAGGTTTACTTAGAGACCATAATGTAGCTTTTACTGTTGTAGATGCTCCAGGCCTCCCAGGGAAGGTTGAAGTAACTGCAGACTTCTCATATTTTAGATGGCATGGCAGAGGTTCCAGGCCATGGTATAACTATCATTATAGAATGGAGGAGCTTAGGGAATTCGTCCCTAAAGTCATGAGTGCAAAGTCGAAGTGTAGTAGGGTATATGGGTATTTCAATAACCACTTCAAGGGTTTCGCGCCTAAAAATGCATTAGAGCTTATAGAACTTTTAGATATCGGTCTCACCCCTAAACAGAGGCAGGTGAAAGCTAGGATAGATGAATGGTTCTCTAAGCTTAAAGGTCCTGCTCTTTTAAAAGAACCTGAGATTCCAGCAGAGGGAAAGATTATGAATATGGGAATTGAACAGCTTATTTCCATTCTCACCGATAGTGTCAGGCTTAAACGGGCTTTAGGCATACCTGATAGCAGTGTTAGGGTATTACGTAGAGATGAGGTTATTGAAGCTACTGTTAAGGACTATCATATCGTCATTGATCTTAAAAGAAAGGTTATACTTCATGATTGCGCTGACTGGGGTAAAGTTTCAGTGGCTAAGAGATTTTGTAAGCATGTAGCTAAATTGATGTTCACATTATCAGATGGTGCTGATATTATGAGAAGCATTATCTTAGACCTCGATAAATGGAATTTCAGGGCTTTGATGGGTGAGAGTAGTGGGAGTTAAGCTGGGAGACCTCATCAGGAGGAAACCTATAAGTTTCGAGTCTCTTGCTGGTAAAACTGTGGCCATAGATGCTTTTAACGCCTTATACCAGTTTCTTGCGATCATAAGGACTGGTCCTGGGGTGCCACTTAAGGATAGACACGGGAGGATTACAAGCCACTTGAACGGCTTACTTTTCAGAACTGTCAGACTTATGGAGTATGGAATTAAACCTGTATATGTATTTGACGGGAAGCCCCCAGAGCTTAAAAGGGCTACAATAGAGGAGCGGAAGGAAAGGAGGGAGGAAGCTCTACGAGAGTATCAGAAAGCTGTTCTTAGAGGAGACTTCGAAACTGCTTGGTCTAAGGCAGTGCAAACAGCAACCCTATCTGAAATTATGGCAAATGATGCTAAGACTCTTTTAAACTTTATGGGGGTTCCATGGGTTCAGGCTCCATCCGAAGGAGAGGCGCAAGCTGCGTATATGACTGAAAAGGGGGATATCTGGGCATCAGCAAGTCAGGATTATGATTCGCTCTTGTTCGGGGCTGAAAGGCTTGTTAGGAATCTAACTATCTCGGGGAGGAGGTTTTATAGGAAGAAAAAGATGGCTGTCAAGCTAAACCCTGAACTTGTAGTTTTAAATGAGGCGCTATCGGATTTAGGCCTTAGGAGAGAGCAACTTGTAGACCTCGCTATACTAATAGGAACCGATTATAACGAGGGAGTTAAAGGTATAGGTCCAAAGACGGCGTACAAGCTGATTAAAAAATACGAAACCCTAGAAAATATCATAAAGTATGAGAATCTAACATTAGACTTCGACTACGAAGCTGTTAGATCTATATTTCTTAATCCGGAAGTAACTGACGAGTATGATCTCAGATGGGGGAGCATCGACGAGAAAGGGATCATAAAGTTTCTCTGCGAAGAGAGAGACTTTAACGTCGAAAGGGTTAGGAAGGCGGTTGAACGCCTTAGGAAAGCATCTGTTTCTTTCAGACAAACTACACTATTCTAATCTAAGATATCCAGAATTTCTGATAGCTTTCTTATTTTGAGAATTTTTGCGTAGTTGTTTAACCCTAATTCTTGACCATAGTCGAAAAGAACCGGGTATAAACCTGATAGTAATGCACCCTCCACATCTTCTTTGCTGTCTCCTACATGAACCGTACGTTCTGGTTTTACATCAAGGAGGTCTAAAGTATAGTAGAAGAGTTCAACGGAGGGTTTTCTAACCCCCACCTCGTCGGAGAAGGTTAGCACATCGAAGTATTTGATAAGTCCTGATTTTACGAGATATCTCCTTTTAGCCCAGCCATACGGCGTATTCGAAACTACTGCAAGCTTGTACCCCTTTTTCCTAAGCTTTGCTAAAGTTGACTCTGCGTCCGGGTAAAATCTGAAATAATCGAAAAAGGGCTCTACAAAGGCTTCTTTAAGCTCATCCTCCACCTGAATTTTTAATCCCAGTTTAGATAGCATCTTTTCAAGATGTTTGTCTACAGGAACTTCACGATACGTGGTTTTTCGAATAAAACTACATTCCTCAAGACTTTCAATATACGCAGTGTACAACTTTTTAAATTCAAATTTAAAGCCCTGACGCCTAAGCACGATACTTATCCTTCTCACCCTGTCAATAGTGAACCTCTCCATCGATACCTTAGGCTTACCAAGTGTCATCCAGTAGTCAAATGTTACAGCCCTAAACTTCAATTTGTCTCTCCCTAATTTTCATGTTTTAGAGCTTCGTCCTCTCCAAAGCTATAATACATTTGAACTCGGCCTGTCCTTACCAGCGAATAGACTGTCGTCACCCCTATGACGGCCGCTACCAGCTGCTCTAACCCGTCCGCAATAGCGTAATATGGGATCATTGGTACCCAGTACTGATAAGCTGTGAAGTTTAATAGATAAAAGCATAGATTGTTCCCAACAAGAACTCCCGACATTTTTGTAACCCATGCTAACATCCAGAAAGCAGCAAGGTATCCGGCTATACCTGAGCAGGCATCTAATGGATTTGCACTGAAGTCGTCGATGTTTAATGAGGGTATACGAGCTATTTTTCTTCTAACAAAGTTCCTTAATGGGGGGGTAATTATTACTATGGCAAGCCACTGCTCCCATGTAACGAGGGGCATATAGTGTTTTAATCCAACCCCGCCTCTATAGGTGTACCATGTTGTTAGACCTATGATATAGAAAAGTAAGAGAGGCTTCCACCCTCCATCGCTCAGCAAAAGCCCGGGAGCCGTGCAATATGCAATATCTGGGAGAAAGGATAGTATTCCAAATATGTTTCTATACTGGAAAATGCTTCTGGCTATCAACCCGTACAATAAGCCGTGAATGAAGCCCCCCATAGGCCCTAATAGTACTCCTGAAAGAGGGGAGAGAAACTCCGCTGCTGAAAAATATCCCGGTAATCCGGGAATTTTAAACGTAGGTATAGCCGTGGCTGCTACTCTAACAGCCGTCCATACTGCTATCAGCGATAGAAGCTTTGTTTTCCTAGGGCTATCCACGTCTATGTGTGTGATTATTATATTGTTTAAAGTTTTTGTTTAAAGCAGGATACAGGATGACGGTGCCGTGTTTTAGGCTGTCAGCGGTGGGCGGAACATTTGATAGATTTCACGCAGGGCATGAAGCATTGCTAAATGCAGCATTCACCTTATCTGAAACTGTAATCGTAGGTATCACTTCAAGTGAGATGCTAGGGAATAAAGCTTTTAGAGATAAGATTCAGAGTTTCAGGGAAAGATTCGAAAACGTTGTTGGATATTTAAAAAGATCAGGATTCATCGAGAAGGCGGTATTTTATATGTTAAGGGATGACTATGGACCTGCACTTTGGATTAGAAAACTTGAAGCCTTATTTGTGAGTCCTGAGACTTATCCTAAAGCCTTAAAGCTAAATAGTTTAAGAGTTGGACGGGGCTTAAAAAAACTAGTAGTTGTAGTTATCCCAACCATGTTAGCTGAAAATGGCGAACCTATAAGTTCCACCAGGATAAGGGGCGGGTTCATCCGTGGGAACGGGACTACAATAAAGCTTTAATGTAAGGCATTATTCGGATGCCTGTATGCCAGACAGAGTTGTGGTCTCAGCTCCATCGCAGGCATTCCTCTTTGGGGAACACGCTGTGCTGTATAGGTCAAGAGCCCTGGCATGCGGAGTAGAAAGAAGAAGTAAGGCTGAACTTAAAGCTAGAAGAGATAAAACTATTAAGATAGTCTCAAATGCGTATCCGGGCGAATACGTGGGGAAGATAGAATCGGAAGGCATCAAAGGAGAAGGCCCTAGGGAGCTTGAGATTCTCGCTAGGGGACTGTCTGAACTATATTCTAAGTATGGGTTTAGCGAGGGCATCGAGATTAGAATTTGGAGTGACATCCCTGTAGGATCTGGTATGGCCAGTTCGGCGTCCGTTTCAGCATGCATTGTAGAAGGTTTTTCTATCCTCGCAGATTTAGAAATGAATGAGGAAGAGGTTTTAGAGAATGTTTACTTGTTCGAAAGGATAATCCATGGCAAGGCTAGTAAGACAGGGCCTGCCTGTGCAGTTTATGGAGGGATAGTACTTATAGAGTGGGTTTCAAATGGCATGATTGTAAGGAAAGTTGACATAGAAGTGGATATTCCCCTTGTAATCTGTTGTGTTAACGAAAGAACTCCCACTAGCGTTATGATTCGTAAGGTTGCTGATAGAGTTAGGAGGGTAGGGCTGCCCATGAGGAGAATAATGGAAACAGTAGATCTGCTGATTGACGTTGGATTGAAGGCTATGGGGGACGGCAATCTTAAACTTCTAGGAGAGTTAATGTTGGTTAACCAAGGCTTACTCTGGGCTATGGGGGTTTCAACAGATGAGATAGATAGGGTTATTAATATTGCACTGGAAAATGGTGCTTATGGAGGAAAACTTTCTGGAGGCGGAGGTGGCGGCTGCGTCTTAATACTATCTGATGCGGAGTTTACAAATAAAATTATTAAATCTCTCGAGACTATTGGATACAAACCATTCAAGAGCAGTGTATCTAAAGATGGTGTTAAGGTCTTGGAGGTGAGCAATTGAAACTTCTAATGATACACGCTGACAAACTAGAGTACTGGGTTAAAAAACAGGCTGTTAAAGAAGCTAAAGAGCCTGAAAAGCGCCATCTCCTTATAGAAGATTGTCTAGTAGTATACACGGCCATCGAAGACGGCGATGATGAAAACCTGATTAAGAACGCGTTAGAAGAGATAAAGGATGTTTCAAAAAGGGTTAATGCAAGGAGGATTGTTATTTACCCGTGGGTTCACCTAACTAGCAAGCCAGCACCCTTTAAGAAGGCTGAAAAACTGATAGACATGTTGGCTGAGGAATGCGAATCTTCCGGATTTGAGGTTTTCCGTGTGCCTGGTGGCTGGTATAAGGCTTTTGAGATTCGATGTAAGGGCCACCCACTAGCTGAAACCCTTAGGGAGGTTAAGCCAGGTAAACCCGTCATAGTTGAGGCTGAGGAAAAGCCTGGAAAATTCTTGGTTTTGATGCCTGATGGGACGGAGTTGGAACCTACAGTTGACACCCTTAACAGGATAGGTGAAGATTTTAAGACATTTGTAATGGATGAAATAGACCTCTCCCATGAGTCTGGAGAGAAGCCGCCTCACATAGAGCTAATGAGAAGACTTGAACTCGTAGATTACGAGCCTGCAAGCGATGTTGGCCACTTTAGGTTTTACCCCAGGGGAGCCCTTGTGAAAGGCTTGATCGAGGATTTGTCAGTTGAACTTGCAAATAGGGTTAAAGCGATGAGGATTGAGACTCCTTTTATGTATAGGCTTGAAGTTGACGCAATAAGGGAGCAGGCTGAGAAGTTTAGAGAAAGAAACTATGTAGTTCCAATGGATGGGAGACAGCTTATTGTGAGGTTTGCCGGGGATTTCGGCTTGTTTGAAATGTTGAAAGATGCAACAATATCGTATAGGAATCTGCCGGCAAGGTTCTTCGAATTATCACCTTCTTTCAGGCTGGAGCAAAGAGGAGAGTGTGTAGGGCTCAGGAGGTTAAGAGCTTTTACTATGCCTGACATCCACTGCTTAACAATGGATATGAAACAGGCTTTAGAGGAATATAAGATGCTTTTCGGGCTATTCGCTGAGGTGCTTAGGGACTTAGAAGTTGATTTTGTTGTAGCATTCCGAGTGGTGGAAGAGTACTATCACAAGCTTAAACCAGAAATTCTCGAAATGCTTAGAGGCATCAATAAGCCTGCTTTAATAGAAATACTCCCAGAGATGAAGCATTACTGGGCGATGAAACATGAATTCCAGTTTGTTGACTCTGTAGGCGGGCACGCCCAGCTGAGCACTGTGCAACTTGATGTTGAAGACTCGGAGAGATATGGAATAACATTTGTTGACAAAGATGGAAGGGAGAAGGGAACCCTCATAATACACTCGTCAATAGGCTCAATTGAAAGGTACATTTACTGCCTTCTAGAGGAGGGTGCTAAAAAGGCGAAGGCTGGAGTTAAACCTATGCTACCAGTCTGGATATCTCCAGTGCAAGTTAGAGTTGTACCTGTCTCGATGGAACAGATTAAATATGCTGAAGAACAGGCTAAGAAACTAAATAACCTAGGGGTTAGAACTGAATTAGATGACAGGGATCTGAGACTCTCGAGGAAGATAGCTGACGCTGAGAAAATGTGGATACCTTACATTGCAGTTGCCGGGAGGGATGAAGTTAAAGATGGGAGTCTAATGGTTAGAATTAGAAAGACCGGAGAGAAAAAGAGACTTAAAGCAGAAGAGCTTGCCTCAATGATAAGAGAAGAAACAAGTGGAAAACCCTGGAGGCCGCTTCCAACGCCTATGAAACTTACGGAGCAACCACACTTTACAAGACCAGCCTAGCTATTTACATCTCTAAAAGCCATAAAGCTTAGAAAAGTGTAGAATACCGCCGTAAACGATGAGTGAAACAGTGAAAACAGAATTGACAGAGAAAAATCTTTTGTAAGAAGATATGACACAAAAGCATACCATATGTAGACGTTTCTTCTACCATCAATAGTGGTGATAATTCTCCCGGTATCACCCCAGCTTTTCACCGGGCTTCCCTTAACTATCCAACCGAGCTGGTATATATGTCTAACATACCCATCGATTACAAGCCATAAAAGTCCAGCGATAAGTATGCTTGTCTCACCAATAGACATGTAAGCTGCGTATACGAGAGACGCATACCATACTTGCTCATATAGAAAGTCCAGAGAATGTTCAAGCTTCCCTATCTTAGTGGGCTTTCCTCTTATTCTAGCAAGTTTTCCGTCAGTTCCATCCAGAATCATAACGGCGAGCATCAAGCCTATACTATATGCATGGTATCCTGCTATCATCAAGTAAGCCGATATAAATGCCAACAAATCAGTGAAAACAGTTACAGCATCCGCTGATATATTAGTGTAATTTGCAAGTACAAAAACCAGGGCATCCTCAAGTGGCTTGTTTATGTACGATGTAAAGTGGCGGCCCTTCTGAACCGTTTTTACATCTTGCCAGGAATACTGCCTAGCTCCGGGCATAAACATCACCAGGAATAAATTGAAAGTTATGATGCAATAATGCTACACAATAATTATGAGCTGTAGGGCTTATTTAAACCAAGCGTTTCCTACACCCTAGGTAGGCTTTACCTTACCAGCGAATAAAGTTAGTCTTTCAAATACCTATGTCATGAAGATTAGACAGCTCCCTCATGATTTTCCTTGCCTTAAATAAGAAGTATACTAAGCCTGTTAGTGTTTGATTTAGAAATGTGGACAGTGTGGATGCCAAAATCGTCACAGTAGTAGAAATAGATTTTTCAAACCCGAAGGATATAAGGGTCAAGCTCATCACGCTTTCTCTAACTCCGGCGTCCCCCGGTATGCCGAATGGTATGATAGTAATAATCACGATGACGGAGTATAGGAAGAGTCCTAATGTCACAGGTATTTGCATATCAAGGGCTTTAAAGATGAGAAACAATGGCAGCATGTTAAGAGCCCATGACAAATAGCCTAACGCAAGACAGGACAGCAACAGAAGCTTTTCCCCCTTGTAAGCTTTAAAGGAGCTTATGTACTCGGAGAGGATTCGATCAATGTCTTGAGCTTCCCCCCCTAGAGCCTTGGAGAAAAAGCTAGAAAATCTTAAGAGGTATTTCTCAGATGTTGAGACCAAAATTATTATGATTGCTAGAGCTAGAAGAGAAAAGGCTGCGACTATTATATTTCTTACGATTGTTGCGTCTCCGGAGGATAGATGTGTTAGCCCAAGGGCGAATCCTGTGAGGAAAGGTGCCAACATGAGCATCCTATGCCATGCTATGGCTGCAGCGGATTTTCCGAGTTTAACTCCCGCCTTTCTTGAAAGATATAGGCGGAGAATCTCACCTGAAACTGAAGCGGTTGGAATTACTGTGGTTAAAAATAGACTTGCCCATCCAATACTTATAGCTTCTCTAAGGGATATTTCATCTTTAAGAAGGATATACCAGGCAAAGTAGTATACGTATACAGCTATGTTAGCAGAGATTACTGAGAAAAGTATGTACACCGGGTTAGCCTTTTTAAAATACTCCAAAACCGTTTTAGGATCTGAATAGTATATTGTAGCTGCTATGATTGCTACTCCGATGCCTAGTAGAACGACGTTTAACTTCTTAGGCTTATTCAAGCCTTCACCACGTCTATTATTTTTTGAGCTGCCTTAGTAGCAATTTTTAAACCTTCTTCGGATGACTCTAAGACGCAGGGCACTCTGATATCCAATGCTCCATTCTTACCGATGAAAGCTAGGGATTTGAAGCCTTCAATCTCCTCTCTAAAGATAGCATAGTCCTCTGCTACACGTCCGTCGATAGGCTTCTTGATGGATTTCAGTTTGAAATTTTCTATGTAGCCTTTAATCCTAATTCCAACTGGAAGTAAATCCACTGTAAATCTGACATTACCTACCGTGTAAACAGGTGGAGGCTTGAACTTCCCTGTTCTCCCGGCTACTCTAAGATAGCCTGCTATTGATGTCTTGACCCACCCTTTTAGTGGAAAGTCTTCTCCTAGCTCGTTTACCTCACGGACTATATCAGCGATTAGGTCTTTCATCCCTAAAAGGGAGGCTATTCTAGCTGCCATGTTATAGCAAACCAGTCTCTCAGATGGGTCAGCTTCCTCCTCTCTTGCCTTCTCTAGAAAGTGGGATATCGCGTCAAGGTAAAGGCCGGCCCATTCCATTATATATGGTTTCATTTTGAATCACCTAGTGAGTATAAGCTACTATTACTTTTCGGGGAGTGGACACAGTTTCGCCAGTGTAGACTACTACGGTGAGCGAGTCTAGTGGGGTGTGATATATAGTTTTCAGAACGTACAGCTGATTTCTCATCTTGGCGATCGTTTTCAACCAGCTTTCCCTCGGCACCGTGTAGCCTCTTGTTTCGACAAGGGCTGGAGAGGATATAGCCTCAAATATTTCTTTGACGAGGCTTCCCTCAACATCAACGAGGAAATCCGCATTTAGCGGCTTCCATACGCTTCCGGATCCCGGAAGCCTATAGATTTTTTTAACTCCCAGCTTTGAAAGTAGGCATGCAACTATGGCTTCTCCTAAAGCTTTACACACACTTTCAGTATGATATTGATAGTAGGGAGGCGGCCTTGGTGATGCTGACCTTGCCCTAGCAAGCATTAAAGCTTTATTATAATATCCTTCGGGGGGAGGGTTAAAGCTGTACGAGTCTAAATGCCCGGATAAACAGAGGACGTAGTCTTGCGAGTATATTTCACCATAAATCTCAACCTCGAACCCTGTTATCGATAATTCTAACGCTCTAATAGGACTTGGCGGTTTTCCCGCTGTCGGATAATCGTAGAATTCAACTCGAAACCGGTATTCTTTCTCTAAGGGATGTACTTGACGATCGGTCAATGTTAATCGATTTTGATTCTACATGGCAATTAATAAATAAATTATTAGCTTATTTTCCATGCTTTGAAAAGTCTATTAGCAGGTTTATAAGACCCTCAAGATCTCTGAGATTAACATATTCGTCGATGCCGTGATAGTTAGTATTCTTCCTTGCTAGGCCATAGCATATTATCGGGACTCTAAGGTCTTTGAAGAAATGGCCATCGTTACCGGCTAGTTCAACGGCGATTGGAGGATTGTTGAAGTATTTATCCGCGGAAGCCTTGAATCTTTTTACAAGCCAGCTCTCAGGATCTGTGTAATAGCCTGGAAGTTTGGCAATGGGCTTGACCTCCGAAACCTTAAATCCATACTGGCAGGCTATATTGTAAACTTCCACCTCAAGTTTTTTGTAGGCATCATCCGGGTTTTCGTCTGGGGTTATTCTCCTATCAACTGTGATCTTACACTCGCCTGGAATGACGTTTTCCTTCATTCCTGCATGGATCATCGTGACCGACAATCTTCTAAACACCCACGGCTTCGGTGACCCGGGTGGAGCGGGAAAGCTAGTTCTAACATTTTCTAGCATGGAAGAATATCTTCTAATCCCAAGAATAAGTTTTTGGCAGTCATATATTGGATTCCTATGTAGAAATGGATATGCAGCGTGTCCTTGGCTTCCCTCAACTGTAATTTCAGCCCATACTATACCACAAGCACCAATAGAAATGTATTCAGGAGAGGAGTCTAGAACTACTACGCCGTCCCCTTTAACGCCCACCTCTTTGACCATGTATCCAACGCCGAGCTTTCCGCCGACCTCTTCGTCAACTGAAATTAAAAGATGGATGTTGAAATCAAGCTCGTCTTCCTTAACAAGTTCTCTAAGAGCTGCCATGGAGGCAGCTATACACCCTTTATCATCGGCAGCCCCTCTACCGTAGAGTTTTTCACCCTCAACGGTCAACGAGTATGGGTTTCTAGACCAGCCGGATCCCGCAGGCACAACATCGTAGTGAGTGACCCATAATATGGTTTTAGGGCTCCCAACATCTAGCTTTATTAGTAGGTTAGGTCTTGAGTAACCGTCTTTGGCTAGTATTTCCGAATCATAAACTTCAACATCCAAACCTAATGATTTAGCCTCCTTCTCGATAAACCATGCACAGTCTGCATATCTCTTAAGTTTTACGTCAGTCTTATAAGAGATAAGTTTACCTAGAAGGTTGAAAGCGTAGGAAAAAGTGTTTTCCATCATGTAGGATAGCTACCCTTCCAGATATAAGAATTTTTCAGACTAGATTTAATAAGAACTATAATTTTTCGCCCTTACAGTGGAGCTCCCCTTTATACCTTCTTATAAAGTTCGGACAAACGTAGCATTGAAGGAATGAAACCCTTTTACCGAGAACCGGACAGTCTACGGCGTCCTTTGAGAACTTTCTGAGGAGTTTCCCGCCGAGTTCCTTTTTAGCCCTCTCCCTAATATCCTTGGAAACACGTATCGACTTCTCAAGAGATTCTATTTTTAGTTTAATCACATTGAGATGATAGAATCAAATAGATAAAATGTTAAACATGGTAAGAGGGAGGCTAAACCGAGAATTACAGCTATAATTGAAAGTAGAAGGATAAGCTTAGAGGATGCGAGATTGACTGCTATTCTCCTTAGAACTTTAATAGCGACTACTCCTGTTAGTGCTGCAGAAATAGCAGCCACCGCCCCATTTATATTAAAGAACCACACAGTAACAGGCTCCCCGCCGAAGGCTAAGGATATAAAAACAGCAGCTGGTATGGAGAGCATTGAGAGCATGAACGAGAGATCTAACGACGCAGAAGCGTTAAAACCTAGTAAAGCAGCTGAAAAAATTGTTATTCCAGAACGACTTACCCCCGGAACTGCAGAGAAACCCTGGGCTATTCCAATTATGAATGAGTCCCTTAAGCTGACTTCTTTCATATCTCTATCGCCTTTAAACCTGGTTTTTAAAAGTATAATTGCTGTTGCGATAAAGAGGAGATTTAAAGCCATCGTAACATATCGACTGGAGGCTACATCGATACTCAACAATTTATGAACAAAAAAGTATAGGGGAAGCCCTGTAAGAGCTGTAGAAAGAGAAGCTAAGCTAATGAATCTGGCCTGTACCGATTTAAACTTGTTTTTTGCAATGTCCCGGATAATCATCGGCCCGTAAACTGTTAAGGCAGCTATTAATGTTCCGATGTGGAGGCTTATTGCAAGATCGTATGCTATGGCAGCATTCGCACCCAGTATAATCAAAATTATCATTATGATCGTCTTACTGCTTAGAGGGAGCCACTCAGCTACTCCTTGAACAATCCCTAATATTAGAGAGAAAAATATTTTTCCGTCCACCTGCTAGAATCGGACTTTTAAAATTTTAAATTCTGCATATTCTTAAACAATGTGCTTGTGGCGGTTGGCTCAACGAATCCTGTTAAGATAAATGCTGTTAAGAAGACTTTTGACACTTTCTTCAATGAAGACGTTGAGGTAACGGGCTTTAATATTAACCCGGGAGTTCCAAGCCAACCCATAGGCATCCAAACAATGATTGGTGCCTTTAAAAGGGCTTTAGAAAGCCAAAAACTTGCGTCCTCAGATTATGGGGTAGGAATCGAGGGTGGAATATCCTTACTATGGGGAAGATGGTATGCATTTGGCTTTGTCGCCATTATCGATAGGTACGGCAAAATATCTACAGGAACAACAGGCTGGTTCCAACTGCCTGAAAAGATTTTAAAGAGTGTACTTTCAGGAAATGAACTAGGGACTGTGATGGATAGAATCTCCGGAATTGTGGGAAGCAAGTATAAATCAGGAGCCATAGGCTATCTTACTAACGCTGTCGTCACAAGACAGGACTTATACCAGCATGGCGTGTATATGGCCTTAGCGGGCATGAAAGAGGTGTAAGCCTTGCCTGAGGTGAAGATACAGTCTTACGATTTTGGTAGAATCGTAGTAAACGGTAAAGAATATGATAGAGACCTTATACTTACACATGATAGCGTAAAACCAAACTGGTGGAGGAAAAGAGGCCACAAGCTATGCCTTGATGATTTAAAGGGGAAAATCCCGGATGATATTGAAGTATTGATTATAGGCACGGGTTATTTAGGCTACATGGAGGTCTTACCGGAGGTCAGAGAGTTTTATATTAGACGTGGTGTGGAAGTTATAGAGGAAAAAACGGTTGATGCTTGGAAAACATTCAACAGGATTGTAGGGAGTAAAAAGGTTGCAGCGGCCTTCCACCTCACCTGCTAAGGTCAGAGTTTCTATAGGGACAGCGAGCCTTATAGGATTGCGAAAGGATAAGGTAAAACTTCAAGTTAGACCCACAACGGCGTATCTTATGACATATATTAAAGGCCGTTGTTCTGCTAGCTGTCTATTTTGCCCACAATCTAAAGGGTCCACTTCTAATCCGGATATGCTTTCCAGAATATTGTGGCCTGCGTACCCCACGGAAATAGTCTTAGACAAAATATCTACCATGTTTAACAGCTTCTTTAAGAGGGTATGTATCCAGGTGCAGAGAAGAAGAGATTCGGAATCACAGGCTCTTAATATCGTTTTGAACCTAGTAGAAAAAGACGTTGACAAAATCTCGGTAGCTGTTAATCCTTTCTCTATAGAATTCTTAGAGACTCTAAAAAAGGCTGGAGTAGAGAGGGTAGGCATCTCCCTTGATGCTGCTAATAAAAAGGTTTTCGATAGGGTAAAACCCGGATTTGAATGGGAGGGAATGTGGCGTAAAATGATGGCCGCAGTAGATATTTTTGGTCCTTGGAAGGTTACATGTCATTTAATAGCTGGATTAGGTGAGTCAGAAAAAGATCTTGTAGAAACGATGGCTAGGTTAAGAGACATGAAAATTATTCCTTCGCTTTTTGCTTTTACACCTGTACCAGGAACAAAGCTCGAAATGACTGGGAGGCCCAGCCTAAACTCTTATAGGAGAGTTCAGGTTGCAAGATTCCTCTTAATGAAAGGCTATAGTCTAGAGGAGTTTACATTTACGGAAGGCGGTGTAATAAGATGTATTACGGTAGCGTCCAAGGATTTGAACATTATAAAGTCCGGATCTCCATTCCAAACTTCAGGGTGCCCCGTTTGCAATAGGCCTTTTTATAATGAAACACCATTAGGACCCATATATAACTATGCGTGGAAGCCGAGTAGATCGGAGGCTTTAGAATCCTATAAGCTTGTAGAAGGGTGTTTAAAATGCGATTCATCGTAGATAGAGCAAGGGATGCCTTCACAAATATGGCGTTAGATGAAGCCATGTTAAAGCTCAGGGTTAAAGGTCTCATAGATGACACAGTTAGAGTTTACCGGTGGGCGCCGTCGGCAGTCTCCATAGGGTACTTCCAAAGAATAAGGGATGTAGTTAATATAGCTGAATGTTTAAGGAATGGGATAGACATCGTAAGAAGACAAACTGGCGGCGGAGCTGTTCTCCATATGTACGATGGAGAAGTTACATATAGCTTCGTAACACTTCCAGGGACAGTTGTCCCTAGAAACATTAAGGAGTCCTTTAGGGTTGTATGTGAAGCAATAGTTGAATCTCTGAGGCTTATCGGTGCTAATGCAGAATTTAAGCCGGTGAATGACGTAGTAATAGGCGGGAAGAAAGTATCTGGTAACGCGCAGACAAGAAAGTATGGAGGGTTCCTTCAACATGGGACGATACTTACTAGACTTGACACGGAACTCATGTCCAGGGTCCTAATAGTCCCAGGTGAAAAACTCAAAGATAAAGGCGTAACTACTATTAAAGGAAGAGTTACTAGTCTGGAAAAGGAGCTTGGAAGAAAAGTAGATTTTATCGAGGTATCCAAAGCTTTAAAGCAAGGGTTCGAAAAAGTGTTTAAAACAAAGCTCAAAGAGTCATCATTCACCGATGAGGAATTAAAAACAGCATGCAAGCTAAGACATAAATATTTGGATCCAGATTGGACCTATATGAGATAGTAGTTGGGTTGTTCTATCTTATTTTACATTTAAAGGATGGCTGATAGAGTCTCCTGCCTCTTAGCATTATCGATGGAGTCTTCCTACACACTAAATGCTATGAACGCAACGCGGCTTGTTCCAGCCCACAGCAATGTTTTTTCCAACTTAAATTGTAACCTTTCGATTTGGCGTATTTTATCGCTGTAACCGAGGGTATAGCTATTCCGTTTATACCGGCCTCTATAGCTGCTTTATCTATTTCATCTCTGAATTTAAATGGTCTCATACATCCAAGTATGAGCTTTGAATTGGGGTGGACTTTGGAGGCTATATTTATAATCTTACTTATCATTTGAGGAGACGGAGGTTCAACGTCTTCGAAAGGCGTGTTTGGTAGAGGGATAAGCGCTATTATAACCAGTTTTGAAGGGTTTACAAGCTTTGCCATCTTTAACGCTTTAAATTCTCCCTTAATACGGCCGTAGTGAAGGCCAACTATTATGTGGGGGGTAACCTTTATGCCTGCAGTAGACAGGGCTGATAAAGCCTTTACGTAGTCCTTGATTGTTCTTTTTAAACCTAAAACCTCCTTTATGGTTTCGTTACATCCTATTATGTCTATGGAGACTGTTCCAGGCTTGTATTTTGCAATTTCCTTAATTGTTTTGCGGGTTGGTAGCCCAGTGTGAATGTTAAAGGCTAGGCCTAATGTTTTCTTAGCCCAGTCTAGCACGGGCAGAAAACGGCCTAGTTGAACTTCTCCTGTTTCGTTTGCTCCTCCACTTATTAGGGCCCCGTATCCACCTCTCTTTCTAATTTTAACTAGAACTTCACGGAGTACTTCAGGGGTAGGCGCGGGAATCATGTGTCTAAGACAGAGACCCATACAATGTTTGCATGACAGATTGCATTTATCACCAGTTATCGATATGGGTGGGAAAAACCTACCTGGCTTATAGAGGTTGAGTTCTTTGAGTTTGAGGTGGGTCATGTTTAAAATTTATGGATTACAGTCAAAATTTAAAGTGTTACATGATTAATACTTAGCCTGATGTCCAAAGACTTCGAGAGTTTTAAGATGACTCTCAGAAGAATAGAGAAGAAATGGCAAAGGAAATGGAGGGAACATGGAGTTTTTGACGCAATGCCTCAAAGTGATAAAAAGAAGTACTTTATTACTGTTCCTTACCCGTATGCCTCTGGTCCTCTCCACATAGGTCATGGCAGGACATATACTACAGGGGATGTTATCGCACGATACAAAAGGATGAGAGGCTATAATGTTCTCTTCCCGATGGCGTTTCACATAACTGGAACGCCGATTGAGGGAATCTCTGCTAGGATAAGAGCTGGAGATGAAGAATCTATTAAGATAAACCGATACTATATATCCCTTTACGAAGATAACCCGGAAACAGTGGACAAAATATTAAAGTCTTTCGAGAATCCACGAAATGTTGCTAACTACTTTTCAAGTGTTATTAGCAGCGACTTTGATGCATTAGGTTTTAGTATAACATGGAAAAGAAGATTTACAACTGGAGATCCAGAGTACAATTCGTTCATAACATGGCAGTTTAAACGCCTCTACGAGCTTGGACATATAACTACTGGGACTTACCCCATACTTTACTGTCTTGAAGAGGAGAACGCTGTTGGTGAAGATGACATATTGGGTGGCGACGAGATCAAGCCCGAAGTTATAGAGTATGTAGGGATCAAGTTTAAGCTTGATAATAACTCGTACCTCGTCGCTGCGACTTTAAGGCCTGAAACTATATTTGGTGTAACAAACATATGGATCAATCCTGACGGACGGTATGCCCTTGCTAGAGTTAACAATGAGAGATGGATCATATCAAAAGACTCGATAATTAAGATAGAGAGGCAAGGATATAAGGTTGAAGTCATTGAGGAATTTCCAGGCAGGAAACTCATAGGGAAATATGCAGACGTGCCAGGCTCAGACAGAAAGGTCCCGGTTCTACCGGGCCCCTTCGTAGATACGGATGAGGCGACCGGCGTTGTCTATTCTGTTCCAGCGCATGCACCATACGACTACGCGGCACTAATAGATATAAAGCGTAATCCAAGTGAATACGGAGTAGAAAAGGATATCGCTGAAGGGTTAGAGCCTATCCCAATTATAAGAATTGAGGGATACAGTGTTTACCCCGCAAAGGATGCCTGCGAGAAATACGGGGTTAAAAGCCAGATGGAGAAAGATAAGCTTGAGAAAGCAACAGAACAAGTATACAAAGACGAATACTACTCAGGTGTTCTAACAGTCGGCCCATTTAAGGGTTGGAAGGTGTCAGACGTAAAGCCAAAGGTTGTAGAGTGGCTTGAAAGAATGAACAGAGCGGTAAAAATCTACGAAGTTTCCGCTCTCAAAAAACCCGTGGTTTGCAGGTGTGGAGGTAAGGTAACAGTTGCTGTTCTTGAAAATCAGTGGTTTATAGATTATAGTAGAGAAGACTGGAAAAATAAGGTTAGAGAGGCTTTAAGAAATATGGGAATCATACCTGAAAACTACAGAAGACTTTTTGAAGATACGATTGAATGGCTTGATAAAAGGCCATGTGCTAGAAGAAGAGGCATAGGTACACCTTTACCCATGGATAAAAAGTGGATAATAGAGTCTTTATCAGATTCTACCATCTACATGGCGTTCTATACCGTAATTCATAGAATTAAGGGAAGGATACCCCCTGAAAAGCTGAATCCAAGTTTTTGGGATTACGTGTTCCTAGGTAAAGGCGAAGTCGAGAAAATAGTTGAAGAGACCGGAATTTCGGTCAGAGAACTCGAAGAGATCAGAGATGAGTTTGAATACTGGTACCCTGTTGACCAGAGGCACACTGCCATTCCTCACATAACCAATCATTTGACGTTCTTTATATTTCATCACGTTGCCCTATTTCCAAGGGAGAAATGGCCGAGGATGATTACACTTAACGAGCTTGTGATAAGAGAAGGATCAAAGATGAGTAAGAGCAAGGGAAACGTTATACCATTAGTGGAAGTTCCAAGGAAGTATTCCGCAGATTGGTATAGGCTTTACATAATCTCCCAGGCTGACCTAAACACTGTCACAGATTGGCGTGAGAGGAATGTTATGACAGTGGGCAGAAAACTTAGAAGGTTTTGGCAAATAATGCAGATTCAAGGAAACAAGGATGGTACTAAAAACGTTTTAGATCGGTGGATCATTTCTAGGGTTAATAGAATGGTCTCGAAGGTAACGGAGTGCTATGAAAGATTTAAGCTAAGAGAGGCTGTTGTTGAAGCATTTTTCAATATGCTAAACGATGTCGAGGCTTACCTGAAATATGGGTCAGCGAACTTTGACACATTTAGCTATGTAAAAGATAGATGGATTAGAGTCATGGCGCCTGTAATACCGCATATCGCCGAAGAAATCTGGGAAAGGATGGGAAACAAAGGCTTCATATCGCTTGAGAGTTGGCCGGAGCCAGAAACTGAATTAGTAGACGAAAATGTCGAAAAAGCTTATGAGACAGTCTTACAAGTTGTGGAGGACGCGAATCAAATAATCAATGTTATCAAAGGGGAGAAGCCAAAGAAACTCTACGTTTACGTCGCATCGGCATGGAAGTATGATGCACTTAAAGAGATTAAGGTAGAACGCCCGGTTGCTCTAGGTAAGCTTATGGGTCAGCTCAAAGAGTATTTAAGGAAGTATGGAAAAGTGGCTGAAGCGATTGCAAGGGAAATTGCTAGAAGAGAGGGAAAATGGCCCTATTCTACTAGGGAGGCTGAAATAGAGATGTTAAAGACGTTAAGACAGATGATAATCGACAGAACCGGATTAGAGAATGTTAAAATAATGGAGGAAGAGAAGGCCACCTATGACCCAATGGGTAAGGCTTCTAGAGCCCTTCCTGGGAAGCCAGCTCTTTACCTTGAATAATCTTAACAGCTTCTTCTGTAGTTACGGCTTTAAGCTTCAGTATGTTTCTAATGTAGTTTATAAAGTACTCCTGATCTTTATCTGTTAAAGAAGCTGTGGCGTCCGACAGTATTATGGTATCATAACCTCTCATGTATGCATCCACGGCAGTAAATAAAACACATACATTTGTGAGTAAACCAGTTATGAAAAGCCTGTCAATTTTAAGTTCCTTCAATAGTAGATCCAAGTCTGTTTGGAAGAACCCGCTGTACCTCCGTTTCTTGACGATGTAGTCTCTGCCTTGCGGGCTGATTTCACTGTATATTTTGGCACCTTCACTTCCCTCTAAAGCGTGCATGGGCCAAATCTTAAACTCTCCATCCTCTGGGAGATGGCTGTCACATACATATACTACGGGGATTTTCCGTCTTCTAGCCTCTTCTAATATCATTTTTATATTTGGAATTATTCTTCTACCATTTGGTACTTCTAGAGGCGCACCTGGCCTGAGGAAGTCATTTAACATGTCAATTACGAGGACCGCGTCCACATGGTAATAGAGGGAGGAAGATAATAAAATGGTTAAGCCAGATAAAGGTGTTAAGAAGAAATACTTAACACTATTCTTCTTTGATAGAACCGTGCCCAGAGAGCTATATTATAGTATCCAGAGGAGACTGAACATTATGGGTATTGGAGCGGTATGGCAGCCAAATTCAGCTGTTAAGAATGTAAGAAGCTACGAAAAGATAGTAGAGTACTGTATTAGAAGAAACATAAGAATAATAGCTACCTTTGACAAGAAATTCAAATATGACACTGCAAACACAGGAAAGAAGATTAAAATCTTAAGATTGAAGGGTGGAAGACAAAAGACTGTAAATAAGATCATTGGTAAGCTGTTTCAGGCATACCATTCCCTGAACCAGGTCAAAAACTGATTTATCCTATTACCACTTGAGTCTAGAAACCTAAATAAATAATTACAAGATAAGAGTACCTGTGCTAAATCTCAAAGCCATCTTTTTGATTCCCTTTGTAGTACCAATAACCCTACTGCACCCAACTGGGGAGGTTACGGTGTTAGGTGTTGTCCAGGGGCCTGTTGTCTATCATCACTGTGGGATATCCGGAGTATGTTGGCTTGAATTTCCAATCCTCGTGGTTGACGTTATCTCAGGTTCAGGTGTAGTGGAAGGTGGCACTATTAATGTTCTCTACGTCTCGGATGACACTCTAAAGGTTAAGGAGATAGTGAGAATGGGTGGATTATTCGATGGAGAAAAAATAATAGTCGACACGAGATACGGTGGATATCTTAGACATGAAGGGTTTTATTTTGAACCTTTAGTTTTTGCGTGGGCCGAGAAGAATGTTGTAAAGGTCGGCCAGAAGGCTAAGATTTACTACATGCTTAATGCATCATTCAACTGTCAGGTTCAAGCCTATGTGTACAAGCCGGATGGAAAAACTGAAAAAGTATATGAAAAATGGAATGTAGCACCAGGAGAGGTGGCCGCGTTTACTGATACCCCAGAAATGGAGGGTGGATATACCTATGTAATAGAGGCTTACGATGGTATTTCAACATCTAAAGCTTCACTACAAATAGCTGTCAAATCCGAGGAGCCTCCACCACCTGGTAAAGAGAAAAAGTATTATAATGTTACATTCAGGGTTGAGAGCCTTACAGGTATACCTATAGAAGGTGCCGAGATTTACCTAAACGATGCTTACATCGGCGCCACTTCGGAGAATGGCACATTATATGTTGAGAACATAGAGGAGGGTACATATAGTTTAAGGGTGACAGCTAATGGATACGAGGAATACTCTAAGGTCATAACTATAAGCTACGACCTTGTAGCTATCACTTTGAAAGTTGAAGAGCCTGATGTAGAGGTTAAAGTAAACCCCTCGGAACTCTGGATTATGGCAGGGGAGCCCTTCGATATCAAAATTCAAATCGAAACGTCAGGCCCCCCAATTTTGATAGAAACTCTCGAGTATTACACCACCAAGGGTGTGAATATCATTAATAGAAGCATAATTGAGAACCAGATACTACAAAACAGGGATATAACAGTTGTATATGAAGGGTCTGCGGAGGCAGAGGGTTCCTTTAAAATTACATTCACACTACGATATCAGCTGATAAATGGAGAACGCAGAGAGATAAGTAAAACAGTAAATGTACATTGTACCGGGTTTTCAGCTAGTTATAAGCGATATATAGAGTTGGAAATACACATTCCAAATGGTAACGGCACTCTAAGGTTTTACTATCCTGGTGTAGACATGAATTTGATTAACTCTATGTCTAAATATCTCAAAGATGAAAGCCGAAACTTGCTTAACAACGTGTTTGGCGAGTATGATGCAATTAAGGACTACACCGGTTTCGAGGGGAAAACCCCATACTATGCATTTAATTTCCGTATCAATATAACTGCAAACAAAGTAAAAATAGGAGAGATATTCGTTTCCTCCGATACAACCGTGTTCAGAGTTATTGTGAAGCTGGAGCAGGGATATATGTTAACAAAGTATCCCCAATATTTTTCTATTTATGAAGAGAATGGTTTAACAGCAATAGCTGAGTTTTCTGCTTCGACACAAGGATTTACGATTGTATACAGAGAGGAGGAGAAGCCCCCAAGTAGAGGTAAAGAGAATAGAATTGTGAAAATATTACCTTATGCGGGTATATTAGCTGCTATTATAGTGGGTACTATGATCTACCTAAAGAGCCGCCCGAAGTATTATAGACCTTCTCGACGATTCCGATAGCCCTTGTTCTTCCCTCCCTTAGGACTATTTTATCACCTTTGGTAACGTATAGAGGTCTATATAGGAATTTTAACCTGACAGTGGCGGTATCCCCGGTTCTTAGGGGCTCCTTAGACATTTTAACAAACTTTACGGTCCGCCTAGCTGACATTATATGTGCGACGGCTTCGTATCCTCTTCTAATCATTGTAGGATGATTAAGAATAAACAAGTTAACATCCACGGCGTAAATAGCTTCAGGCTTTATCTCCGTATCTAAAAGTGACATCCCCTTTTCTATTTTCTTATATTCTATATTTTTAAGGGCTAGGCAGGCATGCTTCCCAGCCACCGCCCTATCTACTTTAACTCTGTGGACTTCTATAGATTTAACTTTAACCATTTCAAAGCTTCCATCGCTAAGGGGCCCTATGTACACATCATCTCCAACCTTTACTGAGCCCTGAAGAATTAAACCATGCACAACCGGCCCTATTCCTGTAATATTGAATTTTTCCTCAACGTACATCTTGAAGGGCCTATCAACCTTGTCAGCCCACTCATTCCTCGGGGGAAGCAGGTTTAGGAAGCTTGACAGAAGATCTAAGCCGCGCCCTGTTTTATTAGAAACTAGGAATATGGGCATAATTCTGCCGCTTGTCATATGTCTGGCGGATACGGCAACATCATCCATTCCTCTAACCAAATAAGGAATCTTATTGACCGATGGAAGTTTAGCTATCTTTGAAACCTCCTCTACCGTTCTGTTAAGCCTTGGCTCTGAAGCCAGATCTATCTTGGTGACAACGCAGAATATTGGAATTCTAAGGGAGACTGCTACACCAAATTGCTCTCTAGCCATACCTATAGGTCCGGCGTTAGCTGCAACAACAAACATCGCATAATCGGGTTTGTACGCGCATACGCCCCTAAGTGACGTCTTAAAGTATTTCTCGTGACCGGCAAGGTCAACGAAACACACTATTTTTGAACTCCTAATGTAAACTTCATCTTCGCTTGGTGTTGGAATAAGCTTATTCACGATTTTTCCATTTTTATCGAAGCCAACAAGAGTTGTAGAGATGGCTGATGTTCTCCCACTCACTATTTCATGCGGGTGTCTGGCTATTAGGGCCATCGCTGAACCTCGCCCATCGTCAAGGATATTGTACGCTAGCACCCCTATCAATGTTGACTTGCCGCTATCAACATTACCTATCGTTGGAATGGTTATTATTGGAGGATCTCCAGCTATTCTCCTTACGTAAATTTCATAGACAAATCTATCTTTAACTTTAATTTTCCTTATAATTTTCAGAGAGGCGGGGATGAGGCTTGCCGCTTTCTTGAGGTTTTCAATACTTTTTATAGCTACCTCCTGAGATATACCTACCGGTTCTCCGTCATCAGTCACCCCCAACTCATACCACGCTTCCCCTCCACCCTCGTTTAGTCTATACTTCATCTGGGAAGCTATCTTTTCAATCTTATGTGGGTCGTCTACTCTAAGCTTGTACTCTACCGGCCCTGTTTCGCTTTCCCCACCGAACTTTTTCATTTTGAATTCCTGCCTGATTATATTATGGTGTGACTGGAATAAAAAATTAAGAGGAAGCACGGATTAGCAGAATGTGAAATTGAGGAAGTTTTATGTTGTTTCTGAAGAGGAAATAAAGAAAGGAAAGGTTACGGATGTCTACTTTACAAGAACCGTCGAAGTTCTTAAGTCAAAAGGTTTGGACAAGGTAAATGTTTCAATGGAGATTTCGGCACACAGCATTCCTCGAGGATGGAGTTGGGGTGTACTCGCAGGTGTAGAGGAATTTGCAAACCTGCTTGAAGGCATAGAGGTAGACTGCTACTGTATGGAGGAGGGGGAAATTTTCACTCCTGAAATACCTGTAGCATTAATAAAGGGACGGTATGGGAAGTTTGCGGTGTACGAAACATCGATCCTCGGCCTCTTAAGTCAACCATCCGGAGTAGCAACAACAGCTGCCCATGTTAAGTTAGCTGCCCGAGGGAAACCTGTGGTAAACTTTGGCATCAGAAGGATGCACCCAGGGATAAGTTTATCCATAGAGCGAGCAAGCATAATCGGCGGATGCGATGGTTCCTCCGGGATATTGCTCGAGGAGCTTGGACTGAAGCCAGTAGGAACCATGCCTCACGCCTTAATACTAATATTTGGAGATCAGGCCGAGGCATGGAAGGCGTTTGACGAGGTTCTCCCTAAAGACATACCTAGAGTGGCGCTTGTTGATACTTATTGGGATGAAAAAACGGAGGCTATCCTTGCCGCTGAAACCCTCGGAGATAGGTTATATGCTATTAGGCTCGATACTCCAAGATCTAGAAGGGGAAAGATGGTTGACATTGTGAAGGAAGTGAGGTGGGAACTGGATAGCAGGGGTTTCCAAAATGTTAAAATATTTGTCTCAGGTGGTTTGGATGACAAGAAAGTGAGAGAGCTGTCGGAAGCCGGTGCTGATGCTTTTGGGGTTGGAACATTCATAACAAACGCTGAAACTGTCGACTTTGGGATGGATATAGTAGCGGTTGAAGGTAAACCTAGATCCAAGAGAGGGAAACTTTCAGGTGAAAAGCAGGTTTACAGGTGCCCAAGGTGTTTTAGGACTGTTGTGACCAAATGGGAAAGTAAAAATATTGTCTGTGAGCAGTGTCGAGTCGAGATGGAGGCTCTACTTAGACCCTTGGTAATACAAGGTAAAATTGTGAGAGAAAAACCTAACATTGTCAAGGTTAGAAGTAGAGTTTTAGAGAAGATCAAGACATTGGAAGGGAGAGAGATTAAGGTCATATATGAGGCATAGGTGTACCGGGCTTAGAAATCAGGTTTTAATCCCAAGTTCCAGGTTTGCTAGTTCATAGTGTTTTTTAAGGGTTGAGACTGAAACGTGAGTGTAAATTTGTGTAGTAGCTAGGGAGCTGTGGCCAAGAAGTTCTTGTATATATCTAATATCTACGTTTCTGTCGAGGAGATGCGTGCTAAATGAGTGCCTTAGTTTGTGGGGGGTACATCTTTTCTGCCAATCTGATATGCCGGCCTTTCTTCCAGCTTTTTTAATCATTCTCTGAACATTTAGCGGCCTCATCCTTCGGCCTACCTTGTTGATAAATAGGGGCCCGGTTTTCCTCTGCCCTATGTATTGCCGTATTAGATCGGCGGCCTCTTTTGTAAAGAAGGATATACGGTCTTTCCGCCCCTTTCCACCCCGCACCCTAACTATTCCCCTTTCGAGATCTAAATCTTCGACGTTAAGGTTGCAAAGTTCTGAAACCCTCAAACCTGAGGTATATAGTAATAGTATAATTGCCTTGTCTCTTAATCGGCCAGCGGCCTCCACCATTCTCCTTATCTCTTCTGGCGTGAGAACTTCAGGTAGTTTCCTCCCGATTCTTGGAGGTCTTATAGATTCATAGTCTGTTCTTCCAGCCCACGAAAGATACCGTCTTAGTACAACGGTATGAATGTATAGGGTTGAAATGTTGTATCCGCTTCTCCTCCTTTCAAGGAGATAGTCTTTAATCTTTTCAATACTACAGTCAGCTGGGTCTCGCCCAACTATATTAAGAAAAGTGTTGAGTATGCTTTTGTAGGTCTTAATAGTGTATTTGCTTTTCCCCTCTAATTCAAGTTCTGCTATGAAGCGCTCTATTCTATTCATTCTTATCCTCGAATATCATTCCTCTTATATTCAGAGAGGAAAACATTTGGTTAAAATATTCTTTATCTATAGGGCCTGTCATATCCAGTTTAATTGGAGTTATAGATATAGCCTTCTCCACCTCAAGCGAGTAAAGATCCGTACCTTTCTCAATATCTGTTGTAACAGTCCCTCCTAGCCAGTAGTATAACTTACCTTGAGGGTCTCTTCTTTCTATGATGTAATTTTCGAATTTCATCCTCGCAAGCCTTGTAACATGAATCTCCATATCCTTAGTGATTACCATTGGGAAGTTTACATTTAACAAATCTACCCCGGTAGGCAGCCCTTTATCCCCCACCCACTTCACAATGTCCGCGGCTATCTTGGCGGCTTTATCAAAAAGCTTTGTATATTCAGATTCTCTTACAAAATAGTCGTGTGGAATTTTCATTGAGAAAGCTACGGAGGGAACCCCTAATAGTGATGCCTCAATCGCAGCAGCTACTGTTCCGCTGGTAAGGAGCGTGTCAATAGTTGTGTTATCTCCAGGGTTTATCCCAGAGACGACTATATCCGGCTCCCGACTTAGAACCTTATGGAAAGCCATTTGAATAGCATCCCCTGGGGACCCTGAAACTATGTATGCAGTACCAAGGCCGGCGACATTCATCCTATTAAGCCTTAATGGTTTGTGTAATGTCAGGCTTTTTCCCGTAGCGCTTCTCGGCTGTTCAGGAACTACAACAGACACTTCCGAAACTTCTTTAAGCTCTCTCCAGAGGCTTCTAAGCCCATGTGAGTATAAGCCATCATCATTCGTCAACAAAACTTTTAGCGGCAACTTTCACACCCCATATACTATTACATCCACTCTCCTGTTCCTAGGACCGTCAAGCTCGATAAAAAGAATAGATTGCCAAGTACCAAGCACTAACCTGCCATCGTAGAATGGAATGTTTATTGAAGGATTTAATAAGCAGTTAAGGATATGGGCGTGCGCATTTTGCTCAGTAGGTACACTTCCATATTTCAAGTTGTGTCTGTACTTTGCATTTATTGGTACAAGCCTGGTTAAGGCTTCTAGAATATCATTCCATAAGTCAGGGTCCGGCTCATTTACAGCTATAGTAGCAGTCGTATGAGGTACAAAAAGAATAGTGAAACCATTTTTAAATCCAGACTCTCCTATTATCTGAGAAATCCTGCTTGTAATGTCTATAATCTGTAGTTTAGAAGTAGTCTTCAACCTGATTTTAGCTTTGTGCAGGTTCACGCTTTTTCACCAGTTTAAAAGCAATAATTACCAATATTATAGCTACAAGAGTCAATGCTATAGATACTATAATATGTCTCTCAGACCTGTGAGAACCTGCTACTACTTCTACTTGCCTACTGTTTTTCCTATCTATTCCAGGAACATAGTCATACGGGTCTACAATTATCTCTGTAGGTCTCGTGGCCAATGTAATGTTGAATTCTATTCTAGAATCATTTACCCATACTGTTGATAGCTTCTCTCCAGACTCTGTTTTGATTAGTATCGGGACCAGATTAATATATCTGGAGTTCGACTGATAAATTGAGAAATGAAGCACATATTTGCCCTTTTCAGTAAGAGCATAGGCATCTTCGATCTTAAAAGCGGTATTTCCTGCATCGAAAAGCCATTCATTAAAGAACCATTGGAGGCTGGATCCATACACCTTTTGACAGGTGTCTATGAAGTCCTGGATTCTTATCAGCTTAAACTTTGACCTTTCAAAATGCAACCTTAAGGCTTCGAAGAATTTTTCATCGCCCATAACAAATCTTAATAGTCTAAGTACACAGGCTCCCTTGTCGTATATCATCGTGTAATAGGCGTTGGTGTCATCTCCAAAGGACCAGACCGACTCTGACAATGGATACTCCTTCTTTCCAGAGTTAAGGTACCTATGATACGAGGAAAGAATGTATCTTTCAAACATCTCATCGGCTACTTCAGGACCATATTCCCATTCGTAATATAATATCTCGGAGTACTCTGCAAATGCTTCGTCAAGCCATGGTTCGTCATTTTCATCATTCCCCGCCATGCAGTACCACCATTGATGCGCAGTTTCATGAGCTACTACTAGCTCTAGGAAGTCGGCTGACTCTGCAGTGTACAGGGAGGAGGATATCATAACGAGATTTGGATACTCCATTCCGCCAAACCAACCATAGGTCTCAACAATTCTATACTCCGGGTAGGGGTACATCCCAAAATGTTCAGAAAAGTGTGTTAAAGCCTTGACACCCCACTCTAAAGCTTTAATGCCATATTCGCTGTGTTCAGGCAAATAGTAGGAGTAAACAGTAACATTTCCAACTGTTTGTTTGGAAACCTCGAAATTATTGCCGAAAACTATGACGAACTCCCTAACAGGATTAGCCCTCCATATAGTCGTCTTTAAGCCGTCAGTAATCATTTTATTTATTAGGACACCTGTTGCAGCTACAATATAGTTTAGGGGACATTTTACTGTAACCAGGTAAGATGCGAACTCGCTGTTAAAAGATTCCCCGTAGGGATAGTAGGGATCATTATTCCACCCCACCTCGTCCTCGTAAACAGAGGCTATCGGTAAAGCATTGCCTAAGCAGTAGATTCCGGATTTATACCCGAATCTATCAGCAACGTTCGGAATTTTAATTCTGAAATCTATGGTTACATTCACAGCATCTCCGGGTTTTAATGGTTTAGTAAGGATTGTTCTTAGAATCGTTTCATCTTCGCCTTCCACTGTAAATCTGAGACTATCACCTTCTGTATTTTTAACCTGTAAGATATCGATGTATCCTCCTTTAGACTTAAAGGCGTTAGGATAAATGTGAAAACACAGGTTATTTAAGGATTTACTAGCATGGTTAACGTATCTCATATTCAATGTTCCTGTAACCGTTGCGTTAGCCGGCTCGAAGGATAAGGTAATGGTATAACTGTGCATTTCTGAATTTTGGGCTGTGACATTAAAAGTTTCCGGGAAGTTTACCGTTGAAAGGACTAATATCAAGATAATTATTATGTTCCGCTTCATTTCCGGCATTGTTATTTAGGAGGGATGGGTAATTTTAAACTGTTAGTGTTTCCCTATGTTATGGCGTGAACATAAAAGTTACTGTTGACATAAGAGATAAACATTTAATATCTCTTTGTAAGAAAATTTTCGAAAATGTCGAGGTTAAACAGCTCGCAATAGGAGATCTCCACATATATAAGGATGAACATGTTATTTTATTAGAGAGAAAATCTATCAGAGATCTTTTCCAATCGATAGTTACTAATAGACTCTGGGACCAGCTTGCAAGGATGCTTGCAACAGATGAGATAAAAGGTTACACTGTTAGAAGAAGAATACTGATGATTCATGGTAGTTTAAAGAGTTTTGTCATGGAGAAAGCGTGGTGGGGAGGCAGAGACTCGTCAACACTTTGGGCTCAGCTTATGGGGGCGCTTCAAGAAATAGTTTTTGTCTACGAAACAGCTGTTTTTATAGCCGAAAATGATGATGCCGAGATACAGTTCATTAGAATTCTCGTTAAAAGGGAATCTGAGGGGAAAAATGATAAAATGCCTGAGCCTATATGGTTTAGAAGAAGCAAGCCAGCCATACCGTCAAAAGACGCAAAAATCTATCTTTTATCGTCGATCCCCCAGGTTGGAGATAAACTTGCTAGACAGCTTCTAGAACATTTCGGAACTATAGCGAGGATTGCTAACAGTAGGCCTGAGGAACTTATGAGAGTTCCCTTAGTGGGAGAGAAAAAGGCGAAAGTGATATATGAGATCTTTCATTAAAGGTTTAAAATTAAACATGGGAACCACCTATGAAGTGAATAAAGATGATGCCTATCAGAGATGAGAATCCCAGCGGTATTACCCCTGTCGTAACCTACACAATAATTGCAATCAACGTAGCAGTGTTTTTCTGGCAACTTATCTACGGGCTTGAAAAATCTGTTTACGAACATGGTTTTATACCATATCTAGCTCAAGTTGATATTGAAGGCAGCTTTTACAGGTTTTTAACATCTATGTTCCTCCACGGAGGTTTTACACATATCTTCGGAAACATGCTTTACCTATACATATTTGGAGACAATGTTGAGGCTGCCTTCGGCAGGGTGGGATACAGCATTTTCTACCTTGCAAGTGGATTAGCGGCTAGCATCGCACATATGATGTTCAATCTAGGTTCAAGAATCCCTGCTGTCGGTGCTTCGGGAGCCATAAGCGGGGTTTTAGGGGTATATTTGGTGTTATACCCAAATGCAAACATCATAACCCTTGTATTCTATCCATACGGGTTTGCAGCGACATATAAGATCAGGAGCGTCTATTATTTGGGTTTCTGGTTTATATATCAACTTATCCCCGCATTTCTGGGTGAAACAACCGGAGTAGCGTACTGGGCGCACATAGGAGGCTTCGTTCTCGGGGTTCTCGTCGCCTTACCGTTGAGAAGCAAGCTTAGGAGGAGACGCAGACATGTTATGCCTGTACCATGGTATGAGGAGTGGAGATACGAAGTCTACGTATAGGAGTTGCCTATGTACCGTGCTATCAGCTTCGACGTAGACGGAACGATTACAGACGAAAAATTACACCTTAACCTCGAAGCTGTGGAGCTTATCAGAAAGCTTGTCTCTAAAGGCGTAATTATGATTATAAACACTGGGAACGCAACTCCTATTGCCTACTGCCTTGCCAGATATATAGGCTGCAACGGCCCTGTTATTGCTGAGAACGGGGGTGTGATAGTTTATAAAGGGTTAGTCCGAATACTTGCTGACAGGAGTCGAGTATTGGACTCCTACGCTGCTCTTAAGAGAATGTTCCCGAACAAGGTAAAAGAGACCATCACAAACAGGTTTAGACTTGCAGACGTATCCATCAAGACAGATATACCAGTCGAATTAATAGCTAGCTTTCTAAGAGGCACCGGCGTGGTTGTTTACAATAGTGGGTTTGCGGTTCATTTGATGGATGGAAGATGGGATAAGGGTAAAGCTTTGAGGCTTGCTCTCGAATTTGTAGGTGTCAAGAGGGAGGAAACAGTTTCGATAGGAGACTCGTTGCTTGATATGGAGATGTTTAAGGCTTCCGGATTTTCCATCGCCCTCGCTAATGCACCAGAAAGATTAAGGAGCATCGCTGATATGATTGTTGATACCCCAGGGGGCGCCGGCTTCTGTAAGGCTTTAAGATCCCTATTCGGAATTTAACCATTCTTTCCCAATGCTCTAATAAGTTCACGGCAGAAGTATGGTAGATCTTCTGGTTTTCTAGATGAGATTAAGTTTTTATCCACCACTACCGGCTGGTCTATGTAACTCGCGCCCGCTAGCATTACATCATCCTTTATTGCTGGGTGGCAGGTTATCCTTCTACCCTTTAATACTCCGGCTGAGATCAAAACCTGCGGACCATGGCATATGGTGGCCACAGTTTTGCCAGCAGCCATGAGATTTCTGGTTATCCTAAGGGTTGACATGTCAAGCCTGAGTTTTTCCGGAGACCTACCACCTGGTATAATTAAAGCCTCGTATTTCTCGAACTCTACATTCTTAGTAGGTATTTGAGGCATAACGGTATAGCCATGTTTTCCGGATACTACTTTTATCTCGGTTGAGGCAACATCAACAGTGAAGCCTTCTTCGATAAGTCTGAAATATGGTACGAAGTATTCTATATCTTCAAAGTCTTCTTCGAGAAGTATAAGGATTCTTCTGGTAGATCCCATCAGTTATGAGATATTTGAGGAATATTTATTATCGTTTAGATAGAATTAATAATTGTGAAAATCAGGGTTCTAATTCTAATAGGAATATTTGTTTGGGCTTTGATACCACTTATTAGAACCTCTAGATGCCAGCTTATATCATGGACTGTTTTACGGGCAAACGTTTACGATGAAACCGATGAATATTGGGTTTTAGGGGAGCAAAACGATTTGGTACTCTACTTCACAAACTATATTTTCAAAGCAGCTGTGAGAATCTACCTCAATGTGTCGATACATGAAAGTGGATACAATTTCGTGGAGGTTAGGTTTAACAACAAGGTTGAGGCCTCGCTTAAGGTTGAAGGTCAAACAACTGAGTATTGCATAGATGTTCCTATTGAACATGTAAATAAAGGGAGTAATTACGTTCAGTTTCTAACAACCAGGGGAGATGTGAAGGTGAGAATATATAAGACGATACTAATGGGTTATCTTCCTGATCCTGATATTACTACTGTCGAGTATCCAGCTAAAGTTGAGTATGACGAAGAATTTGTCATTAGAATCGAGGCTATAAATAAGGGAGGCGCCGCTTACGGAATGCTAGAAGTTTCATTCCCCTACCTGGGGGTTGAAATAATAGACTATAAATCTTCTATGAATACTAGGTTTTACGAGCCTGGCCACAGCTACTGGGGACCCGAGAAGCTTATGGCATGCTACGGGACTGAGGAGGCCACGTTGAGATATCCTATCATAGTGGCTGTCGGGTATTTAAGCAATCAGAGATCCTGCTACCTTGAAGTTAGGCTTCGAATGAAAAATTGGGGGAGTATCAGGTTTTACACTAAGTTCAAATGCGCCGACTTCAGAGGATACTTTTCACCCGAGCTTAGCGACCCAGAATATAGCAGTGTAAGGGATCAACTTAACGAGTACGTTTACTCCTACACCATATCAACATCTGAAATCCAGCCTTCCGGAACGCCACAGCCATCCTATAATGTTATACTGAAATGTGAAGTTCCCAGCAATTTGCAAGTTAACTCAACATCTTACGCTATACTTACGGTAAAAAACCCTTTTGCAAATCCAGAAACATTTAAGATTGTTCTGAAATCCTTCAAAAAATCGGATGTTAAGGGAACCTCCGCAACGGTAAGCCTAAACAGTTTTGAAACCAAAACTGTTAACATGAGTTTTACGCCACTTGTAGATGGCTATATCACTTTAACATTCCATGTTTACAGGGGGATGAGTAAAATCCAGACGTATCACAAACCAATAAATGTGAAACCAGCCAAGAGCCAAGGTGTGGGTAACGCCACGGGGGGAGAAACCGGCAATCAAACCATACCTGGAGGTAATCAGACGGTGCAACAGGGAAATGTTAGTAGCAACAATGTTACCGGTCCGCCCCCACCAGTTAACTCTACCACCCCCTATACGACCCCACCCCAGACCCCTGTTGAAACGCCTAGAGAGATCGTCCTTCTAAGGTGGCTTCTCTTAATACTGGTAGTACTACTTATGGCTACACTGATAGTTTTATTTAGGAGAAGGAGCTAGCATACTTTGTACTTACCAACGGCTAGATCCATACAGAACTTATCAATTGTGGAAAGTTCCTTCTCCACTATATCCTTTATTAGCGGGCTTATACCTTTTACATTCACACTTTTCATTGGTACTATCTCAACAGCTGCTAGCTTAGGCTTATTAATAGGCACGCCTATCTGACTTAGCAGCCATACGTAGACTTCTTTTACTCCAGACACATTTTTGTATATTTCATCAGCTATTCTAAACGTTAGTATGTTATATATTTTCCCTACGTGACTCACAGGGTTCTTCCCCGCTGCTGCCTCAGATCCCGTAGGCCTGTTCAAAGGTATAACGCCATTTACCATGTTTCCTCTACCCACCTGGCCACTATCTCCATCCTCAGCTGAAGTGCCAGTAACGGTTAGGTAGAGCCCGCTTATCCCCCTTCCCTTTTCGTCCAATGTGTTAAGGCTGAATTCTATTTCAGCATCCCATTCCTCTGCCGCCTTAAACTCTTTAATGTAGTTTTCTATCTCACTTACAACTTCCCCCTTCCTCTTAAAGTATGAATCCTCATTCGGAATGTATCGGTCTATCAAAGGCATAGCAATAGTTAAAGTGACTTTTTCCTTAATCCTGCTACACATTATTTTTATATCTTCACCTGTCTCAGGATACTGTTTCTTAAATTGAGGACTATTAAGCCAGTTCTCAAGGTTAAAGACAAGTTTTTCCGATTTACTCATTGGGGCATATCCTACTGATGCTGAAGTATCGTTAGCCCCAAGGATTTCGGATGGACCCCTCTTGAATATGTCTACAAGGGCTGCCGCCCCCTCCTTTATTTCAACCTGGTATTTAACATGCTTTTCCGGATCCACAAATCTCAGGTTCTCCCTAATCCATTTCTTTGCGGAGCTTACTGCTATTTCCCCAACCGGTATTTCGTCACCGTTGACTTTGAATGTAGCTCTATCCCCGAATACTATCAGCATAGGCTGAACTATTTCTCCTCCGCCGAAGCTCACTTTGGCCTTTCCGGCCGCAAGGAGGCCTTTATCGATATTGTGGTGAAATATCCTGCCGTATCTCTTCAGGTATTCTTTTGACAGTTCTATTGAGACTCTATCCATTATTGAGTCACATATGGTGTCAGGATGCCCTTTCCCCTTCCTTTCAACTATTTCGACAGGCTGTTCGTCCATTGGTAGATTTGCCGCTCTCTTTACAACAATCTCCCCCATCGTAATCACACTCTGCTTACATCCGGAGTTTAGTGTTTGAAAAATATAATAATCATCATCTATTTAACCGGATGAAAAGGATTAAACCTTTAACCGTAGAATTCTGAATTTGATGGATACAGACCTAAGGATATATGAACACCCCATCCTACATTTTGCAAGAGGGAAAACCGTTTTTTTCACCTTTAATAATATGAAAATAAAAGGATACGATGGAGAATCAATAGCTGCAGCGCTCTTAGCGGCTGGAATCAGAGTTTTCAGGAGAAGCATGAAGCTTAAGAGACCAAGAGGATTCTACTGTGGAATAGGGAAGTGTTCCTCTTGTCTAATGCGTGTAGATGGCATCCCAAACGTTAGAACATGTATTGAGCCCGTAAGGGAGGGGATAACAGTCGAAACACAAACATGGGAACCAGATCTGCCTAGCAAGACAGAATTTGATATTGAACGTGAGAAGGTTGATGTCGACATAGCTGTAGTAGGAGGAGGTCCAGCAGGCTTAGAGGCGGCCATTACGGCATCAAAGCTAGGTGCTTCAGTGGCTATAATAGATGAGAACTATAAGGCTGGCGGCCAGCTTATAAAGCAAACACACAAGTTCTTTGGATCTGCAGAGGCATACGCCGGAGTCAGAGGTATAAATATAGCTAAGAAGCTTCTATTAGAACTCAGAAAGACTAAGGTACATTGGATAACGGGAAGTAGTGTATTCGCTCATTACCCCGGCTCGAGCGAAAGTTTACTAGCTTATGGAGGTGGACGTTACTATAAGATTAGGGCCAAGAAAGTGGTATACTCCACCGGTGCTATGGAAAACATGCTATTATTTCCTAACAATGATCTTCCAGGCGTTTATGGAGCAGGGGGTGTCCAGACAATAATGAACGTATACGGTGTTAAACCGGGCAATGACGCCCTTATAGTAGGGGCTGGAAATGTCGGTTTAATCCTGGGATATCAGCTTCTTCAGGCTGGAGTCAGGGTTAGAGCTGTTGTAGAGATAATGCCAAAAATCGGTGGATACAAAGTACACGCAAACAAGCTTATGAGGCAGGGTGTTCCAATATTAACATCTCACACGATTAAGGAGGTACATGGGAAGGAGTGGGTTGAAGGTGCCACCATTGTTGAGGTAGATAGCAACTTTAACATGATAAAGGGCAGCGAGAGAAGACTTGACGTTGACCTAGTATGTATAGCTGTTGGATTATCCCCTTCAATCGAGCTTCCCGCACAGGCCGGGGCAAAAACAGCCTATATTCCAGAGCTTGGTGGATTCGTCCCTATACATGATAGATTTCTAAGGACAAGCCTTGAAAACGTGTATGTTGCTGGAGACGCCTCTG
The DNA here is from genome assembly GCA_037917685.1 of Thermoproteota archaeon. Lineage (GTDB taxonomy): Archaea > Korarchaeota > Korarchaeia > Korarchaeales > JAOZGB01 > JAOZGB01. Next base: position 335,717 of record JAVCBU010000012.1, read on the forward strand.
GAATAGAGGAAGCTACCACAGCAATGTTTGAAGGGAGGATAGCTGGTGCAGAGGCGTCAGCAAGCCTAGGATATGATGCCCAGAGTGCAAAAACTATAGTAGATGATACAATACACCAGCTTGAAATGTTCAGGAAAAGCCCGTTTAGTAGTAGAGTGGTTAGAGGAAAAATGAAGATTTATAGAATGATGGGTGATCTTGCATGAATGAGTTCATTTTGGCAGCATCCAAGGGACCTAAAGCTCTCATAGAGTGTGATGAAAGCATCCCGTGCGACCCATGTGTACATGCCTGCCCGGTAAATGCCATAGAGAAGGATAGTCTAGTATCCCCTCCTAGAGTCTTGCTTGAAAAATGCACCGGCTGCTCACTATGTGTAGGGGTATGCCCTGGCCTAGCTATCTTTGTGGTTGACTTGTCTGGAGATAAAGGAAAGATCACACTACCCTACGAGTTCCTGCCGGTACCTGAAAAAGACGAAATCGTGGAGGTTCTAAACTCTCAAGGTAGGAAGCTTGGAATGGGGAAAGTCTTAAGGATTACGGCTGGACGTGAAAAAACTATGTTAGTCACTGTTGAGGTAGATAAACGGTACACCCTGAAAGTTAGGAACATTAGGGTGTTGAAAAATGAGTGATGTCATCGTGTGTAGATGTAGGGATGTGACCTTGGAAATGGTTGAGAAGGCTATAGATGAAGGATATGAGACTGTTGAAGAGCTAAAGAGAAAGCTTAGACTCGGGATGGGCCCATGCCAAGGGAGAACGTGCATGAGGCTACTAGTAGGAATACTTAGAAGAAAGGCAAGTTTGAAACCTGAAGTCATAAAACAACACAAGATTAGGCCCCCGGTGAGACCCGTTCCAGTAGGTGTATTGGAGGCTGAGAAGTATGAAGGAGAGGACTAAAGTGCTGATCATTGGTGGAGGTGTTAATGGGTGCGCGCTAGCCTACTACCTCGCTGAACGGGGAGCCGATGTTACTCTACTAGAAAGGGGGTATATTGCATGCGGCTCTTCTGGAAGGAACGCTGGGGGGATAAGACAACAATGGAGCACGAGGGAGAACGTTAGACTTGCAATGGGGAGCGTTAAAATATTTGAGAGGCTTGACGAAGAACTTGGATGTGAGACAGACTATAGACAGGGGGGATATTTAATCCTTGCCCACACGGAGGAGGAGGTTAAACAGTTCAAGAGAAATGTTTCCATGCAGAGATCGGAGGGGCTTAAGGTCGAGTATCTGGAACAAGATGAGATTAACGACATCGTCCCTGAACTAAATGTTGAAGGCATTGGTGCTATAGGCGCTACATGGTGCCCAACAGACGGGCATGCAGACCCTATAAAGGTAACTATTGGCTATGCCGAGGCAGCTATGAAAAAAGGAGCTCAGATTTACAAGTACACAGAAGTCTTAGGTTTTAGAGTAAAGGATAACGAGATAGTTGAAGTTAAAACAAGCAAGGGGAGCATAAAAACGGATTACGTTGTGAATGCAGCAGGAGCCTATTCAAGGGAAATCGCAAAACTTTTGGGGGTACAGCTGCCAAACAAGCCTTACAGGCATGAGATTCTCATAACAGAGCCTGTAAAACCGTTTTTCACACCTATGATCATATCCTTCCATGACAATTTCTACTTCAGACAGACACCTGAAGGCCAGATTATTGGGGGATGGGGAAACCCCAAAGAAGAGCCGGGGTATAATTATGAATCAAGCTTAACCTTCGCTAAGAACATGGCAAGGCTCTTAGCAAGATATATGCCAAAACTCAGACACATAAACATTCTTAGACAATGGGCTGGACTCTACGATGTAACTCCTGATGCCCGCCCGATTCTCGGCCCGGTGGAAATGGTTAGAAATTTCATACAAATGAACGGTTTCAGCGGCCACGGCTTCATGGTTGCTCCAATGACAGCAACGCTGATTTCACAGCTAATTATGGGTGAAAAGACCACTCTACCCATCGAAAACCTTTCACTTGAAAGGTTTAGGGGGGAAGTAACAAGAGAGGTCTCAGTTGTGGGCTGAAGCGTTATATCTTTATTTGCAAACACATCTCAATCTATATATTTTAATGGAACTGTAACGAGGGTGTGTCAATGGAGATAGTGGTAGCCAAAGATGTACAAGAGAGACTAAAAGGAGTCCAGGTAGCCTCTGCCATTATTAGAGGATGCAATAACACGCTCAGCAGGCCAAAGGAATTTTACAATGTTGAGTCAGAGGTTGTAAGCTATGTGAGACGAAGATACTCTGAACCACCAGAGATCACAAAAGACATTAGAATAAGGGTTTATAGAGACTTTTACTGGAAACTTTTAGGTTTAGACCCTACAAAAATAAGACCGGCAAACGAGGCCTTGATTAGACGAGTTGTCCAGGGGGAATCTATACCAAGCATAAACCTCATAGTGGACCTTTATAATCTTGCAAGCTTAAGAACAGGGTTACCCATGAGTGCCTACGATCTTGACAAGATAAGGGGTGAGAAGCTCGTAATAAGGTATGCTGATAAAGGCGAGGTTTTCCATCCTATCGGAGGGAACCCTGAGATTTTAACAGGTAATGAACTAGTAATTTCAGACTCTGAAGGACCTATCAGCATATATCCTTATAGGGACTGCCTAAGAACAAGGGTTGACGGAGACACTTCAAACGTGTTACTCCTTGTTTTTGGAGTTCCAGGTATTGCTCCGATTACGCTCCTCTGGGGATTAAAATACGCATGTAAGTATATTACGATGTTTACCGGGGGTAGGGCGGAACTGCTGATATAGGGTGATAATATGGTTAAGAAGCCGAAGCTTTTGCCTCCCAAGTCTAATTTTCCTGAATGGTTAGACTCAGTAATGTTCCTTGCCGAAATTGCCGACTTCACATATCCCTTAAAGGGTTGTGGTGTATGGCTTCCATTCGGATGGGAACTTAGAAACAACATATTCAACATTATGCGGAGGCTATTAAAGGAAACAGGGCACGGTGAGGTGTATTTTCCCCTGCTTATCCCCGAGAGCATATTTATGAAAGAGGCTCACTTCATTAAAGGCTTTGAAGACGAGGTTTACTGGGTTACTCATGGTGGTTTAAAGGAACTCGACGTTAAACTCGCACTAAGGCCAACCAGCGAAACGCCTATGTATTATATGTTTTCTAAGTGGATAAGGTCTCACGCTGACCTTCCATTAAAAGTGTGGCAACTTGTAAACATGTTTAGATATGAAACGAAAGCCACAAGGCCCATGTTCAGGCTGAGAGAGGTGACTTCATTTAAGGAAGCACATACAGTGCATGCAACGGAGAAGGAAGCGCTAGAACAGGTAGAGCAGGCTATAGAAATATACAAGAGGTTCTTTGACGAGTTATGTATACCATATGTAATATCGAAGCGGCCACCATACGACAGGTTTCCAGGGGCAAAGGAAAGTATAGCATTTGAAACAATACTTCCTGATGGTAGAACCCTACAGATAGGTACTGTCCACTATCTCGGTCAAACATTCTCCAAAGCCTTTGACATAAAATTCTTGGATAGGGATGGGATTGAAAAGTACGCCTATCAAACCTGCTACGGCGTATCAGAGAGAGTGGTAGGTAGCGTCATAGCTCTACATGGAGACGACCATGGCCTAGTATTACCTCCAGACATCGCTCCAGTACAGGTTGTAATAGTCCCAATAACATTTAAAGAGATTCCTGGTGTCGAAGAATACAGTAAAAAAGTCTATGAAAAGCTGAAGGACCATTTTAGAGTGGAACTCGATCTCAGAGACAAGAGACCTGGGGAGAAATATTATCATTGGGAGGTTAGGGGGGTACCTGTTAGAGTTGAAGTAGGACCTGAGGAGATGCGGAGTAGATTAGCAACATTGGTAAGGAGAGATACGTTAGAAAGGGTAAAGGTAGAGCTAGACAATATAGTTGAAGAAGTTGAAAAACTATTTGACGATATTAAATCTAATATTAGAAACAAGATTACCAACTGGTTCAAGGAAATGGTTAAAAGAGCAGAGACATTCTTATCTCTAACAGGAGATAAGAAGGACGTAGTGTATCATCTCATAGACGAAGATGGGGAATTTAAAGGGGGAATAGTAGAGATACCCATCTGTGAAAACGTCGAATGTGAAATCAAGATAAGCAGGTTTATCGATATCTTGGGAGAGCCCTGGGATATGACTGAAGAGGCAAGGGGGACATGTATCTGTGGAAGACCAGCAAAGAGAATAGTAAGGGTATCAAAACAGTACTAGAAATTTTAGGAGAAATAAAAAATAAGGGAGTTTAGGGGTGAACGATGATTTCTACGGTGTCGAATGGGTCGTACCTTCCATTACCGTTAACATCCGTCCATTTAAGTATGTAAACGCCACATTTGCTTAACTCTGATAAGTGATTCCTTATGAAGTTCGCTGCCGCTTCTGTGCCGTATCTTGTGCAACCCTCTACCAGGAAGATAAAGCTTCCATCAGAATGAATGGCACCTAAGACAGCATAGTCTTCCGACTTCCATATCGGTTCGTACGTAACTCCATTGTAGATAAGCTTAAATCCGTCCCATGAGATGCCAAGCATGTCGTTGTAGGCGGTCACATACCTGTTAGCTATAGGACCTCCTACTAGTAAGGTGGACTCTCCAGGTGTGGGTACTGGCTTCTCTACAAGCTGTTTGAGGTGTCTCTCAAACCTATCCTTCAAACCTTTGTCCGGTGCTCCAGGGGCCACATATCCTACGGTTTTGTCACTTACAAAGAGGAAGTACCCCATTGAAACGATATCTGTATTATCTGCTCCTGGGTAACTTAAGGTTATTTCATAGTAGCTTATGTATCCGTTACTCTCCCACTTCCAAGATTTTTCAGTAGCAGTGTCAACATGAGGAGGTTTCTCCTCGCCGCTATCATGTATAGCCTTTGCTTCGACAAATGTAACGCCGGGGCCTGCGTAGAATGATGGATAGTCTAACCAGAAATCTGGGCTTTCAAGATGCCACGGATCCCAGAACTTAAACTTCCATGTATCTGGGCCTACCTTCTCCCAGAAGTTGCCGTATGTTGATACTTCATCTCCTTTTGCACCTAAGAGCGGCCAGTAAACCAGATATGAACAGTAATATCTGTGGTGCTCGTCGTCAAACCGGAACCCAAGGAACTTAATAGCTAGCCATCTTGTTTCATTATCTACTGCAAGTGTATGCTCAGCAGATATCATGTCGTAGATCGTGGCCCCAACGTAGAACAGCCATGTTTCATCCATTCTTCCCGTCATTAATGCTTTAAAGGCCTCCTCTCTCTCGCTCTTGAATTGTTCCCACTCTTCATCTGTTAATGGTGTCTCACTTCCTATTTCCCCCTTCCATATTTCTTCTCCCACATCGTACCTGAACGTATGATTTGCATAGAAGGTTATAGCCCAATACCCGTATCTAATGTACTGTGCTTCAGTTCTCATGACTCTTATAGTGCCTAGAAATAGCCCTGCAGTCGAAAATGATAGTAATACACATTGCAGGAGCGATATCAACTGTCTACCTGTCATTTTTACCCATAAATTTCCCCTACAATTATTTTTAAAACTTTAACGTTTAACGATGACTGGATAGTTAAATAATTTAATTTTGTAACCAGTGCCCTACAGTAAACTCGAACTTAGCTAAGTTTCGATTTCGAGACTAAGATTTTTAAGCTGCCCAACTAGAAGTGTATCTTTGATAAAAATGAGGCTTTCCGTAAAAGCTACGTTAGTACTCATCGGATCAGCTGTACTACTACTTTCAATCGTACCTGCAACCATAACGGAGGAAGCCCAAGAAGGCTGGATATGGAAGGGTTTCTGGGAGATATACTTCTGGAACAATAACACAATAACCTTTAAGAGCAAGAGAAAAGTGTACTGGGGAACCCTAGGTGAAGCGAGAGAGATAACGGACCAGGAATGGGAGCAGTATAAAGCTGAGCACCAGGACGAGTTTGAGGAGCTGGCTAGAGGCGCAACATATTACGACGTCTTCCACTACATTGGTGCGGCTATAGAAGATCCTATTTCACAGGAATATACGATGGTTGTACCTGATGAAATCCTAGACATGATCGTGTACTACAAAGGCCTGTTCATAGAGGATGAAGAACACGCATACGGCCAAGAATGGAACATCTACTGGCCACCGCTTGGAACAGAAGACCAAAGTAGATGGTCCAAGGTTTCATCTGATACCGTAGAGTTTATCTTTGTAGACCCCTGGCACTTTGATACTGTAGATGCATGGCTTGACTACCCATACTTCTTCGCCGGGCCAGGCGTAACATTCGTTGATGCTTGGGCTGAACACGACTCTGGTGAACACATAGCCCCCCACCATGACGAACCCAACTTTAAAGGGTGGGACTGGGAGTCAAACGGGTACATTTACTGCTACCACATAACAATTTCATACAGCCAGTTAGAAAACCTCGATATGTCATCAATGCAGGCAATGCTCCTCGTATGGAACGAAACAACAGGATTCGTTGCACCAGGAGCTCCCGATAAAGCATTAAAAGACAGGTTTGAGAGACACCTCAAACAGCTTGTAGAGAAGCCAGTACCCACACCTGGAGAGCCGACAGTACTTGTAGGAGGCCCTATAGCTAACAGATTCGTAACCACCTACAATGATAGGGTTGGAGTCTCCTTCGACGGGTTCAACCTAATCTATGACGGCGTGACCTACTCCCCAGTATGGCAAAGTGAGGATTACGCAGCTGTCTTCGCTATATGGGACAATCCTGGATGGGTATTCGTAGTAGAGGGCTGCACGAGATACGGCACAGAAGCAGCGGCGAACTTCATAAGAAACAACCTCGAGGAGCTTGATGCTGGAGGCGTTTACATACTTAAATGGACGGATGTTAATGGTAATGGAAGGTACGACCCATTCGACACCGTAGAAATCATAGTAGAGCCATAATCACTCCCTTTTTTATATTTTATAAGTATTAGGGATAGACAGTACGATTAATAATTATATGCACTAATAACACATTAATGGTGGAAGACGTAATCCATATCCTTACTGGAGTTAGAGATATAAGCCGAGGTGAAGGATTAGAGCATTTCTTTCTGAAAATTTATAGCCTCCTATTCTTGAGGAGCCTTGGATACACGATGATAATGTTTGAGCCTGAGATCTTCGGGCTTAGACCTGACATACTCGCGGTTAAAATATTAGAAGGTCATGCCGAAATAGCGTGGGTTGAATGTGGGGGAATGCACAAGCCCTATGCTGAGGTTAAGAAGGTGTTGGATAAGTTGAGGTATCTTTTGAGAAGAAAATTAGATGTGAAATACAAGATATTCAACGTCAGCATGAGACGGGTGAACCTTCCCGAGTACGTGGATGAAATAGAGGTAAGCGATTACGTGATGAAACTATTATACGATATTTATAGTATGTTTAGGCTGAGTGTCTAGTTTTATTATTACTCAACAGGGAATATGATATGTCGGATGAGGCATAATAGACTTGGGTTAGGTTTAGCATTCGCCCTTTTGGGCCTCCTCCTCATTTACAGTCGCGAATATATTTTAGGGGTCTTAGGATTATGGTTTATTTTTTCCTTAACTCCATCTTATATTCTTCATTCTAGTTTAAACGACTTGAAATGGAAGATTGCCTTCTCAAGCCTCGTCTTCTTTTTCTTAACGGTGTTATTGGATAGTCCGTTGGGTCTAATTCTATCAGCAGTTTGTAGTTTTGCCCCATTAAAGTATAATCTGGCTTATCTCTTAAGTAAAAGGTCAAGTAGAGAAGTCGTAGCAGAGAGTGAAGGGTTAGACGCTGAAAGGGATAAAAAAACTTTTATTATGAGTTTTCAGGCGTTTGCCTCCAAATGGAGGCCTAGTTTCTATCTTATCTCCGATGGGTATGCCATAGGTGCTAACTTCCTTGAAAGAATCATCTGGTACTTATTGAACATGGGTTTTAAAATGCTTATCATTGACCAATATGGCCGCTTTAAGAGACTTGTAGAGGCGCCGAGCACTAAGGGTAGGGTTAAAGTTGTTCCTGTCGCCTCTATAGACCTTTTGGAATATGAAGGAATTGACATCAGAGATTTTTCTGCGATGGCAGCCTCCCTGCTTCTAGGGATAAATGGTAACCCTCCACTTGGACCGTTGTCGAATTCTATAAGGGTGGCTGTGAACGAGGCTCCTGGGTTGAAGATCTCATCGCTTGCTTCATCAGACTTGATTGTTGGATACGAGAATGTTAGGGCTGTCTTGGAGGGGATTGCTATAAAACAAGCCGAGTATGAGGTTAGTAGATTAGAAAACTACATAAATGATGCTCCATCATGCCTTATCATCGATGTTTCAATGTTTAGAGATGCATCTATAAAGGAAACAGCTACGCTCCTGACTCTTCTCCAGGTCTATAGGCTTTGTATACTAGGAGTCCAGGACAGGGTCACAGTTTCAACCCTCCTTTGGAGTATGGGTATACAAGGGTTTAGAATCCAACCCCAGTTTAAGGGTGTTTTGAGAGATCTTATACATGAGATTTCGAGGTACGGGTTAATACTTGGTTATGGTCCAAGTTTAGATGTTGAATTCTTAGGAGCGGTTAATATGGTACTGATATCTCGGACTGCGGGCTTAGAAGCTAATCTCCCCCTGATAAGGGTTTTGAGTAACATCTCAAGAGATTTGCCCCAAAAGATAAAGAAACTTGAAGTTGATAGAGTTATAAAAATTGACTGGACTTCGGAGGATGTCGAGGGTGAAGTGGTTATACCTCCTCCCGTTGAACTCGAAGCTTTGCCTTACATTAGGAGAGAAATGATTGAGGAGGTAGAGGATATTGTAAAGAGGCTAAAGACAACAGGTAACTATGAAAGATATGTTAAAGCTTTAAGCATTGTCAGTAGAGTTGGAAAAATAGCCTCTGGAAAGGCGACAAGTCTTCTCAGAGGTGAGAAGCCACTTAGAATTTTTAATACGCTGTGTGAACTTGGACTTCTTGACTGGGAGCCCGAGATTAGATATAGAGGGAAAGGTTTTGAGACAGTTGTTTACTATTTCATTACAAAGAAAGGTCTAAAAGTCGCTGAAAGACTAGGTATAACTTAACGATTCAACTCGAGACTTATGTATAAACCCAAACACCAATCCAACTAGTAGGCCTGCAGCATGGGCTGCAACATTTACGCCAGCCATTCCCATGCCTAAAACCCATATGAGTATAGTAACTATTTCGCTAATTGAGACTTTTCTTGAAATTATGTCTAAACTTAAGACTAGCCCAACATAACCAAATATTGCCCCTGACGCCCCCACTGTTGGAGTATAAGATGGTAGAATGATTAAAGATAGTATGTCAGACCCGAACAAGGAGGATATGTATAGGATAGCTGCTTTAACGCTTCCTACATAATTTTCACATATAGAACCGAAAATGTAGAGCGCATACATGTTAAGAAACAGATGAAGTAAATTGGCATGAATAAATGCTGAGGTTATGAGGGTCCAGTATGCGCCTGCTTTAATGTTTGACATACTTAAACCATATTTTAGGGCTATTCCCATATCAACTTGAATGAAACCATTGATAGATGTTGTTAAAAGATACGTAAATATGTTAGCTGCAAGTATGGCTCCAGTTGTCACATATTCCCTTCTAAGAAGTAAGCTAAAGGCTACAAGAGAGAAGGATAAGGCTATAAGGAATCGAAGCATTCTTTCATCACCGTTAAAGCATCAGGCTTATTTTTAAACGCCTGAATTAGCCTAATCGTGGTTTCAAGCCCGAATCTTGAAACCAAAAGTCTAATAATGAAATTAGCCTGGGAATCAACGTTGAATCGGCTTTCTACAAAAGAATCCATTTTACATCTTTTTGCAGTAAAAAGTATAGTATCATAGGCTTCTTCAGGTAAATTTTCAAGAATACATCTTAAATACCTCCCTACTAAACGCTCAAATCTATAGATTTTGTTGAACTGAGATTCATAGCTTAGGAGGTAACTATGATTTTCTGTGAGTAAGTATTTTGATATGCTTCTAGAAGCGATCTGAGATGCTATTGAGAGGGGAAGAATCCCCCCTCTGCTTATGGGTTTGATCTGGCCGGCGGCATCTCCAACGAGCAATACCCTATTTCTAACGATTTTAGCCGGGGGAAGCCTTGGTATCTGGCCAGCTTCGAACTTTGACACCTTACACCTGGGAAATCTGGTATTTAATAGTTTTTTGAGCCTCTTTATAGGTTTAGACTGGGTTATCAGCCCTATTTTCATGCCTTCGGTTGAAGGTGCAACCCATGCAAAAGATACTCCTGGAAGTCCAAATATTAGTTCTATTACTGACGTGGTTTGTCCGTGTATAACTGCTTGAATCCCATACTCTAGGGGAGTAAGGATTTTGAAATATTTGTTTCTTAAGAAGGAGATAGCTCCATCAGCCCCTACAATCACTCTTCCTCTTTCAAAGTGAGCACCGGACAATTTCTTGAAGTGTATATGAACTCCCATATACCCTCTTCCTTCGCGTACTGAGGTTACTCTGGCATCTGTTACTATTTCAACTCCTGCCTTTCGCGCCTTCTTAGCTAGTAATTTATCTAAAATCTCTCTGTTGACTACGTTCAGGGGTGTTCTTAAATTGTAAACATGTGAGAAGTGAGGAGTTGAAATTTTTAGTTTAAATATCTTCGATATCAATGCCTTTTCGATGTTGACTGGCAGAAGACTTACTGCTTTGCTACCGAGTATTCCGGCGCAGTGTACCGGCTTGCCTATTTCTTTATGTTCCTCGTAAACTACAGTCTTAAACCCTTGTTTCGCTAAATAATAGGAGGTTAGGAGCCCCGCCGGGCCAGCCCCTACAACTATAATGTCATACATCCTCGAGGGCCTGCTTAACTGCTTCTTCAAGCTTTTCACGGTCGGGAAGTCCGGATGCTATAAGTTTTCTATCAATTAGGATGGAGGGTGTTTTGGATAAGCCGAGTCTTCTAGCAATTCTGAAATTCCTCCTATTTATGAGAGGGATCTCCACAAGTTCTAACCCAAATTTTTCTGCTATCTGTTTACATATTGGTATAGCCTTTTTAGAGTACTTATCAAATGGGTTTACAAATACAACAAGTTTTCTAGCTCCATGGCGCTGTTTTGAATACATATTTGGCTGGCTTTCCCTCAACTTTCTCAACATAGTTATTTTTTAATAACTCTTTAAGATATCTCTTCACCGTTGTGGCGCTTTTCTGCATTTTATAAGCCAGTTCGACGACGGTTAGGCCATCGCTATATTCTTCTAGGATAGATAGGGCCATATAGACAGGTTTCTTGCATAGAATCTCTTTTAAATGCTTTTTGATTGTTCTGCATCTGGCTAGATCTTTAACGTCGTCTGAAATAGACAGTAGAGTGTTTTCCACAACTCTGCTCATGGATTCTAGTATGAGGCTGGTTAGGTCGCTTATGGCCATCTCAAGATTTCTTTTGTAATGTGTCGAAATCTCGAGTACTAAAGCTGAGTTGGTTGGGTTTTGATTTATGAGATCTTGCTCTAGTGTTTCCATTTTCTTCATGTATTTTTCTTTAAGCTTCGGCATCTGAGCCATAAAAGCTCTGGTGACGTTGTATATTATTCCTTGGATTTCAGCCTTAAAAGGGTCTTCCAATTTCTCATCACCAAATTATCATTGGGATGTTTAAACTCTCATGGATTTGACTTGTAATGCCCTTATGCGTGAGTGACCTGTTCAAATATTAAAGTTTTATGATAGGCGCAATAGGAAAGTTTGAATCTTATAGTAACTCATGAAATGTTGAGGTGCTCGTGTTTTCTGGACATGTTAAACCTTGCATACTTGAAAGTCTATTCTTACTTTCCACACCCTTGGAGAGTATTGGGACACCAATCTTTTCCTTAAAATTTTAGCATCGTATCCCTTTATACCGGTCTCCTCCAATATCTTCTCAATACCTTGTTTGAATGGATCCGGCTCGGCACCCCAGTTATAGAAGTGAATGGTGCCGCCATCCCTAATCTTTTCTAGAGCTATGTTAAGGTAGACTTCAGCACCTTTGGGTAGTGGCATCACTATCCTATCAAAGTTTATGTCGAATTTTGGACATATGTCTTTCACATCTCCGAGGAACGCTTTTACTTTGCCTTCTAACCTGTTGAGCTTAATATTTTCTTGAAAGAAATCGAAAGCTGCCTTGTTTATCTCAACTCCGTAAACGATCCCAACATTTGGCTGCTTTTTGGCTATAGCTATACAGTATGGTCCTACTCCTGCAAACATTACTAGAACCTGCTCTCCTGGTCTAACCTGACTTGCTACCCGCATTCTTTCTTCTGCTTCTCTTGGAGAGAAATATACTTTAGTTGGGTCTAATTTGAGAAAGTACCCGTACTCCTTATGAATAACAGTTGTATCAGGGTCACCGGCCAGAAGAGCGTATTTTCTTAGTCGTTCCACTCCAGCTCTTGGAGAAACCTTGGCAAGGACTGACTTTATGCTCTTGTGTCTTTTTAAGATCTCAGCCGCTATTAAGTGTCTTAAGTTCCATTTGTCATCTGGAATTTCTACGATGGCCACAGCTTTGCCTCTGGAACCTATGATGTCAAAGGATCCTATTTTAACTCTCGAAGTCGTATCCCGCGATGCCTTCGACCTTTCCAACTTCAACTTTAATCTCTTCTCTCTTTCTAATTTTTTCTATTTTTCCGTCCCTGATCCATACAACCCTATCAGACACATCTATCATTTTGGGATCGTGGGTAGCAGTTATAACGGTTGTCTGCTTTTCAACACTGAGTTTTTTCAGAAGATGGATGATGTTCAACCCAGTGGTTAAGTCTAGGTTCCCTGTTGGCTCATCTGCAAGTATTATAGCTGGATCGTTCGCCAAGGCCCTAGCTATGGCAACTCTTTGCTGTTGTCCACCAGACAGTTCTGTGGGTCTATGGTTTACCCTATCTCCTAGGCCAACCGCTTCGAGTAGCCTCTTCGCCTTCTCTATTCTCTCTTCCTTTTTGACACCTGCAAAGACCATAGGTAGAGCAACATTTTCAAGAGCTGTTAGAACAGGGATCAAATTAAAAGTCTGGAAGATATAACCTATATAATGACAGCGGAACCATGCTAGCTGCTCTCTTCCAAGCTTATTTAATTCCAAACCTTCAACGTAAACTTTACCTTCTGTGGGTGTATCTAGAGCACCTATCATGTTGAATAATGTGGTTTTTCCAGAGCCGCTTGGCCCCATTATGCTTAGATATTCGCCTCTTCTAACTGTTAGGTTGATTCCATCTAATGCTTTAACTGTTTCCCCTTTAAGGAAGTAGTATTTCTTAAGGTCTATGACTTCTACGACTGTATCACTTGAGGTCAACGTTTACACCAGGACTTGCAATGTTTAAGATTAGTTTTAAATTTTAATCGGTTTAGACCTTGTAGCTCACACCAAGCTTCGGCTCTATACCTTCAACGTCCATTGTTTCAGAAAGCTCTTTGGCAAACTTATCTGTCTCCTCACCGTGTATGCAGAACACGGTTCTGGGGGAAAGTGTTTTAATAAAGTTTAAAAGTCTCGGCCTATCCACGTGAGCTGAAAGGTTTACCCTTTCTATTCTTAGGGACGGTTTGTACACAGCATCTTCTATCTCAATCTCTCCTGTCTTCAGAAGGATGTTGCCCTTGCTACCCTCAACCTGGAATCCGGTTATCAAAAGGCTACTGTTCTCCGAATCGTACAGTTTGGACAGATAGAATAATACCGGCCCGCCTTCCAGCATTCCGGACGTTGTGAGAATAATGCTCGGCTTCTTCAGTATTTTCTTTCTCATTTTTTGGGACGTCACGTAGGCAACAGTGTTTAATGCTGCTTCAAATAGGAGTTTGTCCCTAACGGTACCATGCTTCCTGATTATGTCTGTTGCTGTCCTAGCCATGCCGTCGAGATAGAGCCTGCATTTGGTTTTACTCTTTCTAAAGATCGCTATCATCGCCTCATTGAGCCTTGCAACAGCGAAACCTGCTATTAGAGCCGTCCCTCCAGCTTTGCATGTTTCTGTAACTATTTGTGCCAGTCTTTTTTCTTCCCGGGATCTCGGAGGGTGTTCTCGAGTAGAGTATGTAGACTCTGTTATGAGTATGTCCACTTTGGGCATGTCAAGATCTACACCCTCGACGAGTTGAGTGTCTATGTATTTATAGTCTCCAGTGTATAGGATTCTCCGGTTTCCAACTTCAAGGAGGTATGAAAGACTTCCTGGAATATGTCCTGCATGGAACGCTTTGACTTTAATGCTGCCGACTTTGAATTTGCTACCTGAAGTTATATTACGGTAATTTTTGTAGAACATCTCAACTTCTTTTTCCCCAAATTCGATAGGGTAATTCTCTATTTTTGCAACTTTTATTGAATCGTAAAGAAGTAGTTCCGAAAGATCCCTAGTTATAGGTGTCCCATATACTTTTAATGCTGGATTCGAGTTGTACAATGTTGGAATCGCACCGCTATGATCTAGATGGCAGTGTGTTAGTAGAACAGCGTCGATCTTCGAATCTGGTTTTATAGGCATTTCAGGGGGTTGGTGTGGCTTGATTTTTATACCATAGTCTAGAAGTAGCCTGGTACGTTTGTATTCTATCAATACCCCTGCCCTTCCAACCTCTCTGCATGCTCCTAGAAAGCTTATTTCTACCATAGAACTCACCTGTATATTTTATATTGATGGTAACTCGTAACCTACGACCTTTACTTTAGCCTCAGATACTCCGTCCACTTCTTCAGCTGCCTTCTTAGCCATAGCAAGTATTAGATTCATAAGAGGACAGAAGGGAGTTGTTAAGGTCATTTCAATGGTCACTTTACCATCATCTTCTATAATTATATTTTTGACCATGTTAAGGTCAACGATACTCCTCCCTAATTCAGGGTCGTATACCTTTCTGAGATTTGTGAGAATTCTTTCTTTTAGTTTTTCTGACATCAGTAATCTGATAGTTATAGCTTTGAGGATGTTTATAATGTTGTGCATTTAGCCAGTTAGTTGAGGGGTTTATAGTTATATATTGCATCACTAAGATAGCGCATTTGGGTTAGAATCGCAGACCATCAAACTAATAAATATATGGAAGGAATAAAGATGGTCGGAAGTATGGAGAAGGCTGGAAAGTTTAAGCCTAAGATTGAGGTCTTAAGATGGACCCCTAAGCTCGAAGAGGAGATGCTTGAGCTTCATAAGGGTCTTTACAAGTTTAATCCTAACTCTGGAAAACCATTATACGCTATCGACATGCCTCCACCTTACGCTAGTGGCAGATGGCATATAGCGGCTTCCATTCACTACACTCAGATAGATATGATCGCTAGGACAAGAAGAATGCAAGGCTATGAGGTCTTATTCCCTATGGGGATTGATCGTAATGGACTTCCTGTAGAAGTTCAGGTTGAAAGACATTATAATATCCAGATGCATGAGTACCCGAGAGAAGAGTTTCTAAAATTATGCAGGGAGTTCCTCGACGAGGCTGAGAAGGACATCCTATCTCTTACAAGAAGACTTGCCTTAAGCTGTGATGTAGATAACTACTATCAAACAGATTCCGAAAAGTGGAGGGCTATCACACAGGCGACGTTTATTGAACACTGGAATAAAGGCCATATCTACGAGGATTACAGGCCTTCAAACTATTGCCCAAGATGTAAGACGGTCATTGCCGACGCTGAGATAGAATATAAGGAAAAGGAGACGGTGCTTGCATATGTGAGATTTAAGATTGAGGGTGGAGAGGACATAGTAATAGCTACAACAAGACCTGAACTTCTTGCAGGCTGCGCACTCATAATTTACAATCCAAAAGATGATAGGTACAAACACTTAAATGGTAAAAATGCAATCGTCCCTATCTACAATAAGAGGGTTCCTATCCGTGAACACCCATATGCTAACCCGGAATTCGGTACCGGCCTTGTCATGATATGTTCTTATGGGGATACCAGCGATGTCAGGCTTTTTAAGGAGTTAAATCTGGAACCTACAATTTTAATAGACGAAGATGGAAAAATGACTGAGAATGCAGGTAAGTATGCAGGATTAGAAGTTGGAGAAGCTAGGAAAAAGATAATCGAGGACTTAAATAACATGGAACTTTTAGAAGAAGTTAGAAAGACTGTTCATAGAGTACCTTCTTGCTGGCGATGTGGAACAACCATTGAGTTTGTACCAATGAGGGAATTCTACCTACGCCAGCTACCATTTGTTGATGAAATAAGAAGAATGGTTCTTGAAGGAAAGATAAAGTTCCATCCTGAAAGCTCTAAAGTTATTCTCCTGAACTGGTTGGATTCAATTACAACTGATTGGCCCATATCAAGACGGAGGTATTATGGGACAGAGTTGCCTATATGGTACTGTAAGTCTTGCAAGAAGCCAGTACTCCCCCAAAAGGGCAAGTATTATAGGCCGTGGAAGGAAAATCCGCCTTTCGATAAGTGCCCAATATGTGGATCAGACAAGGGTTTTGAGGGAGAAACTAGAACCTTTGACACATGGATGGATTCGAGTATTACGGAAGCCGTCTATTGCGGGTATGATTGGGACATGAACCTCTTTGAAAAGCTTTATCCATGCTCTATAAGGCCCCAAGGGAAGGACATTGTTAGAACATGGCTGTACTATACCCTTCTCAGGGGATATTTACTTTTTGGGAAGCCAGCTTTTAAAGAAGTGTGGATCTCAGGAATGGGCCTGGACGAACATGGCAGAGCCATGCATCGCCATTTAGGTAACGTAATATACCCATGGCCAATGATAGAAAAGTACGGATCTGAGGCTATAAGATTTTTCGGGGCATTTGAAACTAATCTCGGCTCTGATTTTAGAATATCAGAACAACGGGTTAGGGGAACGCTCAAGTTCTTGATAAAAGTGTTGAACGTTGCACGATACATTTCAATGTTCCCATATGTTGACAAAGAACCTCAACTGAGAAAGACGGATCTATGGATTCTTGGAGAGGCAAACAAGCTTATTAGAAGATGTATGGTGGGATACAACGAGTTAAACTTCTTCATCCCTGCAAGAGCCATAAAAACATTTGTAAAGGACTTATACGCCCCACACTATATTGAAATGAGCAAGAAACGTGCCTACGAGGAATCTAATGGAGCGGAGTCAGCGTGGTATACTCTGCACCAGACACTTAGGATTATACTCCTTTTGATGGCGCCTATCACACCATTAATCACAGATTACATTTGGAGAAAGATATATGGAGGTACAATTCACCGCATGACATTCCCGGAACCGGTTGAGAAGTGGGACAGCAAGCTGACAGATCTCACAGAGAAGCTCAAAGAATTTAACCAGCAGGTATGGAGGATGAAGACTGAAATGAAGTTATCACTTAAGGACGAGATTGAGATAGAAATTCCAAGTGAGCTTAAGCCGTTTGAAGAGGACCTTATAGCCCTTCACAATATAAAAAGGAGGGATTAACGCTCTACGAGGAACGTTATTTTGACTCTAGCCCTATACTCCTTTATCTCGTCTCCTTCCACTATTGCGCTATAGCCTAGCACCTTTATCCTTCGGATATTCCTCAGTGTTTTCTTTGCCTCGTTAAACGCTGCATATACGGCATCCTCCCAGCTTTTTGTTGATGAACCTACTAGCTCTATGTTTTTGGCTACAGGCATTTTAACCAAATATACTTCTCTTTAATATTTTTTATTAAGCTATCGTCCAGCAATGTTAAAATATATTTTCTTTAGCTTTACTGCGTCCTCGTCGAGAAGGGGGGTTTCACAGATTATGGTGGGGGAGAGGTTCCACTCATGGATTATCTCGGCAAGGGGTTTAAAGTCGGGTCCGTATCCTGAGCCTATGTCGTGATGCCTTCTTTCTCCATAACCTTTCTTAGTCATTTCTATCTCTGAAAAATGAATTAAGAGGTTATTCACGGTTTTTCCTAGTTTATCTTCAACATAGCTTAGTATTCTTTCATAATCTTCCCTTTCTTTGATTGTACCTCCTTCTCTCGCATGTAAATGGGCGAAATCTATGGTGGGAACCACGTAGTCCAGCTCCATGCTAAGATTTACAACCTCACCTAAAGACCCAAACTGGCTAGGTTTACCTGTAGTCTCGGGGGAAACCTCAATTTTTATTCCCTCCGCCTTTAAGCGCTCAATAATCCATTCTAGGCTTTCTTTTACCCGTTGGTAAGCTTCTTTACGTGATAGTTTGCCGTAATATCCAGGGTGAAATGTCACATGATTCGCCCCTAACCATGTAGCCACGCGGCAAGCATTGAGAAGCCTTTCTCTGCTAGCAGCAAGCTTAGTTTCGTCTTCAGAGCATAGGTTTATTGCATAGGGAGCATGAAGAGATAATTTAACATCGTGTTCAACCGCGGCTAATCCTATCTTTTGTAAGGGCTCCTTTTTGGTAGGGAGCCTTCTTACAGCCTGGTACTCCATTGCATCGAGGCCTTTCTCTTTCAGATAAATTATTGCTGCTTCTCCTTTTAGCCCCGACACGGGAAAACCAGCAGGTCCAAATCTAACCCTGCCCAAGCTCACCTACCCATATGCTACAAGTTCTACTTCGTCGATGCTTACCCTTCTATTATTATCTCTATCAAACCATCTAACGACAATAATATTTTTCCCTTGAAGATCATCCCAATATTCTATCAGAAACTTCGTGATGGCCTCAGTTCCATACCGTGTGCATCCCATCAGCATTAGTACGGATCGTCTACCCCAGTTATCATAGGCTATTGTTGCAACACCATAATCCCCTTCGGCCCAGTTTGAGGAATTGAATGTGAATGTTTCATTTTCTACTTCAACCCATGATCCTGAACGGTTGACGTGTATTAAGCCATAAATTCTAAGCTCTATCTTACCGTCTGATTTATCGAAATCTACAGGTGCTCTTTCTATAAATTGCCTGGATGCTGGATTTGATAATGGGCCTCCAATGGCTACGAGGTCGTGTACCCCAGGGTAGGTCCCTACGTATACTCTGCCCTTAAAGTTAAATTTAGCTTGAAAGGTATTAGCCAGCTTTTCTTCAACACCAGTCGTGCTAATTGAGGCCTCTCTGTGGAACTTTAGGAATCTATACACCGTTTTAACCTCAGCTTCCCCGCAAAGGGAGCATGCCGACTGTATAACGTATCCGTTTTCGTCATATACTGCTGCAACTGCCCTTAAATTTGAAGGATTTGAATCCTGGGATATTTGCCAGGATCCGTGTAAAATAACTCCGTTACCTGTTAGAACTGGGATATGCTCCTCTAACGCGAGACCTCGAAATATGGAATCGAAGGTTTTAGTCTCTCTTAGTACATACACATAGTCTTCCACGTTATCTTCAACTATATATACCACAGCTTGTAGATTATAGATCGCACTGGACTGGTCAAGATCTACATACAAGGTTACGTCCACTTTACCACTCTTAACTTCAAAGTTTAATCTTAGTCTTACCTTAGGAACCTCTCTTTGCATCGATTTCCAAAGCAGGTATTGGTATTCATCTTTAATATTCTCAGAAGAACCGTCTTTCCTCTCGTATCCCCCATCAAATAAGACTATCGGGGCTGAAACATCTGAATATCCGCCTATGGCCTTTGCTTTGTTAACTCCATATTCTGTCTCAAGCGAATCCTTAATTTCCTCTGAAGTTGAGACCCTATATATTACTAAGTGCCATTCGTGATACTCGTTTTCGCTCCAAAGTTCTTGGATAGCTGGATCACACGAGTTCATACAATGAGGGCAAGTCTCACTGGTAAACACTTCAACAAGCACGGAATGCGTGGGTTCACCGCCCTCTACACTATAGGAAAACAGAGCTAGAGAAAGGGTTAAGAGTACTAAAGTTAGCTGTATCGTTAATATTGGATACGGACTTTTATCCATAGGTCTTGTATCTCCCTATTATAGTTTAACTGTTGTTTAACGCACGTCGAACCCTACTTAGATTCCCCTCTTCTTTGCATCTTCAATGGCAAACCTGCGGTATTCTTCAGGACTCATTAATTCTTTAGTCTCTTGATCTATATTACTTGGTTCCAGTACTGCTATCCACCCCTTACCGTATGGATCAGAGTTCAACAATCCGGGATTATCTTCCAAGTCCGTATTTACTTCAATAACTTTACCTGAAATGGGACATTTAAGTTCTCCCGACCATTTTCCGCTTTCTATAAGGCTTAGGGGGTCTCCTTTGGAGAGCTCATCTCCTTCCATGGGTAGCTCGACATACACTATTTTCTTTGCAAGGTACTGGCCGTAATCTGTAAGCCCTACTCTAGCTTTCCCGTCTTCTATCTTTACCCACATGTTATCTTTGCTATAATATAGCCCCTCAGGGGTTTTAAACCTGGTTTCCGACATTTCACCTTCCACCTTGCTTATCAACCCAGGTTTTTTATTAATATGTGTGAGAGCTACACTGCTATTGCGATGATTTGAGAGGAGGAATGTCGGAACTCGCAGGGAGGTAACAGGATTTTTGCTTTAAATATGAAATGGTCATTTTTATCCACGACCGCCGCTATTTGTCCGGATCTTAGATCCGGATCGTAGTCTTCGACCTGGTTTCCCAAAACTATTCGATCCCTTGGGAGAGTATTCACTATTAATCTGCCAAGTGGGGGCTTATTTGTGGATATTAAAATTCTAAATCCTTCATCAGTAAGTATAGGTAGGCCATCAGAGTCTATATACCCTATTTCCCTGTTTTTGAGGATAAATATTATTTTATTCTCGTGTTTCTTGGTTTTTAAGCCTGCTATGTCTATATTGTAATAGTATTTTAACAGTTGCCTCGCTGTTTCCAGCGGGGTTAGTTCATCTTGAATTTTAGATTTTTTAAGCTGTTTGAGTGGATACGTTTGGAGGAGGCCGGCAGGTATCACCCCTAGCCCCTTGACGTAAACATGTTTGCCGGGATACCTTCTTGGCATTCTAAGTCTTATCCTCGCTATTTCCGGCCTGAGCCAGAACTCTACTCCAGCGTATCTTGGGGGGTTATCTTTAATTATTGGCTCGTATTTCTCAATCCATCTAGAATGTTTCCTTAATAGGAGAATTAATGCTTCTAAAAATCGCGGGTGCGATCTAGCTCTTAATTGAACGAGATTTAAGAGCTCCTGGTTTTTTATGGCAGTCTTTACAATTTTCAACTCTTCAAAAGTTACGAAAAGATTGTGTCTTGCTAGTAACTCCATTCTCTCTTTCTTGTCCATCTCTAAAAGTTCCTGAGGTGTGTATTTTACACAAACTGGGCAACTGCAAGGAAATTCTTCTATTTCCATTAATTTTAGTGTGCCGAAGGCTGTTAAGTATCTGTCTTGCCTTGCTGCGATACTGTACATAGCTGAATCAAATAGGTCGCAACCTAAAAATGCTAGCAATGAGAATATCATAGGATGGCCTGCGCCAAAAGCATGTATAATTTTGTCTGGAATAGTCTTTTTGATAGCTATTATTATGTCGCATATTTCTTTATAGTTGTAACTCATAAGGTAGGGGGCTAGGCCTCCGATAGCATATATATTTCCCACGTTTCTGAGGGCTATGGCGGATTTTACTCTCAGATCAATATGGGTCCCTCCTTGTAATGGAATAAGGTATTCTCTCCCGCTTGGGATTATTCTTTTTGAACTTATAACTCTACGTATTGTTTCGTCGACTTTACTCTCTGCTTCTTCTCTACTGTCTTTGGGTAGTACAAAATAGTCTAAAGGAGTAATTATGTCTGATCCTATCTCTACTTGGAATTTAACGATTGTTTCTGGATCTACACCCTTTATTCCCCTAGAGTACATTTGGTACGCTCCTGAATCGGTCATTATGATCCCATGAAAGTTCAACATTCTATGGAGCTTCTCTTCCTTAGCTTTTTCCCTCAGAGAAGGAGTATTACCAATTATGTAGGCGTTTGTTATCAGTATTTCTGCTTTAAACTGGTTTCCAAGCTCTACTGGGCTAATAATCAGCTTATTAGGATTTACGACTATAGCTATGTTTGGCGTTTCAACCTTTTTCCCCGCAACGTTTAGAACAGAGATTTTCGCAAGTCCATCTCTATATTTTATCTCCCTCTCCAATTAACTCCCTCTTTAAGATGGTCTTTAGCCTTTCCACTGCTAGAGGATGGGCAACTGCTGGTTTAAAACTTTCTTCAACTATCTTACTATAAGTTTTATCGTCGATAACTTCAATTAGTTTTAGCTGTGTTCTTTCGAATGCTATTCTTATAGCTTTGATTGTTTCTGAATCAGGCCTAAAATATGCTATATACTTTTTGTAATGGTCTGAGTGAGCTCTAAGATATTTTTCCACCCTTACACTGGTTATCTCTATGTATTGCTTTTTTATCTCTTGAGTTTCCCTCCATTCCTCCCAGTCGTAGTGGGAGAATGGATAATATCTTATGTACTCGTATGGAATTACACCTGGGGAACTCACAGCTACGATATGTATCTTTCTGAAAAAGGGAAAACCAGATATTCCTGATAGTATGGCCTTCCACGTCTTAGACTTTGTGTAGGGTTTTTTATACGCGCATGGTAGGAAAAGGAGGTATATCTTTCCTTTAGGTGGACTATAAAATCTTAGAAAGTAGTCTTGCCACACTTCATAGTAGGGATGCCTTAGATACTCTATGCCTACACCTTTGAGTTTTACTCTTTTCTCTGGTGGGAATCTAGGTACAAAAGCAAAATTGTTAAAGTCAAGTTCCACCTTAGGGTTGCTTCTCCACTTACCTACTAGTTTTTCGAACTGTTCCTTATCTAGCGGCCTCCATGCTCCTCTGATATAATCATTCCAGAGCTCTGAATCTACGTGGGGGTAAGTGTTTATGATTACAATGCTGTCGGAGTATTTTAATGCTAGTTCAACGGTCCTATGGAGTATCCCTTGTTGTAAATTAATGTCCTTAAATATTGGGTGAGGGTTAACAAGGATGTATGTTCTTACCCCTAATCCCTTTTCTCTCAGTTTTACGGCTGCTCTTATGTATTCTTCCACTGTTTGACCCTTTTTTAGTAGTTCAAGAATCTTATTATCTGCGACTTCGAGGCCCATTGCAATGGTGACCTTTAATCCGTCTACTATTAAGTCGTCAAGGCTGTTTTGAAGAACGTGTCCTACCCTTGACTCAATTACGACCTCTTTAACTCCAGCATCTCTTATTATCTGAAGCATTTCCTTTAGAATCCATCTGGGGAACTGTCTTTTGTCAAGTAGGCTACCAGATGAGAATATCTTTAGTTTTTCGACTCCTTTATTTTTATCAAGAAATCTTCGGAGTTTATCTATCAGTTCCTTGGGGGTGACATTTACTTCTCTCTTCCCCCAACCACAAAAATAGCATTTCCCCCAGCTACACCTGCCACTTTCAAGAATTATGGAAGCTTCATTACTCAACTAGACACCTATAAGCCCATTTACCTTTAACCATGTGCTTGCGCCTTTTAAAATGAGCTCTATTGCTATGGCTGCTAGCAGAAGCCCCATAACTTTCACTATTATTCTGACACCACGCTTACCTATTTTGCTGAGTATTTTAGGAGACAATCTCAATATTACATATGAGAGGGACATGCTTATTGCTAGGGCGATTATTACGGTTGTGTGATTGTAGCTTCTCATAAGAATGATCGATAATGTTATAGCTCCTGGACCTGCTAGAAGTGGGGTTCCGATAGGCACAGCTGCAAATTCGTCAAGTGAAATCTTAGGCTCCACGTATTTGATGAACTCGAGTGCTAAGGATAGAAGCATTATTCCACCGGCGATCATAAAGCTGCAAAGTGAGATGTCAAGAGCCCTGAGCAATATATCTCCAAGGATTGTGAAAAATAGTAGAAGACTGAAGGCTACGATAACTGCGTCTCTGGCCACTTGATTAACCTTTCTTCTATCAACCATGGAGAATATTGGCACAACGTTAAATGGATCTATTATAAGGAAGAGTTGTATGAACACTTTCAAGATTTCAGTCATCATCACCACCGGTCAGGATGAAAGTGAAGTGGGGCTGGTGGGATTTGAACCCACGATTCACGGGTTTCTCCAGCTCCAGAGCGTCTTCATCCCTGGATTGTCAGAATCTGACATAGGGGCTCTGGAGCCCGCCGCCCTACCAGGCTAGGCTACAGCCCCACTTAAGATATGTATAGATGCGATTAGGATTTAAATTTTATTATCGAGCTTGAATGTGACTATATGGGTAAGATTAGGTTCCTCTTTGACTTTTAAGATTCTGAATTTTAGATTTGCACGATCTAATAGGTCGTAGATTAGGTCTTCAAAGTAGTCGTATATTCCACAGGTTCTGCAATACGTACCTGTAAATTTGACGATTATGGTATCCTCAGTGATTCTTAGAAGTTCTGCTTTAGCTTCGGGGCTTCTATACTTGTTATATTCATCTATCCCCTTTTTAATTAGTTTTTTGAAACGTTCTGAGCTTATGTCAACCATTTCTACCTAAACTATTTTATGATAGTGGAATCTCTAAAAATAAGTCATATCGGATATGAGAGATCATGTGCTTATAATCGCTGAAAAGGAAAAACAAGCGGAGCAGATAGCTGGTATACTGTCGAATGGGAAGTATGAGCGCAAGAACATCGGAAGAGTTCGATATTACGTATTTAAACGTGATGGGGTAAACATTACGGTTGTACCAGCCAGAGGCCATATATACCAGTTGGAAACAAGAGACAAAGGCTATCCTACGTTTAACGTTGAATGGGCTCCCACGAGGGGTGTGAGAGGGATCAAATCATATATTAAGGCTATAAAAGGGCTTTACAATGGCGGAAGGATCGTATTAGCTACGGATTACGACATGGAGGGGGAGGTTATCGGTGGTAACATTATAGAATTCACACTTGGAATTAGAAACGTCGATAGCATTGATAGGATGATTTTCTCTAGCCTTACAAGAGAAGAAATTACAAGGGCGTGGGAAAACCCTTCTAAAGTTGATGTAAAGCTTCTGGAGGCTGGCAGGGCAAGGCATGAGATGGATTTCATGTGGGGGGTGACATTTTCGAGAGCTTTAATGGAAGCTGTTAGGATAGCGGGAGGTCTCAGGAGGCATCCGCTCAGTGTCGGGAGGGTTCAAACCCCAATGCTTGCTGCAGTAGTCGAATTAGAGAGGAAAATACAGAATTTCAAGCCGGAACCCTACTGGGAGTTGGTGGCTAAGGTTTTGATTAATGGGAAGTGGTACACAGCGCAGTATGTTGGAAATCCGATTAAAAACAAGGAGGAAGCCGAGAGATTACTAGAAAAGGCAAAGGGAGGGAAAGCAATCGTTAAAGATGTTAAAACTAGTAAGAGTGTCAGGAAGCCTCCTGTTCCCTTTGACACTACAGAGTTGCAGAAAGAGGCGTCAAGATGGTTTGGCCTATCACCACAACAAACCATTAATCAAGCTGAAGGTATTTATCTAGAGGGCGCCATCTCATATATTAGAACGGATAGCCAGGTCTATCCTAAGGATTTAGACCATAAAAGCTTGCTATCTAAACTGTCGGGTATATCTAAGGAATACAGAGAATTCGCAGAAGACCTACTGTCTAAGGGGAAGCTCAAACCTTCTTCTGGAAAGAAGGGCGGTAAGGAGTCTGCCCACCCAGCTATACACCCCACCGGGAAGAAACCCAGACAACTTAATAAGAGGCAATGGAAGCTCTACGATCTCATCTGCAGGAGATATTTCGCCACGCTTGGGGACAATATGGTTAGGGAAACAAAGAGAATAACGATAGATATAAATGGTTTGACATTTAAACTCTCGGGAACAAGAACTGTGGATATAGGGTGGGGGAGATACTACAAGCCATACCTGGATTTACAGGAGATAGACTTTGGCCCTGTAAAAGCTGGCGACGAACTTAGATTTAATGTAGACTTGGTAAAGAAGATGACTAAACCCCCACCGAGGATGACACCGATGAAACTTGTACTTTGGGCTGAGAAGAATGGTATAGGAACTAAGGCCACCAGGGGAGAGATGATTAAAAAACTGCTTGACAGGAGATATCTTGAAGTTGAAAAAAGAGCTTTGAAGCCCACAAAGCTAGGCTTCTGCGTAGCGGAGGTCATAGAGGAGAGGATACCTATCCTACTAAGCGTAGAAATGACTAGAAAGTTCGAGGAACAACTATTCCTTGTTAAAAATGGTAGGATAACGAGAGAAGAGCTTTTGGAAGACGTTAAAGAAGAGATATTAAAACTTACTGAGGAATTTAACGAGCATATAGAGAGAATAGGCAAGGACCTGCGCAGAAAATTATCGGAAACTATAGAAAACACAATAGGTGTATGTTCAAAGTGCGGTAAGCCTTTAAAGCTGATAAGGAGAAGCGACGGAAAACGTTTTATATGGTGCACTACTCTAAATTGCACATATTACCCACTCCCACAGAAGGGTAAGCTGACAATAATAAACAGCAGAAGGTGTATAAAGTGCGGTCTGAAACCTATAAAGGTATCTCAAAGGGGGAAAAGATCATGGGAGCTCTGCGTAGCCTGCGGGATCTGCTTCAAGTGTGAGCTTTTCAAAGAATGTATACAACAATCCCGGTAGTAAACTAACGACAGCGGGGGATACTAAAGAATTCTTTAGTATTCATATCGTCTTACCCAAATAGAGCTCAACTGTAGAGGATTAACTGCAACCTGTAACAATTATGAATTAAGCAGTCGATAGACTATATGCACATCATTAATGCACCAGCAAGTAACAGTATAAGGTCATAGGAATGTATAACACCAGTAATAATTTTCCCGGAAAGTTTATAGCAATAGAAGGTATAGATGGTTCAGGTACTACTACTCAGACGAAGCTTCTTTACAATTGGATGAGAAAAAGAGGATACAGGGTTTATTTTACAAAAGAGCCTACCGGGTTTCTATTAGGGCAGATAATAAGGCTAGCATTAAAAGGGGAGCTTAAATACAGCGATAAGGTGTTAGCGCTGCTCTTTGCAGCCGACAGGGTGCTCCACACCGAGAAAGTTATAATACCAAAACTTAGACAAGGTGTACACGTTATCTCAGACAGATATGTTATGTCGTCTATTGCTTACCAGGGTTCCTTAATAGATAAAGAGTGGGTTAAAACCATTAACAGATTTTCTCTACTGCCTACCCTAACCATATATATAGACGTTCCTGTTAGAGTCTCACTTGAAAGGATAATGACAAAGAGGCAGAAGCAGAAAGAAATATACGAAAAGCCACATATCCTTGAGAAAGTAAGGGAAATGTATATCGAAGAATGCATGCGTAATAAGGAAAGATGCATAGTCATAAATGGTGATAGAAACGTAGCCGACATCCACTCAGATATTTTAGAGGCAGTGAAAACTATTCTAGATTAATGTCATTTGCCGATAGACGTTAAGCTTAACAGCTTACTCCTAAGAGTCTTTATAATATTAGATGACACCTTCTATTGCTAGAGCCATGAAATCCCATATAGCAGTGACAACAATCACAATAATATTACTTCCATTCATAGCCACCATAAACCAGGGCTACGTAGATCTTGGGAACATAGTAGAAACCCTATCAATAGATGGGTCCATTAGGGTTATGATCATATACGGAAGTACAGCCGCTGAATTAGATGTTAAATCAGCATGGATGTTATATGACTATTTATCATCTTTCGACGGGGATGTAAAAATTCTAGCTGACAACAACGTAACTGTCGATCAACTTACAAAGTATAATCTAATAGTAGTAGGAGGGCCAGTCGCCAATACTATAGCTGCAAAGTTAAACAACGAGTTTAAGAGTGCGAAGTTCGAGTTTACCTCGGGTAAATGGTATCTAAAGTTTGACGGAGTAAAATACTTCGGGGACGACTATGGATTCTGCGTATTAGAAGAAAATCCATACTCAAACGGACTTTACGCGATCTGGATAGCCGGCACCACTAGATACGGAACAAAAAACGCTGTATATTTTCTTAAGGACCAGCAAGATTCACGTTTAGGAGTTGGGTTTCTTGTAAAAAGTTTTAGACTTATAAGGATTATAGTACCTGAGGAAGCAACCGTCGTAATCAAGAAAGATAGAGAAATAAACTTTGTCTTAATCAATAATCCTGATCCACAATTACTCTCCATGGAAAATATAACTAAGTGCTGGATAATACCCACAAATCTTTCAGGGTGGAACATTATTGAAGCTCCTAACCTTTCATACTTACCGTTTGCAGGAAAGTATAACGCTCTCTATATAATTAGAGGGTTCCAGATAAGGGAAGTATTGGATAATTTAAGCATTACCGTCGGTCTCGGTGTTTATATCATTTGTAACGGTTCCCAGTGCACATACAAACTGCCTCAAAACAGCCAATTCATATTAGAATACGAAAACAAATCTAGAACTTTCAAATTCGTAGCGGGACCCTACTTCATACCTATTAACGAACAATTTGACATTCCTTGGACTCAAAGAAATGTTACCATAACGGTTGACGAGATTTACTCGAACTGCACAGCATTAATTGAGATGAGTGTGAAAGGGAAACGTGTTGCAAGGACAAAAATCAATGGTTCGGGAGATATAAGCTTTGACTTAGGGGGGGATGGTAACCTGACTACTTTAAAAATTAACATAGTCAGAGCTACACAAAAAGTTGGAGGCTGGTTTAAATTTACAGTAGAATTTGAAGATACGTCTATTCTGAATTTGACGAACAGAAAGGCCATCGGAGACGATTTAAACTTAACATTATATGGTACCTACGTGGAATATAGCAATGGCACCCTTTGGATCCTTAAAACCGACACTCTTGAAGTTCCTGTTTCCACAACGATTTACAGATATTACATTGAAATGAAAAAGGCGGAATTTGAGGGTGAATTTGATAAGGTTCAGGAGTACTTGGAGTTAATGACAAAAGAGGTCTCAGAAATTCATGTTAAGTTCGACGAGCTGAACTGGCTGGTAGCGGCACTAGTTGAGTTTTAAATGAGTTTGAAAACATATTATCATTAAATGTTAGAAAAAGCTAGACAGCTGGCTAAACAGCTTGCACTGGAGAATGCAGCTAAATATGGAAAAGCAAGTGAAAAAGCAGTTATTGGAAAGTTACTGGCAAGGATACCGGAGCTTAAGTCTAACATAAAGGAAGCTACCGAGATAACTAGAGAGGCGGTCAGAGAAGTAAATAAGCTTTCTATGAACGAAATCCTTAAGATGGTAAAACCAATGAGGAAAAAAGTTAGGAAAAGAGAGAGGGTTTGGCCAGAACTTGAGAATGCTGACAAATATGAGAAGATTGTAACTAGAGTAGCCCCCGAACCAAACGGGTACCCAACTCTAGGGCATGCTAAAGGCCTCTTAGTTCCATTTATCTATGCAAGGATGTATAATGGGATATTTCAGTTGAGATTTGAGGATACAAACCCGAGGGTAGAGAAGAAAGAGTACTACGACGCCATACGGGAAGAATTTGCTAAGTTACTTGAGGCAGCTGAAGACGAGTTAGGTATATCACCCGGTAGATGGGATGTTGAAATAATAGAATCCAATGATTTCCCGGTCATGTACCGTCTGGCTGAGAAACTCATTAGAGACGGTAACGCCTATGTTTGTACTTGTCCTACCGTAAAAATTAGGAATAATAGAAGATTGGGTATCGAATGCCCATGCAGAAAACGAACTGTCGAAGAGAATATTGAGTTGTGGGAGAAAATGCACTCTGAACTTAGAGAAGGCGAAGCATGTCTCCGACTCAAAACGGACATGAAGCATCCAAATCCCACAATGCGGGACCCAGCAATATTTAGAATAATCGAGGCCCCCCATCCACTCCATGGTGACAAGTACAGGGTTTATCCTACATACGACTTCTCAATCGCCGTAGAGGATTCAAGAACAGGGGTAACCCACGCTTTTAGAAGTAAAGAGTTCGAACCACATGTAGAGGTCCAAAAAACAATACTAAAGATGCTGGGATTGAGAACTTACGAGATGATTCAGTTTGGAAGGATAACCATTGAAGGTTTACCACTGTCAAAAAGATATATAAGACCCCTAGTAAAAACTAAAATTCTATGGGGATGGGATGACCCCCGAATCCTAACGTTAAGGGGTTTATTTAGAAGGGGGATAACACCAAACGCCATTGTAAGATTTATCTATGAGCAAGGTCCAAGCAAAGTCGACGCCACAGTAAGAATTGAAAATATAGCGGCTATCAACCGAAAGCTACTAGACTTAAAGGCGAAGAGGCTGATGTTTGTCCCGGATCCAATCAAACTAACAATTGAGAACACACCAGAAACGTTAGAAGCTGAAATCTCTCTACACCCCACAGCTAAAGAATTGGGTAAACGTAAAATTGTTTTAAAGTCCAAAAACAATGAAATTGAAGTTTATATAACACAGCGTGACCTTAAGTCTTTTAAAGAGGGTGAAAACATAAGGTTAAGAGACCTTTGTAACATTCAGATACTTAGTATCATGCCGGATATGGCTCGTGCCACGTATCTACCAGGAAAAAACTTGAAGGTTCCAATAATTCAGTGGTCCCCCCCAAACGGCGTACCTGTAATCGTTTACAAGCCAGAATCAGCATACAGCTATAGAGTGATAGGTGGAATAGGTGAAAACTACATAAAAAACCTTAAAATAGGAGAAATTGTCCAGTTTATAAGGTTTGGGTTCGTACGTATAGACAACAAGAAAAACAGCACCGTTGAAGCTATATACTCACACCCATAGGCTCGTACTTCTCTGGATGCTCCCTATAATCATCCTTTATCCTATAATACGCCTCTATAAGCAAATCTTTATCAACAATCCAGTTCCTCCCATTAAATGCTTTATATATAAGGACATGCGTGCCCCATGTATCCGTCTAGGGTCACAAGATATCTCCATAGAGGAATCGGTGTAATTATGGCCTCTATAAGGTTTTGTTAGCTATAGAACCTTTTATGAGAAATGTATAAGCTTCTAATCCTAACTTTTCATAGTTTATCTCAGCCCTACAGTCAGGAACACCTGATTTGTCCAACTTCTTAATCCTGTAACTGACAGTCTGTTGGCTTACACCTAGTTTTTGAGCGATTGAGGAGATGTTTCTTGGATTAGACGATATAAACAGTTTTAGTATTTTTAAATCTAGAGCATCTAATCCTACAAATTTTTCAAAAATGTATCCTACAAATTTTCAAAAAACTTTAAAAATATTAAAGTCTACACTATAACTATCGGTGAAACTTGTACCATGGAAGGGTTGGAGAGAACACCATCGGGCATAGACGGCCTAGATATGGTAATTGAAGGCGGTTTCCCCAGAGGATCTCTGATAATTGTCTCTGGAGGCGCAGGTGCGGGGAAAACAACTTTTGGTTTACAATTTGTATTTTATGGTTGTTCGGTTCTTGGTGAAAGTGTATTATATGTATTACTAAGTGAAGATTCGGACTCGCTCAGGGCATCAGCTGTAAGATTTGGTTGGAATATAAATGATCTCGAAAAAAGCGGTGTCTTCAATATTTTCGAGCCTGATGAAGTTGAGCGTGAGAACGCAGGGAGGATTATCAACCAAATTATTAACCGTGCGATATCACTTGAAGCAAGAAGGATAGTAATAGATTCTTACTCCCCATTCCAACTTGTATTAGATTCTCCCACATCTAGACTACTTGTTCATCTCTTATATAAATTTAGCAAGAAATCAAGATCTAATCTTATGCTTATCATGGAGGGATTAAACCCCCTGACCATGTCAGAGTCATACGTAGCAGATGGTTTAATTCACCTTGAAGTGGAGTATTCAAGTAATACCAAAAGGCTAATGAAAATATTTAAAATGAGGGGAACAAGGGTTAAAAAAACAACACTTAGATTTACTATTGGAAGCAAAGGTATAGAAGTACTCTCTAATCCTGGGGGTGATGGGGTTAAACATCAAGTTTCATACATAAAAATGTTAAGGAGGTGATGTAAAGTGCCTAGAAGCAGGGGGGAACATAAGGAGAGGCTTATTTCCACCAGAGTTACTATGAAGATAGCTGAGGCGGTGCAGTCTGCCGCGGACAGTGAAGGTCTAACTATATCGGAGTGGATGAGAAACCTAATAATCAAAGAGCTGAAAGCGAGAAAGCTTATAGGTGAAGGTGTAAAGCTAGGCCTCCTGAGAGGGAGGTAGGCTTTGCAACCACCCGTTTTCCACTTACCACCCGAACTGGAAACCGCCCTTAGAACACCGAGATATAGCATAGCGGTCAAGGGAGCACCGGGTACGGGAAAGTCAACGCTAGCCATGGAAATCCTCTCCTTTTTTGGCGGAGAATCAAGCCTGTACGTGTCATCACGTGTAAGCGTAGAACAGATATATAGAGACTTCCCATGGCTTAAGGGTAAAATAAAAGGAGATAGTATAATAGACATGACAAGTTCCGAGAAAACAGAAAAAAGAAGTGAGTTTTTATTTTTTGACAAGCCAAGATTTCTATCTTACTTGCTTTCAAGAGTTAAAAAACTTAAGAAGCCTAGAATAGTAATATTTGATAGTATAGAAGCTCTAAGATCGATTTTAGACGTTAGAGGTCAAGAGTTAGCCTTAGAACACTCGTTGATGAGTCTCATAGAGGAAGCAGACACGAACGCGGTGTTCGTGCTCGAGAGCAGGACCGAACATAAAATTGAGTATATGGTCGATGGCGTTATCTGTCTGGAGTATAAACTTATAGATGGAAGAAGGATTAGAAGACTTACCATAGAAAAACTGAGAGGTGTGAAAATAAAACAATCTACCTATCTATTCACCCTAAAAGATGGTAGACTTTCCTGCCCATCTAGAATTACACTTAGGATCCCTGACTTCAAAGAAAAACACAGGGTTGTAATCGATGAGGGTAGATTCGACTTTCAGGGAAGACCCGCATACTCAACTGGTAACAAAAGTTTCGACAAGTTTATAGGTGGGGGTTACCCAAAGGGAGGCCTAGTTCTTTTTGAACTTTCAAAAGATGCTCCACCAAATATGATTACACATGTGTGTGGAGCGACGGTAGAGAACTTTTTGATGCAGGATAGACCGGTTGTGGGAATTCCTGCCCTTGTTAACACACCTCAAAAGGTGAAAAGTACTTATGAAGTGATGGTTCATCCAGAAAAGCTTAGAAATGCTATTATATTATGGCCTGAAAAAACAGAAGATGAAACAGTTGTCTATATAACGGGCGGCGCTGAGGAGTGGGCTGAAACTACTATTTCAGAGGTTGAAAGGATTAAGAATAAAACTATGAAGCCTGTTCTGATTGTTTTCTCATGTGACACTATAATATCATCGTTAGGGGAGGAGGGAGCAAGCGAATTCGTGACAATGGTGTCCAGGTACGTCAAGGATAGGGATGACTTGCTAATACTGGTATCTGTAAAGAACTCCGTCTTTTTGGATAACATTAGGAAAATGGCTGATATCTATATAAAGGTTACACGCGATGCAGGAGTACCACTTTTATATGGGGTTTCCCCGTGGACTCCAATTTACATGTTTACAATCGATGTTTCCAAGCCTCACCCTGAAATTGTTCTCCTCCCTATTCTCTAAGTCTTTAATTATCTGTTTACCCACAGAAAAACAGGTAGGACTATCGAACTGAAGTGTATCGAATCTCAAAAATTTTTCTAAAGGGACTATCGGCACTCCCTTTGCATTATCCATGTTATAGACCGATAAAATTACAGGATATAATCTAAAGTGGTTTCCAGCGTATAAATTTGATAAGGCTTTAGCCCTTTCCTCTTGTTTTTCAGCGGCCTGTTTCAACTTGTATTTTCCTTTATGAAACCATTGCTTACAGTCTATTATATACATGTAGCGGAATTTCCATGCTATAAGGTCTACTTCATATCTTTTCTCACGGTATTTAAATCTAAAATTGAGAACAGTATTGAAGCCATTTTCAATTAGTATTAATGATGCTAACTTTTCGAATTCGCCCCATGTCAACCACCATGAAGCTTCGTATATGTCTAAGCCTAACTCAACCATGGTAAGCACAAGTCGAACTATATCTACAACTTTAACGTTATCCCCTACTATTTTTATACATCCATGCTGTAACAATAATTCAATCATATTCGTATCTTCTGGCGACTTTACTATGGATGCTAAGGGTATCCATCTACCCCTATCGGCAATCAATTTTCCTAAGAGTACTTTTACTCTGCTATTTACACCATGTATGTTGCCCACCCTTCTCTACTATGAGGTTTGATCTCTTTTCGTGGGGGGATACCAATCTGAGGAAGTGGAGGGGGAACACCGATACTTCTGGATATTAACACCGCTTCAGCAGTCGCTGCATTGATAACGGCAGCTATTATCCTTCTATCGGGAGTTTTCCTCTGCTTTTTCTCTTCGATCAACTTCTGAATCTCCTTTTCTTCTCCCTCAACAGTTACGGTGCCTTTTACTGTGATTTGCGCAATTGATGGTGTATAGTTTACGACATACACAAAAGGTATATCTACCCTGTTTTTACCTTTCTCTTCTAGACCCAAAATATTCGCGTTAACGGTTATTTTACCCTCTGCGGGGAATTCATTTGGCTTTGGGAAGAGTCTCTCCCCTGAAAGATGGGTTATGAAAATTTTAAGTTTCATTAAGTAAAATACAC
Organism: Thermoproteota archaeon; assembly: GCA_037917685.1. GTDB lineage: Archaea > Korarchaeota > Korarchaeia > Korarchaeales > JAOZGB01 > JAOZGB01. The sequence continues at coordinate 370,425 of JAVCBU010000012.1, forward strand.
CACGGTAAATAATAAAAGATTGAGATGAGATTAACCTTTAAAACGTGTATAATATAGGAAGGTGGCAATATGAAGAATACAGCTCTAATACTATGGTTTGAGGAGACTGGGAAAGAAGATACAGCCTTAGTTGGTGGAAAGTCAGCGAATCTCGGTGAAATGTTGAAATCTGGATTCCCGGTTCCACCTGGATTCTCTGTGACCGCCTACGCCTACAAGAAATTCATAGAAGACACCGGAATAAAGGATGAGATATTTCAGATACTAAGCGAGAACATACGACAGGGTAAGCCTGAGGAATACGAAAAAGCATCCAAGACAATAAGAGAGCTCATAGAAACTACAGACATGCCGACAGAAATAAGAGACGAGATCGTTAGGGCTTACAGACAGCTCAGCAATAGAGTCGAGGTCCCTAACGTTCCTGTTGCAGTTAGGTCTTCCGCAACCGCCGAGGACTTGCCTGGCGCAAGCTTCGCCGGGCAACAAGAGACATACCTGAACGTTAGAGGGATAGACGAACTTATAGAAACAGTTAAGAAGTGTTGGTCAAGCCTTTTTACACCCAGAGCCATATTTTACAGGGATCAGAAGGGATTCGAGCATGAAAAGGTATATTTAAGCGTAGCCATCCAGAAAATGGTGAACTCAAAAGCAGCGGGTGTAATGTTCACGCTGAACCCGGTCACAGGGGATAGAAATCAGATAGTAATCGAGGCAAGCTGGGGCCTTGGTGAAACAGTCGTCGGTGGGAAAGTAACCCCTGATAGGTACATAGTAGACAAAGAAACACTTACTATTATAGATAAGGAGATTGCTGAGAAAACCATTGCCTATGAGAGAGACCCAATAACCGGAAAAACGGTCAAGGTATCAGTGCCTCCTGAGAAAGCAAATGCACCATGCCTAACAGATCAGGAAATATTAAGGCTTGCGGAACTTGCTAAAAAAATCGAGGAACATTATGGCACGCCACAGGATATAGAATTCGCAATAGATAGAGACATGGAGTTCCCGGAGAACATATTCATCGTACAGTCTAGGCCTGAAACAGTTTGGAGCCAGCGTAAGCCTCCTAAAGCGGAGGAAAAACCAATTACGGTAAGTGAAATGAAAGTAACAATTAAGGGGCTTCCAGCCAGTCCTGGAATAGCATGGGGGAAGGCTAAAGTGGTGCTCTCCCCCGAAGAAGCTGCTGAAAGATTGAAAGAAAAGGATATACTAGTAACAACAATGACCAATCCAGACTGGGTTCCATATATGAAGAAAGCCTCCGCTATAGTGACAGACGAGGGAGGAATGACATGCCATGCAGCTATTGTTAGCAGAGAACTTGGAATACCATGTATTGTAGGAACCAAGAATGCAACAGAAGTGCTCCGTGATGGAGAAGAGTATACGGTGGACGCTAAGTCTGGAGTGGTATACGAAGGCTACGTCGAAGAGCTCGTAAAGCCGAAAGAGGAAGTAGCTGCACCCGTGGCGAGGATATCCGAAAGACCGATAACTGCTACAAAGATTTATGTTAACCTTTCGCTACCTGAAATCGCTGAAAAGGTATTCAATGAAAGCCAGCCAGATGGCGTCGGATTGTTAAGAGCAGAGCACATGATGCTCTCGGTAGGTAAACATCCAAGATTGCTTATAGAAACAGGTGGAGAACAAGAGATGATCGAAAAATTTGCTGAGGGAATAAGGAGAGTAGCCGAAGTATTCTATCCAAGACCTGTAGTATACAGATTCCTTGATTTCAAACCAGATGAGTTCCTAACGTTGCCTGGCGGTGAAAAATATGAAAAGGAAGCTGGACATGTTGGTCCTAATCCTCTGATAGGATACCGAGGGTGCTACAGGTACATAAGGGAACCAGACATATTTAGGCTAGAATGTAGAGCAATAAAGAAGGTTAGAGAAGAGTATGGTTTAAAAAACGTATGGGTAATGATACCATTCGTTAGAACCATAAGAGAGTTTAGAATAGCAAAGAGAATAATGGAGGAAGAAGGACTCATCAGAGATCCGGACTTTAAACTGTGGATCATGGTTGAAGTTCCAAGCACTGTAATCCTTATAGATAAGTTCATAGAGGAGGGAATAGACGGAATCTCATTTGGTACCAATGATCTTACAATGTTAATAGCAGCAATAGACAGGAATGATGCGATGGTTCAAGGTGTCACCGATGAGAGGGACCTTGCAGTCCTTAGGGCTATGAGCCATGTCATTAGGGTCTGCCGCAAGCATGGTGTTACGACGAGCATATGTGGCCAAGCGCCTTCAAACTACCCAGAGGTAGTGGAATTTCTAGTTAGAGAGGGAGCGACCAGCATTTCGGTTAATCCCGACAAGGTCGAAGAGACGAGGAGACTGGTGGCTGAGATAGAAAGGAGAATCATGCTAGAAGCTGCAAGAGAGATGAAAAGATCTAAGCCTATATGGTCGCCTGAATGGTCGAAGGAACTGGAATAGGGCTTCTTCTTCCAAAGCACAAAAAATTGATAGAGTACATAGCAAAAAAGTACTGGTGGACAAACAAAATAGCTGAACTTGGAGTGGGGTTTTACCCTTTACCCTCTTGTTTGTTAGAGAAACTTACGAAGAAACAGATAATGGTAGTAGACAATAACAGGGAAGCCTTGGAGTACGCATTAAAGCACTGTCCGAATTTAGTGGCTGTCTACGATGACATTGTGAGGCCAAACCTGCAGATTTATCGGGGGGTGGAACTCCTATACTCTATAAGACCGAACGAAGAACTTGTTCCTTATATGGAAGATTTAGCCTCTAAGATAAATACAGACTTAATAATTTCTCCCATGGAATATATCGACATGCCTGAGGAATGGAAAATGGTTAGATCGGAAGGATATGTATTTTACGTGAAGTCATTCTCTAACAATCCAAGTTCCAGTTTTCCCTTCTAATGCCTCCATAGCCCTATCAAGTGATGTTATAATTGCATATTTTCCCTTCGTTTTCTCGAGAAATCTTATACATGCCTTTACTTTAGGGCCCATGCTTCCTGGTAAAAAGTGTCCTTCTTCTAAGTATTTCTTTGCTTCATTTACCGTCATCCTATCGATATCCTTTTCATCGGGTTTACCATAATTAAGCTTAACCTTTTCCACGTCTGTCAGTATAAGGAATATGTCAGCATCGATTACCTCCGCCATTCTTTCTCCCGCTAAATCCTTGTCAATAACTGCTTCTACACCTTTCAAAAATCCGTTCTCTTCAATTACGGGTATTCCGCCTCCTCCCGAGGCGATTACAATTACCCCGTTGTCTACAAGTATTTTAATAGGTTTCTGTTCAATAGTTTTAATCGGGTCAGGAGAGGGGACAACCCTTCTATACGGCTTGTTACCTGTAGGTTTAACTTTTCTGATGGTGTATCCTTTCTCCTTGACGAGACGCATAGCCGTCTCGTAATTGTAAAAAGGCCCCACAGGTTTATGTGGATCTTTAAAGTCTGGGTCGTCCTTGTTTACTAGAACCTGTGTGACAACTGTGGCGACAGGTATGTCTAAGCCTTCTTTCCTGAGTATGTTTAGGAGGGTTTGTTGAAGCATGTATCCTATTTGACCCTGGGTCATAGCCCCACATACATCCATCGGCTGAGGTGGCACAATATTCTTTGCTTCTTCTTGTTGTATCAGTAGCGCACCGACTTGAGGCCCGTTCCCATGTGTTATAGCCACCTTATAACCTTTCTTAACTATCCTAACGATGCTCTTGCATGTTTTTCTTATATTTTTCATCTGCTCCTCGTATGTACCTTTCTCATCTGCCTGTTTGATAGCATTTCCACCTAGGGCTATTAAAACTTTTTCTCCTGGCATATCGAACACCTTGGCCATCTCTCATCCGTTAAAAAATTTAATCATTGTCCTCCGCTAAACAACTAGATTTATATGGAACATGGATTAACATTCATGAACCAAGTTGAAAATAGGGATTTTAGTTTCTAGCAAGAGAAGAAGGATATGGCCTGCTAAAGAGCTTAAAAAAACAGCATTGAATATGGGGTACAAGGCTGTAATTTTAGATCCAGCTGAACTGACTATAACTATTAAGGGAAGTCTAATTGATGTAACCCATAATAGAACAAGAAAAAGCTTAATAGGGGGGGATTCCGTTTTCTTGTTAAGAAGACCTGACTATGCTAATCCTGAACTCTTATTTTATAGAATCGACGTTATAAGAGCACTAGAGCTTTCCGGAAAGACTGTAATAAACAAGATCGAAGCCTTTCTAAAGGCTGTAGATAAGATAAGAACATCTTTACTTCTAGCTAAGTATGGAATTCCAACACCTAACACAGTCGTATCTGAAGAGGAGCCCCCTGCTATGAGAGCACATATAGAATTTGGGCGGTCTGTTGTTAAGCCTATTTTCGGCTCTCAGGGTAAGGGATCAGTACTCATAGAAAATATAGATAGCGCATGGCGTGTATTTAGGCTGCATAGGTATTACAGAGTTCCAATATATGTACAGTCGTTTGTTGAGCATAGAAACAGGGATATAAGGGTGTTTGTCCTAGGTGAAAGAATATTGTCAGCGATGTATAGGGTTTCAGACAGTTGGAAAACAAATATTTCTCAGGGGGCGAAGCCTATGCCTATAAAGCTGACCAGCGAACTTGAGGAGATAGCTTTGAAGTCGGCTAGGATAATTGGAGCTGAAATAGCCGGAGTAGACATCGTAGAGAGTAAGGAGGGGCCTCTGGTTTTGGAGGTTAACGCGTGTCCAGAGTGGAGAGGGCTACAAAAAGTAACTAAAGTAAATATTAGTGAGGAAATCATAAGATATGTTATCTCACAAGCTAAAAGATAGAAGAGAAATCTTTCTTTTAAGTATAAAGGTTAAAAAGCGGAAAGCATCTTTTACTGGGTTTATTTTCGAATCTTTTCTGTCATATATCGTCATGATTTCGACTTCCCTTATCCTCAGATTGTGTTTTTTAGCTTCTATAAGCAATTCGCTTTCGATATTAAACCTATTTTCCTCGAGTTTGAGTTTTGAGAATGCCTTAGGATTAATGGATCTATATCCACATTGGCTGTCTCTCACCTTCACATTAAACAGTAAGTCAAGTAAAAATGAGGTTAATTTATTACTTATAACCCTAAATATCGGCATACCCGCCTTTGTGGAGATATTCCTGTACCCGCAGACGAGGTCAGCTTCCCTATTTATAATTGGATTTAACAGTTTTGGAATATCTTCAGGGCTATGCTGCCCATCAGCATCCATAAGAATAACTGCTTCAGCATCAAATAGTTTGAGTATCTTTTCGAATCCTTTCCTTATAGCTGCACCTTTACCCATATTTTGACGATTAATAAATAGAAAAGCACCCCCTTCCAGTGCTTTTAAACCTGTTATATCCTTAGAGCCGTCATCTACAACCATAACATAAGTAACATATTTCAAAGCCCCTTCAACTACAGTATATACAGTGTTCTCCTCATTATATGCGGGTACCAGGGCAACTGTCTCCATGCCAATCAACTCCTCTACTAATAAGATCCAGAACTATAATGTTAAAAGCTTGCGTCCGCCAAGAAATATGGAAAGCATATGCATGAGTACAGAATCAAAGACATAAGAATGGCTGAGGAGGGTGAAAGACTTATCTATTGGGCTGAAAGACACATGCCTGTTCTAGAAATGATAAAAGAAAAGTTCAAAGAAGAGAAGCCTCTCAACGGATTAAAAATAGCTGCTTGTTTGCATGTAACTAAAGAGACAGCTGTATTAATAAAGACACTCTTAGAAGGAGGTGCAACGGTATCCTTATCTGCGGCAAACCCACTTTCCACCCAAGATCCGGTGGCAGCTGCTCTAGCTTCTATAGGAGTTTATGTGTACGCATGGAAAGGAGAGTCCACTGAAGAGTATTATGAAAACATCGATAGAGCTCTCAGCATTGAGCCTGATGTAGTTCTAGACGATGGGGGCGATCTTAACGTTAGAGTTCATAGTACTATGCCAGAATTGGCTGCTAAGATCATTGGGGGATGCGAGGAGACGACAACAGGAGTAATAAGAGCATTAGCTCTACAGAAAGACGGACTTTTAAAGTATCCTTTAATAGCTGTCAATGAGGCGACTACGAAATCTAGATTCGACAATGTCTATGGTACAGGACAAAGTACGATTGACGGTATTATTAGAGCAACGAATGTATTATTTGCAGGGAAAACAGTTGTGGTTGCAGGATATGGAAGATGTGGATATGGAATTGCATGGAAAGCTAGAGGTCTCGGTGCAAACGTTGTTGTAACGGAAGTTGATCCTGTTAAAGCTCTAATGGCGGCCATGGATGGATTTAGAGTCCTACCTATGAAAGAAGCGTGTAAGATAGGTGACATATTCATAACCGCAACTGGTAATAGAGATGTGATCAGAGGAGAGCATATTGCAATGATGAAAGAGGGAGCAATCCTCGCTAACGCCGGACATTTTAATGTAGAAATATCGGTTGATGATCTTAACAAGTTAGCAGTTGAGAAACGACGCATAAGACCTTATGTTGATGAGTATTTGCTTGAAAACGGGAGAAAGGTTTATTTGCTTACTGAGGGAAGAGTTGTAAATCTAGTGGCTGCCGAAGGGCATCCAAGCGAGGTCATGGATATGAGTTTTTCAAACCAAGCCCTATGTGTAGAGTACCTAGTGAAGAATCGTGGTACGTTAAGTGTAGGAGTTCATAAAGTTCCGGTTGAGGTTGATATGATGGTTGCGAAGTTGAAACTTCAAGCTATGAACATTGTTATCGATAAACTTTCTGAAGAGCAGAGAGAATACCTTAAAAGCTGGGGCGTCGGAACATAAGTTTTACTTAAAGCATTAATTAAGAAAATTTTCAATTGATTTTTCAATTAATTTCCTACCATTTTCTGATCTGAATATTGGGGGCTCCCAATCTACTGTCAGTTTTCTCCGATAAGTTACAGCTTCCCTTTTCTCAAGAGGGTTGTAACCATGTTTTTCCTCGATGAGATATCTTATCAATATTCCCCTTCTCTGCCAAGTGGGTGTATTTGAAAGATTAATACCTGAAGTCTTGTATACCAATTCATGTAGCTGGTCTGTTTTTAAGCCTTTAAGCATTCTTGAAGCTTCTTTAGGAGTATAACCTTTATCTATTAAAGTATAGTAGGCGTAGGAGTTGTTATGATTCCTCCAGGCTTCAGCCTGCCTAAATGTGAGATACGCTGGCAAAAGTTCCCTATTTAGGATTATCATTCTCGCATCAAATGATACGATCTTCTTTACCTCAAGTTTCTCCCTAAGTCCAAGAGAAAAGGTTGAGGATAGCACACCTGAAACTACAGAGATTATTTTTTCCACACGGCCGTTGAAAGGTAGCCTTAGAAGTAAAATGTTCACCTCATCCGAAAATATATATGCTAGGCATGGATTAAAGCCGCTTCTAAAAACTTCGACGGTAGCATTAACCATTAACTCTGCAAATCTTACATCATATGGTTTTCGAAAGCCACATTCACCTGTTAATCTGTGAAAATTGCGACCATCGCATCTTACTACATAAAATCCGTACCTAGGGAGTCTCAAACCACTAAAGATTTCATGCTCCTTCCACGGATAACCGACTGGTTCTGGTTCCATTTTAAATATAGTTGTTGATTGACTCTAATATATATCTTAGCGGGTTTTCCAAAATCCCTTTTAGATGCTGTGGGTCAAACTTGTGCTTTGCGGGTTCTCTAAGTATCTCTTTTATTTTGTCCATTTCTAGCCATATTGGAAATCCTTTAGAGATCAGATAATTTATTGACTTCTCCTCTAACCCTATATATATTGTGGGGGTTCCGCTTAAAGCTGAAGATCTCGCTATCAGAGGATCAGCTGTTATAGTCAAATCTGAGTAGGCTAATACTGAATATACATCGTATGTGTATTTCTTTTGAATCCTAACTCTTCTCCAGGCTATTAAACCTTGCTTACTTGTCGAATCTATAAATATCTTCTCATATAGGCTGAAGTCTCCCATTATTTTCTTTAGTTTCGGGAATAACGTGGATGGCGAGATTGTTATGGTAATATTTTCTGGATTTATCCCTAGCTGAGTTATTATTGTTGGACGCAGTTTCCTTTCCAAAATTAGCTCGGGTATGCCGTCATAGGCAATAATTTTTTCTTCAGCGATATTGAATTTTTCAATTATAGTTTTAAGATAGGATTTAGGTGATATTATCCTGTCGGAAAGGGGAAGTATCATCTTTAACCTTTTTTCAGGGTATCCTGGAATGAATATTGTTATTATTGGTATCGCTAAGCCGAAAGCTGTTCTAACGGATGAAGGCGAGCTAAAGGCAATGTGTACCTTAGGTTTCTCTCGGCTAATTAGTGGTAGTAACTTTTGAACTATTTTTGCGTGTGCTTCTATACTCTTCCACGGGGGTTCATCTACTTCTGGGGGGACTCTGTAAGTCTTCCATCTGTTTAAAGCCCATATAACCGATTTTTTATTGTCTGCAGTTATAATTATACTCTCGCCTAGCTCTTTCTGCATGTAAAGTGTCATTAAGGCTTGGTGTATGTCAGAAACGTGTATCCATACTGGTCCTTTCAAGTTTACCCCACATATTCAGGTGGAGTCCTTGAAGATCTCACCATTGACACAATATCTAGCTCACGGATGTTTCTGTCCAGTGATGAAAAGTCTACACCTAGATTAAGCCACTTGTCAAGTAGATAGAGGATTTTTCTCGTTGCTCTAAGGTCATATACTTCGTTCTCTGTAACTGCTGTAAGTGATACATGGCTTATTCCTCTCAACCTAGCTACCGCGAGTATTACTCCTGCAGCCCCGATTATTGATTCTACTATCCTCTCGTCTGTTGCACCAAGTTTTAACAAGTGTTCAACATACTTTGTTTCACCTGTCACTAAAACTTTGCCGGCAATATCGGGCTTGTAAAATCCGCTTAGACTAACTATTAACCTACAGTTGTATCTTTCGAGAACCTCTACTAATTTATCTAATACTGTAAATTGCGCCCAGGGTGCAGGTTGAACACTGCTTGTAACTATTATGAGATTATTCTTTTGTCTTTGAATAAGATACGCCTGTATAGAGGGTAGCTCTAAGAGGCCGTTTCCTCTCACTATCACTCCGAGGGATGATCCTGGCAGATATAGGTGTTCAGAGTATAAATCAAAGATTTTAACCGGTTTAAATACATCAATAAGGTATGTGGCTACGTTTCTTCCTACAGAACCTATGCCAGGGAATCCTAAGACTGCTGTTGATTTGTCTACATCTATTTTTTCATACTGCTTTATATGTATCCAGCCCAAAGTATCCCCCTAGTAATTGCCTATTGTTAGTATTAAAGTGGAGCTATTTCGACGAATTTTTTAATTCTTCCTATACCTTCCCGTATCTTATTTGTTTCTAACACTAAAGGAGCGAAGGATAACCTTGTCCATCCCTCAAGCCCGAAATCTAATCCTGGCGCCAATGCGATCTGCATTCCTTCAAGGAGCCTTCTACAGAATACCCTGGAATCTCGTATAAATTTTTCATGGTTAAAGAATATATAGAAACCACCCATAGGTTTAATAGGGGTGAATATGGGGATTTCCTTTCTAAGAAGTTTATACGTCTCTTCTGCAACGTTCCTGTATAGCTCTCTACCCTTTTCATAGAAACTGCGAATCTCGTTAAGGGATTGTTCATCTAGTAAAAGGGTGGCTAAGACTTCTTGCTGAAGGCTGGCGGGTGTAAGATTCCGGGCTTGTTCTACGGTTTCTACAGCTCTTACTAACTCTTCGTCGGCTATCATATATCCTACTCTCCATCCTGGGATCCTAAGTTCTTTAGAGAACGTGCAGATATGTACTTCGTTTTCAGACGGTGGAGAGTGCAGGTATTCAGGGTCTAACTCGTATGTAAACATTCTGTATGCTTGATCTAGAATCACAAGGATCGATTTCTCAGATGCTAATTCAACTATCGCGTTATACATTCGTTGATCAAATATCTGGCCGTCGGGATTGCCTGGTGAGGTTAAAATTAGGGCTTTAGTTTTAGCACTTATAAGGTTGTATAGTCGTTCAAGCTGGGGGTTAAATTCATTGTCCTCTATTATACTCCAATATTTCACCTTAACTTTAAGATTTGTTTCTATTTCAATTTGCCTTTTATAATTCAGATAGCCGGGGGAAGTTATCACTATTTCGTCTCCCTCATCTAGAATAGATTTGAGTAAAGCTGACGTGAGGTCTGTGCTGCCTAACCCTACGATTATCTGCTCTTTAGATATTTTTCTACCTAAAATCTTGTCTTCATAGTTGACAATCGCATCTATAAATTCGGGGATCCCTCTAGTAGCCCCATACCTTACCGAAATAGTGAACTTCTCTTCGTCATCGAGCACCTTAAGCATGGCGTCTTTTAATATCCCAGGGGGGTTGTCTTGAGGCCAACCTCCGCCTAGGTATATTAGTTCTCTAGGATATTTTTCAGGATGCAATTTGTAGTCTGTGACAACTGTCATTATTTCTCTTATAGAACTTGGGTTATCTACTGCGAATTTAGCAACAGATGATAATTGAACCATCCGAATCATAGAGGATTAAGAAGGGTAAATGTAAAATATTTTTCCGTAGATGTACTCTTTGTGAAGCTAAAAAGTATAGTTTCGAAGGTAGCCGTGACGGGCGAAAATGTCCAACTGGGGGTTGCTTCGATTATTTTAGGGAGAAGTAAAATTGGAGGCGGATGTTACATCGGGTCCTTTAGCATTATAGGATACCCTCTGCGGAAAACTCTTATAGAATCATTTGAAAAAGGTATTGATATCTTTGAAAGATACGTGAACGGCGAAGGTCTAGGCTCAGTCTTAGGTGAGAGTTGTATTATTCGAAGCCACTCTATAATCTATGAAACCGTTGTTATCGGAGATTACGTTGAGACAGGTCATTCGATTATGATAAGGGAAGGGGTTAAAGTGGGATCTAACTCCAAAATAGGTTCACATACCATTATTGACGGCAATAGCTCTATAGGTAGAAACGTAAACATCCAATCCGGAAACTATATCCCTCCGGGATCTAATATAGAGGATGATGTTTTTATGGGACCCTGTGTCACTGTAACTAACGATAAGTATCCCGTTAGTAAAAGATTAGCAGGTGTATCAATAGGTAGGGGTGCAGTCATAGGGGCAGGCTCTGTGTTAATAGCTGGAGTCACAATAGGTAGGGGTGCAGTCATAGGGGCAGGCTCTGTAGTTACAAGGGATGTCGATGATGAAACCGTTGTTTATGGTTGTCCAGCTAGGTTTAGGTGTACACGGGAGGAGTATGACCTAAAAAGATCGTTGTACGAATCCGGAGAATCCTAATGAAGGCCTATGCTTCGATTATTCCCTTCTCCGTTATCAATACCTCTACTTCGCCTTCAGGTAGATATGGGCTTTTCATAAGCCTTATCACTCTAACCCCTTTCTTACCCTTTCTTATGTAGAGTCTCATTGTCACACCGTGACCAAGGATATGTCCACCCGCTGGTCTAGTCGGGTCTCCATAGAAAGTTGACGGGTCAGCTAACACTTGATTTGTTACAAGTACCGCGGCATTGTAAACAGTTGCAAGCTTTAGGAGCTTATGCATGTAAAGGTTGAGCTTCTGCTGCCTTACAGCAAGCGTTTCTCTCCCTACATATTCCCCCCTAAAATGGCTTATCAAAGAGTCTATTATTACTAATCCTATGTTTTTAGGTCTCATCAGCGCTTCAGCCTTTTCTGTTATCAGCATTTGATGGTCTGAAGTGAAAACTCTTGCATACCAGATCTTTTTCAGTGTTTCAATCGGGTCTAGGCCGAACGCCTCAGCTATTTGTGCTATTCTCTCAGGCCTAAACGTGTGTTCGGTATCTATATAGAGAACCCCCTTTTCATACCCGCCTTTTTCTATCGGAAGCTGTGTTGTAACAGCAAGCTGGTGAGCGAGTTGTGTCTTCCCTGAACCATATGGGCCGTATATCTCTGTTATTGTTTGAGTTTCTATCCCTCCTCCAATAAGGGAATCCAAAGAGCGGACTCCCGTCGTTATCTTAACTATGTTTTTCCTTTTCAGGTAGTAGTCATAGGCTGTTTCTACTCCTATTTTCAATCTTTTCCTCGCGGAAGCTATTATCTTTGAAGCTGTTGTCTCGCTTACTCCTATGGATGCCGCTAGTTCAGCGGGAGACGCAACCGCTATAGATTCAAAGGTGGCATAACCCATAGAAGCGAGTTTTCCAGCTGTTTGAGGGCCCACTCCTTCAAGTTCTGTAAGATCAACCGTCGTAGGCTCAGTATCAGCCTCAAGATCCTCCACAGATTTTTTCCTGGGCATAAACTCACTATAATATTAGGCCAGTATAGAGTTATTTAATTTACCTGTTGTAATACATGCGATACATACGAGGCTTTGAAGACGTTTTAATGCCATACTCTTCCGCCCGATCAGCCGCATCTAGGACTAAGGGCATGATGTCTAATCCTCTAATGAATCCTAACCCACCCATGATTGCAGATACCTCATCAAAGCTTTTAACTTCGTCAACCCTGACTCCCCCGTGGAAGAGTATTGGAACAGGATCTCCAGTATGCATTCCAGTGATGCATGACGTCGAATGGTCGCCGGTTAGCACGATTAATACGTCATCAGAACTAATATTATTTATGATTTCTATCCCCCGATCTATTTTTTCAATTAATTCTACTTTTAATAGTGGTTTCATATCGTGAGAGGCTATGTCTGTGGCCTTGATATGAACAAATACAAAATCGTATTCTCTGACAATCCTCGCAGCATACTTAAATTTAGAGTTGAAGTTACTGTTCACCCTACCAGTTGCTCCTGGTACATTCACAATATCCATCCCCAACGCTGCCGCTACACCTTTGTAGAGAGGCCCCCCAGCTATGCAGGCCGCTTTGAAACCCCATCTCTCATGAAAACTTTCGAGAGAAGGTTTTACTCCTGCGCCACGGATAATAATGATGTTAGCAGGGGGTTTCCCTTTTATAATTCTATTTTTATTTACCTCAGATTTGTGTAGCACATCTTTGACATGTTTCAGATATTTATTAATGGCCTCTGCTGTTCTAATGGCATTCTCAGGGTTAGAAGCAGCCTCAAGAGGTTTACATTTTAAAGGTGGAACGCCTGTAACGTGAGGGTCAGTGTCGGTGATCTCAGATGATACTTTCGATCCGGAAACTAGAAGAATACCCCTGTGATCTAATGTATTTATCAATTTAAATTTGAAACCGTCTATGGTCCCTATTTTCATGTTTACTTCGTCAGCAAGCTGTGAAGCGTACTCACTTTCTATTCTACCAGCTCTTCTATCAATTATAACATCTCCAGATAATGTTGCGAAGTTGACTCTAAATGCGATTGTCCCCTCTTCGATTTTTATCCCATACCCTAGAGCTTCTAAACTACCTCGGCCGGGGTTTTCGATGTTTGGATCATATCCGAAATATGATAAATGAGCGCTGTCACTACCTGGTGGGACCCCAGGTGAGATTGGATGCACTAATCCAACAGAACCTTCTGAGGCTAGCATGTCAATATTAGGCTTAAGAGCTGTTTGAAGTGGGGTTTTATAACCAAGATCAGTGATGGGTCTGTCCCCAAGACCATCAAGGATTATAAAGATTACTCTTCTCAATTTAGAGACCTTACGGTGTCTTTATAACTTCGAAGATTGCTACCCTAGGGGCTGTCTGCCCTGTCAAATTGCCTGGAAATACTAGCCTGAAGTATTTAAGAACATGATAATTATAGCCAGCTTCAATCCCCATCTTAAACAGTGTAACGTTGAGAGCGGTCATGTAGTTAAGCGTAATTTGGAAATCCCTCACTTGGAAGTACCTCCTAAAGTCATACTGGTAGAATTGCCGAACCGTCTTGGGGGAGTAGGGATTATATGTAAATTTCTTAGCTATCCATCCAATTGCAACCCACTTGCCATCTCCGCTGAAAAGCTGGCCGGAGTTTCCTGCGAGTTCTCCTAATAAGTCGACCACCACATAGCTTATGTTGTATCTCATGCAGATATCGTAAGCTTCCTCCTCACTACCCATAAACGCTGTTGCTATTACTCTTATCTGTGTGGAATTAATTGTAAGCCCGTCTGCCATTGTAACCCTCATAGACCCGTTAACTATCCAGTAGCCGTAATCCCACCATGACATTATTACATCGTTGTCATTAGCATTTTCCCTGAGCCATTTGAACGCAGCCTGCCATTGAGGATCTAGTGGGTCACTATAGGCTAAGCTCGGAATCAAATGGTATGTTTGAACAGATGAACCGACGAGGCATGTCATAACAAGTAGGGCTAACAGCAGTGGACTTATCAGAAGGTCGTATCTTGTTTTCACTTTTCTTCTCTTCTTGGCACGGACTTGCTTGATTCTTTGAATGGTTTTTATTCTGTCCTTAAGTATCTTATAGCTCTGTGACCATGTTATGCCAGATGCCACTGCCACAAAAGGTGCCGCTAGAGGGGGAAGCCTAGCCATAGACCACGCGAAGTATAATGAGGTTAAAGTTGCCAGTAGGACTAGTAAGGAAGGCTCGTCATCCCATTTTTTAGCAAAAAAGATTAAACCTACAAGCGCGATGGGAAGTAGGAAGTTGAAATCGAAAAACAGACGACCTGTAGAATGTTCCGCAACTGTGTAAACTACTGAACCTCTTTCAAACTCTGTGAAGGGGTTTACCACTCTAAGCAGTCTACCTCGTAGGGGTGTACCGAGGCCTAGGTAGGGGAAAAGCATTATTACTATAGATAGAAGGATAGAAAATAGACTTCTATACTTCACTTTCAGCTTTAAGCGAGGTAGAAGCTCATATATAACTGCTGAAAGTATCGCCCCGTAAGCTATGTAAGCTTCAAGGTCGTCGGGGAAGAATGTATAAGCAAGGTTTGGAAACCATAGTGTTCCCGCAATGGTATACAGCATGGTTATCGACAGTGAAAGTTCACTTTTCAGATCTATCCTCCCCAAGAGCCCTAGTAGTAACATAAACAGAGCATATCCATCAAGCAGGAACCTAAAACCTTTCCACATCCCAGCTACATATATGGAAGCAAAGCCGGATAACATAGAATAAATTATCGTTTTATAGAGCTCTTCTGATCTGAAAGCTTTTATGAGTAAATACAAGGACAACAATATTCCAGGAATTGCGAATTGTTCATGTCTATAAAACGATGAAAATGTTCTTTCATAGTATGCCAGAACTGTAGCTAACCCAAAGGCTGCAAAAACCCCGGAGGATTCATCCCATACCTCTCTTCCTATTAAATATACAAGAGGTATCGCAAACGAGGAGAAAATGGCTGGGATGTATACACAGAAGTTATGGATCGAAAGTTCTGGCATAAAGATTTTAGAAAGCTTGTAAAGGTATGCCCCTACATAATAGTGCAAAACTGGCAAAACATAATTTGGATTATAACTCCAGGGATGCCAAGCATAAGGGTCTCTACTTGGTAAAGTTCCATTATTAACAACATACTCTGTCATTCGATAATGTAGTAAGGGATCATCACCAGGCAGATGCTCCCCATACCTTAAGGCAGGTAGGATTCTAATATACACAGATAGGGTAAACGCTCCTAGAACCAATAAGATAATTACAAATCTCCTTATAAGTGGTTTCTGAAAGATCCCGGTTAGCGCCTCCAATCTTATCAGCACTCAACTATAGAAAGCTATATCATATAAAGTTTGCATATTCTCCTCCAAGACCATGCAAATAAATTGATCTATAAATTAGCAGTTGAAGTAGCAACTTTGGTCTCATATAGTAAACTGCTGCTTACAAAATAGAACACAAAGATAATACCAAGCATTAAACTCGCAATTACGCGGCTCCTCTTATACAATATATCGAATTAAACGGTTAAATGTTTCCAAAAAGTAGAGGTAAATGTGGATCGGCGAAGAGTAGCACTAATCACCCTAATTCTACTCCTATTGCTTATTTCTCTCTATAAAGGTGAGAAATGTATAATAAATGCAAAAATTCGTATAGTGAACACAAAGCTTGAGAATCTCAGGTCACAGAGGGATTCTATTATGGAAGACATCCTATTTAGCTCAGATTCGGATTATGTCAGTAAGGCTATGTTTGATTATTCAGAAATAGTAAGGGAAATTTGCAGACTAGAGGAAGAGTTGAGTAATCTTGAATACAGTTTAAATCCTGAAGAAGGGCGGAATAAACTCATTGAAGAAATGGAAAATCGAATCGAAGGTGAGCTTAAAGGTCATTTAAATGCTATTATCAAAAATTACCCTGATGTAGTGCCCTTCGACGATGAAAGAATAGCCTTAGTGCTCTATGATACCGAGGAAGGTAAAAGACTCTGTTATAACCCGGAGACTATTTTCTGGATGGGACAAGCAACGTACCTTGACTATATTGAAACAGGAGAGCCTTTTTATAGAGATTTTTTTATGAGAGTTTTGAACTGGTCTTTAAAACACGCTGTCTGGAGAGCATGTATGGAAGATCAGGATATCCACATGCCATTGAGAATTTTACCCTCACCAGGGTGGTCCCAACCATTTGTCGATAGAAATGTAAGCTTTAGATATCTCATCCCCAACAGAGAGGCAAGAATACATGTTGAAAATATCTCAGGTAGGGGTAAACTTATCATCGAATATTCGGGTGGAGGTGGAAAATTGGATTTGGATTACGGATACGGGAAAACTAGAATTTCTATTCCAAAAAGTGCCAACGGAAAGATTGAAGTTGAACTTGCCATGTTTAAGCGTGAGTTAAAGTTAAAATACAAGGGGGGAACCATTCAGGTTGATAAAGTAAGCTTAAGAACAGAGTTTGAAACTTTTGTATTGGACGTCGGTAGAAATTCAAGACCGTATATTTCCCATGAGTATGGATTTCTCTTCCCCTACTCCGGAGTAGAACCGCCTTGGATTTCAGCTATGGCCCAGGGAGTCTTGCTTGAAATATTATCCTATGGATATAACCTTACCGGATTAAAGATTTATTATGAGATAGGTATAAGACTGCTTCCGGTATTTGATGTCCCTTCATACATGGGTGGAGTCAGAGAAGTAGACTCTAACCATGAATGGTGGTATGCAGAATATCCTGGGTCGAAAAACTACGTGCTAAATGGTTTTTTAACCAGCCTTAGAGGATTACACATGTTCTACAAAGTTACAGGTAGCATAGAATCATACATACTTTTTATGTATGGTTTGAATGAGGCCAAGAGACATCTTAACGAGTACGACACTGGCTCTTGGACGTTCTATGACGCTAAGGGAAACAGAGCTAATATTGGATACCACAGGTATCACATTAAACTCCTCAGATACCTGTTAGAGGTTACTGGAGACAAAGACATAGAGATTATCCTAAAGAGGTGGGAGTCATATCTTACAGGAGACTAGCCTGGCACGACTTTAATGATTACAAATCCTCTCCTATCTCTAAACTCTATTAAACAGGGGTAAAACTTGAAATGGTCATAAACGTATTTAGGAGTAGTTTTTTCATAGCTGTCAATTATGATTATTGAGACATTCATCTCCTTTATATATCTATCAACTCTTTCCTCTTCGGGAAAGTAATAGGTTACCTTTCGGGAAAAGAAATGTACCTGCCTGTAGGACTGAGCTAAGATTGTTGTATTGTCTACCGAATGAGTTCTTATCCACATTCCGGCGTCCTCAATTAGGGAAAAAGTCCAGTTATGACTATACGTTAAACCTAACCCAGATTTACATTGGAACACCACACATATCAGAAATATACAGAATAACACTTTCTTGCTAAACTTTTTGATAGAATAAGAAGCCGCTATCAAAACAGATGCATGTGCTATTAACAAGTATCTGAGAGTTGGATGATACCACAATATATTTGCAATAACAGGGAGAAGGAACAGCAGAAAACTTCTTTGATTCCACCTACTTTTACATTCAGATCGCCAACCAGCGATCGATAGTAAGAAAATCGGTAAAGGTAAGTACATGTAGAATCTTAAGAGAACTACTCTCAGTGAATATTCTACATTTCCACCTATATACCTCACGAGATAAGCTGAGTGTGAGACTAGTGGAGTCCCATGGTTGGCCATTGACCAGTATATCCACGGGGAAATCAGTGCCACGGTTAAGCCGAGTTGAAATATGCACCGTTTAGGGTGGATGCCATCCTTCACACGTTCATATAGAAGTGGCAAGAGATATACAGCTGCGCTATACTTTGTAAGAAATGCAGCGGCGGCAGGTATAACGGAGAAAGTCCTTAATAGTCCACCGAGATCGTTTAGTATATACGTTAGAAGCGTCAAGAAAAGCAAGAGAGTGTCAGGTGTAGTTCTTGTGGCAACTTCCATATAGATGGGACTTAACCCTAAGAGAAGAACGGATAGTATAGCTATAGCAGGATTTGACTCTTTACTAATAACATAGTATAATAATAGAAGAGTTAAAACAGCAAACAACGGGCTGACATATCGATAGCCATCCATTCCTAGTACCCCCATAAAAACAGCCATAGTTATGGGATATCCCGGGGGAACGTCTCCTGGCATGTTATTAAAGCTGTAACTTCCGTTTTTTATCAGTGAGTATGCAAGAGAGGCGTATAGACCTCCATCGTAAATCAATCCTGAATAGCTTGCAAAATAAAAGTACAAGAAGGAAAATAGACATGATATTATATATGAATAAATCCTTCGCTGGTCCATTTTAATCAACTACGGACCTTTATAGATGCAAGTAAGATTGCTATAGAAACCGCGATATAGACATATACATTTAAGTCAAGCAACCCTGTTTCTACAGCTACGATTGTATACGCCACAAGCGTCGAGTAAGGACCAAGCAGGGTTTTGCAGTTAGGTTTGATAGAAAGACCATAGCTTAGACCTATCACGAAGCCGTACATGAAAAGTACAATGACAGCACCTATAAGGCCGAAATCTACTATTAACGGACCATATAGTGTTGAGGTAATAGAAATATAGGGTGTCCCTCTTAATAGAAATGCCACAATTCTCCGCGGTGCAATTTTTGGGCCAGGAAGAGATCTAAACATCGAGCTTAAGACAGCCCAGTGTAGGGATCCCTTTGTTAATCCTCCAATTCCATACTTTTCTATTAGAAGGTCAAGGTTAGAGCAGGTGACCGTATTTCTTATCAGTACTGTTTGAAGGGGAGAAAAAGCTACACCTATAAGCCAATATCTCAACACGCTTATGCCAAGGTACAGGAGAATTGAAATTATGGCTGCTATCCCTATTTCAATGAAATTAATGAGTTCCAGGTAGTAAGCAACAACTAGATAGCCAACAAGGAGTGCTACAACCTCTGTCCTATAAGCCAGAAGCATCACAACAATTACTGCTGGGATAAGGATTAACAATGAATTAAGCCTAGCTTTAGCCATTTCTTTGACGTCTCTCGACACTTTAAGGCTACTTATAGTGTATAGACTCCCAGGAACTATGGACCATGACAACATTGTATATAGGGGTAGGAGCCTTCTTCTGACATCCTCGCTAAATAGCGGGACGCCTCCCGCGATCCTGATCTGATATATAAATGCTACATATCCTATAAAAAGCATCACTAAGCCTATTTTAAACACTATTTTAGGTTTGACGTTTACTGCCACGCTGTTTGAGTCCTTATATCCAATTAATGCCCCTAATACGAAGCTTAACGAGCAACATGCAATTACTGTTAGAGTTCTAGCAGAAAAATGGGTTTTTGCAGACGAAAAAAATATTAGTATAGTCAACATAACGATAAGAGGACTCATGAAATGTTTTATCGTCCAGCTTCTCCACTTAATTTCTGGAAGTAGATCTGTCCAAATCATGTATATTCTATGGTGGAGCCTTTCGAGGTAAGTATAGAGTGTTTTTATAAGTCTAAACGCAAGTGACTCGTATACAAGAGTTTTCCAATCTGTTATGGTTCTCCCCGTTCGAATCTTTTTTCGAAGCTTTTCTACAAGAAAACTTTGGTATATCGAGTTTCTAACGAAGTTAAAGGATATATCAAGAGCTTTGTAGGATATGCTCATCGTAACTATTCTTTTTAGGTTTTGTATCATGTTGAACACCTTTAGGGTGTTGGCTGTATCGTCAGATGGTCTTTATCTATTATTTTTGAAAGTTGAATTGCATTTCTCTGTATCTCTCTTGAAGCTCCTGGAGCGGATAACCCTTTCGTTGTTCCTATATAAAGCTTTAACTCACCTGAGAGGACTCCTTGAACTTTTATTCTGAGTTCATCCATGATTTCGTCGATGACGTTAAGGCTGTCAATGCTCCATCCCGGCGGCTTAACGCTGATGGATATGTACCCGTCACCGACTGAAACGTAGAAATCGCTCATCGGTATCTTATTCTCAATCATGGACCATACTGCCAGTGTGTTTTTAGGCGAGGACTCGAGTTCTGGTGTATCAAGAATTATGAGACCTACGAATTTTATCGTTGAAACCCCGTATTCTCCTGCTATTATGCTGGACGCATTGTAAATTTTAGAATACATATCTGAAAGAGAGGTGTAAGAAGCCGGGTACATGGTTACTCTTACAACAGAGGAGGATAAGGGTGTAAACTTAATGCTGGAGGCTGCTATGTTCTCAATATAAGCAGTGGATCCACCTACCGATATTAATACCCCATCTACTATTATATATAGCCTGTCTTGTTCGGCTTTCGCTACTATTCCTTCCACTGTGACCTTACTGTTATTTAAGGTCCATTTTCCTTCTACCTCGGCTCTGACTATGAAACCTGCATTCGCTAGCCAACTATATTTGAGGCATGCTTTGCTTATGTCGTATCCGGAAAACGTGGTTGATGATGTGATTCTATAGTTTGAGTAAAAGTATAGTAGAGATCCTATTATAGCTATAACTAACAGTAGGTCGAAAAAATTGATGCCAGCTATTTTTCCTTGTTTCAAATCTACGACTTTCATCCTCAATATTGTATACTGGATAAGATTAAAAACTAACAGCTTAACTATTTGAGGGTTGATGAGTGTAGAAAATTATTTCAGGCGAGAAGACAAAGTCGAAGCGGAGGTGTACGGAGAGGTTTATAGGATAATTAGAGGAATAGTTGGAGATGAAGATCTTAAGTTTCTGAGATATGTTGGGTTTATAATTTTTAAACCTGACACTGTGGCCAGAGGTATTGTTGGAGAGGTTGTTTCAGAATTCAGGAGGAGAGGGATATATATTTGGAAACCTAAGAAAGTTAGTTTAACCGGAGAAAAACTTGACAAGCTATACTTGTTTGTTAAACAAAAGTACGCGGATACTTGGTGGGTGATGGAAAAGGTGTTTAGGCTAGCCCCATGTATTGTCAGCTTATGTATAGGTAACCCTAAGAATTTCCCCCATCTCCCCGGCCGTATAAGGTTTGAGATAGGACCTACTACTCCAGCAGCTGGAGAACCCGGGAAAATCAGGTATGATTTTTCCGGGTCTAACCGGATATTTAACGTGGTTCATGCAACCGATGACCCAGCGGCTTGTGTTAGAGAAGCGTTAATCTTTTACACAGAAGAGGAGATGAAAGAAGTTATTAGAGATGCAAAACTTTACCATCTAAGGGGGGTAACCCCCAAGTATGAGGTTAGAGATGAATATGATAAAACTGATATTGACATTTTCAAAATTATGGTAGCTTTTAAGAGAAGAATCTGTAACAAGTTAGAAGATTTTCATGAGTATAGGGATAACATCGGTTTATTCACCAACCTTTTAGACGAAGAGGAGAAAGTGATCCGGAAGGTAACTGAGATAAGAAAAAGACGTGGGAGCCTTTCCCCAATTTACAAGAAAGAGCATGAACTGTCTATCAGGATGGAAGAGGAATTTGAAGATATCGTCAAGGAATATGCAAGGAAACCTGGAGAATATGAATTAAAAGTTAGATTTGGAAGCTTAATTGGAAAATTAGGGTCTCTTATCACCGCCCTGAAAATCTTAAGCTCAGAAAGCGAGATGGCTAAGATAGATATGGATCGCCTCTTATTAGAGATGATGTCCCTAGGAATAGTTAAGGGGGGCTGGGAAGAAACACTACTCCACACAACATGGGCTGTCATGCCCCAAATGATCAAGGACATGGAAGAGAATGGAACAATAGTCTTGTAGGGGAGAAAATGAGAAATTTGTTTCCTTTGCTAGTAACAATTTCGGTGTGCATTCTGTTATTCATGAATAGGTATGAGTATAAGCAGCCAGCCAACAATGAGGAAGATGTATTAAGTACAGTTTTCACCCCAAGTTACGGCCTCAGATTTTTCCTAGAAAAAGACCCTGTAGGTATAGAGTTTTCTAGATGCGAATCTCTGCTTGTAACAGTGAGACTTGGGAAGATTTCAGGAGAAGCTCTAGGGCTTTATGGTTTTAGAAAGGCAGTGGGTAATTATTATTGCTGGAGTCTTCATGTTTCATCCAAATGTAGAGCGTTACCTTGCAAGGTAGTTGTACTCATCGATGATGGTAGGGTTCTCGTAGATGACTATATTTCGAAAAAAAGAGGATATAACGCGTGTTTAAACCTTACTGCAAGGAATCTAACCCTAAGAATAATTTCTGTAGTTGAAGCTGTATCCGAAGTTAAGAAAAGAGGAGAATGGAAAAAAGTAGAGGATGCAATCCTGAATATCAAGAGGAGATATGGAGAAGAGGGTATAACTACAATAGGAACTGAGAGATTCTATTTCTCGACTGATGGTTTTGTACTTGAGAAGAGTCTCAACATTTGTATTAAGCATTTAGACCCAAGCTATGCTGAAAGAGGTAGCCGAAAAGGGAGCGAGCTACACAGAATCGACGACTTGGATTTCATGGTTAACCTGGCTCAAATGGTAGAATGGAGGGAAGCCGCTGGCTCCGGGAAGTATGTTATCGTATATGCAACTTACTACCCTTTCACGAGGGTTCTATGGGTGGAAGTTGCGGAGGCGTATCCAGTAAGTGTGGTTAAGGAGTTTGTTTTCAATTTATAAAATAAGTGCTATGATATTTGCAGCTGTTGCCATTTTACACGGATTTTTTAGACCCGTCTTAATATGTTTGAATCCTTAAGTTATAAACTGACCAGTAATCCAATCTTATCGAAAAATGAGGCTTGAATTTATAGTTTCAGAGGTTTTGAGACAAGATGACATAGGAAAGAATGTGGTTAAAATAGACCCTCTCATCTTTGAAAGGGAAGGCCTTAAAGTCGGTTCTTATGTTTCAATACAAGGTAACAAAGCTACCCACGCAAGGATATACCCTTCAACCCAAATAGATGTTGGCTCTGGAGTCGCGAGGATGGATAAGTATATCAGAATGAACTGTGGTGTCACCACAGGAGATAGAGTTTTCATAGAACCTGTAGAGTTTACAAAAGCCAAAAAAGTGATAGTCGTTCCCCAAGAAGGCGCCATCCTCGCAGACGAGGTTAGCACTTGGATTAAACATAAGCTTCTAAACAGAGCTCTAACTAAGGGAGATTTCATATCGGTAAGCGGTTTCGTCGGATCTCTACATCTTAAAGTTATGAGTGTTCAGCCAGATGGGTGGGGGGTCGTGTGCAACGACACTATAATAATATTAAAGGAGTTCATAGAGGAACCTGAACATGTACTTACACCCATAACATATGAAGATATAGGCGGGCTTGCGGAGATAATAGGAAGAATAAGGGAGATGATAGAACTTCCTTTGAAGCATCCTGAGCTCTTCAAAAAACTAGGCATTAAACCTCCTAAAGGAGTACTACTATATGGACCTCCGGGAACCGGTAAGACCTTAATCGCCAGAGCCGTAGCCAATGAAAGTGGGGCGCATTTCATATCAATAAATGGACCAGAGATAATGAGCAAATACTATGGAGAATCTGAGAAAAACCTTAGAAGTGTTTTTGAAGAAGCATCGAAGAATGCTCCATCGATAATATTTATTGATGAAATAGATTCTATAGCCCCAAGGAGAGAAAACATCTCTAGGGACGTTGAGAGAAGGGTTGTCGCAACGTTACTATCTTTAATGGATGGATTAGAACCGAGAGGAGATGTTATCGTAATAGGAGCGACTAACATGCCTGAAATACTTGATCCAGCGTTAAGGAGACCTGGACGTTTCGATAGAGAAATTGAATTACCAACCCCTAATTTTGAAGGAAGAAAGGAAATACTTAAAATACACACTAGAAACGTACCACTGACTGAGGATGTTGACCTCGACAAGATAGCAGAAGTAACGGTGGGATTTGTAGGTGCAGATCTAGAAGCATTAGTCAGAGAAGCAGCGATGATAAGGCTACATAAGGTAGCACCGAACATTGGCGATGAGGGAAAGGTACCAGAGAGTATACTCGAAAACCTGAGAATTAGCATGTCTGACTTTATAGACGCGTTAAAAATCGTTCAACCATCAGCTCTAAGAGAGATAAGCTGCGAAATATCAAAGGTGAAATGGAGGGACATCGGCGGTCTAGACGAGGCTAAGAGGCTTCTCAGAGAGGCTGTGGAGTTACCATTCACAAGGCCTGATGTATTTAAGCGGTTAGGGATTAAACCTGCTAAAGGCGTACTCTTATATGGTCCACCTGGGTGTGGGAAGACACTATTAGCAAGAGCTGCAGCAGGTGAAAGTATGGCTAATTTTATCTCAATAAAAGGGCCAGAGATCCTTAGCAAATGGGTTGGCGAATCCGAAAAGGCTATCAGGAGAATTTTCAAGAAGGCAAGACAGGTTGCCCCGGCAATAATATTCATCGATGAAATAGACTCGATAGCTCCTAGAAGAGGAATGTTTGATAATTCCGGAGTTGTTGAAAGGGTTCTAAGCCAGCTTCTCACAGAGATTGATGGTATACACTCACTAACAGGAGTAGTTGTGGTTGGTGCAACAAACAGGCCTGACATCGTTGATCCAGCTCTTTTAAGACCGGGAAGGCTTGACTTGTTAATATATGTCCCACCGCCGGATTATCAAGATAGGGTTTCGATCTTGAAAATACATACTAGAAATATGCCCTTATCAGAAGACGTAGATTTCGAAAAAATCGCCAAACTAACAGACGGGTATTCAGGTGCAGATTTAGAAGCGTTAGTCAGGGAAGCTGCGATGAACGCAATAAGGAGAGATATAAATACTGAGCTTGTCAAGATGGAAGACTTTATGCTTGCGTTAGAGAGGATAAAGCCTAGTTTAACGGGTGATGTAATAAAGTATTATACGAATGTCGAGAGACAGATGAAATCTTACATCTCAGATGACAAGACCTCATATTTCACATAATGGAGGTACGCCGCCGGCCGGACTTGAACCGGCGACCACTCGGTCTCTACATTTATTAACAGCCGAGCGCTCTACCAACTGAGCTACGGCGGCATAATAAAGTATAGCCCCGGCCGGATTCGAATTCGCCGCTTGAGGCTCCGGCGTCAGCGGGTCCAGAGCCCGCTGTGCTTGGCCACTACACCACGGGGCTATCAATATAATAGAAGGATTAGATTATTAAGTTTTAGCTGCACTGTTAATCTCAGATCTAAATTCTCTTATCCATTCTTCAACGTCTCCCACTTCCTCTATGGCTGTGCCAACGACTACAATATTAGCTCCGGCCTTGAATTTTTCAGCAGCTATTTTCCCTGATTTAATACCTCCGCCAACGATTATTCCTAGGTTAGTGTTTTTTCTGATAATAGTTATAGTCTTTAGTGGGATAGTCTCTTCAGCTCCGCTCCCCGCTTCTAGGTATATCCACCGCATACCTAGAAATTGAGCTGCTAAGGCGTAGGCTAGACCTATCTCAGGCCTATCCCTTGGTATAGGGTTAGCATCACCTACCCATCCTGCAGATGTACGCCCTCCAGGCTCGAAAATCATATATGCTGTGGGTATAGCCTCAAGCTTGTACTTCCATACTATTGGGGCGGCTAGGGCTTGGGCTTTAATTATCCAATAGGGGTTTGTAGAGTTTATAAGGCTCATGAATAGTACAGCATCCGCGTATGGCGAGACGCCGTCAACATTACCAGGGAATAGGATAACAGGTATATTCACCTTTTCCTTTATTAGACGCACAGTTTGGTTAAGAGAGATGCCGGCACCTACTGATCCACCGATTAGGATAATATCTGCACCGCCTAGCGAAGCTTTCCGTGCTCTTTCAGCATTGATTTCTGGATTGTCTTTGAAAGGATCTATGAGAGCTGCAAGTAAAGGTCTTTTACTAGAGGCTTCATATAGGTAGCTTTCGACTTTACCGATTCGCATATGTCACAATCTACTCAGCTCTGATTTTAATTTTTCTACGTCGATCTTTGTGAAGAGAGGCTTGGATCTCCTTATTTTTTTACCTGGACTAATTGGGAGGTGAGCATCGAGCCAATTAAATGTGTGGATGTCGCCAGGCATATTAAGAGTTTCCCATATTTTTTCCCCGGTATCTGGAAGAAACGGTTCTATTATTACTGCTATCGTCTTTATTGCAGACGCTAAGATGTATAAAGATGTTGCAGCTTGCCCTCTATCGTTTTTCACTAATTTCCACGGTTCTTTCATGTTAAAATATGAATTACATTTTCTGGCAAGATTTAAAACCTCTACTAATGCATCTCTGAACCTAAACTCATCTATTTTCGCTGATACAACCCCAGGTGTTTCTTTTATGCATGTCAGTAGCATTGTATCCTCCTCTGACATTTCTGATGGAGGGGGTATTTCTGAATCGAAGTACCTATTTATGAAGCTTAGTGTTCTATGAATTAGGTTGCCTAAAGTATCATTTAACTCATTATTTATTTTACGCTGAAAGTCACCCCATGAAAAATTAGAGTCACTTGTCTCTGGTCTTATGAGGGTAAGATAAAAACGCCAGTAATCTGATGGAAGGATCTTTATAGCTTGGTCAAGCCATATACCAACTCTTCTACTCTTTGAGAATTTTTGACCTTCATACATTAGGAATTCAGTTGAAGATACCTGCCACGGCAGTGGATAGCCGTCGCCGGAGGCTAGTAGCAAGGCAGGAAATACTATTATATGAAATGGTATGTTGTCTTTTCCTATGAAATACAGTGTTTTTGTGTCTTTAGATAGCCAAAAATCCTTCCATCTTTCAGGGTTGCCTTTCTGCTCAAAGTACTCAATCACAGCGGATATATAGCCAAGTACAGCCTCCATCCATACGTATATTGTCTTGTTTTCCGCACCAGGGAACGGTGCGTTTATACCCCATTTGTTATCACGTGTAAGGGATCTTGGTTTAAGCCCTTCTCTTATCATTGATAAGCTCATATTCTTAACATTAGGTGGAAGCCTCGGGTGATTTTCTATATAGGTTTTAAGCTTATTTTCGAATGCTGGAAGATCAAAGTACCAGTGCTTAGATTTTTTAAACGATGGTTTTGACCCGCAAAACGTACATTTAGGGTTTATGAGGTCTTTAGGATCTAGGAGTCGGCCGCAATTCTCACACTGATCTCCTTTGGCATATTCATACCCACAGTGTGGGCATTGACCTTCAACAAAACGGTCTGGAAGGTAAATATTACAGTTATTGCAAAAGGGAATTATTTCGTCTTTGGTAAAAATGTAACCTCTTTCGTATACTTTTCTATAGAATGTCCTCACAAATTTTTTGTGTATTTCACTTTCTGTCCTAGAATAGTTATCAAAGGATATCCTAAATTTTTCAATAAGCTCTTTAACGATCTTATGATATCTATCCGTGAGTTCCCGAGGCTCTATACCCATTTTCCTGGCTTCAACCTCTATCGGAGTTCCATGTTCATCAGAACCCGAGACGAATATTACTTCGTTATCAGGGTTGTGCCTTAGGTATCTCGCGTATATATCCGCTGATAAAAGTGAACCTATCAGGGTACCTAAATGCGGAACTGCATTTATATATGGCCAGGCACAGGTTACGACCCACTTCGCCTTGAGTTTTACCACCCCCGAAGTATCACCGTATCTTGATATAAAGTTTAGTTAATGTTATTAAAATTTGATGGATAGAACGGGATAGAGGTGTGGGTTATGACTGACATTAGTGACATCTTGGAAAAAGCTAAGGCGGAAGGAAGAAATTATCTCCTAGAACCTGAAGCTAAAGAGGTCATCGCAAGATACGGGATACCGGTAACGAAAATAAAGGTTGGTAAAGATCTAGATGAGGTTTTAAAGTACGCCGAAGAAATAGGTTACCCGGTTGTCCTCAAGATAGTTTCACCCGATGTTATACATAAATCTGACATCGGAGGGGTTAAAATTAACCTCAAAAACGAGGAAGAAGTTGAAAAAGCATATAAAGAAATTATCTCTGCTACTAAAAAATTCAAGCCGAACGCTAGGATAGTAGGAGTACTGGTACAAGAATTTGTACCGCAAGGAACAGAGGTTATCATTGGGGTAAGTAAAGATCCCCAGTTCGGGCCTACCATTATGTTTGGATTAGGTGGAATATTTGTTGAAATATTGGAGGACGTCTCATTTAGGATAATTCCAATTACGAAACGGGATGCTAAGGAGATGATTAGTGAGATAAAGGGATACAAGGTTTTGATGGGTGCTCGTGGGAGAGAACCTTGCGATATGGAGGCTATCATAAACGCCCTCCTTTCTGTATCTAAGCTTGCGTGGGAACACCAAGAAATTAAAGAGTTAGACCTTAATCCTATAGAGGTTTATAGTAAGGGTTTAAAGGTTGTAGATGCAAGAATAATCCTTGAAGGGGAGTAGTATGCCTATAAGAGTTTCTGCCATGTATGATAAAGAAGTTTACTCGATGGACGGGAGGAAAATCGGCATTGCAGTCGACTTTATCTATGACGATGTTGAACATAGGATTGCCGGAATAGTGGTTAGAAGACCAAATAAGGAAGAGGTTACAATACCTTATGAAAGTGTTAGAGCGTGCAAAGATATATTCATCATCCAGTTTGAGTAGATTCAAAAGCTTCAACCATTTCTTCAAACACTGTGAAGGACTGAGTGAAATAATCCATTGTGATTTCCTGCTCGCGATTTTTGTACAGCTTTGTCGTTGAAAGGAATAGTAATAAGTTTATGATACGTGAGGCGGTTGTGGAGTGCTCGAATAAAAGATTCCTGCGATTGAACTTATGCAGCAGATAGCTAATTAATTCTTTTTTAAGCTTGAGAATGAGTTCCATGTATTCCTGGCTAACCTTTACTTTCTGGATGTAAAGTTGAAAATCCCTGAGGTTTTTTACATCTAATCTAAGAAGTTTTAACAGCAGGTTCGAATATATCTCGAAATCTAGTACATTGACTATGGGTTTGTTTAAAACCAGGTAAAGGAGTGTTTCGAAACCATAGTAGATAGAGTATCTACCACCATCTTGCCTGAAACTCTCTCTTATATCACCTGATGGTACGGATAACTCCCCACGAATTTCCCTTAGTATCCTTGATAGTTCTGGTTCGCATTTGTAACTCGGTATCTTTGGGATAAGCTCTAATAAAATTCTACGGTAAGCTGTAAGGGCTTTAAGTATGTTTAAATCTATCGAATACAAACTTTCCAATAGTTGTAAAGCTTTGGTTACGTTTCTTTCCGTAATTAGAATTGATTCGGTTAAATAAGAGTGGAGTGTGGCCAAAACAAGTATCGTATCTATTATAAGTCTCTCTTCGGAGATCCTAATGTTTGAAACTAGATTGGATATGGTCTCTTCTGCTTCCTTGCTGATCCTTACCTTATAGATCCATGATTCAAAATCAGGATTCACTAGAACGGATCTTATGTCTAAAAGCTTAATGCCATCATCAAAAAAGGCGATTCCTTGTTTATTCGTGAGGGTAGATAATAGAGCGTCTGCAAAATATATCGCTGAAGGATTTATAGATGCCATTTTTGTCCTGTCAGCATATATGGATGCTACTCCCATTAAACACCTGTATAAGGATGACTTCGGCCACACTGGTTTTCTCCTAGCCTGAATGTCGATTTTGGACGATATTTGGGCAAGTTGCAGGATCTCAGGCTTAACACCCTTATATTTGTTAAATGACGTAAAAATCTTCGACGATACCTCCAGTTGTATCACCTTTTCAAGGAAATCTTTTTAGAAAGTTCCTCCGCCACTATTTTAAAAAACAATGTGAGGTGGCTTGACAGACATCGAAGAGCTTATAAAGCAACATGACTATCTGAAGAACGAGCTCTTCAAACATTACAAAGAGAAAGAAAAAAGGCTTGAGAAGTTCAGAAAACTCGTAGAGGAAAAAAAGGAACTATACAAAGAAAAAAACAGTGTTTATGAAGAGATAGAGAGAATTAGAGAGGAAAGAGACAAACTTATACAAGAAGCCAAGGAAGAACGGTCTAAAGCCAAAGAATACATCGAAACAAGCCGGAAACTGCTTGAAGAGGCAAGAAAACTAATGGATGAGTATCGTAATCTCATGAGTGAAGTAGGCCTAAGCCTTAGGGCATTAAAGAGAATGATAGCTGAAAGGGAGAGGAGAATAGAAACTAATCCGATGGATCTAGAGCTTGAGAAAAGAGCTGTTATGGAAGTTTTCATGTTGGAAGAAAAGATGAAAAAGGCAAGAAAAGCTCTAGAGATAAGGAGCAAAGCATTAGAAGTATACACTGAAGTGGCTAAATATAAGTTGCTAGCTAAGACGCATAGGGAAAATGCTGAAAAGCTTTCGGAAAAGATAGACAAGCTGTCGAAGGCTATTAAAAATAAACTTACAGAGGTTGGCAAGATAAAAGAAAAGATTAAAGAGAAAAATGAAGAGATAAAGAGCGCTGAAAAGGAGCTTGATGAGATTTCTGCTAAGATTCAACCGTTAAAAGGGAAGATACAGGAGATAAAGAGAAAGATACATGAACTTTTAAATGAGGAGGAGACTAAAAGAGAAATGATGGTAAAAGAATTATTGAAAGCAAAAGTAGAAGAAGCGAAGAGGAAAATGATGTCTGGAGGTAAGATTTCCCTCGAAGAATTGAGACTAATTTTAGCGGGTTCGGAAGGATAGATATGAAAAGAGATAAAATCATAGTTCTTTGTGTAGACAGAGATAATGACCTAGGTGAAAAAACAGGGATAGAAGGGCCTGTAATAGGTAGAGACGAGAACCTAAAAGCGGCATATGAGCTTGCCATCGCAGATCCAGAAGAGGCTGATGCAAATGCTATATTTGGAGCTATAAGAGAATATGATCGCTTAAAAAGAGAAAATCCTGACAAGGAGATAGAAATAGTAACGATTACCGGAGACTCTAAGAGCAATTATCGCGCTGATCAAAAAATTAGAGCACAGATAGAAAGCGTACTTGAGAGATTTAAGACGAACTATGCGATCCTTGTATCGGATGGTGTAGACGACGAGATTGTAATACCCCTCTTACATGAGTATTTTCCCTCCATATCTCCCCGTAGAATAATAGTTCAGCAAAGTAAGGATTTAGAGGAGACGTATTTCTTAATGAAGAGATATCTGAAAAAGCTATACAGCGATCCGACTCTTAGAACAATTACAATTGGTTTACCAGGCCTAATAATGTTCTCTGCAGCGCTTCTAGCGATCTGGGGCTATCAGGGTTACATATGGAAAAGTGTTGCGGGTGTTTTAGGGGCTTTTATGATGATAAAGGGTTTTGGGGTAACGCCTACAGTTAACGAACTTAAAGGCTGGATCGGGGGAAAGCTTGGGATGTTTACATTTACAGTTGGGGCGATACTTATCGTTATAGCGGCCGTTTACGTATATTTTAGAGCAATCGAACTTGCGGTAAGATATCCCTCTATCATTGCACTTACTAAAACCCTTCAAGAAGGCTTAATTCTTGCGGTTCTTGGAATAGTAATATCAGTGACAGGAGGAGTCTTAGAGAAGTACGCATCTAAGGATGCTGGGTTTATAGATAGAATCTTTATGATATCTCTAACTATCATCTTATATTTCATAGTATACCAACTTCTAAGGTTCCTTCAAGGAGAAATCTCTATAATCTACCTCTCGTCTCTAGTAGTTCTAGGTGTTATGATTGCAGCGGGCAGTTTTGCAGCTGCTATGACAGGGAAAAAGAGGATGCTTGAAGAGATGCGTAAAAAGGTGGAAAGTAAACAATAAAGGTATATATTACTCCACACCAGAATTACTCTGACTATGCAACATTATAACCTTATCTGCAGCATTTCTTAAGGCTACACTAAAACCCGGCTCAGCACCAATAACGTAAACTTCCTTCCCAAAATGTTTGGCCTTATATATTAGGGGGAGAAAACTGGCGCTCCTTGTAACAAGTGACATAATGTCTATCTCGGAGTCATAAATTATGTCCATAGATTCTATTGTAAATTCGACCTCTACCTTCCCCTGGCTTATAATAGCCTCAAAACCAGCGTTGTTTACAGCTTCGACAAGCTTGGATGGAGCATGCTTGTCAAGAATGACTTTTGCATATCTTATTCTTCCGTAAGCGGATAGTTTCTGTTTAATCTCTAATAGGTCGACGGAGATTTCCTTTCTCAGGATATTTGGCCCATCAACAATGACTCCTATATGTTTCTGTTTTCTTTTCCTCAAGGATCCTATAACCCTTACCAAATCTCTCATAGTACTTGCCATATAATCACCTGCCAGGTGACGTAAACCTTACGTTTCTAACCAGAATTGGGGGTGTAATGACAGGTATCCCTTGTTCGAGCCACCAGTGATATACCTGTCTCTTTTCCCTTCCAATCTCAGCCATGTTTCCAAGAATATTAAGGAAGTTATCGCTTAGCCTCAGATTCCTTACGGAAAACTTTATGTTTCCATTTTCTACGTAGAAAACACCATCTCTAATTATGGATGAGAACTCTCCTGTCTGATAATTTTGAAACCTTGTATAAGTAGCATTCATAACAACAAGGCCTTTGTTTACTAGCGACAGCAGCTCTTCTAAAGAGCTGTCTCCAGCTTTCATTTCTATCTGCCATGCAGAAGGCGATATCCAGCCAGCATTCGCTGTAGTCTCTGTGTTAAATTCTCTTGCGGTCAACCTGTTATGCAGGAATGTTTTTAGACATCCTTCCTGGACTATGAAAGTCATCCTAGTAGGTACGCCTTCATCGTCAAATTCTCTCGAACCGAAACCTCCCGGATACAGAGGGTTGTCTATTATCGTCACCTTCTCTGAAGCTATTCTCTGCCCAAGTTTATTTTTAAAGAATGAGAATCCTGCGGAAACATTGAATGCTGATGCTGCCATTGCCACGTTATTAAGAATGTTAGCGATAGCTGCATGGCAAAATATAGCGTCGTACACGCCAGGTTCTATTTTACCCTTTTTTAATGACATCTTCGCTGTTTCACCTGATTCTCTTCCAGCTTCTTCTGGTTTAAAATTGCTAAGTACCCTTGAACATCTATCTCCATGTCCGGTGGCTTCACCGTTTGCAAACGCTCTAACGTCCACATAGATAAAAGTTTCTTTGGTGTTGGCCTGTACGTTCTTGGAAGTTGATAGGCAAATCTCGTTTAACCCCCATCTGAGACTCCCGGCCACCCTTTTAGCACCGGAATCTAAGGCAGAAGAGACAGTAGAGTATACCATATCCACGGCCTTATCGCCGAGTTCAGTTAGGTTAGGGTCGTATAAACCTTCGATCTTCCTGTAGTTAAACGGTCCTTCCGGAAGTTGTACATAGTTTTTATGAATAGGCAGAAGTTTTATGTAGGAATGAAGTTTTTCGAGAGAACGCTTTGCAACCTTCACATCTTCAAATGTGGAAACTGCCATCCTGCCATCTTCAGCAACGAAAATATTAATTCTATGGGATATCCATTTCTTAGCTATATCAATGGAGTTATTAGAAAATCTAATCTGTGATTCCGTGGTCTTAATTATTTCTACAGCTGCTTCGTCGAACCCTATCTTTAACGCGTCTACAACTAGATCATTAGCCTGGCTAACTATGTCTTCTTCACCCATTTATATACACCCCTTTGAGAAGGATGTCAGGTCCCCCGGTCCATACGGGCACCCCTTGGGCAGGATCGCTTTTGCCACATGTAGCTGCTTTAAAGATAAGGTTTTTCCCAACTCCAGCTATGCACTTATGGAATGATGGAGTGGTTATTTCCAGTATAGGTTTCAATACCGGTTTCTCTAGCCGTCCGGATTTTATCAAATAAGCCTCAGAACCTACAAATCTCATGTTGTATCTCCTATCATCTATGTTCCACTCCATAAATTTCTTCATGTAGATTCCATGGGAAACCTGTTCGATCAGTTCCTCAAGGCTCATGTCGCCAGGTGCCATGTACGTATTTGCCATTCTTATTATGGGTTCTCTATTATAGTTTGATGCTCTAGCAGATGCGTTGCTTTTAATACCGAAGGTTGCAGCCGTTTCCCTATTATGAAGGAATTCATTTATCACCCCATTCTTTATAAGATACCTTGGCCTAGCCTTTACCCCTTCGTCATCATATAGGTAGTAGCCGTATGAACCATTTATAGTAGGATCATCAATTACTGTATCCATTTCAGATCCTATTCTAGAGCCTAGCATTTCTCTAGATATGAAGGATTCTCCTGCCTGAGCAGCCTCTCTGCCGAGTATCCTGTCCGCCTCATACGGGTGACCTACAGACTCATGAACAGCGAGACCTACGACGTCCCCCCCGAGAACTACATCCATTACACCAGTCGGTGATTTTTCGCCTTCGAGAAGACTTCTAGATAGAGAGGCTACCATGTTATTTGCCAATGCTAGGGGGTCCTCCTTTTCGATAAGCTCCCACCCACCTGACCCCCCTATCTGCTCCATGTCTTGGAGTATTTTTCCGTTATGGAGGGCGGTGAATGCCATGAAGATTAGGATTCTAGGTATTTGCGAAGATACTTTGCTTCCTTCACTGGTTAAAATATGTTTACTCTGCATATCAGTATTTAAGAATATATATCTACTTGATATCTTCACTTTAGAGTTGCTTGCTATTTTATCGATGTCCAATAGTAACGATAACATGTCAGAAATATCAATATTTACGAGCGGCTTAGCCTCGTTCACGGCATATTTAGCTTCGTGGATATCTTCTTCGCTAAGTTTAACATGGCTACCTGTTTTAAAACTTATATTTTTAGCCATTGAAATGGCTTTTCCCATCTCGCTTCTGAGCGTGTTTTTATCGTAGCGATTTAGCGAGAAAAAAGACATACCACCTGAAGCAAGCACCCTAACTCCTACGCCCTCTGTCTCTGTAGTAAGCAAGCTCTCAACATTACCATTTTTTATGACTAGACTTCGGCTTATATGGTGTTCTAATCGGACCTCAACATAGTCGGCACCCGAATTAACGCCTTCCTCAACGATGTACTCAGCAATGTCTATGTCAAATTCCATCAGGCTGAAATAGTATAGCAGAATTTAAAACTATATGCTATAACGCCTTCGACAAAAAGTTAAAAGTTTACGGTTGTGTCTACCCATGTGAAGTTTCTATTCGACTCAATGCTATCCAAGGCAGGAAGAATGTTTAGAATCATGGGCTATAACGTAAAGATTGCCAAAAGTAGCTCTAAAGATGAAGAAATATTACAAGATGCTAAAATGGAAAATAGGATTCTAGTTACAAGGGATAAATCGCTCTATAGAAAAGCTGTACTGCAGGGCTTAAACGCTATATTTACCCCACATTCTGATCAGCATTCTATACTGCAAGATATAGCTCGCATGTCAGGAGTTAAATTAAGAATTGACTTAACAAAAACGAGGTGCGCAAGGTGTAACCAGCGTTTAAAGGTGAAACTTGTAGAGGAAATACCAGCAGATGCCAGGATGCTAGTCCCTGAAAACTATTGGACTGTCTTTTACTGTTGTAGATGCAAGCGCCCCTACTGGCTTGGAAGCCACTATTCAACATTAATTAAGATACTTGAAGTAACCTAAAGAAATGTTAACAAGTGACCTTTCTGGATTACACCTATAGGCTTAACATCTGAAACAACTGGGAGGCCTGGAAGTTTGTTTTGCAACATTATATTAACGGCCTCCCCAACGCTTGTTGTTTGCTCAACAAAAGGCGGATTCTGAATCATTATATCCTCCGCTATTAAAGACCGCACTCTTACATCCATTTTGTAAGGATCTTCAATGGTACTCCTTATACCATAAAAAGCCTTAGCGAGATCCCTTTCAGTAACCAAGCCAACAAGCCTGTCTTCCTCACTAACAGGTACAAGTTTAAGATTATAATTGTGAAGAAGTCTCTTTATATGGACTATCCTGGTAAAAGGTGTAATTGTGAAATCTATCTTCTGGAAAACAGTTGAGATCGACACTCTTTCTTCGTTTTTAAGCAGCTTAATAAGATCTGTCTTTGTAATTATCCCTACAAGCCTTTTTTGACCGACTACTGGAATGCCTGAGATATTCTTCTCTAGCATTATGGTAACTGCCTCTTTGATATCCGTGTCGGGGCTCATCGTGATTAAATTTTCACTCATAACTGTTGAGATTCTAATCTTCGATGGTGGGAGATTCTTAAGCCTTGAAGAACCGAGCCTGTCCATTATGTCTCGAATAGTTACTATACCCACGGGAATGTTATCTTCTACAATTATAAGCCTCGAGATACCCTTTTTAAACATGATTCTAAGAGCTTCGTCGACATTTGATTTTTTCTGGATTGTGTACACTTTTCTAGACATAACCTCTGAAACATTCATTTCAGAATACACCTAACAATATCTTTTCGAGACACTCCCCCCTCGAGAACATCATGACTTACAACAGGGACGACAACTTTTCCGGGTTGAATAAGTATCTCAGCGGCTTTTACAGCGTCGCTATCAGGCGATACTCTAGGGTAATCTTTATCCATAATATCTTCTGCTGTTAGTATAGGTAGATATCTATATTCTCTCCCCTCTCTAGCATAAATACTAATTATCTGCTCTGTTTTTTCAGGATTTATAGAAACGTAGGTTAACGTCTCAGTTGATATAATACCAATGAGTTTTTCAGATGGGTCGATGACAGCCACCCAATCAGATCTCTTTTTATTCATCAGTTTTACCACGTGTGCTACTGTGTGGGCAGGTTTAACGCATATGAACTCTTTATTCATTATGTCTTTAGCCTTATACACGCCTTTATACTGCTCTTGGAAGTATGTACATATCCCAACACGGGTAACAAGCCCGATAACCTTATCACCCTCCAAGAGTGGGATGGAACCTATGTCTTCTGCGGCCATCAACCGTGCTGCCTCTGTTATTTGGGCGTCTGAAGATAGGGTTTTAAGGTTTCGGGACATTATTCTACCTACAAGTATTTCGTCTATGGGACGCCGTCTCCAAGTCGGAGAAGAGGAAAATAGCCTCCTTGATACGTCTTTCAGGGTAAGAATTCCTACAAGTTTACCTTTATCCTCCACTAAGAGACTATCCACCTTTCTCTCAATCATGATATTCCTAGCTCGTGCCAGAGTATCGTTAACATTTATAAACAGAGGTTCCTCCATATAATCTTTGCAGATAACCATTATAGTACACCTACAATAGCTTTAAGTATATCCTTCTCCGTTAGAATTCCGATAAGAGTCTCTCCTTTAACAACAGGCAAGCCCCCAATTCCATGGTCAACCATTAAATCCACGGCATGCTCCACAGTATCTTCGGGTAGTACTGAAATTACATTTTTAGCCATTATGGTTGCAACAGGTAAAGTTAGAAATTCTTCTAACTTTCCCATTTGTAGAGCATTAAAAATCTTACCTGTCGAGATGAACGATATAACATCCCCAGCAGTAGCCATCCCTATAATTTTACCTTGAGACAGTACTGGCAATCTTCTATATCCTGTAGTGATCATCATTTTACATGCTTCAGCTACGGAGTCGTCAATATTGCAAGTTACTGGGTCAGCAGACATGTAATCTTTCACTTTTAATCTAAGGTGTTCGCCGTGTAGTTTAACTACGAAGTCTCTCTCAGAGACTATTCCTTTAAGAACGCCTTCCTCATCCACAATTAGCAATGAGCCCACATTTTTGGAGATCATTTCATAGGCGGCATCTCTAATGCTTGTATTAGGCGGGATCGTTTTCAATCTTTCCAGGGGGGTCATTATATTTTCTACTGGTGCATTTAACGCCTTTATAATGTCTCCCCGATATCTTTCTGTGATTAATGATGATTTATAACCGCCTATTAGGCTCACTATATCGGTTGCGGATACTATTCCCTTCAGAAACATTCTTGATGGAACAACAACTGGAAGTCTTCGAAGACCAGTAGAAGCCATCTTCTTAATAACAGTGATAATTGGACAAGTTGAAGATACTGTTTCAACCTCTAAAGTTGCTATTGAAAATATGTTGCCCTCTTTACCCTTGGATCTACGTTTTGCTTCTCCCCGATAGTAGTTCCAGGATCTTGAATCTCTAATAACATGGGACATAGTATTACACACCAAACGCTATGTTTCCCGACAGCTGGGACAAACTAGAAGCCCTCCGGCTTCTATGAGATTGTCTGAGTACTCCCCACAAACTTCACATATTCCACTGTATCTTCTTCGTCTAAGCCTCTCCCTCCCACGCATTATGTTAAGTTCTTCGTAGAGGATACCTATAATATCAGGATATACCTGCAACAAGTCTTTAGATGTGATTATACCAACAATCTTTTCACCTGAAACAACAATGAGCCTTCTGATTCCGTATTGCCTCATTTTTTCAGCTGCGTCAGTGAGGCTGTCATTAGGCGATATAGTAACAAGATCCCTCGTCATTATTTTACTGATCGGCATTATTCTGGGATCACTAGACTCGGATGCAAGAGCACGACAAACAAGATCTCTCTCCGTAACTATCCCCACAGGCTTACTACCAGACACTATCACTATCGAACCAATGTTATTCTCCTTCATAAGCCTAGCAACTTTTTCAACACTGTCATTTGGTGATGCCGAGACTACCTCTGTCCGCATTACATCCCTTACCCTTAGTTCCTCCCCCATCTCCGTGTACCTCTAAAATTTCGTAACCCCCAGGAGGGAGTATCCTCACTAGCTCATCTATCGATAGTAAGTTATTAAGTTTGACCCATGGAAACTTTGATAATGATGATAATTTATCATTCAAAGTTTGAAGTATAATTTTAGCCGCCTGATCTTTGGGTATGTCGCCTGGTCGGACGACTATACATAATGGAGAGAGTTTGAGTGCCGAAGGGGGAGCTGAGACGAGATAAACATCATCATTGTATTCTATAAACCCTATTGCAAGCTTCAGCTCTACAGTAACATAATTTCTTTTCCCTTCGATATAGAAGGAGCCTTTAGGGATGTAGTGGCCCGGTGGAGCTGATCTCTTAACTTGTTCACCTTTCACATAGTAAACTTTTTCGATAAAGGATTTCTCACGCCATGCTCTAGAATTACAAGCCGCGTACGTCGCCGCTTCAACGATGGTTTTCTCACCTATTTTATTAGTTGATTTAACTATTACACAAGACCCTCCCGGTCCTTCTATGTGAAAGAACAGATCATCTTTCTTAAGATACTTATTTACAAGCTCTTTGTTGGTCTTGTTATCCCTACCGGCAACAACTAGACACCCATCAGATGATATAAACCACCTAAACCTCGAAAACCAACGAGCCTTAGGCCTAACAAGCTTTCTCTCAACTTTCTTTACTGGTTCAATTTCTTGTTTAGAAAGTTTAGAGAGGGCTTTTAAAGCTGACTCTAACTTTCTCTCCATTTTACCCGAGAGCATGTAGTAATAAGCAGCATTCTCATCCACACTGCGGTTAAGATCTATATCAAAGGCTATGCCAGATAACTCTATCCTTGCCTTCCTCCTTCCTTTATCAAACTCGATAATTTTCACACCGGAGGCGTCTACCTTCTCGTTATTCCATAGTGATTCAATTACAGCTTCTACTGTTTTATAGTTAGAATATATCGTATCTCCGATTTTTCTACATTGCTCAGTAAGAGTTTTATATCTCTCTATATTTGTTTTAAGCTCCTCAATAGATTTTCTAAGTCTCTCCCTTTCCTTATCAGTTGAAGACTTTGCCTTAACCTCGGTAGTTAATATATCGTCCAATATTGCTGAAATATTACTATAACGCTTACCCTCTAAGGTACTGTAAGCCTTAAGCGGGAAAGGTGAATAGTCAACTGCTTGTTTGGCACTGTCAAGGTACAAGACAGGTTCAGAGCTCTTCCTAGTTCGCTCGTAAAGCTCCTTAAGGGCTTTTACAATAGCTTCTACTTCACTTGTAGAAAGCTGCTGAATTTTAATCTTGGGATCAATATTTAACGGTTTTACGATCTCATCGATGTAGGGTGGCCCGATACCGGCCTTATAAACTAAGAATCTCCAGACCTCGCCTTGGAAAGATATGGCAACATCCCGTATCTCCTCGAAAGATGAGTTCGGGGATAAGAGTGGATGTTCAGGGGGCTTATATATTTCTCCCCTCCTAATAGTTCTCTTAGAAGTCTGAAAACTTCTAAAATTTAGAATTATCATGCCATTAGGGTCTATTAGAAGTATGTTGCCCCGGGCAAACAGTTCAACTATTACCGTCCATATCTCACCTGCCCTTAAAAGTTTGAAAAATATTATTCTATCAAAGTCTAATTGCTCAACAGCTTTGATTATAGCGTTCTCCGTATATTTCCTCATGGCCATCGCAAACATAGAAGGTTTAGTAGGCTTCGACCATTCCTTTTTACTAAGATATACAGCTTTTCCCGGAATAATTACCAAGTGGAATTTTCCAGCTCGACTTGAAATCTTAACAAGAAAAGTGTCCTCTGACACTTGGTAGGTTTTCCCCCACCTTGAGCCTTCAATCTCCTTAAACTCGCTAATAAGAAACCTAAGGTCTATACTAGTTAAACCCCTCATAGTCATCCTATTCTATGGAAACCAATATAAGATAATAAGGGTTCTATGGATCTGTGAATTTAGAGTTAAGTAAACTTTTATACGTAGCACACTGCATAGCAGGCTTCATAGCTGGCACCATATCTGGGGTGTTACTGCTACCAGGATACTCGGCTTTGGCGCTACTAGCATTCCTGTACAGTCTTACTTCTGCGCTATCGTTAACCACCATTATATGGAAAAAAGGCGCAATGCCACCTATGAGCAAACTATATAGAGAGGGCTTATTTACAACACTTGCCATATTTATAGCGGTTTGGGTAGTCTCGTATAATCTTGGAGGAGCCCATCCTATAATCGTTAAAGCAGAAGTTATGATTGAGAAACCACAGATCTTAAAGTGGACAAATGGTGAAATGCTATCACCCAACGAGAATGTGAGCTATGGGTACAATTCATGTTATATGGTAGAGCAATATCCAAATGGAAGTTTTAAATTGATACTTGGCAAGTACTACGAACAAGCAACAGGAGTGTTCGAGTTCTCCAATCCTGTAAACGGTGAGATACTGGTTTGTGACATTAACAGGCTGTCATTTACTCTAGTATCGATCTTAAATACTTGTAAAAGTGGTATTTTATGGGGGTCTATTAATATCACAGCTGAAGTAGGAGACAACGCTGCAATAGTCAGGTTAAAACTTGCTGAAAGCGAAGTTTCTGAGAGGATATCAGTTGGGGATATTAAAAGTCTTTATATCGAAAAATTGGATATCAGTCTTAGAATTGAGGTTTTAGGAATAGACGGAAACTGTACACGTTTAAAGATATATGGAGAAGAATTTAAAGGTTCCACCATCAATCTGAGCATGGGGAAATTAAACTATAATGTTGCAAGTCTTGTCGTTTTTCATGACGGCAAACTTTATGTCTTCTATTCTCAGCCATACATTGTTAAGGACCTGCTTAAAATCGATGATGCCTATTTGGTGATTGAAAGTTGAACTACAAGCTCATGGAAGACTCTAAAACTGAGAAGTTCAAGATGGACCCACAAGATCTTCTCTACTATGTCGTTAAAGCAGTCGAAAAAATGGGGTACGAGTACACCATCAGCACTGAGGGGTTTCCAGGAGCTGGCCTACTTCGGATTGTAAAAATCAAGGACTCAGATGTTAAATTTGTCATATATGGATTCGGCGAGGACACATGGATAGAGATGGGGCCTGTTTCAAAATACACGGAGATGATTTCAAGGTTTATGTTCGAGCTAATAAGTATTCTCCCCAAAAAACCGTGGAATAGAATAACTCGAAGATTTTGGGTGAAAAGATGGCCCATACTTAAGGATTTAGGTGAATAGAATGGTTGAGGATCACGCCCATTGTCTGGTATGCGGAAAAGTAATATCTCCAGGGAGAAAGTTTTGTTCTTCAAAATGTGAAGAAAAATATCTTGAAAGGAAAGCTTCACTTGAAAGGTCTAGAAGGATGATCAATATATTAATGCTACTTACACCGGTCTTACTTGTAATATACATAGTAATAGTGAGGCTGTGGGGGGTATGAAACTCGGTAAAAGAAAGGGGACCACGACAATAGATAGAGCTAAACTCCTGTCGTTAAAGCCTAAACCATCAAGTAATGTTAAGTGGGAAGTTTACGATACGGGTGAAGTGGCGATAATCATAGAGAGGAAGTACAGAGGTAGACTTGGAGAGATACTGGCGACAATATTTATGCAACCCAAAACGAGGAAAATAGTATTAGATGAAATAGGCTCCTACGTTTGGAAATTGCTTGATGGTAAAACCTCAATAAGAGAAATGATAATAAAAATCTCCGAGAAATTTAAGATGTCAAAAAGAGAAGCAGAGGTCTCTCTAATAGCCTTCCTGTCGGACCTAGAAAAAAGAGGGGCGATAACTGTCGCAGCCCTACCCTAATATGGTGTTGCCCATATTAGTCTCGGGTAGAACATTAAGGCAAGGTAGAGTATCTGTACTATTGAAACCCCTGCAAAGATGCCTGCAGCGATGCTAACCACGTACCTGTTAACCCATTCTTCTCCGAACACCTTAGCCATTATTTTCTTTGAAATTATAGCAGCTAGATATGTAAACATAAAGAGGGGCGGGCTTCCAAGCCCAGCGTACAATCCTATAGCAAACAGGTAGGTTTTAGGCCATACGCTTAAAGCAAACCCTACTATGAAGCTTGGTATTATCAAGGAGGGCTTCAATATAAGTTCAAGTT
Source organism: Thermoproteota archaeon (assembly GCA_037917685.1). Taxonomy (GTDB): domain Archaea; phylum Korarchaeota; class Korarchaeia; order Korarchaeales; family JAOZGB01; genus JAOZGB01. Next base: position 413,629 of record JAVCBU010000012.1, read on the forward strand.
TCTTTGTAATCCATATATTTTGAAGTATCAGCTGTGGTATCCAGAATGGAACCGGGAACACGTCGCTAGGAATATTATACAGCCTCCAGAATATGGATATTATTAGGAGACCCATTATAGTACCAATCCCCCATCCCAGAATGTCTGCTTTCAGTATACTTGTAGGCTTTGTTCTAGTGATCTCGGCTGCTTTAAATCCAATACCAAGCGTTAATCCGGCAGATGTTATAAAACTAGGGGCTACAAACCATCCAGCAACTCCATCGTAGAATTTAACTCTCATGAACTCTGTTAGGTAAGGTATATCTACAACAACGAGGGCTTGGCCAAAAGTATATCCGGAGATAAGAGTGAAGAATATTGAGTATCCGATAGCCGCTAAAGCTAGCCAAACCGGGTAATCCGGAGCAAGGACTTTTGTTATAGCTATCGAGTATGCGTAGCCTCCTGCAAGCATCAAAATAATAATGTTTAACGGAACTAGACCACTACCCTTAATGGATGAAATTCTTTTTATACTTCTAACGCCTCTTGGTAAAAGTTTTACAGAAGTTATAAGGGGAGGTATAGCCAGTGCAATTGCAAATCCTATATTTGGACTTACCCAGAAATGAAGCATGCTATCCCTCAGCAACATGGTCCAAGATTCTTGCGGAATCCAGGGTATTATCCCCTTACTGACGAGTAACGGATTAAATATGAGTTGTGATATTAAAGAAGAGATTATATAGCCGATCATGTAAGGTGTTCCAAGCACGAGTGCCACCGCATAATCTAGTGCGGTGGGGTAAAAGGTGATCATGGCCCCTGGAAGCCGTGTACTAAGCGTAGGGGTAAGGTCAAGTGCTGGTTGAAGTCCCATTATCACCGTTATAATTAATGTATAGGCTGCTGAGGCTGAAGCTGCTATGGAGAAGATTCTGAACCTCGACGGGTCTCTTCTCCCGCTCATATCCAATGCTAGTTGGCCTGCGATAGCACCAGTAGGCCATGGAAGCTTCTCTTCAACGATGAATATTTGCCTTACAATTAACCCTATTCCCCATGACGTTAGAAAACCAAACAGACCAGATAATATTATGAGCGCTATTGGGATTAAAAAGTCTTCATGGAATAATGTCCTAGATAATACTGCTTCGGACGATGGAAGGGGGGCAACCCAGTCTGGTATTTTATCTGCTATCCCCATCATTGCAGTAATAGGACTGGACCTGAAGAAAACGTAGTACATGAGGCCTGTACCTGCTAAACTTGTTACTGCTGCTGAGGCGCTCCATCTTATAGTTGCTAGTTCCTGAGCTGTTAGCGATCCCCCGAATATTCTAGCTATCTCTCCAAATAGTACCATTGCCATGAATGCCGCGGCTATACCGAATGCTCCTATTCCCGCCAGGATTGCCCACACCATTACTGGGGCTAGAACTATGCCTGTCACTATCGTGATTAGTATAACTCTATACGTGAAGCCTTCCCTATATATTACTTCTTCATTACTATTCATAAGTCGCACCTCTACTTAGATTCTGCTCTTTCCCTTTTTACCTTATAAACTACTCCTGTGTATCTTGATTTCTGCTCAGGGGTTAAGCTTCTCCACACTAGACACTGTTTTCTTATCTTGTCTACGAACTTTTGCACCGCGTGTTTCCATGGTGACGTAAGCCCTCCAAGCCTTCTCACATAGACGTCCATGGAGCAGGTTCCCTCCTTCGGTATTCTGACATTTATCTTTATAATGTTCATTATTCCCTGATCCCACGGTCTGTGCCTTGTATACGCCACTATTGTTTTAATACGTTCTGTTTCTGTTTTTTTCTCCTCCATCCATAGCTTATCTGACGTGAATTCCTCCTCTTTTTCTGTCCTGTGTACCTCAAGGTATTCGTAGATATAGTTCATAAGTCCGTCAATCTCTATTCTTGCTGGTGCAAATGGGAGAGGAATGAACCATTCGTCCCCTTTGGGTGGTGGGATCTTCCATTTCCTCATAACTCCTGGAGTTACAAGTTTTGATGCTACTCTCATCGGATATAGTGTTGAAGCGAGGGTTGTTAGGAGGACGATTAACATGGAACCTGGTATCCATCCAGATGTGAAGTTGGGGTGCAATGTTTGGAGGATGTTCAGGGCATCGAATATTATATGGAGTCCTGTGCCCAGTATATATCCTAGCATTCCTCCTATCAGGCCTACAGTTACTGCTTCGGCTATGAACAGTCCTGAAACGTGGGTCGGTGAGAGGCCTACCGAACTATATGTGAATATCTCAGGCTTCCTTTCATAAACTGCTGTTATCATCGTGTTGAGCACTGTAATTATTAGTATTCCCATTAAGACAGTTAACATTGGGAGCCCGAGGGTCATCTGTTCGAATTTAGGCGAGTATTCCTCGACTGTATTATTGAATCCCATATATACGTGCATCTTATATCTAAATGCCATATCTAACGCTGATTCTCTCATCGCATCGATTGTTACGTTGGGTTTTGCTTTGATGTATACTTTTACGATCATTCCTCCAAGCTGATATGCTGTTTCGGCGTGCATTATTACAATATTCTCTGGTAGCAGAAACTCTTCTTCTCTGGCTGTTACTCTTCCTCCTATTCCTACTGATAGTTGGGCTGGCCGCTTAGGATACCCGTCAAAGTCTGTGAGTTGTACTAGATTTTGATCGTCGATTATCCCCTTCACGTGGAAGCTTAGTCCGTAAATGTTTATTGTGTCGCCAATATCTATTTCTAGGGACTCTGCTAGGGCTTTACTAAGTATGCATGCTCTGTAGTCGTCTTCTTCTAACCATGAACCTTTAACTATTGTTGCCGCCATCCCGGATGCTTCTCCCTCCCATGGTGTTACACCCCAGAGGGCGTTTATCCCGTATTTCTCGCCTGTCTTTTCAACGATAAAATCTATTTCACCTGTGCCTACTGGGTATGCCCACACCGTGAACCCTATATTTCGGACTATTTCGTATTTTCCGATTGTTTCGTAGAACTTTCTGCTTAGGGGGTTCCATTGTTCGCCTCGTATTAGGAACCCATTGTAAGGTATTTTTCGCTGTGTTCCTGTAATGTATGATGGTAAGAATGCTGTAGATATTGATACTGAGGAGACTAGGGCTCCCGTCACGACCATTATTGATATGATTGTTAGCGCGCTTCTGAGTCTTCTTTTCTTCATGTTTCTTATTCCAAGTACGAATGCAGCCATTAACGCGCCTAGCCTGCTTATTTCCGATGCATGTATTCCCATTTTAGATTCTCTTTTCTCTCTGAAAAGGGTAAGTAACTCTCCTATCATCAAGACTAGTGCCACTATGCTGAATAGTGACATTGAGAAGACTAATATGTTCATGCCTAGGTTGGGGGCTATCCTGAAGCCTGGATGTATCACATACATTAGAGCCATAAATACGGCGAAGATTATTACGATTGTTTGTAATGCTTTCATGGTTTTTTCATGTTCGAATAGTAGTCTTTCTAGGACTACGGCGAAGGGTAGTAGGAAGAATAGAAAAGTGAAGCTGCTATTTGTGGCTCCCTTTAACACTTTCATAACCTCAAGATAAGCGTTTATATAAAATCCCCACGCTGTCTTTGCATCTATTCGGTGCATTATGTAGTCTCCCCATTTCCAGTCCTCGATTGCTATTTCCTCGTATTTTTCACCATTCTGAACGTAGAGGTATGTCATTGGAGTGTAAAGCTTGCTCTTGTTACATATCTCAAGCCTATTTAAAACTATGTACTTAAGGTTCCGCGCTATTTTAAGTTCCTGCTGTTGAAACATCAAAATCTTAGCATCTTCTACTAGGTAACCGTATCCATCTGGATTGTCAACAGTGGCATTATTAAGTATGCCGGAGATCTGAAGTGACGGAATGAATTTTAAAAACATAAATTCGTATCTTTTCCCGGGAACAAGCATCAGCATGGTCCACGTAGGCAGGTTAGGATGCCCCTCGTTTAAGAAACCTACGTGAGGTAACACCATATTGTGGGTGGGGTATTCAAGAGGTTGAACCTGCAGGGATGCATACTGAATTCTACGTTCGTTTGGATCTAGACATTCATAGAATAAGACATATCCGGCACGAAATACATTCACTTCGATCCTATATGCAGATGATTTCATGGAGAATATTACTTTAGTAAGGCTGTTTATTCCTGTGATGTCTATTGCATATTCAGGCGGGCCCTCGGAGGGATCGTCCTTAAATGCCATGATGACATAGAAGTTTTCAGATTCAGGTTGGAGACCATAAACCTTGAAGAATCCTTTTTCGTCGGTTTTCACCGTTTCGAAGAATAATGTGAATACTTGTGCTTCTCCGGTCCTTGAGCTTTCTGCTAGGATGACTAAAGAGTTTGGTACTGGCACGTAACTATCGTTTGACGGATTGTACATTGAAACTCTGCCTATTAAGGTTGCGAATCCGAGGTGGCCGGAAAGTCTATAGGGTCCTTCTACTCTATTCGGAAGATCTTCCCATGTCGCTAACCTGTATGCGATGGCGAACGTGGCGTGTATTGGCTTATAGTTTTCATGCAGGTTTATCTTTTCAATAGTATCTGAGGGAGTGCCGTATGCAGATCTTATGTCTTCAGGCATTCTGTCGGTTATGCTAAATCCTATTCCCCCATATATGGTGAAGACTTCGTGTTCGGAGTACGATAAACCACCGTGTTTTTCTAGAATATATTCATCGTATTCTAATAGATATTCTTCTCCAAGTTCTAATGATAACTGGCCCAGAATAGATTTTATCTCGTCTATGAGGAATTCTATCCTCCTAGATATTCTCTGTTGCTGGAAATAATATAGGTTTCCAGCATCATAAATAGATATTGCGTTTTTATAGCCAGAAACGTCTATACTCATAACAACTTTAACATTACCTAGCTCTTCAAAATGCTCGTTAACATAGGCTCTAGCGCCAATACAGGAGTATCCAACTCCGTGACCTGAAAAGGCGGCAAATATAACACGCCTATAAGGATTTATTTCGCTAATAAATTTAGCTAACTCAAGAAACACGCCGACAGATACAGCTTCACTTGCACCTGGACTTAGAGATGGTACTAGGGTTTGAGAGTCAAAATGCGTTGATAATAGGATGGCTTCATCGTTTACCCTGCCTGGGACTTCACCTATTATGTTCTTTATTATTCCATTCTCATATTCCATTTTGACCTTGACAGTGGCGGTAATCATTTCTCCGTTCTCTAACCTGTCCTTAAGTTCCAACCCTTTGCTTCTTGGTATGATAATGCGGGGCACATCTAATGGAAGTATGTAGAATGCTTTCTGGGTAATTTCGTCTAGGGTGTACTGCTCTGGTCCAATGAATACTATAGCTTTAACGCCAAGTTTTATTAGTTCAGCCCAGTCATATTTCACGTCAAATTCGACCAGTGCAATAGCATCCTTGAAATTCTTATTCTGCAGATCGTCTGAAGAGAGTTTTCCAGCGTAAACCAATGGACCTGTTATCCCGTTTTCCGGGGTGGAACATGTTTCTACCCCGTTTGGTCTAAGTGCATAACACTGAATTTCTTCTGTCCCCTGAGTTTGAATTGTAAGGGTAGATCCGTAATCCTTTAGTATTGTAGCATTATAGTATTCAACCTGGACTTTTAACCCGTATTTTCTGAGTGTTTCTTCCACGTACTTAGCTGCAAGGTCGTATCCTTCTGACCCTGGCACCCTTGTAGGTAGGCTGGAAAGGTATCTTGCGTGTTCTTCTATTCTTGTAATGTTAATTTTCGAGATTATATCACTCCATTGGGAGTTTGCTATGACACCTGAAGCTGTGTAATTTGCTTTAAGCATGAAGATGACTACAAGGATCAATTGCATCAGTAGGAGTTTAATGTTGGATCTGCGTTTCAGCTTTACCACCACACATGTGGTTGGGATTTTAATGTTAAAAATTTAACGGAGTAATCCTTGATATATGGCTACCCCTTTTATTGTCACCTATTTGGGAAACATTGTTAGGAAATGGGAAGCTAAAGGATCAGAGATCATTATTGATCTTTCAAGCAAGATTAACCGTATCGCCTTTTTTACAAAACCTATCGGTTTCGGGTTTGGAGAGCACGAAGCAGTCTTCGTCGGATTTTATACCGTTGTGCCACCAGAAGCTATGGACAAGGATAAATCTGAACTTTATAGAAGGTTAAAGCCTTTAGAATGTGAACTTACATGGTGTGGACTACTTAGAAAGAAACCTTACTGGAGTCCTTTTATAGGACTCAAGATTTTCAGCGAAAAGATAGGTTTAAAGCCGGATAGCTTATTACGTAACATGCTCTTAGAGAATGCTGAGATTAACAGGTTAATAAATCGAATTAAACCAGAAGAAGTATGGATTGCTCTTGACTCCGGAGTATCGCACATAGCTGGTGGAGTAGAAGATACTGAAAACGCTGCTCTAGAATACTATAGGAATCCAGAGGAGGTTAAATTTGTAATGTATGTTTCAAAACTGTGTGAAATTGCCATGATATCGAAGGAAGATACTTTAGATATATTAAGGCTTATGATAGAGATCGCCGAAACGATTGATGACATAGTGGAAGAGTTAGGGTAAGCTCGTTTTTAGACCTTTGCCGTAGTAACTTTTAAAAAACTTCGAATGGTAAAATGAGTTGATTAAAATGGCTGAAACCGAGGTTTACGCTGGTGAAGAGGCTGAAATGATTGAATATAAGGCATTCACTGCGAGAGCTGTAGTGCTAGCGCTGTTCTTTGGATTACTTTGGATATTCGCACAGATTATAATGGGAGTGGCGGCCGGCTACATGTGGACGGGAGAGGGAGCTGCTGCGATGATGATAATAAGCTATGCCTTATTCGCGGCTTTGAGACAGAAAAACGTTAGACTTGAAGAGTACGGAGTTATATTTGGTATTACAGAAGTCATCTGCTGTGCATCCCTTGGCTGGGCCCAATACGCTTTTCCAAGCACGGTTCTAGCCCTGGCATCACCAAGATACAAGGCTTATGGCGAGTATCTACCATCGTTCTTAGCCCCTGCCGCCGAGGATCAACTAAGGGCTGCAATGTACGGAGGAGCTATAAGATGGGGTGAATGGATAACACCTATAATCTTCTACATAGCATTCGGCCTCGTAATGTTCCTGTTTTCAATGTTTGTAGTGATGCCGGTTAGAAAGCAGGTCATAGAGATAGAGAGACTCCCATTCCCAGTAGCAACTGTCAGCGCCACAGTAGTGCGCATGACAGCGGGCAGAGAGCACCCTGAAAGATTGAGATGGCTATGGCTAGGGCTACTCATAGGATTTCTTGTTGGAATACTCCAGGAAGGCTTTATGTTGACAAAAATGTTCCCAGGATTCGGAGGAATACCTATAAGCCACGATTTCACGCCAAACTTGCAGGATCTATTCCCTGGCTCGGCATTAATGATAGCGGGGCTTACACCGGATCTAATTGCATGGGCATACATAATTCCGCTTGAAACCCAGCTTACAATGGTACTCTTTGGGATCCTATTCTATGTGGTAATCGCAACAATACAGGTCAGGCTAGGCTGGGTTACATACGAGCCAGGAGGCGGATGGTATGACTACTCCTACGTAGTTTGGCTTAAAGGGATATCAACAATCCACCTTACTGAAGGAACATACTTTGCAGCAGCTATTGTACCAGTACTGATTAGCACTGCGTATTTAAAGAGGATGTTTAGAAGCCTTATTTCAGGACCTACAGATGAAGAAAAGGAGGAAGAGCCGTTAACATACAGGACAATGTGGGCTATAATAGTAGTACTGTTCGTAGCTGCAGTTGGGCTTCTCATGATGCTCAGAATGCCAGCAATCATGGCAGTGGTAATGATGATTATCCAAGGAATTACATTCCACATGTACATGAGGAGCATAGGAGCCGCAAACTGGAGCATACCTATTCCAACGGGGATTCAAAGATTGATGAACATGATATTCTTCCAGCCATGGCCGGGAATGGAGAAAGGCTTCTTTGAACCAATGAGCCAGGCAGGGTTCAGCACTGGACTAAGCGATATATTAACATTAGAAGCTGGTAGCGGCGGCGGCGTCTCAAGCATGGAAACATTTAGATTTGCTTTTCTAACACGGATGAAACCAAAGGACATGCTGAAGGCACAGCTTATAGGTGCTTTCATGTCTTTAACAATAGGCATCCTACTGGTGTTATTCTTACTAGGGAAGTTCGGAGGTCTAAGTGAACAGATGAAATTCATGTATGGCTACGTAGTCACGAGAGCTGCTAACCAAATGCGTGTCAACCTTGGAGGCTTCAGCTTTAAGATATTCGTAGCTGGCTTCATACTTGGTGCTGCAATAATCCTCGCTAGAATAAGATTCCCATGGCTACCGATAGATGCGTACGGAATAGTTCTCGCAGGACTATTGAACGAGTACATACTACTTTACATGATAACTCTAATCCTAAAGTACTTCACATTAAAGATCGGAGGTACAAGGGGATATGAAGGAGTAGCAATACCATTTGTGGCTGGACTAGCCACAGGTGGAATCCTAGTGGGAATATACACGGGAATTCTCAGCTTGCTCGATGCCCTAGGAGTTCAGCCGATAGCCGGCGTTTCTACAATCCTGATACTAGGGGTCATCTTCATTCTGATAACTGTGATACCAACCGTCATCGCTATCGTAAGGGCTTTCACAAGGGCCTAACTCCCCATTATTTTTTAGCAGCTTCTAATCCCAACTAAAAATCTTATCTATAATTAATTCGGGATTGTAAGGCTCTAAATCTTCGATTTTACCACCCACGCCCAGATATACTATTGGTTTTTTAGAAATAGCAGCTACCGATACGATTACTCCTCCTTTAGGATTTGCGTCTAACTTTGTAAATATGATTGCGTCCACACCTACATTTTTATCGAAAGCTTCAAGTTGAGAGATAGCATCGGTCCCCGACAAACTATCTAACACTAGGATCTTAAGATCTGGCTTATTTACTCTTACAATTTTCCTAAGCTCCTCTATTAGGTTCTTGTCGAGATGAGACCTCCCAGCAGTATCAGCTAGCACTACATTGTAATACTTGGATTTTGCCTTTTCAACAGCTTGGTAAACAACTGAACAGCTATCTGATCCTCTTTTCTGTTTAACGATAGGTAGCCCCGCTTTTCGAGAGTATTCTTCCAGTTGCTCGATGGCTGCTGACCTATAGGTATCACCGGCTGCAACAAGCACTCTAAATCCCTTCTTTCTCAACATGTAACCTATCTTGGCAAGAGTTAGAGATTTTCCTACACCGTTAAAGCCAAGGAAAACGATGAGGAAAGGCCTCTTCTCCTTTGTAGACGCTCTTATTAGGCTTTCAATGTCGATTTGGGGGGTGGAAAGAAGCCTCCGAATAATATTCTTTAGCGTTTCACGTATGTATTCCTCAGGTGATACTTCTCTTGGTATCTCCTTACCGACAAGCTCTGTTTTAAGTTGTTGGGCTATCTCGTCAAGCACCTCGAAGTATATACCTGCAGATAGTAAGGCAGGGGTGGATTCGGAAATTATTTGTTCTATATCTTTTTCTGTTACCTTTCTGAATCGTGCAATCTTAGCTATTGTTGACGTTAGAGTTCTCATTGAGTTCTTTAGTAGATTTAACATTCTGAGCCACCCTTTGTTCGGTAGTCCTTTGCTGTATGCGAGCTACTATACTGCCGGCTTGAACCCGTATTCTCTCAGCTGTTTTTGTTAGATCTCTGATCCTAACTTTTAACTCGTCAATTTTCTCGTCTATTATTTTGAGGGTATTTTCTGCATCCAGTTCCGCAAATAAATCTCCACCTATCCCTATCAGAATCCTGTTGAAGCTTATCGAATCTGCTATCACCAATATATCCGTGGCAATCGGCAACATAACGTTTCCCTTTATCTCATTCTTCAAGGCTTTGCCTATGATTTTTCTCAGTTTGTTATATCTGTCAAGTTCATACTGAAGTAGTGTGATTTGTTGAATTATTTCTCGATACTGCTGATCTAGGATGCTAAGGTATGCCGTGAGGTTTTGTACTGCCACCTAATCACTCTCCGGTAGTTTAACTAAGGCTGTTTTTTCTTCTTCATCTGATATTACGGCTACTACTATCTTCCTTGGAGGATTTTCGTTTCCCCTGGACCATATGTAGTTGGAGACTTCAGGGGATATTTTTACCTCATATTCCTTGAAGTTTCTCTTTATAAATTCTCTGAGAAATTTTACAGCTTTTTCTGACCGCTTCCAAGATGGTTTTTTCCTCCTGACGATTTTGAGTGGGATAGTAAGTTCCACCTCTCTAGTTTTTTCTTTCTTATCCTTCATATGTTTCACCGCTTTAGTTTAGTAACTCTCCAATTTCTTCTTCTTCGAGGCATTACTCTTCTATTTGTTCTTAGTATCACCCATAAGGGTATTCTTTGATTTGATTTTAGCTCTTTTGCTAGTCTAAGCTTTCTGGCGACATGTTTGTATCTGGCCATCTCGTCTTAACCTATAATCTTCTTATTCTTATATTTCTTTTTCTCTGCACAACTGTTTTCAATATCTGCTTAAGTTGTTCATCGGTGATGGGTTTTCTTACTCTTCCAGCTGCGTAAAGCTGGATTAAGTAGTTTGTTACCTGAGCTGCAAGTTCTGGCTTTATCATCTCAACGTTTTTGAGCCTGTACCTAGCTTCCGATGTAAGTATTAAGGAAAGGATTTTCCTCTTCTCTTCTTCTAACTTTTGGAGCTCATAGAGCCTCCTTAATTCTTCTTGAGAGTATCCAGAGTATCCCATTCATTCAGCCTCCTTTGATAACATTTTGTTGGAAATCTTGTCCAGAAAACTTATCCCTTTAGGTGTAAGTTTTCTCCCTTCTCCAGGTACTTTCTCAACGAGCCCTGCTTTTTCTAATTGTTGAAGTATGACTCTTATATGATGTCCGCTAGCCTTGTAGAAGTGACATGGTCTTGCTCCTCTATCTTTTCTCCCACCGTAGGCTGTCCTAAGTCTAGATACTCCTTTGGGGCCGTACAGATATAGTTTTCGCATTATCGAAGCAGCTCTTATATACCACCAGTCCTCTTGCTCAGGTGGCCTCTGCTTATAGTGTCCAGTTTTAGTGTATTTAGCCCATTCTGGTGGCTTTATCTCTCTTATCTTTTTGAGTTCCTCCTTTACTGTAGTTATTAATGTCCATGGGTCTATCTCTCGCGCGGTTGGCATCTTTTATCCCTTAGCATTGTTTACTCCCCAGCATCATTTATAAGGATATCTCGTGACTGCTCCACAGTTGTAGCAATGCATTACGATATGTGGTTTACCTCGAGGGCTGAGTCTGAAATAAGAGTTAACGCCTGGAACTAGGAAGATTTTACATTTTTTACAGAATCTCCATCTCCACTCCTTGGGAATACGAACCTTGTTTCTCATAGAGATCTTTCTAACGAGTTCAGAATATCTTCTTATCAAAGAAGCATCACGAACCTTCTTTTCTTCTATAAGTGTTAGTAGTATTCTTATTCTCTGCCTTGCTATGTCTTTTTGTATCTTTTTCCTTATCGTCCATTTTTTAGAAGGCATTGGTAAGCGTTAAAGGTAAGAAAACATTTAATATATTAATCTTGGCAACTTTCCCAATGTATAGAAAGGTGACAATTTATGGAGTTTGAGCTTTGGGTTGAGAAGTATAGACCTAGAAGACTTTCTGAAATGTGTGATCAACGTGAAGTTGTAAAATATCTTGAAGCTTTTGTAAGAATGGGTAACATTCCCCATTTACTGTTTGCAGGTCCTGCAGGAACTGGAAAGACTACTGCGGCTATATGTATTGCTTACGAATTGTTGGGGGACGCATATGGGGCTAATTATTTAGAGTTAAACGCATCGGATGAAAGAGGTATTGACGTTATAAGAGGAAAAATCAAGGACTTTGCTCGGTCTAAACCGATAGCGGGGGCTCCTTTCAAGATTATTCACCTTGACGAAAGTGACAACTTAACAAGTGAAGCTCAACATGCTCTTAGAAGGACTATGGAACTCTACTCTGATAATTGTAGGTTCATATTTGCTTGCAACTATATTTCTAAAATTATTCCCCCAATACAGTCGCGGTGCGCGGTTTTTCGTTTTTCACCTATTCCTATTGATGATTTTAAGGACTATTTAAACTATATTGCTGGAAGTGAAGGTGTAAGCGTCGATAACGAGGCTTTAGAAGCTTTATACAGTGTTTCCAAGGGAGATCTCAGAACAGGGATAAATATATTGCAGGCCGCCGCCTTTTTGGACAAGAATGTGGATAGCGATGCTATCTACAAAGTTTCAGGTATGGCTAAACCCGGCGAAATTGGAGAAATGATAAAACACGCCTTTAAGGGAGAAATTACAAGAGCAAGGGAATATTTGCATAGACTTTTGATTGTCGAGGGTGTTTCCCCCTCCGATATCTTGTATCAAGTATACAGTGAAATCGTCAATTCGTCTCTTGATGATATGTTAAAAGCAAGGGTTCTAGAGGTTTTAGGGGAAGTAGACTTCAGAATAAGGGAGGGGGCAAATAGTGAGATACAGCTTTCATACTTTTTATCTCAGCTATCCTTAATCGGGGGTGATAAAAGATAGAGCTATATACCGAGAAGTATAGGCCTAGGTCTTTAAATGATGTTATTGGGCAGGATAAAGCGATAAAACAGCTTGTTTCATGGTTTAACAAATGCAGAGAAGGGAATAGGTGGAAGCCAGCCGTGTTATGGGGGCCTAATGGATGTGGTAAAACTTCAGTGGCTTATTCTTTCTGTTATGATCACATGTTGGAGCCCGTCGAAATTAACGTAGCCTCTAGTTACGATGAAGTTGAGGCGAAACTCTCTTCACTTGGCGTTTCTACGTTTGATGGTAAAGATAAATGCTTAATTATCGAAGAGTTAGAGTTTGTTCTCGGTTTAAGAGACGTAGGAAGGCTTGTTAAAAAATTTTTGATAAAGCGAAAATATCCGGGTCCTATCATAATCACATCAGACGATGTTTACCATAGGAAAATGTATGATATAAGGAGATATTTAGAGGTGATTCGTCTATCTAGGTTAAGAAAACCCTATATAATAAAGATTTTAAAAAAGGTTTCTATTTCTGAGAGGGTTACAGTGCCACCGCAAATTATGGAAATCATCGCAGATGAATCCGGGGGGGATGCTCGAGCTGCCCTTAATGATCTTCAGATTGTGGCTGCGTCGGGTTCATTTGATTTGACCGTTCGGAGGAATATTCGTATCTATATCTATGATTTTTTGGAAAGTGTTTTTACTGGTGAACCGGGTTCTGAAGTTTCTAAGAAGTTTTCTGAAGTGAGCGTTGACTACGAAATGCTTTTATCTTGGATCTATGAAAACCTCCCTTACGTCACCTCAGATATTAAAAGTCTCAACGAGGCTTTAAGGATTCTTTCCGTAGCTGATAAGTTTAACTGGAGGGCGAGAAGAGTGGACTGGAAGTACCTGAAATATTTGTTTGTAATAATATCTTATGGACTTCCATCTTTGAAATTAAAGAAGAGATACGTAAGGTATTCCTTTCCGTCGATAATATCGACTAGAGCCTCAGCTAAGAGAGGGGATATCGATGACGTAACTCGGATTTTGGCTTCAAAGTGCCATTGCTCCAAGAAGGATGCTTTAAGGTTGTACAGGCTGTTTAGTTCGATAGTAAGGATCTGAATCTATCTTCCGCCATTTTTCAAAAAATTCCTTAAGAAGCAAGGCCCTAGGGTTGTTTATATTGAGCGAATATATCTTTATTTTTCCGAATCTCCGCAAGTTAACTATTCTCTTCTCCAGCAAAAAGTCTAAAAAACGTACCACCTGGCTATGTGATACTTTAGTTGCTTTTGATATCTTTGTCACATTCACATCACCATATATGCAAAGGAGTTCTATGATCCTTGTCCTATAACGGGATGAAAAGATTTCTGACAATTCCATGCAAATCACTCTAGCTGTGACCTAAGCTCTTTCTCGAGTTTGTTTAAAGATATAAGGTTCACACTAAAGTATGTGGTTCTACCGCCGCTTGGAACATTCCTAACGTCTGCTTCGATAAATCCTGAGAGCTGCAAAGTTTTTATATCACGGTTTAGGGATGGCCGGCTTTTAGGTTTCACCCCGTATTCTTCGCAGAGTATTTTGTAATATTTCATTACTCTCCCCATTGGGGTATTAACAGTACCGTCCTCCTTCAGAGATAACACTATGCTCAGAAGGAATATTTTCGTGTGAAGGGGAAGATTCTCGAGTTCAAATATGTTAAAGCTTTCTACTCTCTCTTTATATTCAGCAACTACTATTCTAACATGCTCCGGGGTTATCTTGGCCTCCATACTGTCAAATGCGTATTGCGCAGCGCTATTAAGTATGCTTATAGCTTTCCTTGCTTTACCATCCGAGATATTAGCTATCATCCAGAGTATATCGTCTTCAAAAGCATTTGGATATAGTGCTTCGCTAGCTCGCACCTTTAATATCTCTACTAGTGAGGCAACATCATAATCCTTGAACTCTATTATATCATACAGGAAATCTCTTACTGCTGGGTCTAACCTGATTTTTGCAATGGTTTGCTCACTAACGGTTATCAAGACTAGGGAAAGCAAACTATATGTTGAAGCATCATTAAACCTAGTGAGAGAGTATAAAAGAGGGGTAGTCTTAGAACCGCGTTCAACAAACCTATCAATATCATCAAGTATCAAAACTAAATGTATCCTGTTGGATTCGAGAAAGTTTTGAAGGAACATCAAAAGCTCCCCATAACCGACTCCTCTACTAGGAAAGTATGTGTTATAGCCTTTCTTAGCTAACTGAGAGAGAATTAATTGCATGACTTGAATTTCATCTCTATAAGCACAGGAAACTCTGACGATCTCTATATTGCCATCATGACTATTAGCCTCCTCTTTAAATTTTTCCGCAATTCTAGAAACAATAAGAGTTTTCCCAACGCCTATAGACCCGTTTATTATGCATCTAAAGCTATAGTTCAGAGGATCATCGAGGAGAGGTTTGAGCCTATTCAAGATCATGTTCATTTCTTTTTTCCTATCAACGATTTTACTCAGAGGCGGCATATATCTTGGGTCGAGTAGTGTTTTATCTTTGAATATTGTAGGCTTTTGCACGGGCAAATTGCAACCCTAAGTACATGATCTTTTTGAAATTAAATATTGATTAAAGAAGCGAGATAATATAGAGAGCCACCTTTTTAAACTATCGTTTTCTGAGGTATCTTAATATTAACAATAGTGATAAAAGTATTGATGCTGTATATATTAAAAGTATAATTGTAATATCTAATTTCCTCAGAGAAGTGGCTTCCTCATAAAGTGAATCTATAACCGAGACATCTACATCCCAAGGTGAAACTAGGAGCTTCGAATCTATACTTGCTACTTTGGTTGTAATACTTCTATATTTTTCGTTAAATATCAACGGGGAGATTTTGAGGGAATTAAGACTGTTCTTAATAGATTCAAGCTTTAACTGTGCATCACTAAATTCCTGTATCCTTTCACACATAGAGAATGAAACTTCTACTCTGATATTGCCTAACGCCCTAAATATGTATTCTACGACTATCCTCCCTTCTTTGTTCACGTACATAAATTCTGGCTGAGGCGTAGACATTACTATGCTAAAATTGGCAGGGAGAATGTAAGTCCTGTTTAAAACGTCAGCTGAGGCTCCTATAAATCTCGTTATACCTTCTCCCTCCTTATAATGTATACAAAGAGCGTCTACGTCTTCTTCCGTACTTCTGAGCTTGAATGTAACAGAGATTATAAATGGGATAGTAGGATCAGAAGTATTTACACCAGAAAGAGATACCTTGGCAGGTTCAAACATGACAAGAAGTTGAGTGCCCATGTTTTTAGTCGAAATGTATGATGAATCAAGATTATATGCTTTCGTTATATTTTCCTCTATCGCTGAAATATATGCTTGAGGATTTTTGACGACGAGTTTTCTTAAAAAAGCAGCTGCTGAACCTCTGAAAATAATCATCTCCGAGACGTGGATCTCCCATGGGCTAACAAAATCAAGTATTTGGTGTCTCTCTACATACATCACTTGGCCTGCATTCACCCAAGAATTAAACGAAGCAATAATAAGAACTATAAGCAGTAATATGTAAACTCTCATAGTCGTTCTCACCATGTAAATCACCAATATGTCCCCGAGCCTCCAATTTTATACTTTTAATCACATCAACGAAGTTTAGCACGTCTGATAACTATAAACCTTTTCCTTTTAAATACGAATTGAAGAGTTAATTATAGGGTGATTAACTTAGAAAGAACACCATCTCCATATCTCAAGTGGATGCTTAGTAGAAACCCATTCAGCGAGCTATCAAGCGAAAGTCTTGAGGATGTAGGAGAAATTCATGTTTGGACAAAAACAGATTATGAGATATTCCAAACAGTAAATAGAGCTGTTAAGAATAGAGAAAACATTTTAATGATAGTTGTAGGAGAATTTGGCTCAGGAAAAACTGAAAGGCTAAAGATAATTGAGTCCTCATTCCATGAAATTCAATCTGTTTACGTAAAAATAGATAGTGAAGATGTTGTATCTGTTATTAGGAGAATAATAGCATCGCTTGAAGACAGACCAGAAAGCATACCGAAGATATTTAAGAAAAAAGACAAATTCTCAGAGAAAATAGATCGAGCTAATTTCAACCTTGATGAAACAGTTAACTTCATGGAGAAACTCATAGAAAAACGTGGAGGATTGTTGTTACTTTTGGACGAGTTGGAAAACATATTACTTACAGGCGGTGAAGACTCTGAGACCTTCATTAAATTCCTATCAGAGGTAGCAAGCCTAAATAGGCTAATAATTATATGCGCCTGCACGCCCCCGGCCTGGGAGAAAATAAGAAACCATGATGAAATTTCAAGGTTAAAAATAAGAACGCTACATATAAAAGGAATCAACATAAAAGAAGCCCTCAAGATGGTGGAAAATAGGATAAAAAGATCAAGGAATCCACCTGGACACAACCTTGGAGACCCTCTATATCCCTTTAACGAAAAGGCAATAAGATATGTTTATAGCATTGTAGGAGGAAATCCTAGGGCCATGATAAAAACATTAAGAATGATACTAACAACACTATCAACAGACTCTAAAGTGCATGTTATAGACGAAAAAATCATATCAACGATCTTCAAGAAAGAACAATCAAAGACAACTGTGAGGCTGCCACAACTAACAGATGAGGAAACACATGTTCTAGGGAAAATAATTGAAAACTTTAAGGAGGAGGAATTCTCTTATATTTCGGCAGCGAAGAGATTATCACTACCACCCGAAAGAGCCTATAATATTCTAGAGAGCCTGCGGAAGAAGAAAATTCTAAAAAAGACTAGAAGCAAATATAGCCTAGCGATAGAAATTTAAAAGTAGGCTCCATTTAAGGTAGAATTCTTCAATGTATGAGATTGAGATGGAGGGCTCAAGACTCAAGATCTTCATCATTGCTCAGGAGGCTCGGTGTTATCATTGCCCTCTTTTTCTATACTTACAACTCCTACAATTTAACAGTAACGGTTAATAGTAGCGGAGTGGGAGGTATAGCGGGGGGTTCCTCCGTGACTGTTGGAGTTCCCCGGGGAGGCCACCCGTTTTGAACCACCAACCTCAGGGTTATGAGCCAGCCGCCTGATGTCTGCGGGCTACCAGGCTACCCCACCCCGCTAATATTACTATTGTAAGAACTACTGATATAAATTTTACGGCTGGGTGGAGGCTGTAATCCACCTTCTGTTTGTACGGGAGATTAGACTATGCGCCCCTACGGGCTTGCACCCCCACGGGGAACCCTCGTTTCACCGCGAGGCGGATATACTCCGCGGTTTTGCCGCTTCATAGACATTCACCTGCCTCCTTTACGTTTCTGTAGGGTTCCCTACCCCTCTCAGGGTACCTGGACGGCGTGGTTAACCGGGTGGGTGGAATTTCCTCAGCCCATATAGGGCCGAACTCCCGCACCTCCTCCCAGCCGTTCGGCCAAGGCATAGGTACCGTTACGTCGGTCAGACTAGGGCTAGGGCTATCGGGCTTTTGGGAGCGGTGGGCTGAACCGGTTACCCGGCGTACACCCCCGCCCCATCAAGCGGGTCTTTTACCCGGGCCCTCTCCCTCCAGGCAGTCCGCCCTTACGAGCAGAGGACCTGGAGGATGGCCGCCTATTTTTGGGGGCTGCTTCGGGCTTAGATGCTTTCAGCCCTTATCAGCATGCAGCTTGGCTACCCGGCCTGCCCTGTCGGACAACCGGTCACCATAGGCTGCGGCATCTCGTTCCTTTCGTACTAGAGATGCCTTCCCCTCAGGCGGCCAGCACCCCCGGTAGGGAGAAACCGAACTGGCTCGCGACGTTCTGAACCCAGCTCACGTTCCTCTTTAATGGGCGAACATCCCCACCCTTGGGGGCTGCTGCACCCCCAGGATGAGGAGTGCCGACGACGGAGAAGCAAGCTGCGGGGTCGATGGGAACTCTCGCCCGCAACAGCTCTGTTACCCCTGGGGTAACTTTTCTGTCGTACCCGGCCCTCACCAGGAGGGCACGAGTGTTCGCTAGACCAGGCTTTCGCCCTTGGAACCCACGCTTTTAGGGTTCCAATCAGGCGGGCTTTTGGTCTTGCCCTTCACGGTGGGTTTCTGTCCCACCTAAGCCCACCTTTGGGCGCCCCTGATGCCTTTTCAGGGGCGTGCCACCCCAGCCAAACTGCCCACCAAGCCCTGTCCGGGGGTCTCCCCCCGTTAGTGGAATAGTCGTGGAAGGACGGTGTTTCACCGGCGCTTCACAGGCCCCCGAAAGGACCTGAACATCGCTCCCGTCTACGCTACGCATCCGCGACTATTCCACAAGGCCAGGCTGCAGTAAAGCTCCACAGGGACTTCTCTCCCCGCCGGGGGGTCTCGGACTATTCACCGAGACGTGGGTTCACCGGCACCCGGGTGGGGACAGCGGGGACCTCGTTGATCCATTCATGCACGTCGATTTTTAATCGACAAGGCATATGGCTACCTTAAGAGAGTCAGAGTTACTCCCGGCTTTTACCGGCCCTTCGCCCGGTTGGAACCGGGTTTCAGGTACCGGCATTGGCCAGGATTCAACCCCCGTACACACCCTTTCGGGCTAGCGGGGATCTATGTTTTTGTTAAACAGTCGGGCCCCCCTTGTCACTGCGGCCTGCCGCCCCAGGGTTATTAGCCCTAAGGCTGCAGGCATCCCTTCTCCCGAAGTTACGGGACTAGTTTGCCGATTTCCCTCACCCGGGTTACGCCGACAGGCCTTGGGCTGCTCACCCAGGGCACCTGTGTCGGTTCTGGGTACCGTCACGGGGGATCCTTCCCAGCCTCCTTTTCAAGGGCTCCCGGCGTCGACCGAAACACCCTATACGGGTGTCCCTTCCTGCCTTCAGCCGCTTCTCTCCATTACGGAACTCCGCGGCCTTCGACAGTTGGACGGGGCGACGGCCCCGCTCGGCCTAGCCGGAAGCGTCGGAGGCTGAGCCTGCGTTACCGCGAGCGTACCCCCGTGGCGCCGGAATATTAACCGGCTTCCCTTTCGGTGGCGACCTATTAGGTGCCACCTTAGGACGGGCTAACTGCCGGCTGACGAAGCAGTGCCGGCAAACCCTTGCCCTTCCGGCCGCCGAGATTCTCACTCGGCTTGGCTGCTACTACCGCCGGGATCTTCAACCCATACCGGTCCACCAGCCCTCACGAGCTGGCTTCCGCCCGGCATGGGCGCCCCCCTACCCGGTGCTGCCCGCACCGCCGGGGTATCGGCAGCTGGTTTTAGCCCCGCCCATTTTCGGGGCCTCCCTCCTCGGCGGGTGAGCTTTTACGCACTCTTTAAAGGATGGCTGCTTCTAAGCCTACCTCCCCGCTGTCTAAGGAGGAAGACACCCTTTGGATTTCGGCACTTAACCAGCATTTAGGGGCCTTAACCCCGGTCTGGGTTGTTCCCCTCTCGGCACGGGAGCTTCCCCCCCGTGCCCTACTCCCCGCTTCTACAGAGAGGGCGCATTCGGAGTTCGAGAGGGTAGCGAGGCTTAACGCCCCTAACTACCCAATCGGTGCTCTACCGCGCCCTCCTCCTCAGCGGAGGCCAGCCTGCGGGCTGCTTCGGGGGGAACCAGCTATCACCGGGCTAGATTGGTCTTTTGCCCCTACTCCCAGGTCATGGGAGCGATTTGCACCTCAGCACCCCTACGGTCCTCCACTGGGCGGGTTAGCCCAGCTTCGACCTGCCCAGGAGTAGATCGCCCGGCTTCTGGTTTCGTGCACGTGACTTACGCGCTTTCACACGTTGCCCCTCGCCACACCTTGGAAGGAGGTGTGGTTGCGGGCATTCGATTTCTCTACGCCTCCGGGGGTGACCCCCTTAGGCTCGCCACGTGCACGAACTCCCCGGCCCGTGTTTCAAGACGTACGCTGCGACCCCGATCATCCCCTCTCGAGGAGGATGTTGCCATCTTCCCCTTCGAGGGGACTCACTTCTTTCGAGCCGCAGCTCCTATAGCCACCTGGTTTCAGGCTCTTTTCACCCCTATTCCTAGGTGCTTTTCAGCTTTCCCTCACGGTACTTAGTTCGCTATCGGTCTCAGGACGTGTTTAGTTTTGGAGGCTGGTGGCCCCCATATTCCCACGGGAATCCCAACCCGTGGTACTCGGGATGCAGCCGGGATCTGACTTGATCACGCCTACGGGGCTTTCACCCTCTATGGCGGGACGTTCCAGTCCACTTCGGCTTCTCAAGCCAGACCCCATGCAGCTGCATCCGAAACTCCACATCCGCATCCAGTTGCCTGGATGCGTTCGGTTTGAACTGTGCCGTTTTCCCTCGCCGGTACTCACGGCATCCCGTTTGGTTTCTCTTCCTGCCCGTACTAAGATGTTTCAGTTCCGGGCGTTCGCCTTCGGGATACCGTTAAGGTATCCCGAATTCCAGGGGTTTGCCCCTGGAGGGAGGTCCCATTCGGCGATGGCCGGATCTAAGCCTGTATGCGGCTACCCGGCCCTTACTGCAGCTTACCGCAGCCTTCGTCGCCGCCTGAGCCGAGCCATCCACCAGGTGGCGTCTGCAGCCCAGGCCCTAGCCTGACCTTTGACGCAGCACCTATGCCTTGGCCTTCACCGAACCGTAAGATCAGGTTCTCGGCCTCAGCCTTAAACCTCAGGTTTAAGGCTTCATACAGTGATAGTAGTAAGCAGTCTAAGCCCCCCTTAAGAGGCGGCAGGATTATGGGAGGTGATCCAGCCGCAGGTTCCCCTACGGCTACCTTGTTACGACTTACCCGCCCTTGCAGGGCTAAAGCTCGACCCAGCCTGCGGGCCTTGCGGCCCCGACTGAACCTCGCCCTAGCCCCGCTCGGGTGGGTTGACGGGCGGTGTGTACAAGGGGCAGGGACGTATTCACCGCGCGATGGCGACGCGCGGTTACTAGGGATTCCAGGTTCACGAGGGCGAGTTGCAGCCCTCGATCCCGACTACGACGGGGTTTAAGGGATTTGCTTCCCCTCTCGGGGTCGCATCCCGTTGTCCCCGCCATTGCAGCTCGCGTGTGGCCCGGGGGATTAGGGGCATACTGACCTGCCGTCGCCCCCACCTTCCTCCGGCTTTTCGCCGGCAGTCCCCCTAGTTATGCCCAGCCTCCCTTTCGGGAGCTGCTGGCAACTAGGGGCGGGGATCTCGCTCGTTGCCTGACTTAACAGGACATCTCACGACACGAGCTGGCGACGGCCATGCACCACCCCTCAGCTCGTCTGGTAAGGTCTTCAGCCTGACCTTCATCCTGCTGTCG
>JAVCBU010000005.1:0-54752 GCA_037917685.1 Thermoproteota archaeon
ACACCAATTCTTCAAAACCTAACAGCATCCACACACCGAAATCCACGCGCCAATATAGCTGGAATGGTACACCCCACGCCGTCTACAAGCCCATTTCATTAGATTCAACCACTCAATCTTATCGATTCTACAATTTATCGAAACATCAAAACCGAAAAAGGAAAGTAGAAAAGAAAGAATGATAATAAACTGGTCTAGCATTATGGACGCGGGGTTGTTAACGGGATCATTAAGTGGGTTTTGACGAAAGTTTTTGGAGAGAGTTCCTATGTGAGGAAAAGTGAAGGATGCGCTGAAACCTTATTAGGCTGGGCTTCGCTTAAAAGCGTAGGAGGCATTTAAATCATTCGTCAACCATGTTTTGTTGATGTAAGTAGGCTTTGGCCATACGATAGCTAAGGGCTGGAGTCTGAAATAGAACGGAAGTAGAAATCACTTATTGGCCTAGGCATGGAAAGTGGTCTGATGTTTTAGAAGAATCGTGCTATCCTAAGTCAAGCGAAGATTTAAAAACGTTTAATTTTACTCATTAACTGGAGAAACTAATGAGGTATGAGCGGGCTATCGCGAATGTAGAGCTGAGGCATGGGGATAGACTTGTTAGGCTTAAGGTGCTCGTGGATACAGGTGCGAGTAAGAGCGTCATCTCTAAGAGGATCGCGGATGAGCTTGGAGCGTTTATACCCCTGAAAGAACCATACGAGCTTAGAACGGCGGATGAAGAGGGAAGGTTGAAGATTGTGGGAAGATGCATGGTTGACATAGTATTTCAGGGGGTTAGAGTGCCGGGTGGCATAGTATTCGAAGTCGCTGAAAACCTTAGAAAGGATATCGAGGCAGTCGTAGGTAGACCTGAGATAGATGCTTGGGACATAATATTCACGCCTGAAGGGCCTAAACCCAAGAAAGTACCCATAGAGTTCGAAATCGTTTGAGAGAATAGTTTCCATCTGTAACACGTATAAACGCTGAGTTTAGGGGCTTGTAAACGCGGACGGTTATAGCCACAGCTAGCCTATAATGGTGCTTGTGTCCAGCGAAAAACCAGCGCACAGGAACCAACATTTACGCACTCCAGTAATCCTCTCTACTTAGGTGAATACTATGGGGCATATACACGTGAAAGCCACATTCTTTAATGCTGTTGACTATGTTTAGCACTTGAACGGGGCAAAATAGAAGAGGTTAGGAAAGTTGAGGCGGAAGCTCTTGTCGGCACGGGGGGCGACGTTTCCAGCCCTCCCGAGGAAATGATACCTCAACTTACATTGCCAAGTCTAGGCGAGCATCCAGCCGAAACCTCTAGGGGAACAGGGAAAGTTGAGCTTGCAGCTAACGCCATAATAAAAAGATGATAGGATAGCTTAATCTCCTATCATCAAGAGACCAAAGGTACAACGCCGCTCATAGCGCGCTCATAGGTGTCGTAGTCTAGAGCAAACCGGGCTACAAAGTGGACCCGGCAACGTGGATGGTGTTACCCTGCTCCATTGTATATTAGTGCGCCATCTCTTCTGAGGCTGATTACGAGAGGACGGGTTAAAAGGCCATTCGCAGATATGTCGGGATGATAGAGATTAGAAGGCTGCCAGATGGCTGGGTAATGGGGTAGGCCTTCTTTCTCGGACTTTTATCACACCTTTCCCCTGGCATGTCGGGGTTTCTAATAGTTTCAGATGAGACTAATAATTGTTGGGTGTCGGCTCATAGGTGGTGGGGTTTCCCTTCTTGGACTACTTCCCTTGGCAGCCTGTCTTTTACTTTTTCTAGGAATTTTAGGTCTTCCTTCCTGTTTCTTAGGCTGTCTGGAAGCATTATTGGGATTCCCTCAATTATCGGATACCACCTTCCACACTTCCGGCATTGTAGCACACCTTCGGCTATCTCTATTCTCTGGCACACCGTGCAGTCCGTTTTTCCCTTTGTGGGTAGCTTTGCGTTGTGGTATGCGCAGTATAGTTCGCAGCATGCCTCTGGCTCTACCATTTTTCCAGGGTTTTCCTCATGTTTGAGGACGTGTAGCGTCAGGGGAAGCTCTTGCAGATCGGGCATGCGAGTAGGTCCATCAGCCTGTACTTCAACTTTATCGGTCTTGCTTAGGCTTCCCATTGTTTTAATGTTTGTGGTACATTGATCCATTTACCATGTATCTTCCCTCTGAGTCCCCCGATGGCTTGATCCGAAGTTTATGGTGCGTTGGCTTGGTGCCCCGGGCTTGGTTGGATAATTTGCTTGTGAGGTATAGGGGTGGTGCGCGCGCGAAGAATGTCTAAGCGTTGCCGTAAGGTTTGGAATCACATTGAGAAGAAGTATGCATGAAACCATTTATAGAAAGCTTAGGGCGAAGTATCCAAACCACCCTTCCCACTACGTCTACACGGCGATAACTCAAACCCTAGCAATCTTCAAATCCTACAGGAGGCTTTTTAGGAAAGGGAAAGTGTTAAACCATCAAAAGTCGAAAAGGGGCTATTCTCCTTGATGACACCCATATATTCTGGTTTTCTGGGAAGGCTAAAGCTAGCAACCCATGGAGGGATAGGTGTTTCAGGAAGAGGTGGCATACAGGGGATGGACGGGAAGCATTGCTAGAGCATATAGGTGCTCTCCATGACTGAATGGCTATTAGAGATAAGCTCTTACAGATTGGTGTTTTTACAGGTCCTCTGCTGGGGATGGCTGGATGGGGTCTGCTAGCGGCTTGAAGGTGGTGGTAGCTGACTATGGGGGACTGTGTGATTTCCTATGCTCAGGTTGGATCTGTTGTAGAGGAATGTGAGGTTTATTGTAGAGAGATGTGATGGAATGGTCTATTTGTGAGAGGATAGTTTATAATGCATGTGGATTATATGATTGATGGAATGGATGTCTTGAAGAGGGAGTTCCTGGAGCTTCTGGATAAGGATTTCGAGTTTAGATATGCAGTAGCTGGGTATCTCGGCTTGTCTGAGATATTGAAGAGGCTGGACAGCCTGATTGAGGAGCAGACTAAGATCTGGGAGGAGATTAGGGGTCTTAGAGTGGAGCAGACTAAGATCTGGGAGGAGATTAGGGGTCTTAGAGTGGAGTTTAATAGGGCTTTTAGTGCTTTGGATGTGAGACTTAGGAGGGTTGAGAGAACCTTGGAGAAGCTTACTGTGGATGTTGAGGATGAAGCTAGGTCTATTATTGAGCATAGGCTTAGACAGGAGCTTGGTTTGATGGTGGAGGTTGATTCATTGTCGCTTCCCGATCTTGAGATCAATATTTATGGTGTTTCGGGTGATGTGTGTATTGTTGGTGAGGCTACGGTTAGAGCTGGGGCTAAGATTATAGCTGAGCTTTCGAGGAAGATAGAAGTTTTAAGGAGGAAATATCCAGATAGGCTTAGGAAGAAGCTAATACCCTGTTATCTATGTGTGCACACCTCTACCTGAGCTTGTAGAGGAGGCGGAGAGGACTGGGGTATGGGTGCTTAAGGCTACGAAGGACTTCTACAGGCCAGACGAAATATTTAAGGATGGTTAAAATAAGGTATGTCCTGAGGTCTCTATTAACGAGGAGGTCATGCGTGAAATTCGCATTATCTTCCGCTCTTAACTTTTAAGGGACAATAGCTGCGATGAGGGAGGGGATTGATTTGAAAATAGAAAAAATGATTGGGAAGACTTGATGAGAGAAGATACTTATTATCAAACTAAGTCGATAAAGGTTGTTTCTAATAATGTGGCAACTGGTGTTCGATAATTTTTATTTTTATCTTAGAAACAATAAGTTAACAGAACCCCTTCTGACTACTTTTTTATAATTTCTCTGTGATTATTCTTAGCGGTGGCTAATGCTTTGAAGATTGCCATACCATCTGTTGATGATAAGGGCTTGGACTCGCAGGTCAGCGGGCATTTCGGGAGGGCGCCATTCTACACTATAGTCTCGGTGGAGGGCGGTCGTATAGGTGAGGTTAGCGTTTTACGTAATCCGTTTGTGGAGCATGAACCTGGTCAGATACCGAGGCTTCTGAAGGAGCAGGGCGTGGATGTTATTATTGCATATGGTATGGGCTGGAGGGCTAGGGAATTCTTCAACTCCCTTAGAATAGAGGTTGTAGTAGGCGCAGACGGTAGGGTTAAAGATGTTGTTGAATCCTTCATAAGTGGTACATTAAGGTCTAGGGATCACTGGATGGAGGAGCCTGAGTTTAGGCGCCATGGACACCGCGGGTGTTCGGGCTAGCCTTACCCAGGGTTTGCGCGCGCTTCGTCTTCCGTTGTGCGGGGGATGAATTGTGCATAGCTCCGTTGTGCAGTAGACGCAAGAGATCCTGTTAGGGGGTAGTGGCTCGGCGGTTGCGGGTATTTCTCTCTTAACTCCTTGTAAGTTTCCTTCTTGAGTCTCTTAAAGCTAGTAATGTTGTTCATACAAGCATAGGAAATTAGAAAGTTCACTATATTCGAATTAGAAAGTTCACTATATTCCGATAAGTGGAGAAGGATCGTCTAACCCTTCCAGCGTTTCCTTAAGTTTGAATCTTGCAGTAAGATTAATAGTCTCTGATGGCATTCTTTACTGTCTCAACAAGACTTTTCACCTTATTCCTCATGCCATAAAGCTTTCAGGTGGAGGAAGAAACGATAGCTAACAAATCCTCAACAAGCTCCTTCTCTGGCGTCCTCTCTCATCGTCAAATGTTACAATCCTTTAAAGGACATAGCTCCTATGAGATAGCATGGTCAAGATTAGGTGATCAACATAGCCTGGTGTGTGTTAATTTTTTAAAAATTTTAAAGTTTGGCGGGCTATGCTTGTTGAGTGGTTTCAATGCTTGAGTTCAGATGGCATGGGCGTGGTGGGCAGGGTGTTTGGACTGGAAGCAATGTTCTGGCGTTGGCTGCGATGAAGGAGGGAAAGTATATCCAGTCGTTTCCAGAGTTTGGGCCTGAGAGGTCTGGTGCTCCCGTTAAGGCTTTCACACGGATAAGCGGTGAGCCTATAGTTATACACTGCCAGGTTTATAATCCCGACTGTGTGGTGGTGCTGGACCCAACCCTTCTTGGGACTCAGAATGTGGCTGCTGGCTTGAAGCCTGGTGGAAAGCTGGTTATAAACCACGACAGTCCGGGTGAGCTTAGAAGGATGTTCGGAGGGCTTGGGGTTGAGGTGTGGTGGCTTCCGGCAACCGATCTTGCGGTTGAGATACTTGGGAGAGAGATTACAAACACGGCTATGCTTGGAGCTACGCTGAAGGCTGTACCTGAGGCTGCGAGGCTTGAAAGTCTGTTAGAAACTGTTAGGATGCATTTCAAGGGGGAGACTGGGGAGAAGAATGCGGCCCTGGTGAGGAGGGCATATGAGGAGGTGAGGAAGATTGAGTAGTCTTAAGGCGTGGCATGAGATCCCTATCGCGGGAATACCGTTCGTAAGGTCTGAGGAGTATAGGAGCGGTGACTGGAGGACTTTTACGCCAAGGATAGATCCGGAGAAGTGTATTAAGTGCGGCTTTTGCTGGATTTACTGTCCTGATAGCTCGATAATATGGGACGGTGAAACGGTGCCAAGGGTGGACCTTGAACATTGTAAGGGATGCGGAGTGTGCGCTGAGGAGTGCCCGGTTAAAGCTATAGAGATGGTGAGGTAGAGATGATGGTGAAGGAACAGGAGGTTTTGGCTCTTAACGGTGACGAGGCGGTTGCTCTAGCTGTGAAACAGTGCGATGTTGACGTCGTGGCTGCCTATCCCATTACGCCTCAGACCATAATAGTGGAGAGATTTTCCGAGTACGTGCACAATGGAGAGGTGAAGACAAAGTTTATAAGGGCGGAATCGGAGCACTCAGCTCTAAGCGCTTGTGTGGGTGCGGCGGCGGCTGGGGCGAGGGCTTTCACAGCGACGGCTGCGAATGGGCTGGCGTTGATGCATGAAATAGTGTATATTGCAGCTAGCCTGAGGACTCCTGTGGTAATGGCTATTGTGAATAGGGCTCTTTCAGGCCCTATAAACATACACTGTGATCATGCGGACTCGATGGCTGAGAGGGATGCTGGGTGGGTTCAGCTGTACACGGAGGATGCGCAGGAAGCCTACGACACGGTGATACAGGCTTTCAGGATTGCGGAGCACCCTGACGTGCAGCTGCCAGTGATGGTGATGCTTGACGGATTCCTGGTGTCGCACACACTCCAGAACGTGAGGGTGCTTCCGGACAAGGTGGTGTCAGATTTCGTAGGCCAGAGGAAACCGGTGAATATAGAGCTGTTTGGCGAGCAGGTGCCTTTAATGCTGAACCCTGAGAAGCCTGTGACATTCGGCCCCCTAGACCTCTACGACTACTACTACGAGCATAAGATGCAGCAGATACATGCTATGACAAAGGTTCCACAGGTAGTAAGACGGGTACATGACGAATATGCTCAGATATCTGGGAGAAGCTATGGGGATGGGATTCTGCAGCCGTACATGATGGAAGATGCGGAAATAGCCTTGGTTGGCCTGTCATCAACCATGGGTACGGTGAGGACGATAGTGGATAAGCTCAGAGGTGAGGGGGTAAAGGCGGGAGCCTTGAGAATAAAGATGTTTAGACCCTTCCCGTACAAGCAGGTGGCGGAAATCTTGAAAGATGTTAGAGTAGTCGGCGTGTTGGACAGGAGTGCGTCGATAGGAGCCCAGGGAGGACCCGTATTCATGGAGGTTAGAACAGCGCTGTACGACCTTCCCCGGAAACCCGTAACGGTAGACTTCATCTACGGCCTCGGCGGGAGAGACGCCCCACCCAGCCAGATAGAAGAAGTATTCCGCAGGCTCCTCAAATCCCTTGAGAAGAAGCCTGAGGAAACAACCATGTATATAGGGGTGAGAACATGAGCAAGGCTTGGGTTCCAAACCTTAAACAGCTGGCGAAGAAGCCTGAACTTCTAGCGCCAGGCCATAGGCTGTGTGCTGGATGCGCAGCCGGTACAATAGTGAGGCAGGTGTTAAAGGCTGTAGACGACCCGGTGGTAATAGTTAACGCCACTGGGTGCCTTGAGGTAGCGACAACGATATTCCCCTATACTGCGTGGCGTGTACCTTGGATACATAACGCTTTCGAGAACGCTGCGGCTACAGCGGCTGGGATAGTTGCGGCAAGAGACAAAATGCATATGGAAGGAAGGATAAAACAGAAATACAGGGTCCTGGTCATAGGGGGAGACGGCTCAACCTATGACATAGGCCTACAGGCGATAAGCGGGGCATTCGAGAGAGGGGAGGACATAACGTATGTGCTATATGACAATGAGGCCTACATGAACACGGGGATACAGAGAAGCGGGGGCACACCGCATGGGGCATGGACAACTACAACGCCAGCGGGCAAAGTAATACCTGGCAATGAGCTCTATAAGAAGCCGATCCTAGATATACTCGTAGCTCACAGGATACCCTACGCGGCTACAGCGTCGCCTTCAAGGCCGATAGACCTGGTGAAGAAGGCTAGGAAGGCATTCCATAAGACTCCATCGTTCCTGCACACACTAATGCCATGCAACCGGGGATGGAGGTTCCCTACAAACCTCTCCATAAAAATAGCGCAGCTAGCTGTGGAAACATGCATGTTTCCCCTAATAGAGTACGAAGACGGTGAATGGCGGCTGACAGATACAAGCCTAACCATAGCTAAAAACCCACAGAGGAAAAGGCCGGTAGAAGAATACCTCAAACTCCAGGGAAGGTTTAAACATCTTTTCACCCCGGAGAATAGACATGTCATAGAGGAGATCCAGGAAGCCGTAGACGAAAGATGGCAGCAAATACTTGAAAGAGCAGGCCACAAATAACCCCCTATTTTTGCCGCATCGTTGACCCTATTTTGTGCATCATGCGGCTGTTACTAGATCAACTGTACGGGGTGTATTCTTCGTGTAAATATAGATGGTGTTTGGGAGCTGGTTTGGATTTAGGCTTTGGCGTGGGCTAGTTTCATTATTTTCTCTGTGTATGATATTATGGGTGCTGTTATCTTTCCGATTATGGGTACACCACTGAGGATTTTTCTAAGGTTTGGGGGTCGTTTTCGGTGATTATTCCTGTGGTTGGGAGGAGGGGTTAGATATATGGTTGCTGATACTATTAGGGTTACTGTTAGGTTTGCAATTTGCTGCCTGAATAGTTTGCTGAGGGGTAATTTGCTGCCGCCGGAGTCTCCCTCTTCGCTATGGAAGCCGATGTAAACCTTACAACGGCAGGGTTTAATCCAAGGGTTACAAACATCACCATGAATGCTGGAACTACTAGTGAGAGCCCGTATAGGCCGTATTCTGAGGCACCTATAAGCCTTGCTATTATTATTGAGCCGGCTGCAGGGTCAATAACGGTCACCACGAGTGTTCAGGCTAGCCTTGCTTCGGTGAGGGTATCCCCCTAGGCTTGCGGTGTAACGTGTAGATTCCAGCTATGATTAGTATGAGTCCTACTATTGTTGAGGGGTGTATCCTTTCTTTAACTGTAGCTCTTATTAGGAGGAGGGAGAGGAAGCGGCTTAGATATACAAGGCTGCCTGCTTGGGCTGTGGTCTCGAAGAGGCTTAGCGCCCTAAGCCATAGTACAAATGTGACTCCCATCTCGAAGAGGCCAATGTAAACAGTCCCTATCAAGCCTCTGTAGTCTACGGTCCAGGTTTCAGCCGAAAATAGATATATGGCTGTAACCATCGGCATGCTGAAAAGGAAGTTTAACATGAGCTTGACAGTGTCGTCTCTTTCATCTCTAACATTGTATACCCAGTAGGCTGAGAAGAGGAAAGCGCTGCCCAGGGCTAAGGCAACCCCCGCCGTGTCTGTGAACATTAGGCTTCTAATATCGCCTCTAGTAGATATTATGACGACCCCTGTAAAGCATAGTAGCATTGAAAGTAATGCCCCCACGGTAAGCTTCTGCTTTAGGATTAAGGCTGACATTAAAACGGTTAATACTGGCCATATGAAGTTTAGGGTTAGAGCCTGCTGGGCAGGGAGCAGCGAGTAGGCCTTAAACAGGACGGTATAGTATAGAAAGGGGTTCAGCAGTCCTAGAAGTAGGGAGCTGGCGAACTGCCCTTTACCATATGATCTTAGTTGGCCAGCCTTTCCCTCAAAGATCACTATGATAGATAGCACTATGGTTGAGACGGTTGTCGAGTAAAAGAGAAGCTGGATATAGTCCATATACATGAGAGTTATTTTGAATGCAGATGATACCGTAGACCATATGAGGGTAGATGCTAAAGCGTAAAAGTATGGTTTCCCCAATCTCATGGCTATGTTCAACGGCTGTGGATAATAATAATTGTTCCTGCATCTATCATGGCTTGCGTGCTCCGATTAAACCTCCAAATATTTTAACTTTCCGGCAACTATCATCCTGTAATGAGGGATAGGATTAAGAAGATAGTGGATGTGATTAATAGTCTAAACCTTGACGGCATCCTACTGGCGAATCTCGGGTACCCTTCGATCGACCATAACTTCATTTACACCGTTCAGCCTAGAATCGGTATTTTTGAGGGTGCAGCCCTCCTTATTACTCCTGAGGCTGCCATGCTCTATGTCAGCAGGCTTGAGGAGTCTGCTGCGAGGGCGTTGGAGGCTGCTAGGAAGGGCGAGCTTGAGATCATACCAGTTGATAATCCCAGACAGATATACAGGGATCTGAAGAGGTTTAGGAGGATAGGGATAAACATGAGTTTCACCCCTCACACCTCATACATGAAGCTTGCAGAACTCGGCCTCTCAATAGTAGATGTTTCGGAGGAGCTGGAAGCGATAAGGATGATGAAGGACGAGGATGAGATTGAGCTTATAAGGAAGGCTTCAAGGATAGCTGAGAAAGCGCTTAAAGAGACTATGACACTTGATGTGAGGGGGATGAGCGAGTCTGAGCTTAAGGCCGAGCTCGAGTATAGGATGGTGAAGTATGGGGGTGAAATAGCCTTCCCAACAATAGTGGCCTACGACGAGAACGCTGCATTTCCCCATTACACGACGGGAGCGAACAATAAGCATCCTGAGAAACTAATCCTTATAGATTTGGGCGTGAAGTACCGGAACTACGTTTGTGACATAACCAGAACCTTTATCTTAAGCTGGGATGAGGAGCTTGTAAAGGCATACAATGCTGTCTTATCCTCTCAGTTGAGGGCTATCGAGAAGATAAAGGCTGGGGTGAAGGCTGAGGAGCCTGACATTGAGGCTAGGAATGTGATCAGGAGCAAAGGATACCCCGAGTACCCCCACTCACTTGGCCACATGATAGGTGTAAACGTGCATGAGGGGAGGAGGCTTAGGAAGGGTCAAAAATACGAGCTTAGGGAGAACATGGTTTTCACAGTTGAGCCGGGAATATACCTTGAGGGTAGGTTTGGGATAAGAATAGAGGACGACGTTGTAGTTAGGAGAATGGGAGCAGAGATAATAACATCCTTCCCTAAGGAACCTGAAAAGATAAGGATATAGCGTGGAACCCTACCCTCCGGGGAGTGGAGCAGCCGTGCCCAGGGAGCTAAGCATCCGTGAGGTTAAACTCCGGCTTAGAATCTTAAGGAGAAGAATCAGGACGTATGAGAGTAAGTATGGGTTAATCAGCGGAGAGTTTGAGAGGCTTTTCTCAACCAGGAGGCTATGGAATTCCAGAGATTTCGAAGAATGGAGGAGGTGTCTTATCGAAAGAGATAGGCTTTTGAAAATCCTGAAAACGCTTTCCAGACGGTAGAAGGTGCTGCAGTTTTAATCCCAACGTTTTCGGTTTTAGAATGGTTTGGGTTTGCCTTCTGACATGATTTCCGCTGTGGATCCGTCGCTAAAGGTTACTGTAACCGTGGGTTTGTCTACGAGGAAGTCTATGTGGCTCTTTGAAGAGTTTCTCCCACCTGGGAAGTCCATGTTGTTGCCGAAGGCTATGTGGATTGTTCCATAGGCCTTCTCGCTTTCCAGGAACTCTTCTACGATTCTAGCCCTCCTATTAAGCCCTAACGCGAACTCCCCTGCGATCGAAGCCTGCCTGTCGGTTTCTAACACCTTTTCAACGACCCTTCCCTTCTCTTTGTCCTCATATTTCACTTCTCTGACCCTCCCATTCCTAACCGTGAGCCTTATGCCTCCCTCTACCAGGCCTACTCCTCCCGCTGCGATTGCATGTATTGCCCCGTTCATGCTGTTCTCCACTGGGGCTACCATAACCTCCCCGACGGGCAGGTTGATCCACTTGAGCGTTCTCCAGTCGAGCATAACATCTGTGAAGAACTCTCTGTCCCTAACTGAGAAGGAGGCGTCTGTGCCCTCCGGGGATGTGACTCTAACCTGGGTGACGTCTTGGAGTATGGCTATGAATTCCTGGGCTAGGGACTTCATCTCCTCGTATTCTCTTTGGGATAGTGCGAGTGCTCCTTTGGTTAGCATGTCCATTGTCACCCCTGGGCAGTGGGCAAGCCTTACTCTACGTCTGGTCTCGAGTTTTATCAGCTTTATTCTGAACTCAACCTCCTCTGCGGGGCCTCTTAGAAGGTTGAGGTACATGTCGGGCTTTCCGCTGATGACGGCCTCCACCAGAGAGCCCGGTACTTCCCTTCTAAACCCTTCAGGCTTTTCTAGCTGGATGAGCCTCGTCCAGAGGCCTAGCTTCAAAGCTGCCTTGGAATATGCCTCTGCAACTCCCTTCTTTTCATAGTCTGAGATTATAAGGATGCTTTCGCCTGGGACGGCCTCCAATACATATTTCAAACTGTTCACTGCAGACTCTACTGGTTCCATCTCAGCGCTTGACACCCATGCTAACCATATAAACCTTAAGAGAATTTCACACCTCATCAGAGAACTTGACGTAGCTGCCTGGATAGAATCATTTTAAAGATCTCGGATTTGTATTATGGTTGTTTTAATAATGGTTTAACGTTCACCGGGTCTAAAGGAGAATCTTGTATGAGTTTTCTGAGAGCTGCTCGGAAGGTTTTGTCCAGGCCAAATATAAGGATTATCCTTCTGTCATGGTTCTCTATAACCCTGGTTAGTCAGGCTTTCATCCAGTTCGCCCCCGACTATATGAGGAGGCTTGGGGGAACCCCCGAGCTTATAGGTCTTCTTAACTCAGCAGTATCCCTTGTTACATTCTTTGTTGTCATCCCGGCGGGCTACATGGCGGATAAGACTGGTAGGAAAAGCCTTATAGTATGGGGCCTCCTTTTCTCAGCGATTCCATCTCTGATAAACGCCTCCGCATGGTGTTGGCAGGTGTATTTCATAGGTGCAGTCCTCATGGCTGCAGTCCAACAGTTCTTTTTCCCAGCGATGTACGCGATGTTCCAAGACTCCACCCCTGAGGACTTGAGAGCTCTATCATTCTCATTCCTCGAGATAGCCACGTGGTGTATCCCTGCAACTATAGGCTTCCTCCTTGGAGGCTACTGGTATGAAAAGCTAGACATATTAGCTCTTAGAACATTCCTGATTGCAAGCTCACTCGTCTACATCTCAGCTTCACTCGTCTCCTTGAAGCTTAGGGAAACCCTGCATGCTGCCTCTTTTAACATTAAGGCCATGGTTAAGATGTTCTTTTCAGCTTTCAAAAAGCTTAGGGAGAACATTGAAATAGTTGCAAACATGATGGTTGGGCTACTATTGATAGTTGACCTTCTTATAGGGTTGCACATCGGTTTTACAGGAGGTTTCTGGCTTATCTACACCCTTGACGTGATAGGTGTATCGAGATACCAGTGGAGTGTGCTCGAAGCCTCTTGGAACCTCCTTTACACAGCTCTATCCCCACTTACGGCAGCCGCCTCCGACAAGATGGGAAGGCTTAAGCTCATGCTTATCTCCCCACCAGCCCTCATGGTTCTACATGTCATGTTCATCTTGTGCAGGGGTTTCAGGGAGGTGCTTCTCATATGGGTTTTATGGGCTATACCGGATGCGTTCTGGTACTCCCTCTTTGAAGCCACGTGGACGGACGCAGTACAGTCTAAGATGGGGGGAGAGCATTAACTTTAAGGGTTACGGTTAGGAGTATAGCCCAGACATGCTCGGCCGCAGCCTCAGGATTCATGTATTCAGCTAACCCGGCCCTACCATTCATTGCCGGCATGTCTGTGTGGGCTTGCATCTTAATCATACTTCTAAAGCTGAGATCTATCTCTCCCTGATCCTCGCGTAGGTGTATAGTGCCCACATCGCCTTTACGGCTCTCTCAGGGGTTGGATATGTTGGAACCCCCTGGCTTTCCAGGTCGATCGCCATGGATTCAGCCACCTTTCCACCCCACAAGCAGCATATCACAGGCTTGTCAGCATCCCGGGCGTAATCCGCCACAACGTCGGCCATTTTTAAGGTAAGTCTTGGGGGCTGGAAGAGTACGTTCACTATGATTCCATCTATCAGGTCTATGCTTCCAGCCACCTCCAGGGCTAAACTATACCACTCGTCTGTTACACTACCAGTGAGATCTACAGGGTTATGCACACTAGCGTAGGATGGAAGGTACTTTCTTAACTCCTGCTTTACATCATCAGGGAGCTCGGGAACCTTGAGCCCGCTCATCTCGCAAGCATCAACTGTCATAACGCCTGCTCCACCTCCATCCGTTATCACCAGTACCTTGTTACCTTTCGGCAACGGCTGCATTGACAGCGCCTTAGCCATGTCGAACATCTCCTGGAAATTGGTGGCCCTGATCACGCCCGCCTGCCTGAAAGCCGAATCAAAGATCCTGTCAGACCCAGCCATGCTTCCAGTATGGGAGAGGACTGCTGAAACTCCCCTGCTTGTTCTTCCAGCTTTAATGGCAATTATGGGTTTTACCCTCGTGGTCTTATAAGCCTCCTCAATAAACCTCCTCCCGCCTTTTGCCGTTTCAATATACATGGTTATAACTCCTGTCCTATCGTCCTCCCTCAGGTAGGCGATGAGATCCGTCTCATCCACATCGCTTGCATTACCATAGCTTATGCACCTGCTCATCCCCAGGCCTAGAAAGGTAAGCTGATCCATAACCGCAGCTGCGAAGGCCCCCGACTGTGATATGAAGGATATGCTGCCCTTCTTAGGCCTCCCACACCTGATCGTCGGCAGGAAAAATGTGTCCAATCCGGTATTAGTGTCATATATACCCATGCAGTTTGGCCCTATAACTCTTACACCGTGGCTCCTAGCCTCCTCGACAAGCATTTCTTCAAGCTTCACTCCTTCCCCACCGATCTCTCTAAACCCTCCGCTAATTACAATTGCAACTTTAACCCCTTTACGTCCGCATTCCGATACAATAGGTGTTACAATTTTAGCTGGAACAGCTATTACAGCTACATCTACTTCCCCTTCTACATCTTCGATCCTAGGGTAACATTTTAAGCCGAGGATCTCCTTGTACTTTGGATTAACAGGGTATATTTTACCCTGGAACCTGTCTACCAAATTTTTAACTATGACGTAGCCGATGCTCCCTCTCTTCGCAGATGCACCTATAACTGCAACCGATTTAGCCCTAAAGACAGCCTCTAACCCCATGTTCTCCACCCATCAGGCAGTGGTACTTCTACTTCCCATGGGATTAGTTAAAAGTTCTAGCTATTTGATTAACGAGCTGCACAGCCAGCGATAGCTAAAAGCGGCTTGGCAGGTTGAAATCTTACTTTAAGACTCGTAAAATAGGAGATTAGACTATAAAACCATACCTACCGGTCTATTTTACGGTTCCAACAGGTTTCACAGGCCCGCTCCCCCTATACACCGGAGGCTACAGTATAGCGATAAGTGTCACACCGGTTAGAAGCCTATTTCAGCAACTCCACATTCAATCCTGATTAGCCAGCAGACCTGCCGCATCTAAGGCTAAGCTTCACGTGGCGTGAATTCTCGGCTTCATCTAACTATCTGATGAGGAACCATATGGCTAGTGCAGATGCAAGTGGAACCGTGAAGTTGTCAAAAGGCCTCATGGCCCCAACTGTCACAGCCTCCACAAGTGTGCCCACCAAAGAGCCAACGATGCATGCAACCAGGCCGTCTACGGGTGGTATCTGAACTCCGAAGGCTATACAGGCTGCAAGCGAAAGCAGGGAGCCGGCTAGGGAGAACAGCAGCATTCCAAGGCTTCCCTCAAGGGACTTGTCCCCCCATGGGAACACGTGTCTTTTCCTGAACCTTTTGGCTACGAGAGTTGCAGCTCCATCGCCCCATGCCATAATGAAGGTTGCCGCCATAGCAGGCAGCTTCCACTCCCAGAACGCTAGGACAAGTATTAGGATAGATATTATGTAGTATACTGGGCCGTATGCGTGGACGGCAGCATCTCCAGGTTCTATCATAGCCGTTGTGATGGGGCTCTTCTTTAGGAAGGTGAAGGCTAATGCTACCACAAGCCCCAGCCCTATGGGGATCAAAGCAGGCCATATTGGCGATGAGAACATGGGTAGTATGATGATGGCGTCGCCAGCGAGGAAGTGTATCATCTTCCTTGTTATGCCTGGATGCTTGCCTCTCCTCCTTATTAGCTCTCCAACCCCTATAGTACATAGTACATAAATGTAGACTGCTAGGAGGATGGCAAGGTCTTTTAAACTGACGCCTAGGAGCATATCACTCTACAGCTTGCTACCATTATAAAATATGTGCGTTGTATCTACCTTAAATGTCAAAAACTTTAGCATTAATCGAAGTGTTGATGCTGGCTACCCTTCAAGGTAGCTATGTAGACTTTATAGTCTGGAACGTGGACGCTGGCAGGATAATGTCTCACATAGAATTTCTTGCTTCGGACGCGTGTCAGGGGAGAATGTCAGGCTCTGTAGGGGAATACATAGCCGCCGAGTACATTGTGGAGAGGTTTAGGGAGTTAGACCTTAAACCACTAACGGAAGCTGGGTTTAAAGACTACTATCAGAAGTTTATGGTGGAGAATGCGACGATCCCATATCTAAAGCTGGGAGACAGGTACATACTGGTTGAACAGGTCGATGGATCGCCAGCGTACAACGTCAGCGGCCCACTGGTCTACCTCGGCTATGGCGTGAAAAAGCAGGGCTACGACCCGTATACAGGTCTAAACATTAAAGGGTACATAGCGTTGATTGTTGAGGGAGCTCCCGGAAATGCGAGTGTGACCGTAGAGCTTAAGGTTCAGGAAGCTTACAGCCATGGAGCTGTGGCAGCCATAATAGTTAATGCTTCCAAGCAACACCCCTACTACAAGTACTCTAGCTCTGGTCTTCCAATCCCAGCTGTGACAGCTGGTAGTAATCTGTTGGAAGCTTTAAACCTAAGCCTGGATCTTAAGCCCCCGGTATATCTCAACCTATCAGGCGGTTCATCCTTGCTTTTCACCCAGGCTTATGCAAGGAACATTATTGGTGTGATAAGGGGGGTTATCAGTCCTGACAGGTACGTGGTGGTTTCAGCCCATTACGATCATCTGGGCATAGTAGGGGAGAACCTCTTCTACTATGGTGCTAATGACGACGCCTCCGGGGTTGCATGTATACTTGAAATGGCCAGGGTTTTTAGGGAGATGTCTTGGCCTAACCTATCAATAATATTTGCACTTTACTCTGGAGAGGAGCTTGGACTCGCCGGCAGCAGGCTGTTTGTCAACCTTCTATCTAGTAAGGGTTTGATAGGTAGGGTGGTTGCTAACGTGCAGCTTGACATGGTTGGGATGGGGAGCAACGGCTACATTCAGGTTTTCCGTGCTAGGGTTTCCACGGATGCCTTGAAGAAGACGATGGACAGGTTTGTGAGGGGTGTTGAGGAGCTCGGCCCGCAGTTGAACATTAAGGTTCTCGACATGGGTGTAAGTGGCGCCTCTGACCACCAGTTCTTCGGGTCGGCAGGTGTGCCTGCCATCATGTTAATGAGCGGGAAAGGCTTTGAGGAGCATACAACCTATCACACTCCCTCGGATACTCCGGAGCACATAAACGTTGAGGTTTTAAGAGAGGTCTGCGTTTTTGCATCTGTCCTTGTATGGAGGCTTGCAGGTGAAGGGTCAGCATTCATGGTTTACAGGCCTAGAGCTGCTGGCCATGAGAAATCTATGCCTCTAATAGTCTACGTCGACGTGGCGGCGACCGCCATACTTGTACTACTATATGTGGCTGAAAGGAGGGTTGAGAGTTGAGGCTAAACCCGCATATTCTGATACTTATCCTGCTGTTACCACCGCTACTGGCTGTTGAGGCTCAAGATCAGGCTGAGTACTGGGCTAGAACTGTAGCTTCATTTCAGCGTAGGGTTCCAGGGTCGGACAGCCTTGCTCAAGCTGCGAGTTTCATCGCCGGGGAGGCTAAGGCTCTAGGGCTGCGTGTTGAGAGGGATGCTTTCAGCCTGCCGGTGTGGGCTGGGCTTGAGGCTGAGCTTAGGGTTGAGGAGCCGGTTAGAATGGAGATTCCCTGTGTAGCCTATCCCTATTCCCCTTCAACAGATGGGTGGGTTAAGGGCAGCCTTTTGTTTGGTGCTTCTGGAGTCCAGCCTTCCAACTACAGTAATTCAATATTGCTTACTTCAAGCGGCGGAGTTGATGAAGGATTCGCGTGCGGGGTTTACGGATTTAAAGCCCTGATAATCGGGATGAACGGGAACGGCTGGGTTGAGCCTATCCCGAACATAAAGTCTATCCCGGCTGTAATCATCAGGAATGAAGACTTTGAAATGTTGAAGAGCCTCGTCGTCAAGTATGGCCGTGTCAACGTCAGCGTCAAGGTGGAAACAGAAATCCGCTTGGGCACCGCTGAAAACATAATTGCATGGCTTAACAAGGACTCCGATGGGCCTGTTGCACTGCTTATATGTCATTATGACCAGCATCTATACTTTGATTCGCAGTCTGCTTCGGACTCCGCTGTTCCAGTCGCTGTTCTTCTGGACGTTGCGAGGAAACTTAGGGAGCTAAATGTTGAGACTCCGGTTGCATTTGTATTTACATCTGGCAGACTTGGGAATGATGGTGTTAGGATTTTCGTGTCTCGCCACTACGACGTTATCAGCAGGGTTTTCATGGCTGTAGAGGTGGATAACCTGGGCGTTGGTGAGCCTGTTCTTCAATCATACTACGATGCTAAGTCGGTGTGTGAGAGCTATCCCTACACCACGTGGCTTGTCTCGGAGCTTATATCATCGGCTAACATAGTAGACTACGAGCTCCACACAGTCTTTCCGTCTATAGCCGAGGAATTCCCGCAGATATCTTATCTGCTCTCCCTTAACGTTCCAGCTGTAATGATCTCCTCGAACAACTCGAAGGATGTGTCAGGATCCCTGTCGGACACTGCGGACACGGTGGAATATAGCCAGATTGGTATAGTTTCAGACATCCTATCTCTAGCCATTTACCGGGCCTCCAAGGGTTTTTCAACCGAGCAGCCTGAAAACCTTCTCCGGGAGGGTAGAACGCATCCTCATCAGGTGTCAGGATTCGCTTATATGGATGGAAACCCGGTGCCGGGGGCCTTCATAGTTGTTAGAAGAATGTTCCCACCGCCCATAGTCTTCTACTATAATGTTACAGACCAGAATGGTTTCTACGAGGTTCAAGGGCTGCCATTCGGGCTTTACGAGGTTCTCTGCTTTACAGGGCCCATGCTCAGACATCTTTTAGATCAGGTGTTCATCCCTGAATGGGCTGGAAACATTAAACTTGACGAAGAGATCATCTCAGTAAGCCTCAACCTGTCATTCAGGGAGGGTGGGCTTATAAAGATTGGGGGAGCTTATGATCCGCAGACATGGGAGCCTGAGCCCCCGCCTTTGAGAGTTGACGTTTATCATGGGAAGGGAGTCATCTACTCAACATCTATCTTCTCAAGGTTTAGAGTTTTTGGCCCTCAGCTCTCACCTGGACTAATCCCCTGTCCAGCGGGGGTTGATGCCAAGTTAAAGATCTACTTCAAGTCTTCAGCGTATCTCCTAACCAACGGGACAGGGTTTAATCTCAAGCCTGGCTCTGAAGTCTACATTCCGAGCATTCAAAGCTTTATCCTACGGGAGAGAGCGGAAAACCTGTCAATCAGGCTAGAGGCCTCCAGTAGCATGGGGTATAATGTTAAGTACTTCATAGATCAGTTAAACATCTCCCTTGGCCACATAGTTAGAGCTGAAAAAGCAGCGCAGGCCGGGGAGCACTATATACATATTGCAGAGGCTCAGGAGGCTGCTAGGCTTCTAGATTACATAGAAGGCGAACTATCACAGATAATCTACGTGTCTGCAAGAAGCCTGGAATATTCTCTTCCGGTGATGAGCCTCATATCAGTGCTGCTTGCAGGCGTCCTGGAGACTAGGAGGAACCTTAAGATAATTCTCGCGAAGGCTTTACTGTTTAACATCCTTTTTTCAGGCTTAGTACTAGCTTTAAACCCTGCAGGCATGGCATTGACCTCGGGAGTCGTGGAAGGCTGGGAGTACATCATTCTAGAGGCTGCCGGGAGATCCTATCTCTCCTTCACCGTGGCATTTTTCCTGCTCTACGTTTACATGGGTGTGGCCCATGAGAGGCCTGGGGTGAAACTGAAATTCTTTTCAGCCTTAAACGCAATAGTTAGAACCTCCCTTGAATATGTACGGAAGGAAAGATGGAGATCTGTATCCCTTATTCTCGTCTTGATGCTTGTTACAGGCTCAGCCATATCATTTACAACCACGGAGCCTGCTGTAACGAGTATAACCCACAGCGCCGAGGTATCCTCAAGGTTCCAGGGGGTCTACGTGGTGCCGTCCGGAGACCCTCCGATTCCAAGGGAGTATTTAGATGTCATCTCGTCAATCCCCGGAGTAAAATCCATTCACAAGATCGGCCTAACACATCTCGCCTCTGACTGCATCTTCAGAATAGGAGATGCAGAGATATGGGGCGTAATAGCTGTCGATAACTGGTCGGCTACAGCCCTATCTATAAATGACACCCTGATCCAGGGCTCCTTCGAAGGAGTTGTTATCTCCTCGGAGCTAGCCAGAAATCTAAGCATCTCTGTTAACGAGACAATAAGAATCTCCAGTGTAGATGTGAGGGTCTCAGGGATCTTCAACGAGTCTAAGCTGCTTTCCCTCAGAGACCCAAGGGGGAGGCCGCTACTGCCAACCATGCTTGTCCTCGTAACCATGGGGAAGCAGACTATGATGCAGGTGGCATATGTCGACCCCAAGAGTCTGCTGATAGTATCAGAGAATCTTCTGGACACCTTTAACATAGAGGTTAGAAGGCTGATTGTAGAGGTGAGCATGCCTCTAGCCTGGGACGCGGCGTGGAACATAGAGAGGCTCCCTGGGGTAGAGGCATATATAATAGTTGAAAACAAGCTGTACGATCTAATACTTTTAAAGACAGTATCCTTCAGGGGGCTGGGAGCCGACCTACCACCCCTTATAACAGCCATCCTGCTAAGCATATCCATGCTCCTAGCCCTGCTAGAGCATAGGAGAAGCGACTTCTACACCATGGCAACCCTAGGCCTAAATCCAAGCCACA
The DNA here is from genome assembly GCA_037917685.1 of Thermoproteota archaeon. Classification (GTDB taxonomy): domain Archaea; phylum Korarchaeota; class Korarchaeia; order Korarchaeales; family JAOZGB01; genus JAOZGB01. Next base: position 20,434 of record JAVCBU010000005.1, read on the forward strand.
TAGAGGGCTTAGTCCTCTCATACTCTATAACCCTATGCCTTATAGGGTCGGGGCTTGGGATAATATTCTCTACCCTGCTATCCAGGGTTTCAGGCATCCTCGGAATCCCGGTTAAGGTCAGCTATTCAGGTTCAGCTATGGCGCTTTGGATAGAGCTGATGATAGCCGGTGTAATCGTAGGCTCAATAATCCCTGCTAGAAACGCGTTCATGGAGGCTATTCCATCCCTCCTTAGAAGATGGAGGCTCAAAGCCTCTAAGGGGTTGTACGAGGCTAGGTTGCCTGTAAGGATCCCAGAGGATGAGGCGGAAGCGTTCCTTTCAGCCCTGGTTGAAAGGGTTAGGAGAGAGTACTCGGGAACCTTCACGAGAGTATCAAATGTGTCAATTAACGATTCAAGAGCCGAATTTGATATAAGTATTGGTGAATATGGAGAATTCGTAATTTCAGCCTCTATATACTGGGAGGATAGAAGCGAGAGCCCCAGGGTTGCTCTGAGGATAAAAAGTAGGCCGGTGACCGAGTCCGAGGGGAGGGTTGAAAAGCCTATTAGGGAGCTCCTCACCTACCTTAGAAGGGCTGCGATCGAGCTGGTGGAGGTGTATGGGTGAAGATCCAATCCTAAGGGTTGAGAGAGAGGCCAGAAGGCTTATGGAAGGGCTTCCAGGAAGCCACGACTGGTCTCATGTTGAGAGGGTTAGGAAGCTTGCGCTACTCATAGGCAAGGCTGAAAACGCTGATCTTGAAGTCGTGGAGGCCGCCGCCCTGCTCCATGACATCGGTAGAAAGTATGAGTACATGGATCCCGGGGTAAACCATGCAGAGAAGTCTGCGGAGCTCGCAAAGTCCATCCTCCTGGACTCAGGGTTTCCGCCTGGCAAGATTGAGCACGTCCTTAAATGTATTAGAGGCCACAGGTTTAGGAGGAAATACAAACTTGAGACTATAGAAGAGAAGATAATATATGACGCGGACAAGCTGGACTCTATAGGGGCCATTGGGGTGGCAAGGGCCTTCATGTATGGCGGGGAGAACAAGCAGAGGCTTTACCCGGAGGGAGACTGGGACCTGTCAACACTACCAGCCGTGGAAACCCCGGTCACAGAGTTCATATATAAGCTGTCTAAGATCCTTGATACCCTCCACACGGAGACGGCGAGGAGACTCGGACGTGAAAGACACGATTTCATGGTAGCCTTCTATAGAAGGCTTCTCGACGAGGTTGAGGGGAGAAGGTAAGATTATAAGTATACAGTTAGGTCAAGACTGGATCAAGATGTGGAAGGTATTCCTGGTGGACAGTCTAGAAGAGGTTAGAAGTAACGAAGATATAAAGAGAGCAGGCTACAAGTTCCTGTGGAGAAGGGAAGTCGAGGATGCTGACGGCTACTACATATATATAGAGGCTCCAGAGGAGTTCTTCGAGAAAGAGTCCATAAAGAATCTTAAAGAGGCAGACAGGCAGGTTGCAGAAAAGGTTAGAGAGATAATACTAAGCCGTGAGGAGGGCGCACTGGAAGGTCTAGGTTCAATCTTTGGGTAGGCTACTCTTCACCCCTTATCTTCCTGATAAAACGTTTACCTCTCTCCTCTCCTAGGATTTTTATTATCCTCCTTTCCTTCTCATCATCCGGGAGGCTTCCCTCGATTATCGATTCAACCTGGCTTCTGAGCCCTGGATCAAGGTCCCTAAGGGCTTCCCTAATGTTAGCCCTAAACTTTCCAGGCTTTAGTACAAAGCCCATGTTCAACACCTCTAATATTCATACCACCATTCGAGTATATATGTTTAATAGGAAAACATTCCCATCCTCGATGTGATGCCGGTCGAACTTAGAACACCCATAAGTGAGGAAGAAGTAAGAAGCCTAAGGGTTGGTGACGAGATATATGTATCCGGTTTAATGGTGACAGCGAGAGATGAGGCGCATAAGAGGGCGCTAGAACTATGGAAGCAAGGCGAAAAGTTACCAGTAGATCTTAAGGGTCTTGTACTATATCACTGCGGCCCTGTAGTTAAGAAGGAAGGTGGAGGGTGGACCGTTATAGCTGCAGGCCCAACCACGTCTGCTAGGCTTGAAATGTTTGAGTCAAGCTTCATAGAGAAGTTTAAGGTTAGAGTTATAGTTGGTAAGGGCGGCATGGGCGACAGGACTGCTGAAGCATGCCGTAAACACGGCTGTGTATATGCAGCCTTCACTGGTGGGGCTGCCCTCATAGCCTCCTCTGCTATTAAACGTGTCATCGGGGTTGAATGGCTCGACCTTGGAGTACCTGAAGCACTATGGATGTTTGAGGTTGAAAGGTTCGGCCCCCTCATAGTTGCGATCGACACCCACGGGGAAAACCTTTTTAGAAAAGTTATGTCACACGCTCGGGAAAGGTTCAGAGAGGTGATAACGACCCTTGAACAGTCTTGAGGATATACTTGTAGAGCTTATAAGACGTGCAAGCACGATCGCCCCCTGGAGCCTTAAAGATGCCCTCCGTAGAGAATTGGAAGCGACGCAGGACCCGGTTTCTAGATCCCAGCTAGAGACGATTCTCAGGAATATAGAACTCGCCGAGGAGAATTCTAAGCCTATCTGCCAGGACACCGGGATTCTAAACTTCGTATTCGAAGTAGGCGAGGACTATCCTTCCCCTAGAAATCTTAGACGAACGGTTGAGAAAGCTGTGAAAAGGGCTACGGAGCTTGTACCTTTAAGGCCCAACGCTGTCGACCTCTACAGGGGTAACACTGGTAATAACGTAGGCCTTCATGTACCATGGATTACGGTTCAGTTTGTACCAGGCGATAAAATGAGAATATGCTGTTTCCCCAAGGGGGGTGGAAGTAGCAATATAGCCAGGCTGGGCATGCTGAACCCTGGCGAAGGAATAAGAGGAATTAAACGATTCGTCTTAGAGTCGGTGCTTGAGGCAGGCCCCAAGGGATGCCCACCATACATCGTGGGAGTAGGCATAGGCGGAGGCGAGGACATTGCAATGATCCTTGCGAAGAAAGCCCTACTAAGACCGGTAGACAGCTGGAGTAGCAGATCCGAGGTTGCAGAGCTTGAGAAAGAGCTTCTCTCAGCGATAAACAAGCTTGGAATAGGAGTTATGGGCTTGGGTTCCGGGCCTACTGCTCTCTCGGTTCATGTTGAGATGGCAGCTAGACACCCAGCAAGCCTACCTGTCGCCGTGGCGTTTAGCTGCTGGGCTTTGAGATATGCTTGGGTTGAGATAGACAGTAATGGTAAAGCTAGGTTCATAGAATAGGATTGGCTAGGGTAGTGCCGGGGTTAGGTTTATACACTCGACTATAAAAATGATCAGGATCTCTACTTAACCCAAAACGCCAGTTTAAGGTTACTTACCCTTTCCATATTTTTCAACTCCCATCAAGCAGTTATCTCTTTGTCTCATTAACTCTTCTAATATTTCAAAAACAACCAAAAGCGAAGATGATGGAAGCTTGGAAAGGGCAAAAGCCATCCTATGTATTATGGCTTTATAACTTCATGCTTAATCCATTAATGCTCATGATTTCATATGTGACAACGGTTACAACGGCGCTGACAAGAATTACACTTATGTGCGTTAAAGCATATGAAAGATTATTACCCTAAATTAGGCACTATCAAAAATACGTTCCAAAATTAGCGCCACTTCACCTTTGTTTATGGCTGTTGCTTTATTCTCAGTATAATGTAGCTAAATTAAACCAATTATTAAGCGAGATTTTGGATAAAGAAGATCTTAGAATAAACTAAGTCTCTTTAAGAGAGAAGGCCTCACCTGGAGATTTAGGGAGATAGAAAATAAGTATAGTTAAATTTGAAACTTAATGCGGGGGGCGGGATTCGAACCCGCGAACTCCCTTAGGAGACAGGATCTTAAGTTTCGCATCTACATCCTGCGCCTTTGTCCGAGCTTGGCTACCCCCGCCAAAGTACTAGTAGAGTTTGATGCTTTAAAACGGTTACCTTTCAAGTGCGGCTTTTAAATGTTAGGCGATTGCCTAGGTACCTTTTAAAACTGGATGAACAATAGTTTATTGAGGCATAATGCGTGCAAAATGGTTGGTAGTTTTAATAATAGCTCTTACCATAACATCCGCTGTAACAGTTAAAGCGGGTGGCGGATTGCTGAAAGAAAGATTCCAGCTTTTGAAGAGTGCACCTGTCATGGTGGTGGTCGGTAGACAGGCTGCAGATTCAGACTACGAGTGCGCTCTTCTGGTTAAAGAATACCTGGAAGACGCTAATATCACGGTCGAAATAGTCTATGATGATACTATTTCCGATGTTGACCTGGAATATAACCTTATAGTGGTTGGTGGTCCCGCGGTAAATAAGATCGCATCAAGCTTGAACTATAAGATCTCTTCATGGTTTGAGAGGGGTGTCGACGGTTGGACACTCTATGTTGTGGGCTGGAGGCTGTCGCAGCCAGTCCACGGCGTAGTTGATTTTGAGGGGAACCCGTTTGGCAACACAACATACGTTGTACTCCTAGCAGGTGTTGGTAGGGAAGGCACTATTGCTGCAACCCACATCTTCCTGAAAGCCGAGGGGTTATGGGGAGAAGTTGCGGCTGTAAGGCTGTCAGGTAATGTAGCGTCGGTTCTGTTTTGTTCCAGTGCCCTCTGTAACCAACAGAAGGAATACTACTTCGCTAAGCCGACGGAAGGCCCGGGTGTAATATACGTAGTCATAGGTTCGGAGGCTGGAGGATAAACAATTTTAAAGAGTCCGCCTTCCTAATAGGTAGTAACCATGACACTGAATGCAGGCATAAGGCCGACAATAACAACTATAATTGTCATAGTTCTCCTACTGGGTACTGTAAACCATAGGTCTTTAGAAGCTCAACAGTGTCTCTTCGAGGTTAAAACTAAGATAGATGTTTTCGAAAATGACACTGCACTCGTGACGATAACTCTTAAAACCCATGATAAACTGAACCTTTCCGGATACACCTTTATAATGCCTGTAATACCTGTGAGCACGCCTAGGAGGCTCTGGGATGCCAGGGTCGTTGAAGGAGAGGTGGATCTCATCGTGTTGAATGATACAGATTTTAAAAGCATTTTCCTGGTTAGGGTTTACAGTGTTGAGAAAGAACTGAAAATCTCGTATAAGTCTGACGCCTATATATACCGCTTCAGGAAGACTATCTCGGTATACGATGATAGATACTTTTCATACGTGTTTTACACGCCTAATCTGACTGCGTGTAAGGTGTCAATAGAGGTTTACCTTCCGAAAAACAGCGACTTAATGGAGGTGCACCCAACCCTACCAGTATACCAGCCTGAGCCTACAACCAACATGATAGACATATGGACTGGTCGAAGGGTGCTGGGTTGGGAGGATATTGTAACTAAAACATTCAGGTGTGCCCTAACATATAGGCTGGGGATAGGGGGGCTCGCACCGATCATTGTAATAGCTTCCGTGATTGGAGTAGCCTTGTTTGCATCTATAGCTGGGTACTTCGTTGTTAAACGAATGCTTAAACCTAAGATTACAGGTGTTTCTCCAGGGCTGGAGGAAGGTAGGCCGGAGCTTAACAGGGACGAGGAGATCACACTCACGGTAATAGCAAGGAACGGTTCGGTTGCCCAGAAGGATCTGCCAGACCTAACCGGATTCTCTAAAGCCAAGGTTTCGAGGATTGTAAACAGACTTGTAAACCTAGGGCTTATATCGAAGAGCGAACATGGTAGAACATATATAATTAAGCTGTCTGACGAGGCTTCTAAGCTTATCACAGCCTTAAACTTCAACTCTTCCGAATCCTAGCCCTCTACAATCCACATAAGGATAGACCCATCCTCTATGACTCTAAGCATCTGTAGGATCCTCTTAGCAGGTTCTCTTTCTATCCAGACATAGGTTTCATCCTTCCCTATGACTGCTAGGTATTTATCGCTGGCATACATCGTTCCTCCAACGTTTATTGTTTCACCGCCTAGATAGGTCAGTTCAAGCTTTACCACCTTGAAATCAGAACTAAGATAGCTAAGAGTTACGGTGCCGTTCGGGGGCTCAGAAATAGACCTTAGGAGGAATATGAGTGAGAGGGAGTCATAGGTTTTTTCAGCAGCTGAAATCCTCTTAGAGGAAAACTTCTCTCCCATAGACAGGTTGGAATAGATGATTCCTACCTCCCGGTAGTCAACGACTAGGGTTGCATATACGCCGGTTTCATTCTCATATGAGATTACCGCGTAGATAGGTCTTAAATCTTCAACAGAAATGTACTCGTCCATAAGGATTCTCAAGCTCTCATTTCCCTCCTCAATTCTTTCTCCCGAAACCCTTAAACACTCAAACCCTCCGAAAAAGGTTCTCTCTAAGACGCTGAATGTGATGTATGACTTTACGGATCCATTGGTTTCATAATTAAGCCTCTCTCCAATCTCAAACGTTGGGTTCAAACTAAGAGTGTAAGTAGACTTAGGCTTTCTGAGAAACACGCTTAAAGCCGAAACAACCGCTATAAAAACAACAATCAAAAGGATCGCATGCATAGCTCGCATTAAACACCCTACCCTACCTACTAATCCACTGGTCACTTTTAAACATCTAACCTTCCCTTTCGACTCCGATGTCTGTGAAAACCTCCTAATTTACTATTTACCATCTACAGCTTTAAGACAGCATTAAACCACACTATCGAATATCGAAAATCGAGTTCCTAAGCTATATGCTGGGAAACCCAAAAGTCCCTAATTCCCCCTCCGTTACAATAAGAGTAAGATTTTACATTGATTAAATGGTTATAAAATCGATATTTAGAGTAATATTACCCTGGAAAGCATACGGCTTTACTAGTTATTTTTAAAGAACAAGCGTTATAGGTTGAGCAATATTTTTGACATGCCTTCGCTGTCTCTTCGTCCCTGTATCCAAGCCCACAAATCTCACATATGTATATAATTTTCAACCTATAGTGCGGGGGGTGGGATTCGAACCCACGAACCCGCTAGGGGAGCAGATCTTGAGTTTCGGCATTTAAACTGCCGCCGTTAACCAGGCTTGGCTACCCCCGCAATAATAAAGGGGCAATATCCAACTTAAAACTATTACGTCTACCTGTTCCTCACAACCCTCTTAATTCTAAGTTTATGCCCGCACACGGGGCAAGCCTTATCCTTAAGATTTGGACTGTACCTCCTGCCGCATCCCTCGCATTCCAGAATCCAGCATGAAACCTTTGATATTCCCGGTCTTCTAATCCCCATCCATCCTATCCCGATTTTCTGGCATATGTTTTGCAACGTTTGATCGTCGGTAACCACCACAACCTTGCATTCATCTCTAAGCGAAAGAGCGATAGCTAGAAGCTCGATATCCGTATCCGAGAGCCTAAGCATCTCCCCCGATTCAGCTGCCATCCTCTTAGCGATATTAATCATCTCACTGGTGGTGGAGAGTACGGTAAGGCCGCATCCCAGCCATGCTTCGAGTATGGCCGTACTCCTAGTATCTTTAACCTCGGATATCACATTGTCCGTAGTGTATACCTTCCCGGGTAGGCTGCATGGCCTGAGCCCGCCTATCAGGGCGGAAGTGTCAAGTATGAAGCATGTCATGAGACAGCCTCTCCAGGATTTTAGGGAAAACCCTGCCAAAAGTTACAAACCTTGCTCTAACAGGCGACGGCCCGATCTCTACTGTTTCGATGTTTTCTAAAGCCTTCCTACCATCAACCATCAGCAGGCCGGGCCTTAAGGTGTCAACTTTAACCTTGCATCCTTCGAGGACTAAAGACTTATATGGATATTCAAGGCTCGGGGGCCAAGGCTCCAGCGCTGTAACAATAAGACCTTCTATAGACGGGTGTACAAGACACTTGCATGCTGAATAGGAGTATGCGAAGGAACCAAGAGAGGTGGCCACTATAACCCCGTCCCCTATGAAAGAGTTGATCCTAAAGCCGTCGGCGTAAACCTTAAACCTTCCAGCCTTACCACGCCCCCATGACAGGAATAGGTACTCGTTGACAGCGTCAGGTACTCCTTCATGGCTGTAAACTCTCAGCTTTCTAACACTGAAAATCTCATAGTTACCGCTGAAAATTTTGTCCAGTGCCTTGTTAACCTCCCCCTTATCTATTGCGGTTAGTACGCCGTACCCCCCAACCCTTATGCCTAGCAGGGGAGTTTCCCTATCATTTATCATGTGCTGAGCCTGGAGCATTGTCCCGTCTCCACCGACGGCGATTACAATGTCGTAATCCTCTTCTCCCGGGTTTCCCTGTTTAAACTTTGAAACCCTTGATAAATAGTTGTCAACGGAAACTTCGCCTCCCCTCCTACTTACGTACCTCGCAGCTTCCAACGCCACTTTTAGTGCTTCCACCCTATCCCTTCTCGATGTAATGAAGAATTTCATGCACCTACCAACCTCCAATCATCATCTAATCCCTTTATTGCTTATAAGGGATTGCACCAGATAAATGTAAATTTTTTAAACTTTCAATTGGTTCATCACCACTGATCGAAAATGACGCTTCAATCATACCCAAATAAGAGATCAACAACCGGAACATCCACGAGAGTCCCCGATGTCCAGCCTACAAGTGGGATGTGCCCCATATGTATCGAGGAATGCCCGGTACTCTGTGAAATATCAAAGTCAGCATTCCGGGGGAGGGAAACCCTCTACCCATCACCAGAATACTTCGGAATGAGCACAGCCGCCGCAAACAAGGACTACGGCCTAGACTGGTCAGACCTACAGATAATGGTAACAGTACAAGGAGCCTACGGAATCGAACCAGACCCTGACAAAGCCCTGTTCCCAAACGTCGATGTTTCAACATCAATAGCCGGCATCCCTCTAAAAGTCCCAGTTTTCCAGGCGGGACTCGGCTCCACCGCCGTCGCTAAGAGAAACTGGGACTCACTAGCGATAGGAGCCGCCCTTTCAGGCTCGGTTACAGTAGTTGGGGAAAATGTATGCGGCATGGATGAGAAAGCCATAATCACTAATGGTAAGGTTACACACAGCGAAGACTTGAAACACAGGGTTGAAACCTACAGGAAATTCTGGGACGGCAAGCACGGAGACATATTCGTTCAGACAAACGTTGAAGATCAAAGGCTAGGAGTAGACGTGTATGCTATTTCGAAACTTGAAGTTAACGTCATAGAAAGGAAATGGGGGCAAGGGGCAAAGGCCATAGGCGGTGAAGTAAGGATTAAAACCTTGGAGAAAGCCCAGCTACTGAAAAAGAGGGGGTACGTCGTAATTCCCGACCCTGAAGACCCTGTCATAATAGAAGCCTTCAAGGACGGGATATTTGAAAGCTTCGAGAGGCACAGCAGAGTAGGAATGCCAACCCTCAGAGGGTTCGTCGAGGACGTAGAATGGCTAAGAGAGCAGGGAGCAAAGAAGGTAACCCTGAAGACCGGAGCATACAGGCCTATAGACGTCGCCTTCACAATGAAAGCAGCCTCAGAGGCGAAGGTAGACCTAGTGACCTTCGACGGTGCAGGAGGCGGAACAGGTATGTCTCCGGTACCCATGATGCAGGAGACAGCAATACCGACAGTCTACCTTGAAGCCTTGGTCTTAAAGGCAGCTATGATCCTGAAGAAGAGGGGGAAGCATGTACCCGACATAGCGATGGCTGGCGGATTCATAAATGAGACACAGATATTCAAGGCTATAGCAATGAGCAACTTCGGAGACGGCCCATTCATAAAGGCAATAGCCCAGGCGAGAGCCCCGCTGACAGCCGCGTTCAAAGGAAAATACTTCAAGAAGCTGGCTGAGGAGGGCAAGCTACCTCCGTCATTCAGGAAGTTCTATGGAGAAGACCCGTCAAAATACTTCGTCACGCTACCAGAGCTAAAGAGGAAGTACGGTGACAGGGTAAAAGAGATCCCTGACGGTGCAATCGCAATATACACCTACTGGCATGACAGGATAAGAGTCGGCCTACAGCAGCTTCTAGCAGGGTGTAGGAAGTTCAAACTAAGCCTTATAGACAGGAAGGATCTCGCATCCCTGACGGAGCGGGCTGAAAGAGTAACTGGGATACCGACAATAGACAAGCTGGACGTAGACGTCTTCGAATACATACTCTCCTAACCCTTTTATTTTCCCCTCTTGCCAAAGTAGCTGATGGCCTGGGAATTCAAATACCATAACCCTGTCAAGGTAATATTTGGTGTAGATACAGTTAAGAGCGTAGGCGAAGCCTCCACAAAAGTTGGGAAGAAACCCCTGATAGTTCACGGTAGAACAGTAGAGAAGATAGGCATTGTTGATAAAATCTTAGAAACCCTCATTGAGAGAGGGCTGGGATTTGTAAGGTACTCAGACATAAACCCCAACCCTAGAATTGAAGAAGTTGATAAAGGAGCTGCCAAAGCCAGGGATATGGGATGCGACCACATCATTGCTATAGGAGGAGGCAGCAGTATAGACGCCGGGAAAGCAATCGCTATCGGATCCGCAAAGGGCGTATCAATATCGGAATTCCTACATAGAAGGTTAGAAGTAGACAATGCTCTTCCGGTAGTAGCGGTTCCGACGACAGCCGGCACCGGGACAGAGGTGGACAGATTCTCAGTAATAACTGATCCAAGGGACCAGTCTAAAAGGGCTATAGCCTCGCCACACATATACCCGAGATATGCGATAATAGATCCGCAGCTAACTATTACAATGCCTCCCAGGCTTACAGCGGCAACAGGATTTGATGCTTTCACACATGCATGGGAATCCTACGTCTCAAAACTGTCAAACCCGCTGTCGGAGGCTTACTCGGAGAAAGCGATAAAGATGATAGCAGGGAGCCTCGAATACGCCGTTAGCAACCCGGACAATATGCAGGCAAGATCTAGAATGGCCGCTGCTGCCATGCTTGCAGGCTACGCAATAGACATGGCAAGAGTTGGGCTATGCCATGCCATCGAGCACCCGCTAAGTGCAAGGCTAGGAATACATCACGGAGAAGGACTTGCAGCCATAGCACCAGCAGTCGTAGAATTCACCTATCCCGGCGCCAAGGAGAAGTTCAACTTTATAACAGAGACCTTGCTGGGCACATCTGGAGGAAGGGACACGGCAGTTGAATCCATCCACAAATTCAAGGAGAGAATAGGGCTAGACGTCACCCTCACAGACCTAGGTGTTAAGAAAGGCATGATAGCCACCCTAGCAGATGACACGCTGAGATATATGAGGTATGCTGTTGAAAATAGCCCTGTCAAAGCCTCCAAGAGAGATATAGAGGCTATAATAGAAAGGTCTCTCTGACATCTCCTCAATCTTCTTATGATGTCCTACTATACTACTCTTACTAATACTTAAAAGCATCTAATGGTTTAACTCGCGGGGGAGCATGGAAAAGCCATGTCATGCGCTAATACTCGCGGGAGGTTCGGGAACCCGCCTGTGGCCCCTGAGCAGGAGAAAGTATCCTAAACAGTTTTTAAAAATGAGATTTCTAAGGAATGCCTCCCTATTCCAAAAGACTGTTCTTAGAACTCTAAAGATAGTGGAAGCACCGGATGAGATCTACATAGTTGCACCTGAAATCTATAAATACATGATAAAAGGCCAGCTAAGTGAGATAGGCGTATCAATCCCGGAGGAGAACGTGATACTCGAGCCCGAGGGCAGGAACACTTTTCCAGCTGCGGCCCTAGGAATACTGACTATGGAAGATCGTAACGGCGAGTGCAATGTTCTCATAGCGCCTTCAGACCACCTTTTAGAAGATAGAAAACTGGAGAGTGCTGTGACCAAAGGGTTGAAGATAGTTAATGATTATCTTGTAACCTTCGGAATCAAGCCTACTTCTCCGCACACCGGATATGGATACATAAAGCCCGGGGAAAAGCTTCCTGAAGGATACAAAGTCCAAGAATTCACCGAGAAACCTGACATTGCAAAGGCCAAGGAATATGTGGAGAAAGGATATTACTGGAATAGTGGAATATTCCTAGTCAATTCGAAAATCTTCCTACAGGAGGCGATGAAACACCATGGTGAGACAATAGAGTACTTAAAGACTCATGATGTAAATGAGGCATACGAGAGAATAGAGAGTATATCCATCGACTATGCCATAATGGAGAAGACCAAGCGTGCCGCCATGATACCTTTCAGAGGGAAGTGGACAGACCTTGGAGACTTCTTTTCAATGTACAAGACCATGCCTAAAGATAAAAACAACAACAGTGGAAATGCAGAGTTGATAGCCGTAAACTCGAAAAGGAATATCGTAATAACACATAAGCTTACGGCGGTAATAGACATGAAAGACATTATCATAATAGATACCCCTGACGCCCTCCTGGTTTGCCCGCAGGGTTCAGCGCAGAAAGTGAAGCTTGTAGTAGAGAAACTCCAAAAGGCTAATGATGAAAGGGCGGAGATACATACCACTGTGTACAAACCCTGGGGATGTTACGTACTTCTAGAGGACAGGCCAACCCACAGGGTTAAGAGGTTGACCATACTACCGGGTGAGGGGATAAGCCTGCAGCTCCACCATCACAGAAGCGAACACTGGGTTGTAGTGAGGGGGATAGCTAAAATAACCCTGATCTCCGAGGGAAATAAGGTGGAAAGATTCATAAGGAAAGGAGAGAGCCTATACGTCCCACCAGGCGTGGCTCACAGGGTAGAAAACCCGGGTAAAATCCCCCTGCATATCATAGAAACTCAGATAGGAGAATACCTCAAGGAAGACGATATAGTAAGATTAGAAGACCCTTATAGTAGAAAATCTGAGTAAAACAGCTTATTGGACAACTGGCCTAAATGTCAGGGATAGTGAAGTATTACAGATACCTAAATGTTTACACTTAGCCTAGTGTAGGATTCGGCTAAAATTTTTACCTTTAAAGAGTTAGTAACTCTTGATGCAGCTTGTCATTCAAAGGAGTAAAATATACAATCCAGCGACAGAGAAGATAGTTGAACTAAGCGGTCAAAACGTCTACTCCTGCTACCAGTGCGGGATGTGTACAGCGAGTTGTCCCTCCGTGGAAAATATGGATGTACCACCTAACATGATTGTCAGGCTTATTCAGATAGGCATGGTCGACAAAGTTCTGAATTCTAAGTCCATTTGGGTATGCACCTCATGCTTCACATGCTTTGCAGAATGCCCTAAAGGGATAGATATAGCGAGCCTCACGGAAGCTTTAAGGCTGCAATATCTCAGGAGGAACATGGACCATCTCGATGTGTCAAGCATTCCCCGAAGGGAGCTTCTTGAACTTCCGGTTATCGCAATGGTAGGTGCACTAAGAAAATTCACTGCGTAGGTGAAGACCTTGACATATGCCTACTACCCCGGTTGCACCCTTAAAACCCACGCAAAAGGATTAGAGCTGTCAGCCCTTGCTTCCCTGGAAAAACTGGGTGTCAAGTTTAGAGAGCTTGAAAAATGGACATGTTGTGGTACAGTTTACTCCTTAGCCTCTGACGATGCGATGAGGCAGGTTGCCCAGGTCAGAATCCTTACCAGGGCAGAGTCAGAAGGCTACACCAGGCTCCTAACCGTCTGCTCCATGTGTTATAACACTCTTAAGAGGACAAACATGCATGTAAAATCAGATGCTGAGAGACTTAAAACTATAAATGCGTTCATGGACGACGAGCCTGACTACCAGGGTAGTGTTCAGGTGAAACACCTGCTTGAAGTCTTAAGAGATGAGGTTACATTCGAAAAGATAAAATCCATGGTACGTAGGCCGCTTAAAGGCCTTAAGGTTTCTGCATACTATGGGTGCCTTCTCCTACGGCCTAAAACAGTATCCATAGACAACTCTGTTAATCCACACGTTATGGAGGACCTAGTATCAGCCTTGGGTGCTGAGCCTGTCGACAGCCCTGAAAAAGCCAAATGTTGCGGCACCTACTTAACAGTGAACAGGGAAGACATAGTTTCAGGCTTCATCTACGACATACTATCAGCTGCGAGGAAGAGAGGGGCTGAACTTGTAGTTACGAGTTGTCCATTATGCTTTTTCAACCTAGACAGGCGTCAGAAGGAGGTAGCAAGTATGCATGATGGATACGAACCTATACCCGTACTCTATATAACCCAGCTTTTGGCTTTAGCGCTGGGCATTAGGGATGTATACATGTTTAACCTTCACTATGTTAATCCAACAAGTCTTCTAAAGTCTAAGGCGCTGCTCTAGGTGGGGAAAATGGGATATGGAGTTTTTATATGCCACTGCGGCCAGAACATTGCTGGAACCATAGACATCAAGAAGCTTGTGCAAAGAGTCTCAGAAATAAGTGGCGTCACCCACGTGGAAGACTATATCTTCATGTGCTCTGATCCAGGCCAGGAAAGAATAAAAAAGGCCATAAGAGAAAAGAATCTGGAAGGTATAGTCGTCGCCGCCTGCTCTCCTTCCCTCCATGAGGAAACCTTTAGGAAAGCTGCTGAAAGCGTGGGTCTAAACCCGTATCTAGTCGAAATCGCAAATATCAGGGAGTGGTCGGCATGGCCCCATCAGGGTGAGCCTGAGGAGGCAACTATGAAAGCCTTAAAGATAATAGAGTCAGCCCTGGAAAAGCTTAGCGGTGACAAGCCTCTAGACCCCCTCAGGCTCGACGTTGTAAGGAGGGTAATGGTTATAGGTGGCGGCATAGCTGGCATCCAAGCCGCGTTGGACGTCGCAGAAGCCGGCATTGAGGTTATACTTGTAGAAAGGACGTCAAGCATCGGGGGCAGGATGGCCCAGCTATCTGAAACCTTCCCAACCCTGGACTGTCCCCAGTGCATTCTAACACCAAAGATGACAAGCGTCGCCCACCATCCCCTTGTTAAACTGCTAGCTTACTCCGAGGTCGAAGAGGTTTCAGGGTCAGCAGGCAACTTCAAGGTGAAAGTAAGGAGGAAGCCCACCTACGTCGACTGGGATAAATGCGTTGGATGCGGGCTGTGCATGGAAGCCTGCCCCGTTAAGGTTCCGTCAGAGTTCGAAATGCGGCTTGCGGAGAGAAAGGCGATCTACATACCATTCCCGCAGGCGGTGCCAAACAAGGCCGTCATAGATGTGGAGAACTGTATAAGAATGAGATATGGGAAGGGATGCGGCCTGTGCGCGCAGAAATGCCCTGCACATGCCATAACCTTCGAGGACAATGGGAGACTGGAGGAATATGAAGTTGGAGCAATAATAGTTGCCACAGGCCTTGAAGTAATGGATAAGGCTAACTTCTCAGAGTATGGAGCTGGCGTGCTTAAAGACGTTTTGACAGGCCTGGAGTTTGAGAGGATGCTTGCCCCCTCGGGGCCGACTGGGGGGAAGGTTGTTAGACCCTCAGACGGCAGGGTTCCCAAGGAGGTTGTTTTCATACAGTGTGTAGGCTCGAGGGACCCTGAAAACTGGAATTCCTACTGCTCAAAAATATGTTGCATGTACACGGCTAAGCAGGCATTACTCTATAAGCATGCGGTTCCAGATGGCCAGGCATACATATTTTACATAGACATCAGGGCTGACGGCAAGGGATACGAGGAGTTCATCCACAGAGCTATGGCAGAGGAAGACGTTATATACCTGAGGGGGAGAGTTGGCCGTGTATACCAGGAGGGCGACAAGCTCAGAGTAGAGGGTGTAGACACCATTTCAGGGTTGAAAATAGTGATAGACGCCGACCTAGTAGTCCTAGCCACGGCCGCCGTCCCAAGCAGTGGGGTGGAAGAGCTTGCAAAGAAGCTTAGAATACAGCTTGGTGAGGGAGGCTGGCTGAAGGAAGCCCACCTGAAGCTTAGACCGCTAGAAACACTAACCTCAGGAGTATTCATTGCCGGAGCAGCGCAGCATCCTAAAGACATAACAGATACGGTTTCGCAGGCCAGCGGGGCGGCGGCGAAAGCGGTAGCTTTCCTGTCCAAGGGATACGTTTTGAGGGAGCCCCTAATAGCAGTAGTGGACGAGAACATCTGCTCCGGCTGTGGAAACTGTGAGGAAGCCTGCCCATACCAAGCAATAAAGGTTGTAGATGGGAATGCCGAAGTGGACATGAGCCTGTGTGAGGGATGCGGCTCATGCACAGCAGCCTGCCCGTCCGGGGCTGTACAGCTTAAAAACTACGATAAGAGACAGATCATAAAGATGGTTGAATCTATTGTGAGGTGAATATATGGGAGAGTTTAAGCCCGTCATCGTAGGTTTCCTGTGTAGATGGTGTGCTTCAGCAGCAGCCGACCTCGCTGGAACATCGAGGCTTCAATATCCAGCTACAGTCAGGCCGATAAGGGTTAACTGTTCAAGCATGGTTGACCCAGCATACATACTCAGAGCTTTACTCGAAGGGGCAGATGGCGTACTTGTCGGTGCATGCCACCCCGGTGACTGCCACTATGTGGATGGAAACCTTAAGGAAAGGCGGAGAATCGCGATCCTTAAAAACACGCTCGGTAAGCTAGGCCTACAACCGGAGAGGGTGAGGTTTGAGTATATTAGCACCTCAGAGGGCCTCAAATTCGCAAGGGTAGTAGAAGAGTTTACCAGGCATATAAAAGAACTGGGGCCAAACCCGCTTAGAGGCGGTTTCGATGATTAAAGCTGTGCTTAAAGGAGATATTCGTAAACAGGTAGTCTCATTTCTCACTACTCTACTCTCAGAGGGAATAGCCGACTACATCCTGGGCTATAGGACTATGGATGAAGGTGTAGAGGCCTGCCTCTACAGGAAGGGTGACATAATAGATCTTAATGTCTTCACCCCTGTCATTCCAGGCTTGTCAATCACCACAATTCTTACCTGGTCCTCTACGCCGGGATTGAAGGGGAGGGTTGCAGCCATTGTTAAGCCGTGCATGGCAAAGGCTATCGTTGAACTTGTGAAGCTCAGGCAGATAGACGGGGAGAAGCTAATAATAGTCTCGGTAGACTGTACTGGAACCGTAGACATTGAAGATTATAAAGACCTGGTTGAGAATGGATCTACCCCATTGGAGATCACGGAGAAATGTCTAGATGGACTGTTGGAGTGTAGAGAGGCGTGCACCCTATGTGTAGACCCGGTTCCCCCGGTTTTCGACCTTCACCTTTCCCCGGGTGGGGGTGGACTCCATGTTTATGCTGGTTCAGACCTTGGAAATGAAATAATAAAGAGGTTGATGGCTCCGGTAGAAGAAGGGGATCCATACGCCAAGTTTAAAGACATTATTTCTAAGAGGAAGGAGGATAAGAAGAGGTATGTAGAAGAGGCGGAGTTTAAAGGGTTGGACGAGCTCAGGGAATTCTTTGAGGATTGCATAGGATGCCATAACTGTATGGAAGCTTGTCCTATATGCTTTTGTAAAGAGTGCTTCTACGATTCACCCAGGTATGACTATGTGACCAGATGTTTTCTCTCATGGAGCCCCCCAGGAGGGGATGACCCCCTCCTTCAGTCTAAACTTCAATTCCACGTTGGTAGAGCCGTCCACATGTCAACCTCATGTGTAAAATGTGGACTCTGCGAACAAGCATGCCCCCAGGATGTAAACCTCACGAGGCTTTTCCTCTTGCTGGCGGAGGCTAACCAGAAGCTTTTCAACTACAGAGCTGGAAGGAATATGGACGAGGAGCCCCCGCTTAGAACATTCCTTGTTAACGAGCTTTCAGGCTTTGAAGGTGGCTAATATGGAGCTAACCGAGGCTGAGGTGAGAAATCTAAGTATATGCGCAGGCTGTGAGCAGTGCCTAGTAGACTGCCCAGTCTACAAGGCTTCAGCCGATACGACGCATCTTCCACTATTTAAGGGCCGAATGTTAAGAAGGATATACGAATCATCGGAAGGTATGCTTTCAGCATTAGCTATGAATCCAAAGAATGAGATTGAACGCCTACTTTCCACATTGGGTAGCAAGGTATATGAATACACCCTGTGTGGTGCATGCTCCGAGAACTGTAAGTACGAGATCGAGCCCCACAAGCTATGGTATAGGCTTAGAGAATACGTTTACACCAGGGACTACGCCCCGGCCAGTTTGAAAGGTGTTAGGGAAAACTTTAGGATTCATGGAAACCCCTATGGGCTATCAAAAGCAGCGACAAAGTTTTGGCTTCGTAAAGCTTCATCTAAAGTAGAGATCCCTACTGGAGGAGCCAAAACCATATACTTCGTAGGGTGCACAACGGTTGCAAAGCACGAGGACAGGCCTATAGCCATTTCAATGGCTAAAATACTCAATAAGGCCGGCGTTGACTGGGGTATGCTAGGTGTTGAGGAGCCATGCTGTGGAGCGCCTATTCAAATGATAGGAGTGGCAAGGCAATATCTGAGCCCCGCAGTCTCATGGAAACGATAGGATACGAGATTTACGAGCCTGATTATAGTAGGGAGAAAACCTTCTGCTGCGGTGGAGGTGGAATGATAAAAGCCTGCAATGAGGAGCTAAGTAGTGAAGTCTCAACAGTTAGAGTTCACCAGCTCGCAGGCGGAGGCGTGGATGTAATAGTTACAGCCTGCCCATCCTGTAAGTCTTCCCTTTCACCAGCATCCTCAACCCTAGGATTAAAAGTATTAGACATTGTTGAGGCGGTAGCCCAAAACCTAGAGGACGGGTGAAATATGAGCCTAAAATAGATAGGTGGCAATGATGAATCCTCAGCTCACTGCCATAGGGAACCCTGTGTTTGATATAATAGAAACCCCTTATGTTAAAACCCTGGGGCGGGTACTATCCGGGTGTAGCACCAACGCCTGCCTAGCCTTCTCAAAGCTTGGCGGTAGATCGGCGCTTGTAGGAAGGGTTAGCAAAGACTTCTACAATAAGCTTCTGAGTAAGGCAGGTGAATATGGGATTCACGCCTACCCACTGTATTCAGATGAGTCCGGCGGCTTCCACCTAGTATACCACGACAGTAGAATGACAGATAGAACGTTAAAGGTTTTAGGCATAGCTGGGTCTATAAGCTACAGCGAGTTTCCAAGGGAGCTCCTTAGATCCGAACTATTTATCATAGCGCCCATCCTCGGTGAAGTAGACTACCAGTTCGTCAGAAACCTTCGGGGCGACATAGGCCAGGAGAAGCTCATACTTGTGGATCCGCAGGGGCTGATAAGAGAGATAGAACAGGGGGTTGTAGTTAGAAAACCCAGGGAAGACGCTTATAAAGTACTCTCTATATCGGATGTTTTTAAGCCGAATGAGCACGAGTGTGAGGTACTATTTCCAGGCCTCCATCCTTCAAAGGCCGCTGTTAAGATAGTTAATAGAGGATCAAAAGTTGGAATTGTAACAGTCGCTGATAGAGGCTCATACGTAGCATGGGAAAACAAGCTTTACCACGTGCCAGCCTACAAGACAGTTGAGAGAGATCCAACAGGATGCGGAGACGTTTATATAGGCGCATACGCGTACAAGTACCTTCAAACAAGGGATCCACTCGTATCCTCGGCATACGCCTCAGCAGCCGCATCTTTCATGGTTGAGAGTGTCGGCCCTGACTTCCCACTTCCCAGGAAGATTGTGGAAGAAAGATTCCAATGGATCTATGATCGAGTTAAGAGAGTGGAGGCGTAGAACATGACCAGTAAGCTTAGGGAATGGTACGAGGAGAAAACGATAATACTGGGTCAAGCACTTATGAGAACAAGATTGGAGCCTAACCATCTTACAATTCTAAGCCTAGTTCCAGCCTGCGCCTCGCTTTTACTGGTTTCATGGAGGATGCTATGGCAGGGTTTAGCTCTGTTCCTACTGGCTGTGTCGATGGACGTTCTCGATGGAAGCCTGGCCAGGGCATCCAGGAAGGCGACAAGATTCGGCAAGCTCCTAGACCACTATGTAGACCGGTGTGTCGAATCCCTCTACCTCATAGGCCTAACAGCTGGGCAGTACATACCCGGCTGGATGGGCGCGTTAGCTGTCTTGTCAGACATCTCACCAAGCTACATTAGGGCCCGGGGAGAAGCTGAAATAGACGCTCAGGCAATGTCAGTCGGCCTCTTTGAGCGGAAAGAGAAAATAGGAGTGATAACTGCTGGAAGCATAGCTGAATCCTTTTATCCCGGGGTAGCACGCTTTGCAATAGCCGTACTGATAATTGGAAGCCTACTAACATCTGTCCAGCGGCTCTTATTCTTCAGGAAAGCTGAGATATTCCATCATCGGAATTGTTAAAATCTTAAAATTATTATATGCCAATAACCCGTGATAGACTACCCCTAGAGGCGAATGACTTGCCCGAGGAAACGGAAGGACAGGGTGAGACTGTTAGAATCTACATTATGGGTAAGGAGTACAGGGTTCCCGCGGGGCTAACCATAATGAAAGCAATGGAATATGCTGGGTACAGGTTTATAAGGGGCGCCGGATGCCGGGGAGGCTTCTGCGGGGCCTGCGCAACAGTCTACAGGAAAGAGGGAGACTACAAGCTTTACACGGATCTGGCATGCCAGAAAACTGTGGAGGACGGCATGTACCTCGTGCAGCTCCCCTTCGTCCCTGCTAATAAGGCTACATACAATATTGAGGAGCTTAAACCGGAGCCGAACATTCTACTCAGGTTCTACCCTGAAATTGCAAGGTGCGTAAGCTGCAACACGTGCACTAAGGCATGCCCCCAGGACATAGAGGTAATGTATGCCATCCAGCACGCGCTGAGGGGAGAGATCGAAAAGGTTGCCAATATGACCTTTGACTGCATCCAGTGTGGCCTATGCACCATTAGATGCCCTGCCGAGATACCCCACTACCATGTCTTCCAGCTTGCAAGAAGGATCTACGGCAGGTACATCCTTAAGCCGGCAAAGCATGTTAGGGAAAGGATCAAAGAGATAGAAAGCGGGAAGTACGACCAGGAGATGGAGAAGCTTCTAACAGCAAGCGTGGAGGAGCTGAAACAGATATACGAGAATAGGGGTAGAATCGAAGAATAGGTGTAAAAGATGGAGCTGATAAGGGGTTACCCAGCATACATGCGCGAAAGTATAGAGCTAGTCGAGAAAACAAGGCCTAGAAGGATGAAGGAGAAGTATAGAACCCTATCCGTCGAGGAGAGAGAGGAACTGCTGAGAAAGTACCATCCTGACTACAAACATGAGACCAAGAGGCCTCTAAAGATAGGCCCAAGCAAGGGTATGATCGCACCCCACGAGGTTATAGACCTGCTTGAAGCCCACCCCTTAGTAATGCCTGAAGACATAAACCTAGAAGAGATCGACATAGATGTTGACCTCCTAATAATAGGAGCCGGCGGCGCAGGAATGACAGCAGCGCTCTGGGCTCTAGAGGAGGGTTTGAAGCCTGAAGACATACTAATAGTGACAAAACTCCGGCTTGGAGACTCAAATAGCATCATGAGCCAGGGCGGCGTACAGGCTGCAGACAGGCCTCCAGACTCGCCTGTCAGACACTTCATCGACATAATTGGCGGGGGCCACTTCGCAAATGACAGAAAACTCGTGAAAATACTGACAATGACCGCACCCTACATGATGGCATGGCTTGAAAGACTTGGCATAATGTTCGACAAGGACGAGGAGGGGAACATGCTTGAACTCTGGGGTGGAGGTACATCCGTTAGGAGGATGCACTCATGCAAGGACTACACAGGCATGGAGATAGTAAGGGTGTTAAGAGACGAGATTCGAAACAGGCAAGTGCCATGTCTAGAGTTCACCTCGGCAGTTGAACTATTAACCGATGAGAAAGAGGACCGTGTTGTCGGTGCAGTTCTGCTGAACATGGAGAGCCAGCAGTACTATGTTGCCAGGGCAAAGGCCACCATCCTCGCTACAGGGGGCTTCGGAAGAATCCATATTCAAGGATACCCAACCACCAACCACTATGGTGCAACCATGGACGGAGTAGTCCTAGCGTACCATGTCGGTGCAAAACTAAGGGATCTAGATGCAACACAGTACCATCCCACCGGAGCCGCCTATCCGGAGCAGATAGTAGGCCTACTCGTGACCGAAAAGGTTAGGGGGGCAGGTGCCCAAGTTGTAAATAGGTACGGCGAGCAATTTGTCTTCCCCCTAGAGCCGAGGGATGTGGAGGCTGCAGCGATAATAAGGGAGTGCTGGGAGAGAAACAACGGGGTCGAAACACCAACAGGAATGCGCGGGGTCTGGCTAGACACCCCGATGATAGAAGAGCTAAGGGGGCAGGGAGCATTTAAGAGGATGTTCCCTGCGATCCACAAGATGTACAGCAGGGTTGGTATAGACCCGGCCCAGGATCCTGTCCTCGTATTCCCCACATTACACTATATGAATGGAGGTATAATAATAGACGAGAAAGCTCAGACAACCGTTAAAGGATTATTCGCTGCCGGCGAGACTACAGGTGGAGTACATGGGAAGAACAGGCTTATGGGAAACTCGATACTTGACTACCTTGTCTTTGGAAGAATAGCTGGAATCCACGCGGCAAGATTTGCAAAGCATGCAAGCCCCGGAAAACCAAGCCTAAAACATGTTGTCAGGTATGAGGAAATGTTGAAGACTGCAGGCATAGAAACAAATAGAAAAGCTCCAATACTGCTCCCAGACTATCGTGGAGAACGAGTTCTTGCTAGAAGAATAAACATTCTTTAATGTACAAAACTGTTCAATAACACTTATATTATTAGTCCCGGGTATCACCTTAAGGTTGACCTGGCACTTTCTAACCATCCCTCTCTCCATCCTAATTCCAGCATACCTTCTAATCTGGGCTCTGAAGAAGCATAGGAGAACCTCATCACTTTTACAAGCCCTCTTCTACGGCTCAATCATGGTAGCAGCCCTACTAGAAGCTCTATATATTTACTCCACAGACTACCGTATCGCGTTAGCCTGTGCCAAAGCTCTCCTAGTAGTCAGATGCTTCTCAGTATGCACTGTGCTAAATATTGCAATGTTCCTATCGGTAATTAACATAACTCCAAGAAGGGCGCTCCTCCCAGCGTACACCCCTATCGTTTACATATTATTCATCCTGCGAGATAGATACTACATATCGAGACTGATTAGTGTGCCAGGCACTCCCCACTTCGAGATAGAGTATGGCATACTAGGGGAGTCCTGGATAATCCTTGTCTCTCCTATTATTGTTGGTATCCTTTTGTCCTCAGCATACGAGATTTACAGATCTAATGGCCCTATTAGGGAGGGATATTTACTAATATCAATAGGCGTCATTCTAACATTGGTAATCGGGATGGTTGTCAGAATTATAGGCGTAGAAAAGTTCCAATCTATGATTAACATTTCATTCCTAGCCCTACCACTAGCCATACTGGTTCAGGTAGGGGTTGATAAGACTATAACAAGAATTCCAACCATTCAATACAGAGCTGAGATTCCCACTGAGATACCTTTTGAACCCGGCAAACTTGTGCTGATAAACGAGGAGAAACCAGAGAAACTTAAGGTGTACATTGAAACTATGGCGAAGGGCTATCCCATCTTAACAATTTCGAGGGTACCTCCATCAACCCTT
This sequence comes from Thermoproteota archaeon, assembly GCA_037917685.1. Lineage (GTDB taxonomy): Archaea > Korarchaeota > Korarchaeia > Korarchaeales > JAOZGB01 > JAOZGB01. The sequence continues at coordinate 43,847 of JAVCBU010000005.1, forward strand.
ACGGAGGGCCAGGAAGGGGTTATTTCAGTTTGGCTCTCCGAGCTTAAGGGGCTTGGAAGCATACATCCAACACATCTCTCCCGACTTAAAGCCATGATAGAAGACTTCACATCCAAATACAAGGCTGTAGTGTGCATGGAGGGGGTGGAGTACCTTGTCCTGTACAATGGGTTTAAGAAGGTTCTAAAATTCATCCACGAACTAAGAGATCTTGCAGGGAAAAAAGGAGCCATGATTATAATATCCCTAAACCTCTCAGTGTTTAGGACAGCGGAGGTGCGGCAGCTCAAGAAGTACGTAGATAAAATATTAGAAGGCTCGCAGTAAGGATTATTTAGGGATGTTGAAATTGCCAGTGAAATGTAGCGTGTGCAAAGAGAAAAATGCCGTAGTACACCTTGAATTCTCATCCATGTACTATTGCGAAGACTGCTATACACAGTACTTCATCAGAAAAGTTGAAGGAACAGTGAAGAAGTACAAGATGTTAGAGCACGTAGACAAGGTTCTCATCGCAGTCTCCGGTGGGAAGGATAGTGCAGCGCTGCTTGCAGCCCTTACGGAACTCAACTATCGAGTGGACGTAATACCATTTCACATAGATCTTGGCATCCCTGGTTACTCTGAGCAGTGTAGGAAAGCTGTCGAAGAGTTATGCAAGAGATTTAGACTCAAACCTTTGATATTTAAGCTTGAAACGGAAGGATTTACCATGGCAGATATCGCAAAGAGATACCGGAAACCCTGTTCACCCTGTGGCATAATAAAAAGGTATTGGATGAACAGGGTTTCCCTAGAAAGGGGCGTAGACATGGTTCTAACAGGGCACAACCTTGACGATACCGTGGAGGTGCTATTTCAGGCCTATCTCACAGGGTCGGTTCAAACCATAGCAAAGACAAAGCCAAAACTGGAAAGAATGGGAGACCTTGTAAGCAGGGCTAAACCCCTGATTAGATACACAGACCTCGAAACGCTTTACTTTTCATCTATAAATGAACTACCATTTGCTGTAGCCGAATGCCCATATGCAAAAGGATCTAGGAGCCTACGTAGGAAAAAACTAATAGAGAAGATAATAAGAGAAATTCCAAACTTTAAGCATACCTTACTGTCCACCCATCTAAAAACTTTTCAGCCACTACTGGAGGGGAAAACCAAACTTCCACCCCTGCGTAAGTGTATAAAATGCGGAATGTCGGCCTCGGCTGAAGTATGCTCCTATTGTAAGCTTAAGGAGAGAATTCTCAAGCATTAACACTTTTCTAATCCACTGCATGATGGCTAGACTGTGCTATAATTCTACATGTCTCCCTTTGGCAACAGAGTATAAGTACTCCTCTATTTTGTCTATAAAGTCTTCCCATCTAAAATTTTCCGAGACAAACCTATACGCATTCTCACCCATTCTCTCTTGGAGTTCGGGTTTTTCCTTAAATTCCTTCATCGCAACTGCCAACTCACTAATACTTGGCTTAACTAAGAGGCCTGTAACATTGTTTATGATAAGATCTCTATACCCTCCCTCATTCACGGCTATTGTAGGCTTGCATGATGCTGCAGCCTCAAGAATGGTAAGACCGTATGCCTCATTGTATCCGGTCGCTATATTGGCTATGCAACCTGAGTAAAGTTTTACTAGTTCATCCATACTTGGGTTAATGTAAACTTTAACCCTACCCACCTTAGAAGCTAATCCTAAAATATACCTCGTATATTTGGGGTCTCCGGGAATGCAGGCGAGAACAAGCTTGGCATCCTCAAGCAATTCTACAGCCTTTATTGCTAGTTCAACCCTCTTCTGTGGATAAAGCCTTGAAACAAGGAGAAAGTAGTCTTCCGTGTCCCCGCACGTAAACATCTTCAATTTAACACCTGGCCTTATAACAACCGGTTTAACCCCATATTTACGTGTTAACATTCCCGCCAGAAAAGAAGAATTAGAGAGGACATTTCCAAGTCTTTCCAAAGCCTTAAGAAACACCCACTTAAAGAGTCTCCTATACAGGTATAGTTTAATCCTGTCAAACAAGCTTAGGCTAGCCTCAGCTTCGCAGTCTGATAAGGCGGGAACATAGTCTTGGCTAAACCATACACATTTATAACCAGCTTTAAAAACTGCTGAGTGCGCCGGGAAACCCCCAATAACCATTACATCTTCGGGGTAGCTCCTGCTCATATAGTATAAGAGTTGGAAGATATGCATGCTGAACGGGTGAAATAGTAAGTTCATATTCAGAGGAGGCTTATCAATAACAAGCTTCTCTATTTCTGGATAAACTAGGCTGCTATACCCATAAGCGGTATAAATCCTAACATGGTGTCCTCTTTCATAGAGAGAGTTAGCAATACCAACTAGGATATTTTCAGCTCCACCCCGCCTAAAGAAATGGGGATGCAATATGGCTATATCCATACAGGCCCCTTAACTAAACTTTTAGACATAGTTCATACCCTATACCTTCACACATATATATTTCAAGATCTTATAGAGTAAAAATAGAAGTGGAGGTACAAAAACTACAGTTAGACATAGTAATAATCCTTGAAAATCCCCTAAGTATCCCGAATAAGAGACCATGGGTATAAGAAATCTACCAGCCTGGACAAGACAGGCTTCTACAATATCAACACTTACATATTCAATGTAAACCATTCCTAATACCAATGCAGATGTGAAGGCTGCGACATGAATGGTTATAGAACGGTTAAATCTGAGAAAAATTGCCTGGAAGAAAATGTAGAAAGAAGCGAAGAGAAGCACCACAATAGCGTTTAGGCCGCTAATTATGGGCTTATACTTGAAGATGAAAAATAAAGGAACCCAATCCCTAAAACAGTAATCCAGTGTGACCTGGATGCCCAGTAAAACCAATATTACAGCTACCACCAGAATGATGTGCCGCCTCTTTAAATCCACCAAACAATCAGAGAACAAAGCCGGAACCATTACAACCATAGATGGAACCAGATATCTAACAAGCTCCTCAGACATAGGTAGGTAAAGATAGACTCCTGGTAAACCGATAACCGGCATACCCATAGTCTCAGCGTTTGACAACTTGTACATCGTGTTAAAAACTATAAAGAACAGCTGCAACGTCGAAATCCATATTACGGTGATTTCAGACATACGCTTACCCATCCTTCATCCCTTCACATATACTTTTACCCTCCTACCAACATACACAAGCTTAAGTCCACGCATATCCAGGGGAATCCTCTTCACCTTCACAAGACAGTCTAAGTGTTCGTCATATATCAAAGTGTACCTATCTTCCTTAAGCTTGGAAGCATATTTAGGGTCATACGGGGGCCACAGCTCGATAAAATCGATATCTAAACTGTATGCTGGCTGAGAAAGCCAGGGAGAGCATATAAGGGTGTTTTTCGAATAGTTCTTCACGAAACATAGCGCCTGAAGCATATCCTCATTAGCCGTCGGGCTAGCCATTACGGCATAGCTGCTTCCAAGATAAAAAACATACATCATTGTTGCAAGAGTTGCAACCTTAGCTATATCAGACCTATCTGCGATACTAATCAAACCGTAAGCTGAGAATATTGCTATAGGTGGACCGGCAACATATATCCACCTAAGGCCGAAAATTTTCAGGTTAAGATAGTAGAGTAAGGGGTTGAGAAAAGGCATAAATAGCAAGGAGAGCACACATATTATAAGGCCCACCCTAACGTAGTACTCGGTCCTTAAAAGCCTAATAGGCGATTTCATCACCAACTAAAACTATACAATAAATTTTAATACTTAAGCCACCCACACATGTCATAAAACACTATATATGCAACAACATCTAAATGAAATATCTTACAAACTTGCGAATTTACAATTTACCAGATTGGTGGGGCGTGTATTAGATTGTTAATTGCGCAGCGATAAAACGTATTTGTAAAAGTTCAATATGTCCTGCGAAATTTTTTCCCACGTATACCTTTTCTCTACAAGCTTCCTAGCTTCCTTTAAACTGTAATTCAATTCTCCATCCAGCACGTTTCTAATAGCACCAGCCAACACCTTGGGATTCAAAGGTGGAACCCCCACCCCAAAGCCTTTATGAAGGATACTGATGGTCCCATAATTTATAGCTGCTATAAAAGGGGTTTCGCACGCCATCGCCTCAAGCAAGACCATACCCTGACCTTCATGTAAGCTAGGAAGCACAAGAACAGAGCTCTCCTTTATAAGTTTAATCACCTCGTCATACCTCTTCAGGAACCCGGTCCAAACAACATTAACACCAAGGTTGACGGCCAGCTTCTGAAGTTTTTCTTTAAGAACGCCATCACCAACTACTACGAGCCTGACATCCTCTTTTAGAAGGCTCATTGCATATAGAAGATCTTCAACCCTCTTATGGGGAGTAAGCCTACCGACATATATAACCTGTCTTTCCTTCCTGTCAGTTTTTATGGAATCTATAAACTGTAGATCTACACCATTTGGGATAACCCTTACAGGGACAGATCTTGGTATCCTAAGTTTCTCCTTAACCCCCTCGCCTGGAACAATAACACCGCTAAAAGGAAGCCTACATGTGTACCACTCTGTGAAATATCCTAGGATGCTACCAATAATACTTGGGTAACTGTTAAACCAATCTTTCAAGTAGACATCATGAATAGTGGCAATTACAGGTACATCTTTAACCTTCGAGGCTAAAAAAGATGGTGCAACCGGAATATAAGTATTTACATCTATAATATCATATTTTGTCCTACAAAGAAAAGCGAAGACTTTGATAAAATACTCTAAAGCGCATTTCACACATCTAACAGGAGGTTTTCTCACGGTGAGACGAGATATTCTAAAAACTTTCACACCATCGATAACCTCGAACGACCGCGCGAGGTCATAGCCAGTGGTGTAAACTGTTACGTCTAATCCAATCTTAGAAAGCCGTCTGGAAACCTCCCAGTACCTCCTCTCTCCACCGCCAAACAAGTAAGGGTGGTAAAGTTCAGAAACCAGGGCGACTTTAATCATAACTTCGAAGAAAGATAGCTTGAAATCTTAATAAAGATAGGTCTGATTTACCTCATCTACGATACTAATATTTTATACACGTTCACTATCTCTTTCACCACTTTTCTCCATGAAAAACGTCTCCTTGCAATATTTTGGGAAGCCCTTCCCATTCTAACCCTGAGATTCTCATCTTTCAGCAAGGCTAAAATTTTGTTTGCGAAGGCTTTCAAATCCCCGTGTTTAACAAGACAGCCTGTAACTCCGTCTACTACAACCTCCCCTACACCACCTACATCAAAAGCTATCACAGGAGTACCTGACGCCATAGCCTCCAGACATACCAGTGGGATTCCCTCAATAGATGAAGGAAGAATAAGTAGATCTATTTTGGAAAAAAGCTTCGGAACCTCTTTCTTCCTAACACTACCCAAGATTTTGATAGGAATTTTCCCTTCAAAGCCTTTAAGAAAGTTGTAGAGGGAACCATAGCCGGCTACAATAAGTCTAACCCCGTGTATTTCCCTAATTATTGTCTTCAGTATATGTGGAAGTAAAGCAGCTCCCTTCCACGATTCAAGCCTGCCAATATAGCCCAAGGTCAAGCCATTAGAGTTTTTCTTGACGTTAAACTCCTCTGGTTCCACTGCTGGAGGTATCCATGATGACCTTTTGAGGTCAAGCCCCATCCTTACCGATGCTAAAACAAGGTCCCTCTTAGAAGTCGAGATCACCCAGTCAGAAACTTTAAACATGTACTTACCAACGATAGGATCGTAAAAATACTTCTTGAAAACATACTTACTATATCCAACAATTTTAGGATCTGGGAGGGAAACTCCGCCATGGATTTGAAGGACGAGAGGGAAGCTTTTAAGCAGCTTAACAAGGCCAACCTGATTTGACATTAAAAACAGGTAAGAATGGACATGAACAATATCATAACCATGAACTAGCTCTAAAAACTTGTCTAAAATCACACTTAACGAGCTAATACCCCACCCTACCCCCCAACTCTTAACTCTGTAAATACTAACCCCCCTAGCCTTCTCATATTCGGGAGCATCTTGGGGAATCCTTGAAGACAATATAGATACTTCGTAACCCTTCTTAGCAAGCCTCCACGAGAGCTCCCAACATAAAATCCCATGGCCCGAAATTACTGGAGGAAGAAAATTTGAAACCTGGAGAACTTTCATAAGGCTAGAAACACAGCTAAACTTTTTAAATAATTCACTATACTCAGTATTCAACATAATCTGCTATCAGTGTTCTCTACCAGCTTAAATCAAGTATTACCGCACCTCAATTGCCTTTTTAATTATTAAAAGAAAGCTGTAACCCCTATCTAATCCATAAGTGTATGGGTTGGAAATTATGAGAAAAAAAGGATCAAACATATTCGCAAAGTTAGAATACCTAATTGATCATGAAATCGTAAGGAGAGAAGGAAAAATAGATGGTATCTTGATACCTATCCTTGCTGGCATAGCATTCGGATGTTCCTGGGAGAGAATAGGAGTCGGAGTCATTTGGAATTACAAACTTCCAATAGAACTGTTTGGGATACCAATCATAATCATTTTAGCGTGGGGTCTTTACGTATACCTTTCATATATTGTAAAACGAAGAATACTATTTCTCCTCCCCATAACATTCACGATCGTAGATGTAGCATTTCAAAAAATCGGTTTATGGCGAATAACCTCTAAAATAACTCCCTTCAATGTTGTGGTTCTAACCCTGATAGGCTATTTCATCATTTCTCTAATTACCAGGCTAACTTTAAGGCTACATCTATCGGAGAATAAAAGGTTAGATAAAATACTGAAAGTTATTCTACCATTCTGGGAGCCCTTTTTAATCTTCTTCCTGCTCTCAACACTTTATTATTGGAAATTCAACATTCTCTTTCTCAAAATCTATATCCTAAGAGCTATAAAACCCAGCTAAATTAACAGCATACGACTTTACGTATAACCTTTTAACCTTAGAAGTTATCACTTAAACGTGAGAGCAACATGGCAAGATCATTCCTTTCAAGGCTTAAAAACTTTAACCCTATTATTCTCGCTATAACCCTGCTATCTATAGCTATACTGTTACAGGTCTATAGAAGAATTATCCTTCCAAGTACTCCCGGTATAGAACTGTTTTTCCTCGACAATAAAGACCAAGGAGTTAAACCTATAGCCATAAGTGTAGATGAAAACCTAACCCTCCATCTGGTTATTAGGAACAATGAAAATTACAAATTAAACTGCATCCTCCAAGTCTATCTGACCAATAACACCCATACTCACACCATACTATCACGGGAAGTCTATCTCCAACCAGGGGAAGAAACAAAAGTTCAATTAAAACTTAAAATTAGTATAGTAGGCAATGTTAGGCTCGTAGCAGAGCTATTTGATCTTCAGAGTAATCGCATCTATAGCATATGGCTCCTGCTAAAAGTCAAAGCCTGATTTAACTTTAAAAAAAACCTTTCAAATACTCCGGATGAGAACATTGAAACAGCTACTGAGACTCGCAGCTTTCTCTTTTTCGATATCATTCCTCCTAAGATTGCTTCCTGAAATACTACTCAAAGGTTACCCCGCAGGATATGATGTAACAGCCAGATACATACCTTTAACGGAAAACTTCACTAAAACATGGGAAGAGGAGAACATGGCCTCTGCGATCTCCTCATTACCAGGTTTACTTCGTCTATCACCTCTTTTCTTCATATTCGCTTCAACCTTACATAGAACACTTAGAATAACAGTGTTTGAAATGTACAAGCTTCTAAGCCCTACCCTCTATGCCCTTACATGCCTAAGTTTCTCTGTATACACATACAAAGCTAGAAAATTAAATTATGATATCTCCTTAAAAGCAACACTAATATTTTCCTTTCATCTTGCCTCACTGAGAATGTCTTGGGATCTATTGCGTACGAATCTCTGTCTATCACTAGGATTCCTAATTTTGACAGCTATAATTACAGCGGGAAACAATTTAACCAGATCAATACTAACTCTATGCTCCCCGATGCTTCCATTAGTTAACCAGCCCGCATCGGTCTTTTTGTCAGTATTATTCATAGAAGACGCTTTTAAAAACAGGAAAGTTAAATGGCACCTTATATCCACGGCTGGTCTAATTCTTCTAACATTAACTCCCTCTCTATGGTTTATGGGCTCCAATTTAATTCTCAAAAACTTACCATCCAAACAATACAAAGACTTTTCATCGTATAAAATGGCAATACTCCTACTCTACATTATATTCTATGGCTGGATGATCCCCTGCATCTCCAAAGGGCTTAGAGGATTTAATCTTACCGCATTCTTCTTTACACTCCTAGCTCTTTCTCCATTACTGGTAGGGGAGTACGCCCCAATCCTAGCTGTACGGTGGCTATTTCTCCTTGTAATTCCTTATACTATAGTGTTCATTGAAAAGTGCGGACAGATGAAAGGAAAAATCAATCAGTTGATTCTAATCTTAGTTATATTATCTGGATTAAACTATGCTGGAGGTTACATTTCACCTACATCAATAGCTAGGACTAATATTGGTTATGACAAAGCCGTAAGCGTGTCAGGAAAACTATTGGAGGGGATCGGAATGCTTATCCCTCCTCATCTGGCAACAACTTCACTAGGAGAATATCCTTGTAATCCACTAGATATTATTAGAGCCTCTTCATGGGTTTCAAACCACTATGAGAATATAACAGTTATAGTAGAGGAAGGTAAATTTTACTTGATACACAAATATGTAAGAGATTTAAGAGTGATATCCATTCCTGATTTCAGAAGCTCCCTACAAAAGAGTCTTCAATCACTTAATGAAACACTCCTAATATACATAACAACAAAATGTAGGCCTCTAAATACAAGCTTTTCTAAAGTTTATAATTTTAAAGAAGCACAAGTATACATTATAGAGAGTGGAGATTAACTAAGCTTATGTAATACATAAGACAAAGTTATAAAAATATTTTTTATTATTAGAGGGTTCGCTTCAATGGTGTAAATGCATCGTAAAACAATGATGTATGTAATTGTAACCTTAACCCTGATGCTCAGGGTGTACGTTCCTGCAAAAATGCAAGTCCAGCCTGAATGGACTTTCATGGTATATCTAGATGCTGATAACAACCTTGAAGACGCTGGAATCGATGATCTTAACGAAATGGAATATGCTGGTTCAACGAGTGATGTAAACATCGTTGTACTTATGGATAGAACGCCGGGGTACGACACTTCAAACGGAGACTGGAAAACAACCAAAATATTCTACGTTCTATATGACCCTGATGGTGTAGATGGTATAATAGACTCCCAAGAAATACTTGACGCTGGAGAGAAGAACATGGGTGACCCAGCAACCCTAGTATGGTTTGTAGAATGGGTATTATCCAACTATCCAGCTCAAAAGTACGCAGTAATTCTGTGGAACCACGGCTCAGGGTGGAGACAGGTAGAAGAAGGGAAAATAAAGGCGGTGTGTCTAGATGACACCGATAATGACAAGCTAACAACATGGGAGCTAAAGCAAGCATTTGACCAGATATACCAGGATACAGGGGTAACAATAGACCTTTTAGGATTCGACGCTTGTCTAATGCACAATATTGAGGTAGACTACCAGCTAAGGGATCACATAAACATCTTTGTAGCGTCAGAAGAAACTGAGCCATGGGACGGCTGGCCCTACGACTGGATACTTGAAAACCTAACATCAGATCCAACAATGCCGCCTGAACAGTTGGGTGCGGTAATCGTAGACAAGTATGTCCAGTCCTATGTATCAGGACATCAAAGCGGCTATGACGTAACCCAGTCAGCGGTGCTGAAACAAGGACTTCTAAACGTGACGGAAGCAGTTGACTACTTCGCCCAGCAACTAATAAACAAAATGGTGCAATATCATACAGAGATGAAGCAAGCAAGGAATAACGTCCAAGAATTCTACTATACATACTATATAGATCTCTACCACTACGCCCAGTTAATCTACCAGCAAATAACAGACCCCGATATAAGGGAGGCTGCCCAATGGCTAATGGACAATATAACGCAAGCCGTAATATTCGAGGATCACGACTCTTACAATCCAAACGCGAACGGGTTATCAATATACTTCCCAGAAACAGAATCAACCTACGACCCCCAGTATGAAACCCTTGACTTTGCCGCCAATACAAGCTGGGACGAATTCCTAAATCTTTACTACAATCCAACTCCACAGTACGATGTTGCGGTCACGGTGCTTGAAGCCCCTCCATACGTCCCACCAGGCACACCGATAAAGATAAACGCAACAATAGAAAATAAGGGAGACCAAACAGCCTCAAATATCGAGGTTAACCTGTTAATCGACGGAGCCATCGAGAATACTACAAGCATACCAACCTTGCTCTCCGGCGGAAGCGAAATAGTACAATTCATCTGGACTCCAACAGAAGAGAAGGACTATAATGTAACAGTAGCTGCAGTATTCCCCGAAGATGAGGTTCCCAATAATAACTGGATGTATAAGATAGTATCAACAACTCCCAAACTAATACTGCTTGTAGAAGACGACAATCAGAACACAGCAAAGGATGGAAGAGGAGACGGATCATCACTCATAGAATTCCAGCAAGCCCTAGACAATCTAGGCTATGAATACATAGTATGGAGAGAATCGGTAGACGGCAGACCATCAATAAGCTTTATGACCCAATTCCCAATAGTCATATGGACATGCGGAGACCTATACGGAGATACAATTGACCCTGATGATGCACAGCTTCTTGGCGGTTATGTTTTTGGAGGCGGGTGCCTGCTGCTGGAGGGTGACGACATAGGGCATGATCATCCTTCAAGTAGCGACTGGTTTATGAATAGTGTGGCCCACGCAGTCTACGTGGCCGACCACTTTAACAGC
>JAVCBU010000015.1:0-13834 GCA_037917685.1 Thermoproteota archaeon
GAATTTTAGCCTTCTATTCAGATAGGAGGCGGCCTATGCCAAAGTCTATCACGGGACCAACGTCGAAGCTACCGTGCTGACAAAGAATTTCACAGGGTAGGATGAGTTCTTCTTTGTCAAGAGGGAGGGCGGAATAATAGATCTGAAGAGCCGCCGTGAAATCGTTTATGATTATTTGAAAGATTTACTTTTAAGGGAGGAAGGGAAGAGGATAGTTATTGATGAGTTTCAGCGTTTGCCTAGCGACTTCCATGACTTCCTGCAGGCTTACGCTGAAAAACTGAGTTTAAGCGCGCGCTAAAGGGGAGCTAGTCTACATGCTTGACTTCATCTGTTCAAAAAGTGGGGGTTACTTAGGTGGGTACTTGGTTCTAATCCTGCCTTCTTTCACAGAGGAAAATCTCTACCCTGAAATTTCACGGGTTTGATGTGGGTTTCACTTGTAGATTTGGAAAGTTTTTTAGAAAGCTGCACAATGTATGGGTGATGGCGGAAAGTGTTGAATCCCTGCTAGCTGTGGACTGGGATGTTCCCCGGAAGCCTTACCCACCTAAGTATGTCATACTTCCAACCGGGGAGAGGATGGTGGTGCGTGAGGCTTCTAGAGAGGAGGTTCCCCTACTTTTGGAGGCGATTAAACCACTGTTTAATGTTAGGGCTGACTACTATGACGTTGTTAGTGCGAGGATGTATGCTGAGCTGCTTGGCTGGTACCGGTATAGGGTGAGAAATGAGTACTGCCTCGTGGGCGTGGTGGACGGCAAGCTAGTCGGGATTGTGAACAACAGGCTCTACGATCAGAAAACGTGTGTAAGCCTGCACACAATAGCGTTGAAGAGGGGGAGGAGGATAGGCGCCCACCTCTTCGCGGCGAAGCATGAGCATGCCATGGAGAATTATGGGGTTGAGGAGATACTTATCACCGCCGAAAGCCCCAGGGGATTTAGGAGGTGGATGCTTGAGTGGGGCCTTGAATACAGGCCGGGCATTCAGCACGAGCTTGGGGGAGCAGCCTGCTGGGTCCTGACCAGGGAAAACTATTACAGGCAAAGGTCTAAACTTGTCTTCGGCAAGAGGCCGGTTCCCGAGGACATGCTGGAAAGATCTATGAAGCTTGAAATAGTAACCCCTGACATTCTAAAGGAGGAGAGTGATTAGGGATGAGGGAGGTCGCCATAGTTGGCTGCGGGATGACAAAGTTCGGCCGCCACGACGGCAAAAGCCTGATGGACCTCATGTTGGAGGCCTCCGTGAAGGCTATAGAGGATGCAGGCATAGACAAGAGGATGATAGATGCCTTGTACGTTGCGAGCATGCTGTGCGGAGAACTCACACATCAAACAGCCGTTGCAAGCGCCGTCGCAGACGAGCTCAGCATCCTTCCCGCCGCCGCTGAGCGGGTGGAGAACGGGCCCGCATCCGGGGGGTCAGCTGTTAAAAACGCCTTTCTCGCAGTGGCATCGGGACTCTACGACTTCGTTCTCGTAACGGGCGGGGAGAAGATGAGGCATGTAAGTGGAGACGTGGTCACCGATCTCCTCGCAACCATGACACATCCAACAGCAGAGTACATACATGGGGTTACATTGCCATCGCTCGCGGCAATGTTTACCAGGCTATACATGAAGAAGTACGGGGTGACACGTAAACATCTCGCCCTTGTAGCGGTTAAAAATCATGCAAACGCGTTGAAAAACCCATATGCCCACATTCACAGGCCCCTTACACTCGAGGGGATATACTCGGCGCCGGAGGCCGAGGTTAACAATCCGGTGGTAGCCGACCCCCTAAGGCTCTTCGACTTCTGCCCCGTGACCGACGGGGCTGCCTCGGTTCTCCTCTGCCCCGTTGAGAAGGCTAGGGAGCTCCATGATACGGTGGTGGCTATAAGCGGCTTTGGCCACGCAACCGACACGCTTGCAGTCCATGAAAGGGAAGACCCAACAGTCCTGAAGGCTGTGAGGCTCTCAGCCGAGATGGCGTTTAAAATGGCTAAGACAAGCCCGAAGAACATAGACGTTGCGGAGCTTCACGACGCATTCACAATCCTAGAGATAGCTGAGAGCGAGGATGCAGGGTTCTTCAAGAAGGGAACCGGGCATAGGGCGCTGGAGGAGGGGGTTACAGCCCTAGACGGAGACCTCCCGATAAACCCCTCCGGGGGGCTCAAGGCGAGAGGCCACCCTGTCGGTGCAACCGGGGTAGCCCAGCTCGTCGAGCTGACATGGCAGCTGAGAGGGGAGGCCGGCAGCCGTCAGGTAGAGGGTGCGGAGCAGGCTTTCAGCTGCAACTTCGGAGGCTTCGGGAACAATGTTGTCTCATTCGTCCTTAAAAGGGTGAGATGACATGGAGAAGATGGTTGGAGTCAAATGTAGAGACTGCGGCAGAGTCTCATACCCCGAGAGAAGATTCTGCATAAAATGCGGGAGCGACAGGCTTGAAAAAGTAGAGCTCGAAGGCGAATGTGAACTTCTAACCTACACAGAGCTCTACGCCATACCAGTAGGTGTAGACCAGCTCCCACTCGTCCTAGGCATGGTGGAGTTCAAGAACGGTGCAAGAGCAACAGGCCAAATAACAACAAGAAAAGTGAGAATAGGCATGAAGCTACGCCCGGAATGGGGGGCTTTAAGAACAGTCAAAGGGGAGAAGGTCTACGGATTCAAGTTCAAACCGTTAGAGTAGCCACGCAAGGGTCAACCATCCCCCACCGGGCTTCCTCCAGAACCCTCAGAGCACAAAGATTTCCAGCAGAGTACAGAGAATTCCAGGGCGAACACTATACTCAGCAAGGAAGAGCTTGACACAGCAAATGAACCTCCTGTCTGGAGGGTCGTAGTATTGCCTGCCGTGGCGCAGCCTATCATCCGGATGTCCCCTCTAGTCCTACGCCTGGGACTCTTCAGGCTCAACCCCTTCTATTACTAGCCATCCTGCGTTGAGCATTGTCAAGAGTAGGAGTGCAGCCCTCTCCTCGGAGACGCCCATGCTTCTTGAAACCTCGCCAACAGAGTAGTAGGTCACACCCGGCCTGGCAGGCCTAACATACCTCACCTTTAGCCTGACACCCCTAAGGATCTCCAGGGCCTCCCCGACAACTCTAGAACGCTTCGAACGGTAGGCGTAGATGCCTGCAGCCACGAGCAGGACGCCTAGGGCGGCGAAAACCATGTCTAGCAGGCTTCTCCCGCCTGAGAGGCCGACGTAGACCATCAACCCGCCCAGACCCGGAGGATAGCTTCGTTTCTAGCTGGGCTTAGTTGCTTGTTACAAACCAGGCTTGAGGAAGTGATTTATGTCCTGTTTAAGTTAGGGTGGCCTGCTTATAGCTGTTCTGCGATCTCTTAGAAGGCATGGTTTGCTTGTAGTTGGTTGTTCAGCGCTTGCGCCCCCATGTTTAGGGTTAAGATGTCTGGGGATTTGGGTGTTTGGGGGAAGCTGATATTTTGGCCCATAGGTTTTTTAGGGCTTGCATCTGGCTTTGGGTTTCTATGGAGCATGGCCTTCTCCTCCTGGTTTCCTCCGCCGCCTTTAGGGGTGTGTATCCGCTTGCTATTAGGAGTGCTGCGAGCATGGTTCCCGTTCTCCCGCATCCGGCGTAGCAGTGGACTAGGATTTTCGTGTTCCTCCTTTCAGCTTCTCTAACTATGCTTATGAATCTTAGCATTTGGCTTATGGTTGGTGGCGAGAGCTCCGCTACCGGTATTACTATGTGGTGGAATCCCAGGTCTCTTATGGCCTGGAGGACTTCGCCGGGCATGTCTGGGTCCAGGGATACTATTATTCGGTGGCCCTGCCTCCACAGCCAGTATATCTGGCCGGGTGTCGCCGGCATGGCGGAGGCTGAGACTATCGGCGTGAACCTGGAGTAGTTGCTAGGCGGTTCAACCCCTTGCATGAGACCTGCACCATCATTATTATTGTTCGGGTGTTCTCTTAATATTGTAGGTGTAGGGTTGATGAGGGTTTACATTGGCTCCGACCATGCTGGCTACAGGTTGAAGGAGGACTTAAAGGTGCTTCTTAGGGGGCTGGGTGTCAGCATTGTTGACGTAGGCTGCTACTCTGAGAGCCCTGTAGACTATCCAGACATAGCTTTAAAGGTTGCCGGGGCTGTTAGCAGGGGGGAGGCTGACAGGGGCGTGCTGGTATGTGGCACGGGGATAGGGATGTCCATAGTTGCTAACAAGTTCAGGGGGGTGAGGGCTGCTGTATGCTGGAGTGTTGAAACCGCGAGGCTGAGCAGGCTCCACAACGACTCCAACATTTTATGCCTCGGCGGTAGAGTGCTCAGCAGCGATTTGGCATGTAGGATTCTCGAGGAGTGGCTTAGGACAGGGTTTGAGGGGGGTAGGCACAGGCGTAGGGTTGAGAAGATACTGTCGATTGAGAAATCACGTCTCGCAGGCGGGGACGCTGAAAATCTCAGGTAGCTGCTGAAAGTTTCGAGTAGCTACTTTCCCTGTGTCCTTATATTTGCCCGTATACTTTTCTCCAATGCCCAACTGTTAATAGGATTACCTGTTTGAAGCCGAGTTGGGGCTAGCTGGAGGTTTAAGAGCTTGTTCTCCAACCTGTTATTCGAGGTAAGATAGCTGGCGAAACTCTCAAGCTGGGGTAGAGTTGGAGGAACTGGAGGTGTGTTTTATAAGGGTCAAGGTCAGGTATGGGGTCAATCACTGTTTCAACCCCTCCGGATATTCTAACACTTCTATTAACTCTAGAAGCTCCTCTAGGAGATCATTAATCTTCAAGTTCCTCGAGAGTTCCCTGTCTCTTATGAGCTCTCCTACTAAATTTTCGGATTAATTTAATTCTAGCCCAGCAAATAGTTTGGGGAATAGCAGGGGAATATTAATGTGTCTTCTACTCCTGAGTATAACTCAGTTGCGGCCAGCTGGGAATAGTGAGTATGCGGTTGAGCTTGGCATGTAGATCATGGAAGGATACAATGTTGAGTTTAGTATTTAGGGCTCTCTTTCTGCCTTGTTTTTATTTTTATGTCTGATAGTTCTCCTATAGCCGTGTGTAGTAGTCTATCGTAGACTTTTGGGTTGTCTTTCAGTATGATCCCCTCTGTTAGAGCTTTATATCGTAGTAGGGGTGGCGCTCTGTCTAGGGGGACAATGTCGACGGGTATGTTCAGGGTTTCATCTAATACATACCAGGCTCTAAGTAACTCTTTAATACTGAATCTCTCTTTCAACACTACCCCTATGTCTATATCTCCCACTCTTCTCTGTCTCACTGCAGACCCGAATAGGATGGCGAATGCAACCTGGTTCATCTCTGAGACTGCCTTCCTGGCCTTGGATAGAATCTCTTTGAGGGATGTGTTGTAGCGTCTCATAGATATGCCTCCCTAATCTTTTCAAGCAGTTTTTCTACACATCTAAAGTTCTCCTTTACCATGTTGTATACTTTACTGTCGTCTATCACCCAATACCTGTGGATTAGAAGGTTTCTGAGGCCTATAAGCAGCTCAACCTCCCTTATACATCCTATGTTTAACCCAATCCTCCCCCCAACTATTCTAACCGCATCCCTATAGGAGCTGGGTGTAACATTGTAAGCCCTTACTGCGATATGGCTGCAGAGGCTAGCAATGGATTCTACAAGCACCACCAAATTATATCTCATGGAGTAGACCATGTCAATGCTCAACTTAGGAAACGGTGTTTTGCAGATCCTCGCCACCTCCTCCATGGCATTCCTAGCCTCATATATCTTACTCGTGACAATTTCTTTATCGATAGGCATCCCACAATAGGAGACCGTTGAAAATATTAATGTTTCTACAACAAAGCGCAAGTGGAGTACGGCTACGACCCTAGGGGGAGGCTTACAACAGTGCACGCCTTGCTCGACGGCCAGACACTGCTCCTCCTAAACTACACCTATGACCCCGAGGGGAACATTGTGGAGCTGCAGACGGAGACACACCTCGAAACCTACACCTACGACCAGGCAGACCGCCTAACCAGTTGGACAGGACCCCTAGGAGTATGGAGGTACCAGTACGACCTCGCCGGGAACAGGGTTGAACTGCAAACCCCCGAGAAATATATACCCAGGCCAGGGTGGCGGGGGTTGAGGTTAAAGAAATTATATGGCTACCTGAATATTACATGTGGTGGATGAGGTACTGATTGGGTTGAAGGGGTGGGGGCCATGTCGACTTCGGAGGGCTCCGAACATAGGTTGAGGATGTTATTGGGGTGTTTGGGGAAGCCGTTTCTCAAGCTTTACAGGGTGCAGCAGAAGTATGGTAAGTATATTGACCCCTGATTATCATTTTCTTTTATTTTGCCAAGGTGATAGTTGAGCTTCCACTACCATTCAAGATTATTTTTATTACCTCCATTGTAGCTATAGATCTAGTGGTGGTATACCTCTTTGAGAGGCTTATGGAGAGGAAAAATAGGGAGTGGAAGGGAGTGAGTATTTGGAAGATATGATTTCGCCTTGGGTCGCCGAACCCGTAAAGACGTTTATGCCTTACAAGATATGGACATGGACACCAGTGAGGTTACAGTCGTTATCATAGGATTTCTCAAGAAGAGATATACTTAATATCGAAGAAGATACATGAGAAGTATCAAGATGTAATATAATATTTGCCAGGTGGAGGATATGGTTGAGATGAATACGAGGAGCCGTGCAATTCCCAGTAACCGTGAATTGCAAGGACAAAGGCCTATAAGCCTCATGGCGTGGTGTAAGGCTGAAAATCTTTACGCTAGATGCTCCAGATTAGGAGGGCTGAAATTGCTTCAAAGACTCCTGCCAGGGTGAATGGCCGCTCAGGGCGTTCATCGAATATGAATAAGGTTGTAGAAGATTTTCCTATCATGCGCGGTAATTTTAAGGCGTGTTTGTCAGGTCGTCGGTTATGTTCGGTAAATGTTTGAGGGGATGTCGTTTGGCTGTTATGTTGGTAATAATCGTTTAGGTTTTCCGCATCAGTGTCAATTCGTCGTACACCTGGTTTAGTAATGCTTCGTAGAGCCCTGGAGTAGATTCTAGTATTAGTTTCCCCTTTACAAGGATTTTATGTCTGAATCTAGTTGGTATCTCGTCCAATGGGACTATATCAACGGGTATCCCGAGTTCAAGCTCAAGCTTTGCGGTCAGCCTCGAATAGTGTTCAAGGTTTCCTCTAGGAGAATAAACCGCAATGTCTAAATCCCTAAAACTTTCTAGTTCTACAAAACTCCCGAAAGCAATGGCAAGTAAAACATCCTCTTTACTAAGAATAGCTCTAATCCTTTTCACCAAGGCCTCCCTGTCGCCACGGTAATATCTAAACTTCAAGCCTATCCCTAATCCTATTAGTAAAGCTTCGTATATTTTTGAAATCTTCCCTGATACTTTCATATATCAGTTTGTCATCCACAGCCCAGTACCTATGAACAATCAAGTTTCTAAGCCGCACAAGTTTCACTGCATCGTTAAATTCCGTGTCAGCCATCAAGCCTTTGTCTACAAGAACCTTAAAGGCGCTAACCGGGGTTTCAGGCTCGGCAAAATACATTCTCCTTGCCAGGTGAAGAGCGAGTGCCATAAGTGCTTCAACAAGCACAATAACGTAATATCTTATCTCACTTCTCTCAGGACGCGAAAGAGAATTAAAAGGCTTCGAAGCATCGCTCAGAATAATATTTATAGCTTCATCAATATCCGCCAAAAGCCTCCCAACAAACTCAATGTTAATCTTGCTCAATCAACCACAGCTCATATAGAAAAATGCGACCTTAAATTTAAAAGCCTTAACCGTTCGAGAAGCTTTACCTTAAGATAAAGTATTCTTAGCTGGCTGATAATACTGTCAAGTTAGGACTTAAAGGTTTAATAATATTTCTGCTTAGCGAAGTGGAGTGGTCTCGGCTTGGGGACTGTAGTAGCCTTCGGCATCGGCTGCTTCCTGGTCAGCTTCTGGGTTGAACTTTTAAAGCATGCACTATCAAATGTCCGGGTAGAGTAACAGAGGTTGAGGTTGTGATAGAGAGGGAATCTGAGGTTGCACGCTGCTGGTGGGGTTACTGTGGTGGTTATGGGAGACTTCACCCTGAGATGGCCGCTGAGATTTCATGTATGGTGCATGAGGAGTACCCTGAGGCAAACATAGTATTTGTCAGGTGGAGGGTGGATTGGCCGATGTGAAATTTCTATAAGGGGATAAAAATAGATCTGGGGAGCAGTTGTTAAGGCTTCTAAGGACCCGGCGGAGAATCTGGCATGCGATGGGGGTCTTCGGCCTTCTAGCTATACTCCCCGGGAGAGTTGACCGCTGAAGGGAGACACTGATGGATGGTGGTGTGGAATGGGGTTTAGATTCCTGTTTGTGCTTATAGTCTTGTTTTGGCTATCGGTTGGTTTGACTGGGATTTTATACTTTTACTCTACCCGTGGCTGGGCTAAGGTTTACGTTGGGGCTGACGGTCCACCCTGCTATGGTTTCAGTCTTGGTGACAGTGTTCTATATGTTGGCAGTCATTCTGTTTTTAGAGTTGGTATTGAGGATGGTGTGGTTTCAAGCTCCTGGAGGCTCAGGGGTTTCGATGTTGTTGATGGCTCGTGGGGAGGGGCCGCTATGCCTTCTGCGGATGGTGCTGTGGGAACCCTTGTGGACTTTTGCTCCTCGACAGCCAGCTTAGACCCGTGAAAGCTTATTATCAGCTGTTTAGTTTAGATCTAGCTTGTTTCAGTAGCTCCTCCTTACCATTTTCATAATCGGGATAAATGCGCTTCACTATTTCCCAGAACTTCCTAGTATGTCGCTTAACAACTAGATGAGCAAGCTCGTGAGCAATTATGTATTTCAAGACGTGTTCAGGGTACTTTGCCGCATCTAAGTTCACGTATATCTTGTTCCTCTTTATTAGAGCCAAAGCATCCATGTTAGCCACTTCTATCTTTAAGTTTCCATGAATCTCCACATCGCTTTTTTCTA
This sequence comes from Thermoproteota archaeon, assembly GCA_037917685.1. Lineage (GTDB taxonomy): Archaea > Korarchaeota > Korarchaeia > Korarchaeales > JAOZGB01 > JAOZGB01. The sequence continues at coordinate 8,954 of JAVCBU010000015.1, forward strand.
AAAGCTCCTGAAGTATTCTCTCAACCTTTTTCTTAAAGATCTCCGAGGATTTCTCTTTCATCATCCATACACCTCCTCAAGGTTTCTGAATATCCTCATCTCTATCTCATCTATCTTCTCGATTAGGCCGAAGTTCTTTATGATCCCCTCCCTTATTATCCTCCTTATCTTCTTCCTTTGTCCCTTCTTCAAGAAGCTCTCCCCGCTTAACAAATCTTTATTCCTAAGTCCTTCGAGTATTTCCCTTGAAACTTCCCTAACCTTTATGTGGTCTGAGAAATAGTCCCTCAACACGTCGAATATCGGAAATATTTCCTTTAGCCTCCTCCTTTCAGCCTCCCTTTCTTCTACCTTTCGCTTAATTGACCTGATCCTCTCTATGATGTCCCTTGTCAGTTTCTTCTCCTTCCTTATCTCCTCATATATCTTCTCTATTTCCTTCCTTAGGCTTACGTAGAACTCAGACCCGAGCCTGGATGCTCTCCTTTCAAGATCTCCGAGAACCCTAATCCCTGATATTGGTTCTCCTCCAGATTCTAGCTCTACAACCTCAACTTCCCCTATCTTCTCTATTCTATCAACGCCTATCGTTTCCTTTATTAGATCGTAAGTTTTCCTCGCCATCCTCTCTATCTCCTCAAGTCTCATTCCTATCTTCCTGTACCTATTCAACGCTACAGAAATGCAGATTACCCATTTGTAAAAATCGATGTGTTTGAAGACTACTTCACACGGAGAAATTAGTTCGTAAAGGGTTCTTAACTCCTTAGCCTTCTCCTCAAACTCCTTCTCCTTCCCACTCACAACTAACATCTCAACAGCCTTGTCCACGTCCTCTATTCCCTCAATCCTGATATCTCTAAGCATTTCCTTGAGCTCTTTAATGAGCCTTTCAAAATCCTCCTCAGAGCTCTTTACATCCTTTATGAAGAGCATGGCTTCCTTGACGAATCCCCTTTCGAACTTCTGTAGAGCCTTCTCTAGGTTCTTCGCTACCCCTACGTAATCGACGACAAGACCGAACTCCTTCAACTCCTTGAAAGGTCTGTTGGTCCTAGCTATTGCCTGTAACAAGCGGTGTTCCTTCAGAGGTTTGTACAAGAAGAGTATCCAGAGGTTTTTAGCGTCAAAACCTGTCAGCAGCATGTCGCTTACTATAAGGATCCTTGGGAACTCCTCGTTCCTGAACTTGAATATTATGTCCCTGTTTATCCTATCAAAATCAGAGTGTCCGAACCTCCTTGCAAGCTCCTCTTTGTACTCCTCCACTTCCCTCGACTTTTCCCTAGCCTGGTAGGTCATGACTATCTCTGAGTACTTGGGATCCAGGTGCTTGTCAAGCTCTTTCTTGAACAAAACGCAGCACTCCCTATCCACAGTTGCGACCATGGCCTTGAGAGGAGTCTTCTCAACCTTCGCTTTGAAGTATTCTGCTATGTCCTTGCAAACCTTCTCTACCCTCTCAGCGCCCTTCAACAAAGCTATCCTCGGCCTGAGCTTCCTCCTCCAAAGCCTCCTTTCTTCTGGTGTTAGCTCTTGTATTACCTCTTCCTCATACTCAGCAAGCCTTTCTATCTCTTCCTGTTTAAGGTGAAGCTCTGGAAGCCTTGCCTCATACCGTATAGGTAAAGTAAAACCGTCCTTTATCGAGTTGAGCATCCCGTACCTGCTTAGGTAAAGCTCCCCTTTTGGAGAGAACTTCTGAAAAGTATTCCTTTCTGGCTTTGTTAAGGGAGTTCCTGTAAATCCGAAGATCTTCGCGTTCCTGAATATTCCTCTCATCACGTTCGCAAGGATTCCGTACTGGCTCCTATGGCTTTCATCAGTGAATATTATTATGTTCTCCCTTTCAAGATCTATTTTCCCAGCATCGTGGAGCTTCTTCAGCTTTTCAGGCTTGAACTTCTGAATTAAACAGATGAAAATGCCTCTCTTACCTTCCCTCTCCTTCCCTCCCCATCTTAGGATTTTAACAAGGTCTCTAATCGTTCTTATCCTCTCTATCTCTATTCCAATCGGAACGAACTCCTCCTCAACTATCTGCCTCTCTATATCCCTTCTATCAACCACTATGAATATGGAGGGAACTTCAAGCTTGGGATTTCTCAGGAGCTTCCAGGAGGCGAATGCCATAGTCAAAGTCTTTCCAGACCCCTGCCAATGCCATATCAACCCCACTCTCTCCTTTTCTTCGACCACTCTTTTTACTATCAGGTTTGTCGCCTCAAACTGCATGTACCAAGCCATTATCTTCGTGTAGGTGTCCTTGAACCTCTTCACGAATATGAAGTTCTCAATCAAATCAAGGAGGTTTCCCTTTGAGAGGATTCCGAATATTGTAGAGTCAAGGTAAGGGAACATCTTTAGGGGCTTAACCTCTTCCTCAGTAAAGGGATAGAAGCTCTTCCAAACACCTTTGTCCTTCTCTAGAAGGTTTGAGTAATCTCCAGCGTAGCAATTTGGGAAGTGCTTCGTTACATATCCATCTGAAACTATGCAGAACTGAACGTACTTGAAAATGCTAGGAACAGATCTCTCGTACTCCAAAATCTGCTCATAGGCATCGTACCACGTTGTCCCTTCTTCCTCCTTACTGAAAGGGTTCTTAGTCTCTATCACAACTAAAGGAATACCGTTTACAAAGAGGCAGAAGTCGAAGCGCCTCCTCCTCTCATTCTCCTCTATCTCAAACTCCCTAACTGCGAGAAAATCGTTATTCTCAGGGTTTTCAAAGTCAAAAAGGTAAATTATCTTGCTTATCTCCTCTCCATTCCTCCTTATTCTAAGAGGAATTCCATTCTTAACGAAATCCAAGAAGTTCTTTATCCCCTCAATCGTGTTGGGCAACAAAATTAGCCTAGAAAACAGATCGCTTCTCTCATCCTCGTTCAAGGTTATGCCGTTAATTCTTTCTAATGCCTTGAACAACCTTTCCTTTAGGAATATTTCCTCAAGGGATTCCCTCTCTCCCTTTACTCCTGGCCCCCACTTAACTACTTCCCATTTTAGATCTCTTCTCAATCTTTTTGCAATGTACTCTTGAAGGTTACTTTCAGCTAACATCATGCTACCCCCAATAGACAGACTGAAGGAATGGATTCTCTTCAAACCACTCCGTAAATTCCTCTCTGTTCTTATCGAATCGGACAAGCACAAAAGAATGGTAAACGCCACCCTTTAACTTTGATATGAGAAAGGTAACTTTTAGAAGACGTTTTATTTCCTCTGGAATGGGCTCTAAGGAGACTAAGAAGGCAAACCTAGCTTCGAAGAGGTCAGCATACTTTTTTAGCTGATAAATGTCATCCAGCTCTATTTTACCTCGTTTAACCTCAGCTACAACGAAGCCTGGTAAACGACATCCCTCTACAAACCCTGTGATGTCAGGAGCCAATTTTTTGAGAAAAATAAAAATGATTTCTCGACCAGAAGGAATCTTGCTTTTCAATTTGTTACTAAATTTTCCTCTTGCTGTGATTTCCAAGTATATTTTAACGCTCTTTTCTTTAAACAGTTCTGCTAACTTTTTCTTTACAACATCGTAATACTCTTCCTCCTTCCTTTCCTCATGAGGCATTCTAATTCACCTTAACCCTAATTTTCCCAGTTAACAACAAGTCCATTAGACCTTTCTTTATCCGCTCTAGCTTTTCTTTCCTTTTTATTTCGATCCTAAGCTTCCTATCAACGGTTAAAATCATTTCAACGATTTTGTTTTGTTCGGTGAGAGGTGCAAGAGGTATTTTAAGGTTAAGTAAATCTCCTTTGTTGATTCCTGCTTGATGAACGTGTGGATGACATATTGCTTTAAAAACACGAAGCCACCATTTTCTAATAAGTATATATAAGATCCATTCCGGGATAACTTTAGCAGGATTCACTCTTATTCTTGTGAGATGATTACTATATACGCACTGGGAAAATTCCCCTCTAAAAATCGCTGTTTTCCCTATTAAGTCTATGCTATTAGTATTGTTAAATAAAATATCCCCTGGTCTAAGGAAATATTCCTTGACGTTTTTAGGAGGAGGAACTTTAACGTATGCTTTAGGATTTATCCACCCTTCTGTATCTATACTATCCATCCTTAACTGTATTACTCCATTCTTATCTCTTTTACCACATGCAAAACCAGGCTTTGCTTCTAGGATAACATCCCTTAATCTAACAACTTCCCATTCCTTCGGTATCCTTCCTATTTCTGTATCCTCAAACTCCTTATGCCCTATTCCCTTCGTTAAAAGCTCCTGCATCAAACCCTTCTTAAGCCTCTTAGTTTTCTCGATAATTTCATTTGTTTTTTGAATGGCTTCATCAACGGTTGAAAGAATTTCAGCGATTTTTTGTTGTTCTGTAATAGGTGGAAGTGGGATATGTACTCGAAGGAGTGACTGTTGAGTAATTTTGGGTCGTGTACTACCTGTGGCTAGTCTTCTCCAATCGAGCCTCTTAAAGACATAATATGAAAACTTTGGGAAAACAGAAGATTTAGTTTTAATTACCCACACGTGATTATTTGCCCAAAACTTTCCGTTAAAATAGTGAATTGCACCGATTGATCCGTCTTGAGCGACAATAATATATTCTCCATCAAAGATGTAATCTTTAACATAGTCTATTATTCCATTAGCTCCAAAGTATGGATAAGGACCTTGAACTCTATCCTGCTGCTTTACAGGAATCCCGGTTTTGCATTCGGTTACTATATTATCCAATTTACTTATTTTCCAATCTTTGGGAATTTTGCCAATTGGTGTTTCCTTGAATTTTTCTTCTCTGTAAAATGTTATATTTAAATCAGCTTTCATCTTATCCACCTATTAGCTGAGTTAGCTGGGAAATGTATCCCTCTAGTTTCCTTTCAACTTCCTGCCTTTCAGC
>JAVCBU010000002.1:0-49417 GCA_037917685.1 Thermoproteota archaeon
ATGTAGGATGTAAGATTGGATGCCGGAGTCTGAGAAATTTTATTATAGTCACCTATGAGGATTGACATAATGGAGGCACGTAGCGAACGGTCTTCAAGTATAGGTCTAGTCTTGATCCTAATGCCACTAGTAATTGGGATCTCATACTTCCAGGGATTGAAAGCTTACCTCTCATGGCTCTACAAGCTTATATGGGACCTCGGCGAGTGGGGTGCTCCAGGCGGCTCACCGCTCATGCTTCTAACGGTTCTCGCCTTCGCCTCGCCATTAATTGCGGTGGTGATAGGAAGGAGAGTATCCACTACCAGGGTTCTCTCGGTGCTTCTACTCTTTATTTCAGTATTCACAGTTATAATAGGATTTAACCTGCCTGCGTGGGCTGAAATGCTAACATCCTCGCTTATCGTAGGCCTCTTTGGAATTTTACTTCCATACACTGCAGAATTTTTCTCTGGGGTAAGAAATGGGGCGAGGATTCTAGCCATGGGGTTTTTGTTGGCCGTATCTTATGAGCTTTCCATCCACGTTCTCGGAGTAACCTATGGACCAACGCTAAATCCCAGGCTCCTACCGGTACAAGTTGTAATCTCAACTGTTGCTGCATACCTTTCATTCCGGATTAGAAGGTTCCCCTATAATGCAGGGGATATCCCAGCTGTAAAAGTATCCAGCCTAAGGTATGTTCTAACCTTTTCAGGCCTATGGATTATACTATTTCTTCAATTCACCATATTTGGCAGTCCAAGCTTTCTACTTAGACTTTCACACGTTAGCCCGGGCTATCTTGGTATACCATTGCTATCATTTCTCCTGGTGGCTGCGGTCTCCATGTCTGTAATGTTTCCGGTCATCGAGAACCGGCCTCTCGTGACAGTTGGATGCCTGATTATAGTCGTAGCCATTCTATCCATATTCTACGTTCACGGGGTGTGCTCGCTGGCACCATTTATTATTGGCCAGTTCTTCATAGCCCTTAACATGTATATGCTTGTCTGGTATGCAGTAACACATAAGCCTTCAGGTGGTAAGAGGAGGGCTGTCTCAGCAGCATGCATACTGGGAAACATGCTTCTATTTCTATGGACAGTAATGTACACCTTCACGTTTGTATATGCCTTCCTACCGGCAGCATCCCCGTTCAGGGGGAAACTGCTAATAGTCATGGTTCCAGCCTCAATTATAGCCTCTATACCCGTCCTGGCGGTTTCAAAGGGGAGACAGGCGTCGGTGAAACTTGGCATAGGGAACAGAGTACTCCTAGTGTTAGCTATTCCTCTGCTAGTACTTGGAATATCAGCTCCCATGTACAGGGTAAGCCCCGTACCTTCAGGCGGGGAAGGAATAAGGGTTATGACCTATAATATCCATGAAGGATTCAACGTAGATGGTAGGCTGTGCATGGAGGCCATAGCAGAGACTATAATGGAATTCAACCCTGACATTCTCGTCCTCCAAGAGGTCGACCAAGGTTGCGCCATGACAGCATATCTTGACGAAGCAGTCTGGCTAGGCAAAAGACTTAACATGTTCCTGGTATATGTGCCAGCCCTCGAGGGAGTATGGCAGGGAGACATAATCTTAAGTAAATACCCTGTCTCAGAGTTTAACTACACCCTTCTGGAAAGCCCGGCTGAGACCGATGTCCTTCTCTGGGCGACATTGGATGTGGACGGGCGAAGCCTGACAGTTTTTGCAGTTCACTTTACAGCTGTTGACGCTGAAAATAGGAGGGTACAAGTAGAGAAAGCCGTAAAGATGGTGGAGGCAGCCAGCACCCCCCTCGTATGGGCTGGAGACTTCAACATAGATGCCTATACAGAAAACCCCATAGACAGGGAGAACCTCGCCAGAATCCTCTCAGTTGTGCAAGACACCTTCAGCCTATGCCCCCCTGATAGAAGGCATGGAGACTACACGTCCAGTTCATGGAACCCTCACGAGAGGATAGATTACATCTTCGTATCAGAGGGATTCAAAGTTCTAAGCCACGGAACAATATACTCCCTAGCTTCAGACCATCTCCCTGTGTACGCTGAAATAGTGGCCCCATAAAGCAAAGAACCATTACACCAAGGTTTTAGCATGTCCCCGGTTAACAACGATCCATAGGCGGGTGAAACCCGCTAATAGTTAGCCAGAACTCTCATAGCGTTCAAGAAGAGTATCTTCCTTTTTTCCCTCTCCTCTAGGATTTTCGAGTCTAACACATGGTTTACAGAATCCCTCATGCTTACTCCACTTATCACTGGATAGTCTGAGCCGAACAGGATTCTATCCATGGCCCCCGCCTCTCTAAGCCTGCTGACGGCTTCAACATCATGAAACAGATATGTTACTGCCGATGTGTCAAGCCACACGTTGTCGTATGTAGACGCTATCTCTACCGCCTCGTTAAACCATATTTTCGGTAATAGTGCACTGTAGGATCCTGAATGGGCGAGTATAAACTCTACGTCCTTGTATTTTTTTATGAGCGGCTCTATCAGCCTGGGCCTTGAGAACTCGGAGATCTGAGGCCTTTCCCATATTCCCGGGTCGCACCCGGTGTGAAACATCAAAATTTTCCCTTCTTTACAGCAGAATTCACATATCTTTTTAACCCCCTTACTCTTAGAAGGGTTAAAGAACTGCAGGGTGGGGTAAAGCTTCACGCCTATAAAACCCCCGTCTTTAAGCTCTTTCAAAGCTTCCTTGACATACCTGGAGCCCTTTGAAACATTCACAGACCCCATTCCGTAGAACCTTGTAGGATACTCTCCTACGAGGCGGGAAACAACCTCATTATCTATCCTTGCCTTTTCAAGAAGTAAAGCCATGTGCTTCCTAACCCTTTCGGTATCCCAAATACAGAGGTCAAAAAGCATGTTCTCTATGAATGGCCAGATATCTCTTCTCCCAACATCTTTGGGGTCAACATCTATGGCTATCAGAACTCCCTTACTGACCCCCGCCTCATTCATCTCTCTGAGAATATCCTTCACACTTGCAAAATTCAGAAGTGGATGTATGTGGAAGTCTATAATATCCATAGCCCCAGTCTCTCCAGTTAGGAGCATCTTAAAGGCAACATATAAAGCTTTAGAAGTGTTTGACTACCCGCCACTTAAAACATCGTACTTAAATAACCAATACCTTATGAAACATCGCATTTACATCGTTTCTTGCCCATTACGATTCGTCAGGTTTCAGGTTAAAATTTTAAAGAAAATGTGGATTTTCCCGGTGGTGGCTCCATGGATATTATCGTTTGCGTTAAGCGTGTACCAGACGTCGCGGAGGCTGAGCTTGAAATAGATGAAACACAGAAGGATATCAGGAAGGAGGGTCTAGCGTTTGACATAAATGAATGGGACAACTACGCAGTCGAGGAAGCCCTCCTGATCAAGGAGAACTACGGCGGCAATGTAACAGTAATTACGGTTGGACCAGAATCTTCAAATGAGGTTTTAAGAAAGTGTCTTGCTAAAGGGGCAGATGAAGCAATCCGCATCGACGATGGCGGGCTCAAAGGATATGATTCATACGCAGTTGCAAGGATGCTGTATCTAGCTATAAGAGATTTGGATTATGACCTTATTCTAACGGGGGCTATGTCAGGTGACCTGGCATATTCGGTGACTGGGCCTGCACTGGCCCAGATGCTTGGAATACCGTATGCTACCCTTGTCAAGAAGGTTGAGTTGCAGAACGGCAGGCTTCTGGTGAACAGGGAGGTTGAGGGCGGGGTTGAAGAGGTCTTAGAACTAGAGCTCCCAGCCCTGCTTACCATCCAGACAGGGATAAATGAACCCAGGTATGTGTCGATAATGGGTATAAGGAGGGCTGCTAAAAAACAGATTCAGGTTAAAACCCTTGAGGATCTTGGCCTAGACAGGGAGAAAGCCTTGGAAGAGTCGTGGGTGAGGATAGAGAAGATGTATATACCAGTCATAAAGGCTGAAACTGAGTTTATCAGCGGAAGCCCTGAAGATGTAGCTTCAAAAATAGTTGGAATCCTCAGGGAGAGGGGGTTAGTATGACCAGGATATTAGTGCTGGCCGAGCATAGGATGGGCGAGCTTAGAGACGTCAGTTTTGAACTCATAGGCTTCGCAAGACATATAGAAGGACTGGAGAACCCCCAGGTTTCATGCCTCATAATCGGGTCAGATGTTAAAGGATACGCGGAGAAACTTGCAGAATACGCCGATAAGGTTATAACAGTCCAAGATGAGAGTCTTCAAGGTTTCAACTCAGAATTCTACACTGCAGCCTTAAAACAGGTTATAGAGAGGGAGAAGCCCTTCCTTACACTAATAGGCCACACAGCTGTTGGCATGGAGCTAGCCCCGTGGACCGCTTCCAGCCTTGGAGTCCCACTTGCAACTGACTGTATTGGTGTAAAGTTTGAAGACGGCAAAATAAAGGTGACCCGGCAGGTATACAGCGGAAAAATCAACATGGAAGCAACTTTGAAAGAGGCTGAATCCTACATTTTAACAATAAGACCTGGAACCTTCCCTGCTGAGGAGGTTGAACCTGTTAAAGGCACCGTGGAAGAGTTTAAGCTGGAACTGGGAGAAGCTAAACGGAAGAAATTCGTAAAATATGTAGAGCCGCCGAAGGGAGAAGTTGACATAGAAAAAGCCGAAGTTATAGTTGCAATAGGCCGCCCGGTAAGAGAGCCTGAACAACTGTCAGTTTTCGAAGAGCTCGCAAAGGCCCTAGGAGGCGTACTCGCATGCTCAAGACCCGTTGCCGACAAAGGCCTCCTACCTAAAGACAGGCAGGTCGGTAGTTCAGGCAAAACAGTCAAGCCTAAACTATACCTGGCAATGGGTATAAGCGGCGCATTCCAGCATATACTCGGGATGAAAAATGCGAAACTTATAATTGCAGTTAATAAAGATCCTAAAGCACCAATATTCAACGTTGCACATTACGGCATCGTCCAAGACATGTATAAGATGGCACCAGTGCTTAAAGAAGAGATTCAGAAGCTCAAACAGCAAGCATGAGATCTACGCCTAACAGGGAAAGCCAAATTCATGAATTGGCGGTGATGGATTGAAGCCTGTGCTCGTCATTGGCGGTGGGATATCAGGGATTCAGGCAGCATTAGATCTTGCAGATCAAGGGGTAAAAGTATACCTTGTGGAAAGGTCGCCAAGCATAGGGGGAAGGATGGCTCAGATCGACAAGACCTTTCCAACACTTGACTGCGCCTCCTGCATCCTGACACCGAAAATGGTCTCTGTAGGAAGCCACAAAAACATAGAGCTATTAACCTACTCCGAGGTCAAAGAGATAAAGGGTCACGGAGGAAACTTTACTGTTAAAATCCTTAAAAAACCGAGGTACGTAGACATCGATAAGTGCACAGGGTGCGGAGAGTGCACCGTAAAATGTCCAAGCAAGGTTCCAGACGAGTACAATCTAAACATGAGCCTCAGAAAGGCGATATACATCCCGTTCCCCCAGGCAGTTCCTAGGAAGGCTGTTATCGACGCTGAACACTGTATACGGCTAAACCCACCTGAAAGACTCGCTGAAAGGGCGAGGGAAAGACCTTTGTGCGGAGTGTGCATGACGGTATGCCCGGCGAAAGCCGTAGACTTCAACCAAAAACCTGAAACCCTAGAGGTGAACGTTGCATCAATAATAGTGGCGACAGGCCTAACGCTTGAGGACCCCTCGAGAAGGCCGGAGTACGGCTATGGGAGATACGCAAATGTCTATACACATCTAGAGTTTGAAAGGCTGCTATCCTCTACGGGGCCTACCGGAGGTGAAATCGTGAGAAGATCAGATGGGAAACACCCTAGAAGTATAGCTTTCATTCAGTGTGTGTGCTCGAGAGACGTTCAAACGAACAAGTACTGCAGTGCAATATGCTGTATGGCATCGACAAAGCAAGCAATACTGGCGAAGGAGCACCTGCCAGATGTTGAGTGCACAATCTTCTATATGGACGTTAGAAGCTATGGAAAGGGATACCAGGAATTCGTAGAGAGGGCGAAAAGAGAGTTCAACATAAGGTATGTTAGGGGAAGGCCGGGGGAGATAGAGGAGGATCCCGGGACGAAAAACCTCATAGTGAGATATGAAAACACAATGAAGGGATCCCTGGAGAAGCTAGAGGTGGAGATGGTAGTGCTGGCGGTGGGAGTTAAACCCGTAATCCCAGACATAGGTTTAGAGCTTGACGATGACGGATTTGTAAAGCTTGTAAAACCCTACTTCGACCCTACTGGTACAAGTATAGATGGCATTTACGTCTGCGGCGTTGCAGCGGGCGCAAAAGATATACCTGACTCAGTAACACAGGCTGGAGTGGCAGCGGTTAAAGCCTCAATCCTGGCAGCAGGTGTCAAGGATGAGTGAGAAGCCCAGGATCGGAGTTTACGTGTGCCACTGTGGGCTAAACATAGCTGGCATCGTAGATGTAAAAGAAGTGGTGAAAGACGCCCTAAGCCTGGAGGACGTTGTTGTGGCAAGGGACTACATATTCATGTGCTCCGACCCAGGCCAGGAGATGATTAAAAGGGACATATCTGAGAAAGGCTTGAACAGGATTGTGGTTGCAGCCTGTTCTCCATCAATGCATGAAACCACGTTTAGACGGGTCCTAAGGGAGGCAGGGCTAAACCCATACCTCCTTGAGATAGCAAACATCAGAGAATGCTGCTCATGGGTTCACGACGATAAACATGCGGCAACAGAGAAAGCAAAGGACCTTGTAAGGATGTCAGTTGCAAAAGCTAGGCTCCTAGAGCCCCTAGAGGATATTGTTATGGACGTTAAACCCTCAGTCCTCGTACTTGGCGGCGGAGTATCAGGGATAACCGCAGCCCTGAACACGGCCAACCGAGGGTTCGACGTCTACCTTGTTGAAAAGTCTCCAACCCTAGGTGGAAATGCGGCGAGAGTAGGTTACCTTGTGGGCAAGGAGAGCAGAGGAATAGACGTTGTGAGGAAGCTAGTGGAAGTCGTAAAATCAAATCCGAGAATCCACGTATTTACAAATTCAAAGCTTGAGTCCCTTGACGGTGCAGTTGGAAACTTTACAGCCCTGATAAAGGTAAGCCCACGATATGTTACAGGCGACTGCACCCTATGCGGAAAGTGCGCCGAGGTCTGCCCTGTAGAGGTTGAAAACGAGTACGAATATGGCCTTAACATGAGAAAGGCGATATATCTACCTTTCAAAGGAGCATACCCAGAGGCTTACGTAATAGATGGAGACGCGTGTACGATGTGCGGTAAATGCGTAGAGGTATGCCAGGCCAAGGCAATAGACCTCAAACAAGAGGCGTCTGAGATAAAAGTGGAGGTTGGAGCTGTGATACTGGCAACAGGCTATAGCCCATATGAGCCTGCCCTGGCAGAGTACGGCTACAAGAAAGACAGCAGGGTTGTAACACTGTTCCAGCTTGAGAGAATGCTCGACGAAGAAGGGCCCACAGGCGGGGAGCTAAAGATAGGCGGAGAAGTACCCCGAAGAATAGCGTTTATCATGTGCGTCGGCTCCATGGGGACAACGGAGAAAGCAGCGGATTACTGTTCAAGAATGTGCTGTGGATCAGCCATTAGAAACATAGTTAGGATCAAAGAGAAATATCCAAAATCAGACATTTACGTTTTCTTCTGGAACATAGTAACCTACGAGAAGGGAGGGGAAGACCTCTACATCAAGGCATCCGAGCAGGGAGTAAAATTTGTCAGAGTGGAGGACCCGCCCAAGGTAAGCATGGAAGGAGGACTCACCGTAGAGGCCTACGACGTAACAATTCAGGAGAACCTCAAGGTACCGATAGATCTCCTGGTCCTTGTGAACGGCATGACCCCTCCAAGAGACCTAAAGGAGGTTTGCACGGTTACAAAGGCCAGCATCGGCCCGGATGGCTTCCTTAGAGAAGCACATCTTAAACTCAGACCTGTGGAGTCGCCTACAGACGGGGTGTTCCTGGCAGGCGCCGCTACAGGGCCGAAAAACATTATTGAAAGCATGACCGCAGGCGGGGCAGCCGCTTCAAAAGCGGCGTCACTACTGGCAACCGGGAAAGTAACTGTTGAACCTACCATCGCAACAGTTTCAGAGGAAGTATGCAGTGGATGCGGTACATGCGTAAATGTTTGCTCGTTCAACGCAGTAGAGCTGGTTGTGAAGAATGGTAGGAGGATCTCCCATGTCGAAAGCCTTATGTGCAAGGGCTGCGGAGCCTGCGTTGCAGCATGCCCCTCAGGGGCAATGCAACAGCAGAAGTATACTGACCCCCAGCTCCTTGCAGAGGTTGATGTCCTAGAAGAACCCACGTACAAGCCTCTAATTCTAAGCTTCCTTTGCAGGTGGTGTGCATCCGCAGCAGCCGATCTAGCTGGAACCCTGCGAATCAAGTATCCGCCCTCGATACGGCCGGTAAGAGTTAACTGCTCAAGCAGGGTGGACCCTGCATACATTGTTAGGGCTCTCCTAGACGGTGTGGACGGAGTGCTTGTGGGAGCATGCCATCCGGGAGACTGCCACTACCTTGAAGGTAATCTGAAAGCTAGGCGTAGGATGGCTGTGATTAAAAACACACTTAAAACTCTTGGTTTAGAGCCTGAAAGGGTTAGATTTGAGTATATAAGCGCTTCAGAAGGTTCGAAATTCGCCAAGGTTGTTGAAGAGTTTACCGAGCAAATACGGAAACTTGGCCCTAACCCCATAGGAGGTGGTGATATTTGAAGAGAATACTTGTACCTGGAAGTGTTGATTCAGCCCTGAAAAACCTACTCTCTCAAATCCTTGACAGGGAGAGAGTAGACTACGTGCTATGTCTATCACCTCAGGGTGAAGGCTTCACGATAAAACTCTACGGTAAAAATGAAGAGCTAGATATTGCACCTTTCGCCCCTGTCATCCCAGGCGTACCAATTCCCAAGATGCTTACTTGGGCTTCAAACCCGAAGGCTAGGGCGAAAGTACTGGCAATAGTTAAGCCGTGCATGGCCCGTGCGCTTGTGGAACTTGTGAAGTTTCAGCAGGTGGACCGGGAAAAAATTCTGATAGCCTCCGTTGACTGTCTAGGTACCATAGACGTTGAAAAATACAGGGAGCTGGCAGAGTCAGGTATGGAGAGGGGTAAAATAATAGAGAGATACAGGGGGGTAGAGATGCATGAAGACTATAGGGAAGCCTGCAAGATTTGCTTAAACCCTGTCCCACCATACTTTGACGTACATTTCTCACCTTCCAGGGATGGACTATACGTGTACTTGGGCAGTGAGGAGGGCCTAAGCCTCATAAAGGACCTAGGCTATAAGCTAGGCGAAGGAGACCCATATGAACCCTTCAGAAGCCTATTAGAAGATAGAAGGAAGAATAGGAAACAATACCTCGATAACGTATCCTTTAATGGACTTGAAGATCTGGAGAAGTTGTTCGAGGAGTGTATAGGCTGCCACAACTGTATGGAGGCATGCCCCATATGTTTCTGTAAGGAATGCTTCTACGACTCTCCCCGGTATGACTACATCACCAGGAAATTCCTGGGTTGGAAGCCGGACTCTGGCACCGTTCATCTATTGGAGTCTAAAATACAGTTCCATATTGGTAGGGCTCTCCATATGTCAACTTCATGCATCCAGTGCGGCCTTTGCGAACAGGCATGCCCAAACGACGTAAACCTGACAAGACTCTTCATATTGCTCTCGGAGAGCAACCAGGCACTATTCAACTACCAGGCAGGGCGTAGCCTGGAGGAAGAGCCTCCGCTAACAACGTTCCAGACCGATGAGCTGGAAATGTTCGTAGGTGGTTAATATGAACTTAAAGGGGGAAGAATTAGAAAACCTTTTGATCTGTGGATGGTGCGGTCAGTGCATAGTTGACTGTCCAGTCTTCAAAACTTCGGGGAACACGAGGCACCTACCCCTCTTTAAGAGCCGCCTCTTCAGGAGAGTATACGAGGCTGAACAAGGAATAATATACAAGATAGGTGGTGAGGGAAGCCTCGGCATACTTCAAAACCTATCCGACGAGGCTAACATGGTATATGAATGCACACTGTGCGGCGCTTGCACTGAGAACTGCAAGTACGACATAAAACCACACACCCTCTGGTATAGGCTTAGAGAATACCTGAACAGTAAAGGATACAATCCAGACCCCCTGAAAGCTGTGGAGGAAAACTTTAGACGCTCCGGAAACCCCTACGGATTGTCACCCTCAGCTAGAAAGTTCTGGCTCAGGAAGGCTTCCAGGAAGTATAGGATACCGGTTGGAAAGGCTAAAACAATATACTTTATAGGCTGTACGACCTCGGCGAAGGCCGTTAACAGGCCTACAGCTGAGTCGCTCTTCGGCATACTGAACTCCGCAGGGGTTGACTGGGCAATCCTAGGCTTTGAAGAACCGTGCTGTGGCGCCCCGCTAGAAATGATAGGGTCCACGGAGATGGCTAGAGAGCAGGCGGAAAAAGTGGTCCAAGCATTGGAGTCTGCAGGCGCCGAAACAGTTATAACCTCCTGCCCAACATGCTATAGGGAGCTATCGGTTGAGTATGAGAGGACCCTAGGCTACAAACCCAGCTTCAACGTAGTCCCAGCTGTCACGTACATCCTAAAATTGTTGGATGAAGGTTTAATAAGCCTCGAGCCAGGCCAGCCTGAGAAGATAGCCTATCATGACCCATGTGAGCTTTCAAGGCATACCGACGTAATAGATGAGCCGCGGAAACTTTTAGAAAGGATGGGCTACCAACTTACAGAACCGGAATACTCGGGTAGGAAAACATTTTGCTGTGGAGGGGGAGGTATGCTTAAAGCTCAAAATAACAGTTTGAGCATTAAAGTCGCAACCGTAAGGGTGAACCAGCTGTTAAAGAACGGAGTCGTCATAATCTCTACAGCTTGCCCTTCATGCAAAGCCTCCCTAAAGGAAGCAGAGGCCTCCATTGGTGAAGCAAAAGTCTATGATATCGTCGAGCTCGCTGCAGAAAGAATCATCCGGAAGGGTGAAAAGGCGTGAGCAAACTCCTTAGAATTGTCAAGGAATGCGATGCAATCTTGTGCATGGAATGCGGCACATGCGTTGGCTCCTGCCCCCTCTCAGAGAAGTCAGCCATGAACTTTAGGAAGACAGTTGCAAGAATAGTCCTCGGCCTGGAAAAATCAGTCTCAGGCAGGAGCGAGTTCTGGGACTGCACAACCTGTAGCACGTGCAAGGTTAGATGCCCAAGAGGCGTGAAAACCGTAGACCTAATCATAGAGTTCAGGAAGAACATGATAGAATATGGAAGAATACCGCCAATGATAAGAGACGCGCTTGAAAACGTCTATAAGCATGGAAACCCATGGGGAAGAAGCCGTATGAAAAGAGGGGAATGGGCTGAAGGTCTTCCCGTCAGGAAGGCTGGCGAAGAACCTGTAAGAAACATTCTCTTCACATGCTGCAGCTCTGCCTATGACAGCAGGGCCCAGGAGTCAACTAGGGCGCTGGCAAAAATACTCACTGATCAACAGATAGAATTTGGAATACTAGCGGAAAAGGAGACATGCTGTGGAAACGAAGTTTACAACATGGGGGAGGAAGGCCTATTCGAACTACTCATGGAGGAAAACGTGGAGAACCTTAACAAGTACGCGGGAGAAACGATAATAACAACATCCCCCCACTGCTATAACACATTCAAGAATAGATACCATGGGCTGAAAAAGGATGTGAAACACTACACACAGCTCCTTACAGAGCTTATCGACCAGGGCAAGATAAGATTCGACAAGAGACTGGAGCTTACAGTAACCTATCACGACCCATGTTACCTGGGAAGGTACAATGGAATATTGGAAGAACCCCGGAAGATAATAGAAAGCATCCCAGGCGTGAAACTCGTGGAAATGGACAGGAACAAGATGAACAGCCTATGCTGTGAGGGAGGAGGGGGGAGAATGTGGTATGACGGGCCGCCAGGTCCGAGGACTGCGGAGAGAAGGGTGGCTGAAGCATTAAACACAGGGGCTGAACTGCTCATAACCACATGCCCATTCTGCCTGGCAACACTAGAGGACGCTGTGAAAGTGGTAGGAGCCGAGGACAAGCTTAAGGTTACAGACCTAGCCGAACTGCTATGCACCGCCCTAAACTTATCAATGTAAATTTTACTACTTTATAGCCCGTGAATCTGAGCCCTCACAACCCACCAACTACTTTATTGTTTACTAACTCGCTCTACCCGTCTAACAATAACCTACATTGTGAGCATTGCAGATATAGTTCTCCATCCACATATGTGAAAAGGACATTGAGCAATCTTTGTCGCATATATTCTCTTATCACATGCACCCTATTAGTCACCACCGTCCCAGCTCTGTTATGGCATTCTCATTTGCAGTTATGTCAAGGCTTATTGGGATGATTATTCTTGGCGTCTCAATCTCAGGAGAGTCGAGAACCAATTATGGCAGAGCGCGGTGGAGTAGGGGGTGACGCGCGCGAATACTGTAAAGGCGAGTAGGAAGCCTAAGTGGAGCAGCGTTCCCTGACACTTCGGACGCGGCCTTCTAAGGGTTAAAGACGGGTTTAGGGCTATCACACGTAGATTGTAGGAGGCAAATACTAGTTGCAGATACCTTCAACCATTATTGGTTATTCACCGGTTTTACAGGATAAGGGAGTTAAAGACATCTTCCTGATGACCTATCCGTCAGGCTGGCGTGATGCCTTATATAACTATCAGGTTTAGGCTTCCGCATTCTCCCTTAGTTTCAGTCTCAACTCCTCTAGCTGCTCCAAAGCTTCTGGGGTTAGCATCCCTTACTTCGAGAGAGTCTGTTTCCTCTGCTGGGTGGATTTGGTGTTGTCAAGTTTGCTGGGAAGGATATTTGAAGAGTAGCTGTTTAAGAGATGGGTAGAAATTGTGGAGGAGGAAAAGGTGGGTGACAGAGCAGTTGAGATGGCTATTTTACTCTTTCAGTTTACGCCTCAACACCTTCCCTACTATGGTTGTCGGTAGCTCATCCTTGAATTCGACCTGTTTTGGAATCTTATACTTGGCTAGTTTGCCCTTGCAGTGTTCTATTATCTCTTCTGGTTTAACCTTCCCCTTATACTCGTCTTTTAGGACTACGAAAGCCTTCGGAACCTCGCCGTAGTACTCGTCTTTCACACCTACTACTGCCGCCATCTTCACTGCTGGATGGGTGTAGATGACCTCCTCAACCTCTCTAGGCCAGACTTTCAAGCCTCCAACGTTAATCATGTCCTTCTTCCTGTCAACGATGTGGAAGTAGCCGTCCTCATCCATGTATGCCACGTCGCCCGTGTATAGCCAGCCGTTCCTGAAGGTTTTAGCCGTCTCCTCTGGCATGTTCCAGTAGCCTTTGCCCACCTGTGGGCCTTTGACGACGAGTTCTCCCGGCTCGCCCGGCTTCATCTCTTTCTCACCCTTCTCCAGATCCATGATCTTAGCGTCTGTGTCAGGTACTGGTATGCCTATCGAGCCATACCTGACCTTTGATAGGTCGTCCAGCGGGTTCACATGAGTCACAGGCGAGGCCTCGCTGAGGCCGTATCCCTCAACAATCATGCCTCCCGTTATTTCTCTCCATCTCTTAGCAACCTCTACAGGTAGGGCCATGGCCCCGGCAATGCAGGACTTTATACTTTTCATATGCTGCTTGTACTTAGGCATTTCAGGGTGGTTCATCAGGGCTATGTACATTGTTGCCACTGCTGGGAAGTGAGTGGGCTTATACTTCTTGACGGCTTCGAACACCATTTTAGGATCAAACTTCGGCAGTACTATTACTGTACAGTTTGTGAAGGGTGTCACATTCATGGTTACGGTCATACCATAGACGTGGAACCATGGGAGAACAGCCAGCGAGACGCTGTCCTCATTTACATAGCCTACTAGCTTTGTCTGTATTGCGTTAACGGCAAGGTTAAAGTGGGTTAGCATCGCACCCTTTGGAATACCTGTTGTTCCACCTGTGTACATAAGTATGGCTAGGTCCTCCATGGGGTTTATCTCAACTTTCTTCTCAAGCGGTGGGCCCTTAACCATATCTTTAAACTGTAATGCTTCCCCGGCTGGGATCTTCGGGGGCTTAAACTTAACCAGCCTTGCTATAAATCCGAGCAGGGTGGGCATGTACTCGGTTAGGTTTGTAACTATGATGTGCTTAACACTCGTGTTATCTTTTATAGCCTTAATCCTACTATACACCATGTCAAGGACAACCGCTATCTTTGCGCCGCTATCCTTGAGGACGTGTTCAAGCTCCTTTTCGGTGTAGAGCGGGTTAACAGGGACAACGACACCGCCGACTTTAAGGATGCCATAGTAGGCTATCATAAACTGTGGGGTATTCGGCAGAACTACTGCTACTCTATCTCCCTTCTCAAGTCCTAGTTTTGACAGGGCACCGGCGAATCTGCTTGTAAGGTCAACCATCTGCCTGTAGGTTATCTTCCTACCGAAGAAGATTAGCAAAGGCTTGTCAGGCGTCTTTTTCGCTGCTTCCTCCAAAGCCTCGTGAAGGGTTATGACAGGATACTCCACAGACTTGGGCACGCCCTTAGGCCAAAACTTAAACCAGGGTCTATCTGGCGGGACAGGCTCGCTCTTAAATGTTTTCACCTTAATCCCGTCAAGTCCAACCTGGAATGCTTTATAAACTTTCCTTATTTGCCGTGTATACTCCTAATAATCGATTCCCCTGCGCCTGGCCAGGCCTTCCCGGTATGGGTGCTTAACCTCACGCATAAATGTGACAAGGTCCGCTGCCTTTATTATCTCAGCTGGGGCGTATCTTCCTGTAAGCACGAGCTCAACGTGTTTTGGTTTACTCCGTATGAGATCTAGGACTTCATTAACGGATATGAGATTGAAGTCCACTGCGACGTTAACCTCGTCTAGGATAACCACGTCGTATTCCCCGCTCATAACCACTTGTCTTGCGTGTTCGATTGCCGCCTTGGCAGCATCGATGTCCTCTTTCTTCGGGTTTGATGGATTTACAAGCTCAGGTCTCCCGAACTGTACAATCTTGAAGTTTGGCAGGTGCTCTATAGCCCGGTGCTCTCCGTAAGTAACTCCACCCTTCATAAACTGAATCATGTAAACCTTCAGTCCATGCCCCACGGCTCTAAGCCCCAGGCCTAACGCCGCGGTGGTTTTGCCCTTGCCGTCACCCGTATAGACGTGTACAATCCCCTTTTTAAGCCTAGGCTTCTGCATGTCCTAACCCTTCACCTTATTAAGGAAATCACTTAGGATCATATCAGCAGCGGTGTACGGGTCTATCCTTCTTTCTCCAACCTTTCTAATGAGCTTGTTAAAACTATCGTCTTTCGTTACTGACTTTAAAATGATCTCTTCTAATCTTCCTCTGAGGGCCTCCAGTACCTCCTGTCTCGCCCATCTCTCGATGTACTCATTGAATTTTGTCCGCCTTAGAAATCTACGGTGTTCTTCTATCTTATCTACAAGTTCTTTTACCCCGGTGTTCATGATTGCAGAGGTTTTAACGACGGGAGGTATCCAGCCAGACATGCCGGAACGAATT
The DNA here is from genome assembly GCA_037917685.1 of Thermoproteota archaeon. Lineage (GTDB taxonomy): Archaea > Korarchaeota > Korarchaeia > Korarchaeales > JAOZGB01 > JAOZGB01. The sequence goes on from JAVCBU010000002.1 coordinate 15,531, forward strand.
GTTGGGGACATGTTGAGCATATCTTCCAGCTGCAAGGCTGTCTCATCAGCGTCCTCACGGTCAGACTTGTTAACAACAAATATGTCCCCTATCTCTATTATGCCGGCTTTTAACGTTTGAATCTCGTCTCCAAGCCCTGGGCAGAGAACCACGAGGATTGTATGAGCCACCCTCATTATGTCAACCTCCGACTGGCCTGCACCAACGGTTTCCACAACCACAACTTCCTTGCCTGAGGCATCTAGGATTTTAACAGCATCCCTTGTCGCCCTGGAAATGCCGCCGAGGTTTCCCCTGGTAGCCATGCTTCTAATAAAGACCCCTTCGTCGCCGGTTAAATCCTGCATCCTAATTCTGTCACCTAGAAGCGCCCCACCTGTAAACGGGCTGGAAGGGTCAACAGCCAACACTCCAACCGTTTTCCCCAGTTTTCTCCATTCCTTAACCATTTTATGGACAAGTGTGCTCTTCCCACTACCCGGGGGGCCTGTTACACCGACAACGTGGGCGTTACCAGTACTGGGATAAATAAGTGAAACTATCCTACGGGCTACCGAAGCATCGTTTTCAGCCATGCTTATAAGCCTTGCTGTGGCAAACTTGTCCCCCCTTAAGAGTCTTTCAACGAGCTCTTCCAGGTTATACTTCACTTTCATCTTCAGTTCATCTCTACCGTTTCCTCTTAACATTTCTCCTAATATACTCGATGATGTCCTTCAGCGGGGAGCCGGGGCCGAAGATCTCAGCTATCCCAGCCTTTTTAAGCGCCGGAATATCTTCAGTTGGGATTATTCCCCCGGCGATCACTAAAACATCATTAATCCCCCTCTCCCTCAGCAGCTCCACGACCCTGGGTAGCAGGGTCATGTGGGCACCCGACAAGATGCTGAGTCCGATAACATCCACGTCTTCCTGAATCGCTGTCTCCACAATCTGTTCAGGCGTCTGCCTGAGCCCTGTATATATAACCTCCATGCCTGCATCTCTTAACGCTCTTGCAATGACCTTCGCCCCCCTGTCATGGCCGTTGAGGCCGGGTTTAGCTATCAAAACCTTAATCTTTCTCTCCTCTCCGCTCATGGCCATCCCTAAAATATTATTAGCTCCTGGTATTCTCCATACACCTCCTTTAAAACACCCATTATCTCCCCTATCGTGGCGTAGGCTTTAACAGCATTTAACACATACGGCATTATATTCTCATCCCTTTCAGCAGCCTTTCTCAAACTTTCCAGCGTTCGTTTAACCCTGTCGCTGTTCCTCTGCTCTTTTACCCTTTTTAGACGCTCCAGCTGCACCCTTACAACCTCGGGGTCCACCCTGAGGAGTGGAATCTCAAGCTTCTCGTTTTCGTCTACATACTTGTTTACCCCAACTATTACTCTCCTGCCTTCTTCAACCTCTCTTTGGAACCTATAGGAGCTCTCTGCAATCTCCCTCTGCGGGAACCCCCTCTTTACAGCCTCTATCATTCCCCCCATACCATCAATCCTGTCAATGTACTTCATGGCTTCCTCCTCCATCCTGTCTGTTAGCCACTCAACGTAGTAGGAGCCGGCAAGCGGGTCGACAACGTTGGCGACGCCGCTCTCATAAGCTATTATCTGCTGGGTTCTAAGAGCTATCCTTACAGCTTTCTCCGAGGGTAAAGCCCAAGCCTCATCCATACTGTTTGTATGCAGAGACTGTGTCCCGCCAAGGACAGCTGCTAAAGCCTGAATTGTAACCCTTATAATATTATTCTCGGGCTGCTGAGCTGTTAGCGCTACACCAGAGGTTTGAGTGTGAAATCTAAGCCACATAGATCTCTCCTTTTTGGCCCCGAACCTTTCCTTCATGATCCTGGCCCACATCCGCCTTGCTGCCCTAAACTTAGCTATCTCCTCAAAGAAGTCATTGTGGGATGCAAAGAAGAATGATAATCTATGGGCAAACTCGTCTACACCGAGTCCCCTCTTGAGCATGGCCTCAACATACGCTATTCCATCTGCAATGGTGAACGCCAGCTCCTGAACAGCCGTTGCTCCAGCCTCCCTAATATGATACCCAGATATGCTTATCGGGTTCCACTTTGGCATATACTTGACACAGAACTCTATAACGTCTGTTGTAAGCTTGACAGCTGGCTCAGGTGGGAATACATATGACTTCTGCGCTATAAACTCTTTTAAAGCGTCGTTCTGAACTGTGCCGCCAAGTTTCTCCATGGGAACCCCCTGCTTCTCACCCACCGCGATATACATAGACAGCAGGACCGGGGTCGGAGCGTTTATCGTCATAGAAGTCGTCACCCTGTCTAGGGGTATGCCGTCAAATATTACCTCCATGTCCGCAAGGGTGTCAACAGCGACGCCACATATGCCAATCTCGTTGACAGCCATCGGATGGTCTGAGTCAAGCCCTATAATAGTGGGAAAGTCGAATGCGACGCTAAGGCCGGTTTCTCCCTCCTCGAGCAGATACTTAAACCTCTGGTTCGTCTGCTCAGCAGTACCATAGCCAGCGAACTGCCTCATCGTCCAAATACGGCCACGGTACATCGTTGCATGTATGCCCCTGGTAAACGGATACTCGCCTGGAAGCCCTAAATCCTTGAAATAATCCATACGTTCCACGTCCAACGGAGTATATACACGCTTCACAGGTATGCCGGATGACGTTTTGAACTCAGCCATCCTCTCAGGATGTCTTTCTAAGTCCTTCTTGACACGTTCCTCCTCCCACCTGTTAATCCTATCCTTAAGACTACGGATTAATTCATCTTTAAACAAGGATATCACCCGGCAAAACCGCTAAACTCGAACATGGCAAGTATGACATTTAATTACTTAAGGCTATCCTTTAATTAATTAAATTAAGCCATAGGCAAACATGTCAGTGGGGTGGAGTCTATATCCCAGGGCCGGGAATATACGCCGCAATCTAAACATTAAAGATTTTAACGATAAACCATGACATGTCGGATGCTATAAAATTTCAACTTTATTAGTAAGAACCGTTCATAGTTCGCAGATGTTTAAGGTGGTTGTATGAGGTGGGACGTGGTAAAATTTGCCGCGGGATGCCTCCTATTACTCATGATATCATCGATAGCAATAATCCAACCTGTTATTCTCCAAGTAGTAGACCCTTTAAGTGGACCGTGGACGTCAACCTTTCTTGCTGAGCACCCGTCTGGAAGCATTAAGATAAAGGGCTTGGAAAACAGGGTGACAGTGATATACGATTCGTGGGGTGTACCACACATATACGTAGACAACGAGGCAGACCTTGCAATGGCTCTTGGCTACGTTGAAGCCTATGATAGGCTCTTCCAGATGGATCTTATGAGGAGGCTTGCCTCAGGTAGGCTTTCAGAGCTCTTCGGGGACATGGCCTACGACTCGGACGTGTTCTACAGGATTATAGGCCTAAGACGGGCCGCCGAGGCGACATGGCAGGAGATAAAAAGCGTAGACGAATACGCAGATGTAGCTACGCTGATAGAGTCTTTCACCCTGGGAATAAATAGTTTTATCGACTGGGCTGAGTCAAAAGGCGTAGTACCTATAGAGTACGCTTTCGTAGGATGTAAACCCGAATACTGGACTCCTGTAGATGTCGTTACTATTGTTAAGCTTATCCTATGGGACCTTTCAGGGAGTTTTGAGGACCTCGCACTAAACAAGTTCGTAGAGCAATACGGAGTAGAAACCCTTATAAATCTCGGTATCCTTGACAGCCCATTGAACACACCCATCACTAAAGGTTTAGAGACGAGATACAAAGCAGAATACACATACAATGTCCGGGGTTCCTGCTCAAACATTGTTAAGGTTCCCGTCCAGCTTCTGTCATGGCTTAAGGAGTCGAAAATACTCTCCCAAAGCCTTCTGGGAGAGGGATTCTCCAACAACTGGGTAATATCTGGAAGGATAACCTCAACAGGCTACCCAATCCTTGCAAACGATCCACACCTGAGCCTGCAGGTTCCGCCTACATGGTTAGAGATTCACATTAACGCTGGAGACCTAAACGTCGGGGGTGTAACATTCCCGGGTACGCCACTAATCGTTATTGGTAGAAACGACTACATTGCATGGGGCTTCACAAATGTCGGGGGCGATGTCGTAGACTACTACTATTACAAGTGGAAAGACGGGAAATACTACTATGGGGGAAGATGGCTGGAGCCTGAGCGCATAGATGAAACAATACTGGTAAAGAAGGACTCAGGCTTCGAAAAGCGGACAATAACAGTAAACCTTACGGTGCACGGGCCCCTAGTTGAGAGGGACAATGGCAGGTTCGCCATGAAATGGACCGGCTCAGGAGTAACCCTTGAACCAGTGGCATTCTACTACTTTACAAGGGCCAGAACAGTATACGACTTCCTTGAGGCGCAGAAGTACTTCCAGGCCCCCGCCCAGAACGCTGTAATAGCGGACGTGGAGGGTAACATAGCCTACTGCCCTGCCGGAGACTATCCTATCAGGGAGCCGGCGCCTCTCGTCTACGAGTCTAATGGGAGGAAGATCTACAACACCGGCTTCCTACCGTTTAACGGAAGCAGGGGTGAAGGTGAATGGTCAGGCTTCATCCCCAGGGACGAGCTGCCAAGGGTGGTAAACCCTGAAAGAGGATACATTGTTACTGCAAACAACAAGCCTGTAGGCCCTGAATACCCGTACTATCTCGGGTGGTCATGGGAGGAGAGATATAGATATGAGAGGATTGTCCAGATGATAGAGGAAGTCCTTAGGGAGAAGGGGGAAATCAGTGTTGAAGACGTGTTAAAGATGCAATATGACGTCAAAAGCCTAGCAGCACTTACAACAGTAGACCTGATCATGAAGGCCTATAATAAGGATAAATCATTGTTCAACGGCCTTAAAAACATAGTCAAGATGCTCTCAGAATGGAACGGGGACATGGACCCGGAGAAGGCTGAGCCTACCATAGCATACTTCACAATACTAAAGCTTAACAGCCATGTCTGGAAGGAAAAGCTCGAAGCCATAGGTTTAAGCGAAAGCTTCTTCGGGTTTGAATCAACAGAGTACATCCTGAGAATGGCCTTCAACGGCAGCGTCGAAGCATCCAGCTGGCTTGGGGAGGGCCCTGAGAAGATAGTGGCTGAAGCCCTTAAAGATGCGGTTGAAGAATGCAGGGAAAAGCTTGGAGACGACGTATCCCAATGGAAATGGGGAGAACTACATACATATGCAATTGAGCATCCCATGGGCGGGATACTGTCGTGGCTAAACTACCCCGCCAAGCCGGCACCAGGAGACATATACACCGTTAACAGAGCGCCCAGGCTTAATGTAAAGCATGGGTCAAGCATGAGATATGTAGCAGATCTAAGCCCGCAGGAGACAGGCTACATAATACTACCAGGAGGAAATAGTGGAAATCCGTTCAGCAAGCACTACTATGACCAACTTGAAAGGTGGATAGCTGGGCCTCACAGGAAGATATTTATGCCCAGAGACCCCGGCAAGGTCGAAGCCGAAAGTGAAGTAGAACTAACTCCTGGATAGGTGATGGAAAATGAGGAGAAGTGTAAACCTGTGTCTAAGCATAGGTGTAGGCCTACTATTATTCATTGCAGCCGTCTTTACGCTTCCAATAGAAGGATTTAGAGTGGCGATAGCAGCAGCCATCGCCTCAATAGGCGTGACACTTCTACTGGAGAGCACGGGCTTAACAGGCAGCCTCGCAACCTCCATTATAACAGTGATAGTAGGCCAAACATTCTGCCTGTCGGTATCAGGCAGAATAGCCCTATTCCCACACTACATCTCGAAAACAGGGCTAATAGGCCTACTAATGCTCCTGATACCATTAATCGCATCTGTGGCAGGGTCGCTGATTGCATCGGGGCTAAAGAATAGGTTTATGACAGGCCGATCCTAACCCCTATTTCTATTTCGATTATTAAGCTACGATTCTCCACCCTACACTTTACTTTACCCTTGTAGATCCGCGTCTTAAAACGCCTGACAACGTTCTGATACATTTTAAACTGTTGGGGGCTTCGCCGCTAGGGGAGCTGGCAGCCCTCCAGCCATATAGAGGCAAGTATCTGGAAGTCCTGTGGTATGGGCTCCCTGTCGACTACAACGTCTACCACAGCCGGCTTTCCAGAGTCCACGGCTCTTTTCAAGGCTGGTTTTATCTCTTTTGGATCTGTTACTCTCTCACCGTAGCAGCCCATCGCCTCAGCTACCTTATCGTATCTTATATCACCAAGGTCCACTCCTATATGTCTTCCCTCATAGTACAGGGTTTGACCAGCCCTTATCATGCCCCATGCTTGGTCGTTTGCAACGATGAACACTATTGGAAGTTTGAGTCTGCTGGCGGTTTCTAATTCTTGAACATTGAAGCCGAAGGACCCGTCGCCTGAGATGCAGTAGACTTGCCTTGTAGGATATGCAAGCTTTGCAGCTATTGCGTATGGAATTCCAGCCCCCAGGTGCCCTGAGTCACCGGATGCACAGCTGATATAGGTACCTGGCTCGTAGACCCTGTGGAGGTAGAAGCACCAGACGCTAGTGTTCCCCCCATCCACAACTGCTATAGCGTCTCTCGGGAAGAACTCCCGCACTTCCCTCACAAGTCTCAGGGGGTGTGTGGGCACACTGTCTGTCTGGGATGTTTTCACGAATTCTTCGATCCATGTCCTCTCAAGCTCTTTATACTCTTTCATGCTTTTTCTCGGGCTTTTCCGTGGAGTATACTTCTTAACTTTTTCGAGGAGCATTCTAAGAGTAGACTTTGCGTCTCCAACTATCGCAAGGTCTACCTGCCTGTTTAATGCTATCATCTCTCCCGAGATATCTATCTGGATAAACCTTTGTCTCTCAGGGTCGCCCCATGCGAGGGGAGGCTGACCCCACATTTCAAGGTCGCCAAGTCTACATCCGACAAGGAGTACAACATCTGCTTCAGCTTGGGCTGCGAGCCCGCCTGTGCCCGGAGAGGCTGTGATGAGGTGAAGCGGGTGGTCTTCCGGTATTGCTCCTCTACCCATCATCGAAGTAGTCACCGGGGCCTGGAGGTACTCTGCAAGCTCTATAAGCTCATTCCACGCTCTCGATCTGATTAAGCCACCCCCGGCATGTATAAGGGGTGATTCGGCCTCCGCAAGCGTCTTTGCAGCCTTGTCTACAAGGTCAGGGTCTCCTATAGGCCTTATCATGGCCCTATACTTTTCAGGCGGCAGGATTCCGGCATTGTCGATGCTTCCAGTTTTAAAGAGGACATTTGAGGGGAAGTCGAGGTGCACAGGCCCGGGCCTCCCAGAGAGGGCAGTTCTAAAAGCCCTCTGCGTGAGCTCTGCTATACGGCTCCAATGCGACACCACAGCATTCCACTTAGTAACAGCTTTGAAAAGTGTAAGCTGGTCTAAAGCCTGCATGGACCCATGGTCAGGGTATGAACGCCATGTCTGGTTCTGCGCTGTAATGACGATGATCGGTATCCCATCAGCGAAAGCGGGGTAGACCCCGCCAACCATGTTCGCAGCTCCAGGGCCTACTGTTGCTAGGCAAACACCGGGCTCCCCTGTTAGGCGCGTCCACGCGTCCGCGGCGTGGGCAGCTGCAGCCTCATGCCTCATGCTTATAAAGTCTATTCTGTCATCCCCATAGATTGCATCAAGCACAGGGTAAAGCTGGTCCCCTGGGACGCCGAAAACATACTTGACCCCCTCCTCTATGAGGCATCTTACTAATACCTCCCCACCAGTTACATCAGTCAATGTTCAACACCTTTAACTAAGCACCCTGATTAATTAAAGTAAAATTAATTAATTTTACTTTAATTAATTAGCCAGTTATGACTCAACAATATTAAATTCAACAATATCCCTATTCCCGGGGATTCTATGAAGGCAGCTGTATTCATGGGTAAAGGGGATATACAAATCCAGGATTATGACCAGCCTATAGTAGGAGCTGGAGAGGTGCTGATTAAGGTTTCATACTGTGGGATTTGTGGAACAGATGTGGCCGCGTATAAAACTGGGAATTATGTTCCAGGCCTAATTATAGGACACGAGTTCTCGGGGGTAGTGGCAGACGTAGGTTCCCATGTAGACAATGTTAGGGTTGGAGATAGAGTTACAGGTAACAGCCTCATTCCATGCGGCAAGTGTAGCTTCTGCCTCTCAGGCAGGCCTAGCCTCTGCGACAATCCTCAGCTGATAGGAGTCACGGTTAATGGGGCAATGGCTGAGTACGTTAAGATGTCGGCAGACTACGTTTACAGGCTACCTGAAAGTCTTACTCTAAGGGACGCCACCCTCGTAGAACCCCTTTCCTGCGTATTGCATGCCGTAAGAGTATCATCATTCAAGCCCGGAGACACAGTTCTCATTCAGGGAGCAGGGCCGATGGGTATTCTTACGCTTCAGGTTTTAAAGAGATCAGGCGCCGGCATGGCCCTTGTAACAGACATTGTTAAGGGACGGCGAGAATTAGCAGGCTGGCTCGGCGCCGATACTGTTGTCGATCCATCTACGGAGAATCTCCCGGCAGTCGTTGAAAGAGTTACCTCCGGTAGGGGGGTTGACATCGTGTTCGATGCTGCCGGTGTTCCGGAAACACTTAGAGAAAACTTTACACTTGTCAGGAAAGGTGGAGAGATCATAGTGATCGGTATTTGCGAGGACCCAGCGCAGGCGGACTTCTTCACACTCGTATTAAACGAGCTTACAGTTAAGGGAGCCTACTATGGTTTTAACGAGTTCCAGCTGGCCATTGATATGCTTTCGAAGGGGCTAATACCAGCAGATAGAATCATAACCTCAACCATCAAACTTGAAAACCTGGTGGAAGAAGGCTTCGAAGTGTTATTAAAGCCTGAAGGCCACTGTAAAATCGTTGTTGAGATAGGAGGCGGTTAAAATGATGTTTGCAAGCGAAGAGTATCTAAAGGAGGTTCAGAGGAGAAGTAACATGGACGAAAAATACCTCAGCCTAGCCAAGGGCCAGTACGCAAGCTACACATTTATCATGCAAGCTGAGCCTGAAAAGGGGGTTAAAGAGGACATAGTTTTAGGCTACCAGGTTGAAGATGGGAGAATAACGGACATATGGGTCGGTGAAAGGAGGACGGACTTCATAATCTCAGGTAAATATGGGGTCTGGGTTGAAATTCTCACTGGAAAGATGGGTGTTACAAAGGCCTTTCTGACAAGGAAGCTTAGGGTGAGAGGGAACTTGATGAAGATTCTAAAACTGGCCGCTGCCACTGAACGCTGGCTTGAAATACTCAGAGAAATACCAACGGAGTTTCACGGCGAATATGAGAAGTTTAACATAAAAGGTGGTAAGGCTTGAGATAAGCTTGGATTCGTCCAAGGCTGTAGTATAATAGTTTAAAATTATGTAGTAATTAAATTAGCAAGGTATAACATGAGTGGTGTCTACATGGACTTGTTTGAGGCAATAATGGGTAGAAGAAGTGTTAGAAGGTTTAAATCCGATCCGGTATCCGACGGAGAGGTTAGAAGAGTTCTAGAGGCCGCCCGTTGGGCCCCAAGCTGGGCTAACACCCAGTGTTGGGAGTTCATAGTGGTTAGAAATCCGGAGGCTAAGAAAGCTCTCTCAGAAACCCTTAGCAAGAGAAACCCTGCCACCAAGGCTGTAGAAAAGGCGCCTGTGGTAATAGTTGCATGTGGGAGGAAGGAAGTCTCAGGCTACTATAAAGGTAAACCTGTTACAGAGAAGGGTGACTGGCTAATGTTTGACGTAGCCCTAGCAGTCCAAAACCTATGTCTAGCAGCGTATGCGATGGGGCTTGGAACGGTCATAGTAGGAGCGTTCGACGAGGAGAAAGCATCAGAGATCCTCGAAATACCGGAAGATGTCGAGATAGTAGCGATGATACCTCTGGGGCGACCGGCGGGGGAACATGGTGCACCGCCGAGGAGAACCGTCGACGAATTCACGCACTACGAAACTTACGGAAACAAACAACCGAAATAACCGGCAAAACCGGCTGTCTCGTAAAACTAATGTTCGAATGAATACTAGCGTTAGGTAGTACTCTTATATTTAAAATTGGTATTTAGGTGTTAACCTTTACTACGGAGGTGTTGGCATGAGTTTCCCATATGGTAGTGAGGAAGATAGGAGGATGGTCTCCTCCCTCCCATCTGAGAAGCTCCTAGACCTTTTCTTCCTTCAGATCAGGAATCTCTGGAGGGTTGACGGTCTATACTTCCTTGGTATCGAGAAAGAATTCGGGACAGAAGCAGCAACTAAGATAGACGTAGAGGTTTGGAGGATCATGGCTGTGCTGGAGGCGAAAAGCCTTAGAAAAATGTTCAACATTGGTGAAAACCCAGACGTCAAAACCATTATTGAAATGCTGAAGCTAACAAGCTGGGCATTGGACCAGCCTTTTAAAACAGTCACATTAGGGGAGAAAGAGGCTGTTTTAAGCATAGACAGATGTAGAACTCAGGAGACAAGGCTGAGGAAGGGGCTTCCAGAATTTCCCTGTAAGCAGGTAAGGTATGGATACCTGGAAAACTTTGCCAAGACCCTGAATCCACGTGTAAAGGTTAGATGTATAGTGTGCCCTCCTGATAAGCATCTCAAAGACTTATGGTGCAAGTGGGAATTCAAAATGGAATAGAACTGAAGTGTCTAGATTTTAAATGGTAAAAGAAGGGGAGTTTTTAGTACTGGTAGAATCCTCTACCAGCCTTTCTCCCTGTCCAGCCCTTCTCCACGTATTCTTTGAGCAGCGGGCAAGGCTTATACATTTCCATTTCGTATTTCGAGTACAGTTCTTCAAGCTTGCTTAGAGCCCAGTCCAGGCCTTTCCTATCTGCGTACTCGCATGGGCCGGATGGCCACCCGGTTCCAAGTTTCATGCCTGTGTCTATGCTCTCAGGATCCGCTGCATCGTCCATTATTAGGTAAGCCGCCTCGTTTATAGCTACTACCCATGACCTCTCCACATCGTACTCGTCTGAAAGGTCGAAAGGTATCATCGGTCTCCCCTTAGTCCAGTCGTAGAATCCCTGCCCTGTTTTTCTACCGAGCTTCTTCTCTCTTACCAGCGGCTCCACAACTTCATTACACGGCTTAAATCTTTCACCATAGGCATCATATAATACCTTTCCAACCTCGTAGAGTATGTCTATTCCTACGAAGTCGGCTAGCTCAAACCATCCCATTGGGAATCCGCCTGTATACTTCACCGAGGAGTCTATAGCCTCCTTTGAAGCTTCTCCCCTCTTGAAGGCCCATAGTGCCTCGTTAAACACCGCTCCCAGTACTCTGTTTACGATGAACCCTCTAACATCCTTCTTGCATAGGATAGGCGTCTTTCCAAGCTTCCTACTCAGCTCCATGATAGTGTCGGCTGTTTCATCGCTTGTATCTTCTCCTCTCACCACCTCTATCAGCTGCATCAGCTGTGGTGGGTTAAACCAGTGCATCCCGACGGTTTTATCAGGCCTGTTGGTTGCACGCCCCATCTCGGTGATGCTTAAGGTTGAGGTGTTTGAGGCTATTATGGCATGGGCTGGGGAAAGCTTGTCTATCTGTGCGAAAATCTTCTTCTTCAACTCGATATTTTCGGGGACAGCCTCCACCGCGAGGTCTATGCCCTTGCATCCCTCTTCATAACTTATTGTTGCCTTAATCCTCGCCAGGGCTGCCTCGGCGTCCTCCTTCCTTATCCTCCTTTTCTCCACAAACTTGTTAAGGCTCCACTCGATGCTTTTCAAAGCCTTCTGTAAGATCTCATCGCTTATGTCGATAAGGCTGACCTCGTATCCCTTCATAGCGAAAACTTGGGCTATTCCATGGCCCATCAGTCCTGCTCCGACAACACACACCCTTCTTATCTTTTCCGCCATAACGTCACCTCTACTCATCCTTAAACATAACTATTAAACCTTTCTTCCATTCCCTCTTCTACGCTGGTAGATACTATACCTAAGTATCTTGAATGTTTGTAGGGGTAAATATGTATCTAACTCTACCCTCCGGTGTCACTTCAGCGTGGAGCTTTACCTTTAACCCTACCTTTATATCTTTTTTCTTTGCTCCAACCAGCCATGCAAGAACTCTTACTCCCTCCTTTAACCTTGCGATTGCAACAGTGTATGGTCTCTCATCCTGGAAGCTTGCAGGCCTGACAATGACATGGGTGAATGTCTCTATTTCTCCCTCACCGCTCAGCTCTGTCCACCCCATGTCTGATGTCAGACATGAAGGACAGTCCGGGGATGGTGGAAAATATATTTTCCCACATTGCTTGCATTTTGTTGCATAGACCTTCCCCTCTTTTAGTCCCTCCCAGAACTTTAGTGTTTTATTTATGGGAATATTGTAGGTTATGTTTAGGGGTCTCGACTTTAAGGTTGGCATCTCACTCATGTCTCTCACCTCCTCAGGATTGTTACATAACAGTAATGCCCTGTCCCACCGACGTTGTGGGCGAGGGCTATATAGTTCTTCATGGGGGCTTGCCTGGACGCTGGTTTAACCTCTTCTCTAAGCTGTTTCGTCAGCTCTACAACCATGGAGACGCCTGTGGCTCCTATCGGGTGTCCCTTTGCTTTTAAGCCGCCGTCGATGTTAACCGGTATTTTCCCTCCTATCTCAGTCTCCCCATTCCTTATCATCTTTCCCCCTTCACCCTTCTTACAGAATCCCAGGTCCTCGTATGCAAGTATTTCCGCTATTGTAAAGCAGTCGTGGACCGTGGCTACATCAACGTCTCCCGGCGATATCCCTGCCTTCTTATAGGCTATTCTTGAAGCCTTAACGGTTGCCTCTAAGCCCACATAGTCTTTTCTTTTACTTAGATTTGCCGTGCCCGATGAGTAGCCTATGGCTTCAATCCATACTGGCGTGTCGATGCCGAGCTCTTTAACCTTCTCCTCGGACGCGAGTACGACAGCGGCTGCGCCGTCTGAGATTGGGCAGCAGTCGTAGAGTTTAAGGGGCCAAGCGATCACGTGGGATGAGAGAACATCTTCAACGGTTATTTCCCTCTGGAAGTGTGCTAGAGGGTTCATCGCCCCATACTTATGGTTCTTGACAGAGACCAGGGCAAGATCCTCCTCCGTGGTCCCGTACTTGTGCATGTGGGCTACAGCATGTAGTGCATAATAGGCTGGAAATGTCATGCCGAAGTTTTCAAACTCCCAAAGGTAGGATCCAGCCCTGCCTATTAGTTCTACCGCGGTCAGCGTGTTTACCTCTGTCATTTTCTCAGCTCCTATAGCCATCGCTAGGTCCACCTGCCCGCTTGCAATCGCTGTGTAGGCAGTGTTGACGGCTGCGCTTCCAGAGGCGCAGGCTGCCTCGCATCTTACAAGCCCCGCTCCCGATAGGCCGCAGTACTCCGCTATCGCCACAGCCGGCAACGGCTCTTCGTACCATACTCCAATCGTGCCTACAGATACAAACGGTATATCCTTCTGCGTTATACCTGCATCCTCCAATGCTGGCTTTACAGCTTCAAACGCAAGCTCATATACGTTTACGTCGCTTCGAACTCCGAACTTACCCTGCCCAATCCCTATAATAGCTACTCTCCTCAACATTCTCACCTGTTTCTTTGAGATTTATTATCTCCACGACATTCACGTTTTTGAATTATTTTATATCTAACCTTTGCCGATGTCCTATCACAGGTGGAGGTGTTGGAAATTGGACTTTAAGTTAACAGAAGAGCAGCTTGAGATAAAACGTGCAATCCGAGAGTTCTGTGAGAAGGAATTCGACCCGGAACTAGCCCTCGAGCTGGATAGAAAGGAAGAATATCCAATGGAGCTTTACAGGAAGGCTGCTAAGCTAGGGTTTACAAGTCTATCTATTCCAGAAGAATATGGCGGACAAGGGTATGGCTACCTTGAATCATGCCTAGCCATGGAGGAGATGTGCAGAGCGGACTCATCCCTTGGGCTCGCAGTCATGATAGGAATATTCGGTTCTGACCTGTTACTGGTTCATGGTACCGAGGAACAAAAGGAGAAATACCTGCCTCCTCTATGTCGTGGGGAATATATATCGGCAGCAGCATTTACAGAGCCAGGGAGGGGAAGCGACATAACAAAAATGGACACAACAGCAGTAAAATATGGGGATGAATGGTACATCAATGGTACTAAAACATTCATAACCAACGCGCCAATAGCGAACTTCATGATCATCCTATGCCAGACAGATACCAAGGTTAGGCCTACGTATCGAGGGCAGACACTCTTTATCGTTGAAAAGGACACCCCAGGCCTAGAGGTAACCAAGCAACAAAACAAGATGGGAATCCGTTGCACAGCCACCGGCGAGGTCTCCCTTAGCGATGTAAAAGTTACAGATGCCGCCATAGTTGGCGAGCTAAACAGGGGATTCTACCATGCAATGTGGTTCTTCGACATAAGCAGGATCGCAGTCGCAGCTCAGGCCGTTGGAACCGCACAGGGCGCATTTGAAATAGCCTTCAAGTACGCCAAACAGAGAGAGGCCTTCGGCCAGCCAATAATCCAGTTCCAACAAGTAGGATGCAGCCTTGCCGAGATAGCAACAGAGATAGAAGCTGCCAGGCTCCTAACCTACAAGGCAGCATGGGCCGTAGACCAGGGAAAGATAGATCCAATGCTCACTTCGATGGCGAAGCTCTATGCCAGTAGGGTTGCCGTGAAAGCCGCCAACCTTGCCATCCAGACACTAGGTGGATACGGCTACATGGCTGAGTATAGGGTTGAGAAATACTTCAGAGACGCCAAGATAACCGAGATATACGAGGGAACATCTGAGATTCAGAGACTAACAGTTCTGAAGTACCTGCTCCGGATGTTCTAAGAGAATAAAATAATAATAAAAGCACGGCTGGAAATCTGGGGTGAAGGAAAGTTGTCGAAGGCATATGATACTATAAAGATCGAAAGAAAGGAAAGGATTGTCTGGATAATACTGAGCCGTCAGCATAGGCTAAACGCCTTAAACGATGTAATGATGGAAGAGCTCTCAGACGCCCTAGACGTGGCCGAGCAGGATCCAGGAGCTAGAGTAGTTGTTATAACAGGAGAGGGAGACCGTGCGTTCTCAGCTGGAGCCGACATCACAGGCTTCACCAAAGTAACCCCTGTCGAAGCTGAAAAACTCTCAAGGATGGGACAGGAGGTTTTCACTAAGATCGAAAGGATGTCTAAGCCCGTTATAGCAATGATAAACGGCTATGCCCTCGGAGGAGGCCTCGAGCTGGCGTTAGCATGTGATTTCAGGATAGCTTCAGAGCACGCTGAGCTTGGAAGCCCAGAGGTAAACCTCGGAATAATACCAGGCTGGGGAGGAACCCAGAGGCTTGTAAGGGTCGCGGGACTTGCAAATGCTAAGAAACTGGTAATGCTGGGCGATAGAATAACGGCAGAAGAAGCATTGAAAATGGGGATCGTGGACAAAGTCGTCCCATTCGAGAAGTTAAGAGAGGAAACTGAGGCGCTTGCAAAGAAACTATCAGATCTGCCGCCGATAGCCCTAGCCTATGCGAAGAAGTGTATAAACTACGGAAGCCAGGTTCCGCTTGAAATAGGACTAAGGCTTGAAGCAGGGCTTATGGCCCTACTGTTCTCCACTAAGGATGTAAAGAGGGGGATAGAAGCATTCATGTCCAGGAGAAAAGCCGAGTTCAAAGGAGACTGACGCATCTCCTTTTTTAACTTCCTAAAGCTATACCCTTCTACTACGACCATTCAGTGCAGGCCACCTCAGAAGGATATATTCCTGTTCGCATCGGCTCCCCCAATTTGCTTAAGGACCAGCTTCAGTCTCCTAACTGTTATTTCACTAAGCATTACAGCTTCCTCTGTTGAAAGTAGTTTTGTTACTGAGGAATCATAAAATATATTCGCAGATGCCGGGAACTCTTCAGACTCGGCGTAAAGAACTATTATCAACGGAACCAGTGGGAGGGCGTATATCTTTACAGATGAGTCTCCATACTTGGCTTTAGAGCCGCCTAAAAGTTTACCCGCCTCAACTAGAAGCCTAGGTTCAGAGCCGAATGATCTCTCCAAAGGTTTCAAAACCCTGTAAGTAAACGGCTTAAAGTAAAGCCACCCTCCTGGCATTTGTTTAAACGAGATCAGCTTTGAGGTCTCCTCCACGGGGTTTGAGGATGCGTAACCATAGAGGACACAATATATCTTCTTAACCATATACGTGTCTAATTCCCTCCCTGTGAGTTTGTCAGTGATGGAACCATCTTCAAGTGTGAGAGTAAAACCTAGAAACGATAGTTGATCCGAGTCAGGAAAACCTAGCCTACCTCTCAGACTTCTAATTCTACTTGAGCATCGATCCCAGCTCCAATATTCACCTCCCATATAATTACCCCTGACAGCTGCTAGCTAACCCTAACATATATTCTATCACTAATTCTTCTATTACAATATTTAACCATTGAAGATTCTTGGTCAGCGGGAAACGCAGCGAGCCAGGAACATTTCTAATCTTAGAAACTCTAATACTCACCTCAAGAATTCAGATCAAGAATTTAGAACACCTTAAAGGGTTATAGAATCCTCCTCTTCGACTACGATCAAGATAAGAGGAAACTGAAATGTGGACTATTGAGCTCTCCCCACAGGTCTGGCTATCATGTCTGGAAGATCTCCATGGTTTTAAGATATTTAACCTGTCCTTCTGATACTATAATCTTCGCATGCCTTTGAATAAAACTGTGGGCTGTTTCGTAAATAGTTAAATACAGCCTGTGATCTCATAATAAGCTTTACAGCCGTTTTACTGCAACTGTATGCCCGCCCATAGCTCCCACCACATGTAGAGCCCCCTGTAACCTTAAATCATATTCTATAGATGGGAATCTGCATCACAGTCGACACACAAAAGTTGTCGATAAGAAGATTTATATGATTATTTTTTCTATTTTCTTGTTATGGCATGACATTAACTATTATCAATTTTGCCATATACTCTTACATGGATTGAATGGAAAAAATATTAACCTAGATACCTATACTGGAGTAATCGTTGAAGTATTACCTCCGGTCCGTGTTGGTGGGGAAAACATTATCGATACATTCTTAGGGTTGGCAATGAAGAACTAATACTTCTCACTGGGAGTAGGAGGCTCCTATTTCCGGGAGACTGTGTAAGAACTCGAGGCTTTATGAAGCCCTACTTTTATAACCCCAAGATAAAATGTTTATACTCTCCTGGAAAAATAGAAATAATCGATAGCATAACCGACGTAGCCGGGATTAGCCGTAGACCGACTAAGATAGGGGTCTTTAATCTTAGGAGGCTTCTACATGTTTCCCCGATGGATACGGATATCTTCCGGCTCGCCCTTAAAACTTGTATGAGGGCGAGCATGATTGTGGAGGAGCTTGAAGCAAACCCTGATAAGTCTAAGCTGATCATAGACCTCTTAGGTGTGATGGTGCTTTACTCTATAATCTATAGGGATTTAGACGCCGCTATGGAAACAGCTAACACATTGAAAATGCTCAAGCATACTCCTCTAAAAAGGAAGGAAAAAGTTAAAGTAGATACTTACTTCAGCCTCCTAAAGCCTTTACTATCATATGAAGGCTTCCTTCCCTTTCTAATGTCCCAGGAAACAAAGGAGAAGATTAAAGTGTCAGATCCTAAGCCTAAATATAGCTATGCCCAGTTGGAAAAAATGGGAATAGACATGGAGCCCTTACTTGCCGAGATGGCACAGGAGGGATCCTCCATGATATATCTCATAGAGAGCGCGGATATCTCCCTTTCACATGATATAGTTTCAAGCATCGCATTTCAAGCAGGGGTTAAGCTGGTTGTAATACCGATAAGCATGATGGTCAAGAACTCCAGCGAAGCACTTAGAAAGCTCCATAGAATATTAAAGCCTAGGATGGCTGTTTTTATACCGCAGGCTCAGTTACTATGTCCTAGTAGTATCCTACGTGTTAATCTTCCCAAACAATACTATGGAGTGTTCGATAAAGCAAAGAAGAACACTATAAAACTATTAAAAAGGCTCAGAGGCGAAGTTAAAGGCGTAAAGATATTTCTATCAGCCCCCAGCAAGGTTTACATCGCAGACGAAATCATAGATATGGCGAGGATAATTCTCTGTAAGGAAAAACCAACATATTTACTCTAAGAAACCTCAATTGATGGAGCATAATTCAGTATGTAAGCCTCACGGTTAAAATGGACAATTGATATGTATGATACATTAACAATCTTTTTATGAGGGAACTACTGCTCTATTGGTGATGAGGAGCATAATCCTTATAGTCCTGCTAACTGTGATCGTTTGTTCTTCAGCTATCCTTATCCTCGGTGTTCCCATTCAACATCAGGTTATAATTAAGGCCTATGCGGACGCGTCTATTAGGTCTGACTACGGCCTAACTAACTACGGGAGTTACACCTACCTCTGGGTTGGGGGGGACTCCTATATTGCTAGGGCTCTCGTTAGGTTCAATCTTTCATCCATCCCGTCAGGAGCCAGTATAATCAGTGCGGAGCTGAAGCTTACTCTTTGGAAGGCTCCATCCTGCAGTGTTGAGGTTAGAGCTCATAGAATACTCGAAGACTGGCTTGAGGACCATGTAACCTGGCTTAATAGAGGGGTTGTGGTATCCTGGACAAACTTTGGTGGAGATTATAGTAGCACTGTTGAAGGCTCCTTTACCGTTTCCTCCTCAGCGTCGGACGGCGATGAGTTCACAATGGATGTAACAGACTATGTTAGAAATGTTGTATCTGGCAACGTGCCCGACTATGGGCTTATACTTGAAGCTGACGGCGAAGGAAGCATCCTTATGTTCTACTCATCCGAGTCCCAGAGTGGCCCTGAACTTATAGTTACCTACCTTGTCATACCGGTACCAACCATAAACTTAATCACGGGATTCGTAGTGTCAGCCTCTCCTTCAAGCCAGTCGACAACCCCTGGGGGATCCGTGGCCTATACAGTCGAGGTAGACAGGTTCGGTGGTTTCGCAGACAACGTTGTCCTAACCGTTTCGGGCATCCCAGCCGGCGCAACCTGCACCTTCACTGTAAACAACCGTGTGCCACCCTACACCTCAACTCTCATAGTTCAGATATCCCATTCAACACCCCCGGGGATGTACACCCTTGAAATAACCGGCACCGGAGGAGGGGAAACAAGCAGTGAAACAGTCTTGTTGGAGGTGGAGTCAACAATCCATCCCGACTTCCAGCTTAGGCCTTTAACTCTCTCCCAGACCATAACTCAGGGTGAAACGGCGACGTACTCCCTTAAGGTGGAGTCAATAGCAGGGTTCTCAGACCGGGTTGAACTATCAGTTCAATATGTACCCCCCGACTCCACGGCAACCGTTTCACCTGAGACTGGTACACCAACCTTCACAGCAACAATAACAGTGGAAACCTCAAGCCAGACGCAGCCAGGCGCATACACCATTGAGGTAGTAGCTACAACAGCAGCCAGGACGAAGACAGCCCGCTTCAAGCTAATAGTTCTCCCCTCCGCCCAGCCTCCAACATCTCCACCAGCCTCCACCTCTCCACCCCCAACCCCACCGGCAACGACTCCTCCACCTTCAACCCCACCTGCATCCACGCCTGCGCCGAGTACGCCTCCAACCCATCCATCTGGAGGCTTCGATTTTACCATTTCGGTGGCGCCTTCCAGCGTAGAGATTTATCCGGGCGAGTCCGCGACGATATCTGTAAGTATTGGCCTAGTCTCCGGGAGAAGCCGTCAGGTTAGAATAGTTGTTGAGGGGCTTCCAGCTGGGCATGCCTACACTGTTCATCCGGAGATTGTAAGCCCACCTGCCACTTCAACCCTAACCATAACCGCCGGCTCTTCTACAGGCTCCTACACTGTTAAGGTTAAGGGGGTAAGCGGGAGGATTGAGCGGGCCGCGGAGCTGACAGTCACAGTTAAAGCGTCTAGATGTTTAATAGTGACTGCTACCTACGGTTCCGAGCTTTCATGGCAGGTTGTTATGCTGAGAGATTTTAGAGACGGGAGGGTAATGTCAACCAGGCTGGGGAGAGCTTTCATAGAGGTGTTTAACATCGTATACTACAGTTTCAGCCCCCAGGTGTCCAGCTTCATCTCTAAACACGAAACCATCAGGTCAATAGTGAAGGTGTCGTTATACCCGCTTATATATATTCTGAGGCTGTCAGAATATGTCTCTTCGAGTCTCTGGGGAAATGCTGAGCTGGCGATAATGGTTTCAGGCATTATCGCATGCATACTGGTAGGGATGATATACTTAACAGTTCCCCTCCTCATACTCCAAAAAGTCACCGGGTTAAGCCTCCCACTAAAACCACTTCTCCTAACAGCTACTGGATGCTTCCTGCTAACTCTGGCCTCTTTCTACCTTTCAGATTCCCTATTACCGCTCTCAACCTCCGTACTCACGGTTTCCACTGCACTGTCAGCTTCAGGACTCACTGCTAAGCTGTTACAGACCGCAGTATCCAACTATTTTAGGCCACCCGACCTGGTAGTGAAAACCTGACTCTCAACATGTCAATAAGATCTGACGCGTCCTCAGCCAGATCTGACGAGCTTTCAATCTCGGCTAATATGTCGTTTAAGAGGAGTATTCCCTTGATGCCCAGGTTCTCGGGGAGCATTTTCTTTGCCTCGTGGTACTGTATATCTATCTCATGTTCAAGCCTTCCAACCTCCTCTATCCTTTCGAGACAGAGGTCGAGATCCTGAAATAGGCAGTTAACAGCCTTAACCAGCTGGTCAACCTCGGAGCTAAGCGTGTCAGCCATTTTGCAGAGTTTATCCTTCATCTTGCCGATGTCGATGCCGAGGTCGACGATTATTTCAAGTGTTAAAGCCGCGTTCTTAGCCTCGTCTCCAACCAGGTCTACACGGCTGGATAATGTAAGGAAGGCTTCAGCATCCCTGGAGCTAATACCTGACCTGGCGATCTCGAAACCTATCATCCTCCTGATGCTGTCAGCCTCGTTCTCCAGGGTTTTCACCCTCTCTATCGCCGCCCTGCAATCATCCATGTTTCCGTCTCTGTGCGAAAGAAGCGCCCTTTTAAGCTCGTTGACAGCGTCGCATATCGTGACCGCGTGCTCATGGATCTTTTCAATTATCCCTGCTGTTTCCCTTTTTTTAAAATAGTCCAGGTACTTCTCAGCCATAGCTTCACCCGGGTGATAGAGCTTCTGTTAATCCTTCTCTTGGATACTTAAAGACTTTATATTTTTCAAACCAAACCTTAACATTCTCACCCTGCTCCTCCTCTGATACCGCCGTTATGATATCGCCGTTCTCAAGCTCAACCTCATATCTGATAAGGGAGCCAAGGTAGCTTCTAAGCCTAACCTTTCCAGGAATCCCCCTGCCAAACACGACACTCTCCGGCCTAACCCCTATAACGATAAGCTCCCCGTCAGGCATGTTGCAGGGACCGAGGTCGTAGCCACCCCTCACCATGGCTCTCCCACCCCTGCAGGTTCCCGTTAGGAAGCTTGCGTCTCCGACGAAAGCCATGACAAACAGGCTTCTAGGCTCATAGTATAATTCCTCCGGCCTTCCCACTTGAAGTATCTTCCCCCTCCGCATCACAGCTATCCTGTCAGCTACCGACATAGCCTCCTCCTGGTTATGGGTGACATGAAGTGCGGTGAGGCCTTTAGACTTTACAACATCCCTAAGCTTTCTCCTAACCTCAACGGCAACCTTCGCATCTATGGACGCGAGAGGCTCATCTAGGAGCATGAGCCTGGCTCCAGAGGCAACAGCCCTAAGTATGGCGACCTCCTGCTGCTCCCCCATACTTAGCTCTCCAGGCAGCCTCTTAAGCCTCGCCCTAAACCTAAACTCGTCTCTGAGCTTTCGAACCATGTTTAAAGCCTCATCCGTGGCTACCTCCCTCGTTAGAAGACCATACATAGAGTTCTCGAGGCCGGTCATGTGCGGGAACAAGGCTAAATTCTGAAATATAAATCCCACACTCCTATCCTCCGGCGGCAGCCCTAATATCGACTCTCCGTCAACCCTCACGTCTCCACTGGTAGGCTGAACTATCCCTGCTATAACCTTAAGCATTGTCGACTTTCCGCATCCTGACGGCCCTATGACAGCCAAGTACTCTCCATCTCTAACTGTTAGGCTAACCTTCTCCAACGCTTTAATCCTACCATAATACTTTGAAACCCCTTGAAGCTCAAGCATCGGCATTCCAGACAGCCTCCAAAACCTCGGGGTATTTGAGGGTATAGTCGTAAGGATATACTAGTACATCTTCACGTTTAAGCCCGACATCTACGGTTTCTCCCCTCCTAATCCAGCCGATTTTAACCGTGGGAGCTTCAACCACGAATCTAAGGCCGTGTGACATGAGAATTATCCTTGAATATCTTCCTAGAAACCTGATATCGTCAACTCTTGCTTTGAATGTGTTATCAAGCTTAAGGCCGGGGAAGAGCCGCCTCGTCCTTAATGCGACGAGGACCTCGCCGTTGTGCCTGTTGAAAACAGTTTCTAACTCTAGACCTCCAAGATAAACCCTGCCGTCCTCCATCCTGCCCCGGTAGAGATTGCTCTCCCCTATGAAATAGGCGGTGAAAGGGCTTTGTGGCCTCATATAAAGCCTCTCTGGAGTCCCAGATTCAACGATCTCCCCATTTCTTAGCAGGTATATTTTGTCAGCTATGCTCATTGCCTCCTCATGATCATGGGTGACATGGACCACCGTTAGACCCAGAGACTTGGCCATCCTTCTTATCTCATATCGCAGGATAATCCTGAGCATCAAGTCTAATGCTGAAAGCGGCTCGTCAAGGAGTATTAGACCTGCGCCGGAGGCGACAGCCCTCGCCAGGGCTGTACGCTGGGCCATCCCACCGCTAAGCTCCCCGGGGTAGGATTCAGCCCTATCAATCAGGCCAACCATGTTTAGTACACGCCTAGCAACCTCTTCTGTTTCCCTTAGGCTCCAACCCCTACAGTGGGCTCCGAAAGTCACATTCTCCCATACAGTAAGGTGGGGGAAAAGCGCGTATCCCTGTGGAAGATAGCCTACATTTCTATCCTCAGGAGGGAGAGATGTGTAGTCCATACCGTCAACGATTATTGAGCCCTGGCTTGGCCTGACCAGGCCTGCTATAGCTTTCAGAAGCGTCGTCTTCCCAGCGCCCGTCGGGCCTGCGATAACAGTATAGCTGCCATCCTCAACGACAAGCTCCACATTTCTAAGGGCTTCAAGCCTTCCGTATCTTACAGTTATACCTTTAAGCTCCACTCTTGGCATATACACCCCTCTTAAGCATGTAGAGGAGCAAGGCTGAAGCTGCAAGCAGTACGATGCACGAGGTTCCTGCCGCCTGGTAATTGCCTGCCTTTACAAGGTCAACAATGTAAACGGGTGCTGTCAGGGCACGTGGGACAACTGCTAGGGTAGCACCGGTTTCACCAAGACTTCTGGTAAAAGATAGGATAACGCCAGCTATTATTCCAGGCTTTATCAACGGGAATGTTATCCTCTTAAAAACCATTAGTGGGGTGGCTCCAAGGGTTCGGGCTGTCTCCTCCATAGCTGGATCCAGCTGTTCGAGAGAGGCGACGATGTTTCTAACAAGTAGTGGCTGGGTGAATGAAATATGGGCGAGTGAGATAAGAGCAAGATCTGGCAGGTGGAGGGCAAGTCCCTCACTCCAGAATAGTGATATTGAGAAACCCAATGCTGTTGTCGGCACGATCAACGGTATATTTACAAGGCTGTCCAGAATAACAGATGCAAGCTTAAACTTCGACCTACCAATGAGTATCGATAATGGGATGCCTGACGCGAGATTAATAACTGTTGTTAAACCAGCCACCACTACGCTGCTTACAATCGCCGTTAAAAGGTCTCTCTCTATACTGGAGATCCCAAGCCGAGCTGGAAAACCTGCAATAAACAGGGAGGGTACAAGCACAGCTATAAAAGCGAAAAGGAAGGAAAACAGGTCTCTTAAGAATACCGGATACCCACTACTGACCCCACGTTCAAATCTATAAATCTTTCTAACCGGTATCCTCCATCTCGACGCCACATGCCTGAAGCCAAGCAGAAGTATGAGGCTTGAAACTATGAGGAACAGGCTCAGGAGGCCCCCGGCAAACATGTATAGGTCAGACCCGGCAGCCCTCCAATCCTTAATGAGGACAGGCCCTGTCCTACGGGTAGATCCAATGATGCTTAACGCTGCAAATGTACCACCAGTCTCACTGAGGCTTTTCGAGAAGCACAGGATTAGGCCTGCAATAATACCAGGCTTAATCATCGGAATCACCACAGTTTTAACCACGGTGAAAGGTTTAGCACCAAGAGTCCTCGCGGCAAGAACATACTGGGACTCAACACTTGATATAGCAGCGTACAGCGTCCTAAGCATGTAAGGATAGCTCATAGCAACATGTAAAGCCACAACAATCCAGAAAGCACTCTTAAGATCAGCAATCCCACTCCAGAACATAGCCACAGAAAAGCCAAGCGCAGACGTCGGCATAGCCATGGGGAGATCTAAAACCGTATCCCACAAACCCCTAAACCTAAAATCCTTCTTCAGAAGGATCCATGCCATAGGCAATGCAGACAGGAGATCTATTGCTGAAACAGCCATGGCAATCTCATAGCTCAACTTCACAGAATCATAGAATTCACCCATAATACTGGAATTGCCAAGGACATGGGTGAGCATACCAACATCTCTAAACAAGTAGAAAACCAGGTAGATAGGAGGAACAAGAACAAACAGTAAGAAGAAGAAAACCACCAACCCATAAAATACCGCTTTAAACCCAGCCCTGGAAAGTAAACTCATATGGTAAAAAATTAAACTCTAAATCATATAAACATACCGTCCTCCCCTCCGGCAACAAAATCTAAACCTCAACAAGTACTTAGATCAAGCAATTTTTAATAGCTACATCTTACAGGCAACAATCCTACAAAGGGTTAATGTTCAGCGGCGAGGGATTAGTTGTTTGAATCGAAGGCCCAAGTGAAGTACACCCTAAATCCTGACAGTACGCTGCTTGTTAAAACCGCCGCAAATTCAAGCATGAGCCCTCCAAGATTTGCGTGGAACCCCTTGATTTAAATGCTACCATCACCCCTCCATTTTATGCCTCTAATTCGAGCACTGGCCTACCACGCGGACCCACGCCAGCCAGTAAACCGCATCGTCAAACAGCTTGGGGAAGCATCCACGATCCTGGACCGCATTGAAGAAAATATAGACATGGATGTCTGGAGTACGAGGCTTGTCTTTCCCCGGCTTACCCGTCTACAAGGGATAAGCCAGCTATCCACCTATATAGAAGACGCCCTGGAAGAGGCAGGTTTCAGCTATGCAGCTATGTCACTCGGCCCGGCAGACCATGAAAAAGCTTCAGACGAGATTATAGAGTCCCTAAGGAACACGTCGACCATCTTCTTCAGCTATAAGGTTGCAGACCTAAATGAAGACCCTTGCATGATCAACCTCAGGCCCGTAACCGCCATGCTGAAGAAAATAGCATCGGAGGCTGGCCCAGATGCATGTACAAGATTCGCAATAGCCTATGGCAGCCCACCTGAGACACCATACTTCCCAGTCTGCGCCTCCAGGAGGCAGGGGATATCCGCATGCTTAAGATACGCTGGGGACCTGGAAGATACTGATAAGAACACCATAAGACATGTTATACGCCGGATAGTGAGTAACGCATACTCCATACTGGAAGAAGCCTGTCAAAACCTAAACCTCAATTATATAGGGTTAGATGCATCCCTCTCACCATGGATGCATGAAAGCGTTGCAAAGATAATAGAGAAACTCTCAGGGGAAACCTTTGGAGAGCCTGGAACTTTGTCAGCAGTACACTATCTAAATAAAATACTATCTGAACTGTCTGCTGAACTATTGCTTACAGGCTTTAACGAAATTATGCTCCCTCTAGCCGAGGACAGTAGGCTCATAGAGCTGGCTGAGGAGCACAGGATAAAAGCCTCAACCCTTGCATCACTAGTCTCCGTCTCGGTTGCAGGCCTAGACATGGTAGCCATACCCCTAAACACCGATGACATAACCATAGAAAACCTGGTGGAAGACACCCTTACACTGGCTTACAGAAAACAGAAGCCGACAGGAATAAGACTAATCCTGGTAGATCTCGAACCCTACGAACACGTAGAACTCGAAAGATTCCCCAGCATACCAGTTATTCCCCCATGACTCGGAAAGGCCCCTAGGGGACTTATTCTCCGCGAGACCTAGCCTTTAAGGATAGAGGGCGCGATTATGAAGCATCTTTCTTAAGCCTTCCTCTAGTTCTACCTCTGGTTTGAATCCTAATATCTTTTTGGCTGTCGAGATGTCTGCGTAGCTGCGCTTTACATCACACGGCCTGGGCTTCCTGTACTCTGGCTCCGCGTTCACCCCTGAAATCTCAGAGATGAGGATTGCAAGCTTCTTGATGCTTATTTCCCTCCCTGTTGCGATGTTAAAGGTTCCATGCTTAACACTTGATTCTAGAGCCCTAAGGTTTGCCCTAGCCACGTCTGTGACGTGTATGAAGTCTCTTGTCTGGCTTCCATCTCCAAATATTATGGGTGGCTTTTCCTCCTTTACTCTTCTGATGAATCTTTGTATTACTCCTGCATACTCAGGGCTCTGGCCAGGGCCGTAAACGTTGAAGTATCTTAGAACTACTGTTTCAACCCCATATGCGTGGTGGAAAGCGTTACAGTACGCCTCGCCCGCAAGCTTCGAAGCTCCGTAGACAGATAAGGGTTTTGTAGGGTGGTTTTCCCTTATTGGGAGGCTTTCCGGCTCCCCGTAGACCGCGGCCGTGGAGGCGTAGAGTACCCTGCTGACTCCTGCCTCTACGGACGCTCTGAGAACGTTCAATGTTCCCAGGGCGTTAACCTCGTGGTATAGTAGAGGCTTAGACTTTGACTCCTCCACACTTATCAATGCTGCAAGGTGGATAACCTTACTTGCCCCCTTAAAGGCCTCAACAAGACCATTGTAGTTTCTAACGTCAACTCTTAATATTTCAACCCCCAGCTTCCTAGTCTCCCCTAACATTCCAGCCCTGGACAGGTTGTCGACAACCTTAACCCGGTAACCCTCTTCTAGAAGCATTCTAATAGTCCAGTATCCAATAAAGCCACAGCCGCCTGTAACTATGATCATCGGCTTAAATGTTGAGCCCGCTTAATAAATAAATCTCTATGTGGCAGATCATTTTCCTCGGAGATCTTGATATTACATGTTTCAGAGCGTGCGCTTCAATTCTCAAATCCGGTTCGGCTCAGCAATTTTATATTTGCATGCTGCTACCTGGAGATAGGGCTAGGGATTCTAGTGTGGGCTGATCTTGAATACGCTGTAAACAGGCTCAGTAAGGGCTTATCCATGGTAATAGTTAAGAACGGTAGAGTCCTGTTTGAAACACGGAAACACGGCCTGTCAGGGCTAATAGAAGCTTTAGACAAATACATGGAACGCCTGAGGGGGGCGTCCATAGCTGACAAGGTTGTTGGGAAAGCAGCAGCCCTGCTGATCGCCTACGCTGGAATAGTAGATGTTTATGCGTCCATCCTTAGCATTCACGGCATGCAAGAGCTGGAGAAACATGGAATCCACTACCGGTATGGAAAGCTTGTAAAATATATAGCCGGGAGGCGCAGGGGGGAAGTTTGTCCTTTCGAGAGGTTAACCATGAATATATCAGATCCAGCGGAAGCCTACAGGAAGATCAAATTTTACATGGCGGAGTCGTAGAGGTCTTTAGTCCTTTACTTTCCGATGCACGTGTAGAATCCTTTATTCTCCTTCTTTAGCCCTTGATTTTAAGCTTTATCTCGAAGAGTTCAACACGCCTATTACCGTTAGCATCGTTCCACTCTATCATAATGAAGCTTGCAGTCTTATCAATCTCCTCACTCATAGTAAGATACATAGCAGCAGCAAGCGTTCCATATCTCGTAGCCCCCTCAACAACCAATGTCTCATTATAGGCGGCTATAAATGCATAGTCTCTCATACCATAGAAGGTATCTGGTAGGTACCAGCTTCCATTCGGGGTATATATATTCCACCCAGCCCTAGCCCTGTCAAAGCCTATGCTGAGTTGTTTGTTAACCCATGAAGCAGCTGGGTTCACGACTGGGCCCCCGATCTCTACTATTATGCTTCCATTACCGGCTCTTATGAGTGATGCAGCCTCAGCGTCAGCTTCACTATGAAAGTTTACACGCCCAGCATTCCTGAGATAGTCTAATATGGATCCTGGTGCAGGATCTAAAACTTCAAGATATATCCGGATCATGGGCGCCCCTGTTTCAGGCTTGCTCCAGCCTCTACAGTCGTATCTCCATAGATTATCCGGGTTATTGTCAAGATCTAAGCCTATCCCTTCAACGTGTAGGAAGTGAAGCATGAAGAAGAACCTGCCCTGAACCTTAATTCCTGGGTTAATCTGTACAAGGCTCCAGTCTGGGTAAGTCTTAGACTTGAAAACGTAGAGTTCTCTGAAGGAAACATTTTCAACAAAAATGTTGGATCCGACGGTTGGGGTAAAATCAGCTACGATCACTTCAGCCATTCTACTGCTTATCTGGTAAATACTCACACCGACGATCAGGCATCTCCAGGGAATCCAGCACTCGTATCCGTAGGATGAGAGGCAGCTCTTATCGAGAAAAGTCTCGGCTGTCCCGTCGTCAAAGGATAGGGTGTAGGGCCATCCTGCAATGATGGCAGCGTTTAAACATAAAACTATGAGAGCTAGTACGAGGAACCTCCGCATTACTCAAACAAAGACTTAAACACATTAAAACCTTAGCATTCAACCATGCCCAGGCTGGGCTAGTAATCCTTATATCTATAAAACAGGCACTCACCCTTGTATGAGTGTGATAGTTTCGCCGGAGGTCAAAGAAATAGTTAACAAGTATAGGGAGGTATGGGCTCTTGAATATGCCAGGTCGCTTCTCGGCTGGGACATGGAGACATATATGCCTCCTAAGGCTTTTAAGGAGAGAGGCGATGTGAATGCCGTGCTTGAAACTCTTAAACAGAGGCTTATAACAAGCCCGGAGTTCATGAAGCTGGTAGACACTGCAAAGCCCGGGAACGACGTTGAGAAGGGAATAATAAGGGTTCTCAAGAGAGACATCAAATACTATACTAGGCTACCCAAAGAGTTCTTGGTGGAGGAGGAAAAGGTGAAGGCGGAAGCCTTTCAGACATGGAAGAAGGCAAGGGAGAAAGGCGACTTCCAAATGTACGCTCCTGTTCTAACCAGGATAGTAGAACTTCAGAGGGAGAAGGCTGAACTGCTAGGATACCAGGATCATCCATATGATGCCTTGCTAGACCTATATGAGGAAAACTTAACAGTAAAGAAGTGTGAGGAAATCTTCTCCAGGGTAGACAGGATCTCGGACATGTTCAAGAAAGCATCGGAAAAGTATCCTGACACACATCCACTTGAAGACGAGAAATATGAGAAGCCCTTCCTAGAAAGACTAATCAAACATGTGATTAGAAGACTCGGCTATGACTTCAACCGGGGGAGGGTAGACGTTTCCCCGCATCCCTTTACCATAAACATGGGGTTAGACGATGTGAGAATAACGGTGAGATATGAAGGTAAAGACTTCAGGAGGGCTCTGCTGGCAGCCGTACACGAGTTCGGCCATGCAACCTACGAGATGAACGTGTCAAGGGAGCTACAAGCTACACCAGTCCAACGTGGAGTGTCCCTTGGAGTCCATGAGTCCCAGTCAAGGTTCTGGGAGAACATAGTCGGAAGGAGCAGGTGGTTTGTAGAAGAGTTCTATGGGGAAATGTGTATGGCGCTACCCTTCCTCTCAAACTATGGCGTGGAGAACGTCTACAGATACTTCACCCTGGTCAGGCCGGAGCCAATAAGGGTTGAAGCTGACGAACTCCAATATGTCCTACACGTGTATCTAAGGTACAGGATAGAGAAGGACCTTATAGATGAGGAGCTGCAAGTAAGGGAGCTTCCCCAGGTCTGGAATAGTCTTATGGAAGACCTTGTAGGTATTAAACCACCAAATGACAGGCTAGGTGTTCTCCAGGACGTACACTGGTCCCATGCCGCTATAGGATACTTCCCTACTTATGCCATTGGAAGCATGGTTGCAGCTCAAATCTATAAACTAACCGATAACGTGGCAAGGATGGTTGAAACAGTAGATTTCAAAGGCTTAATGGAGACCTTAGCTGTTAAGATACATAGGTGGGGGGCTGTGTATCCCCCGGAGGAGCTTGTTAAGAAAGCCACGGGTGAGGAGATAAAGCCGGAATATTTCGTCTCCTACCTTGAGGAGAAATACGTGAAGTAAACATTTTTAGACGGCAAACATCTTATAATATGGGCGTTAACAAATAGAATCGATTAAAAATCGAGTAATTTTATAAGTTTATAGAGCTATGTATACATGGAAAATTTAAATATTCAAGTCGAAAAATTCGGGGGCTTCAAAATCGCAAGCATTTCGTGTAAAAGGCCCTTACACAAGGATAAGCTAAGTCTTCAAGATACTGGTTGCATGGCTAATACAGAAGCGGGCAACAGTGGAGGGCCCGCCGTTCGGAATCTTCTACAATTCTCCAGGAGGATGGCTGAGGATAGTTAAAGTTAAAAACGTGGATAGAGCCCTCAGAGGGATGGCTGGAAAACTAACAATCCTCCTGAGCAAGTCCTAGAGGCACTAGGAGAGCCCCGCAAACCATAAACCATTTCAATGCAGCCTTCGCATTCAGCCTTAAATACTCTATTCTAACCTTGAATCCACGGAGAAAGATAAAGCCACAGCAGCCGGAGACGAGAGGAGCTAAATCCCCTATATCTACACCAGCAACGAGTTCTGCACCATCCAACAAGCTGAACTCTGCCGGAAGCCAGACGGCGAGGATGAGGGGGACATCCCACAAGCCTATTTCACAATTCCTCCTCCAAACAGCTAATACCATATGAACAAATATAGTGTAAGCCGCAAAACATGGGAGGAGAAGAGGCTTCTAAAACCCAAAATACAACGTTAAAGATTGCTGGCATCCAGACAACAAGCGAAGCAGCCTTAACACCATTAAATCTACTCCTAAACCATCGAAATCCAACAAGCATGAAAAGCGAGAAGAGTACTATTAAGAATACCTCTCTAACTGTCAGCAACACCTGAAAAACCAGGGAACCACTCGGAAGCCACCTAACCATCCCTATTTAGGAAAGGCGGGTCTTCCTTGAAATCCTCCCATCCTAGCTTCCTCCTCGGCCACCGGGCAATTATAAGCCCATATGCAGGCTTCAACTCTAGAAAGTCAACA
The DNA here is from genome assembly GCA_037917685.1 of Thermoproteota archaeon. GTDB lineage: Archaea > Korarchaeota > Korarchaeia > Korarchaeales > JAOZGB01 > JAOZGB01. The sequence goes on from JAVCBU010000002.1 coordinate 46,886, forward strand.
TCTCGAAAGAATATCCATAACAAAGATAATAGCTGAGACAAACTCCAAAAGTACACATTCAAAATGGTAGATTTCTTCCTTACAAGATCTGTCATAACCCTCGTGAAAACACCTGAAACAGCATTATAACCGGAATGGGCGGAGACCACGATAGAATCTTCGTCAGCCCTCTCCACCAACAAGCTCCTATACCCTTTGTCAAGGAACACTCCTTTCAAACGGTCGCCCTCCTCAAGGATGAAAACACCGTCGTCTACCATTGACGTTGAAACCGAGACAATAAGCCTAATCATACTCCAAGGATCAAAGTGGGCAGCGGAGAAACCCACCATGAGGGCGACATCAAACTTAACCCCCAACTCATAAACCTTAAGAGCATTCAAAACCACGGTTCTGACAGGCTCCCCTATCTCCGCGGGAGACCATTCAGCGGCAGTCTTAAGGGCTTGCCTCCTTAGATCCACAACCCATGGCTCAACCTTGCATCTTCCATTCAAAGCCTTCACGAATGAGACAGCTCCTATTCCAGTGCCGCCGCATACGTCTAAGACACGTATCCTACCCCTCCGGAGAACAGGCTTAACCAGCTTGTGATCAAGAGCCTTCCTAAAACCATTTACAAGCCCTTCATACCTAGTCTTAAAACCCTTCTCTGAAGGGTCCTCAACCCATGGAACAATGCTGAAAAGCCTTTCAAAGTATTCACCGCTCAAAACTACACCAGTATATTACTCAACCCCTGATTAATAAGCTTTACCATCCGCAAACATCAGCATCCTCCTAAACCCCTCAACATCGTAAAGCATCGCGCCCGATTGAATTTTAGGCCTCCAAACTAAGACTTATATTGTATAATCATACTTTTCGATGTGCGATACAAATGAGGAAAACATCAGCCATCCTAATTTTTATCGTTGGATTAGCGATTCTAAGCAGATCAATAACCATAGTAGCCGGGCGATTATCAGGGTGGAAGGGTACTACTCATGGCGCGCGCATGGTTTTGGGTCTCTACCTACTCATAGTAGGCGCAGACGGTTTTGAAACGCTAATATCCCTCTGTGAGGGGGGAAATGGACATGGGAGTGGCTGGCCCCAGCCGGGACGGGAACCGGAATTTTAAGACCTGAAATATTGCTGGCTGCGGCTACGTCACCCCTTGGATAATACACTAAGCAGCTAGGAAGAAGCTTGACAACAAGACTTTTAAACGGTCTCCGAAAGGCTTTTAAGTCTGGTTTCATGAACAGAGCATAAATAACGTTAGAAACATTATAATAGTCTGGCTTGCGACAGCGGCAGATCCGTGGCCAAGAATACTTTAAAAGGGTGAAGAAGAGATTAGGTTGATAGCTTCCTATCAAAGATGAGAGTATGGTCCTTTTAGCCTGCCTTTGAAATGTAATAAGGGAAGCTACGCCTTACGATTATGGACGTTACGGAATCCTCTCTTTATCTCTAGGTCTCTAAGCTCTTGTGAAGCTTTAAATTTGAGTCTGCTTCTCAGCCCGTACTCCCTTTCTAACAGTAGTAGTCCTGAGAGCGCTTTTAGCTTGAACCATGGTGGGGCATAGTCTATGAGTCTTACGTCGACTTTAACACCCACCTCTTCTCCTATTTTCTTTGAAAGTTCATCCTGGAAGAAGTAGGCCTCCCCAGGGGCCACTCTGAGGCCGGTGTAGACTGCTATGTCCACATCTCTGAACAAGTCTTGGTCGAGAAAACTCCCATAGACTACTGCAAGCTTCACATTCTGATTAGAAGATATTATGTCCCTTATTTTATCTATAAGCTTGAACCTACGGTTCATAGGGATGCGGTAATATCTGAATCTTCTTCTGTCTTCAAGGATCCCTGGCCGCAAACTCCTCAACCTCCCTAATAAAATTCTTAATCGACTCTATCCCGCTCCTATAGGCCTCATCGTATATTCTCAAATCATCGATCGTCCAGTACTTGTGAATAACAAGGTTTCTAAGAGAAGCTAGGGATGCCATCTTCCCAGCGGTTTCAACAGAGATAACGCCGTGTTCGGCAAGCTTAAAGAAGCAGTCCCTGTAGCTCTCAGCCTCAGCACTAAAGCATTTCTCAAGTATGGTTGTTGCAATGTCCGACGCAGATTCAACTACAAGTATTATAGTATATCTTAGAGAAAACTTAGCTCTTACACTCCTAGCAAAGCTATCCCTACCCATGCGGACAATACTCTCCATTTCAGCAAGCCCACTCCTAATATCGGTAACCACCCTATTTAGATAGTCGAGGTCAACCCTACCCATAACCCCAATGTATCTCTAAACCTCCATCATTAAGAAATTATACATCCCACACCCTACCCGACACACATCAAACAACCCTAAACTAAACAGAGAGAAAGCCAGAACCACGGTATCCGTACAGCTAGATCTAACCCTCAACTCTGCTGCTTCCATAGTAATATTACATGGCACGTTTAGAATTTTAGCCTTCTATTCAGATAGGAGGCGGCCTATGCCAAAGTCTATCACGGGACCAACGTCGAAGCTACCGTGC
>JAVCBU010000022.1:0-45118 GCA_037917685.1 Thermoproteota archaeon
CTCCACGACTACTGGCTGCTCCCTGGAAAGGGAATAAACGTACTCCACGCAGCCGTTCAAGGAGCCTCTAGTAAATACCCTTATCCCCAAGCCCTCCGTCCCGTAGTCCGGCTTAACCACAACCTTCTGGTGCCTGGAGAGGAAGCTGGATATTACCCGCTTTATGCCGCTTAGGGGGGAGCCAAGGCCCACGTACACGTATTCGGGCATGAGGATCCCTTCTCCCCCGAGGCTATTGTATAGCTCGACGAACCTGTGCGTCAGGTATTTGCTGTCACAGCGCCTGGAGGCGCTGTACGAGTTCAGAACCTCGCACCCCTTAGCCTCCAGCCTTTCGGACAGCGCCTCATGCATCCTTCTCTCGTCTTCCACCCTGAAATTCAGCAGGAGCACCTTCCCGGGATTCGAGGGATATACGGGCGCCTCTACGATGAACCCCCCCTCCCAGAGAATAGCCCTGTGTATCCTAGAATCCCTCCCAAGCCAGCCGATGTACACCCCCTCCACAATCCTTCCGGCGTACTGAAGCTTGAGAAACTCCGCGTCTTTAAACATTTGCCACAGCGCGTTCTTGAAATAGCCGCTGAAGCCCCCAAACACTACTGTGAGCCTGTCACCCTCGAGGGGGGGCCTGGGGGTCGTCGCCAGCTTGAGGAAGGGCTCCGACAAAACTCCCTGGTGGAGCCTCTCCGCTATGAGCCACCCAAGCCTCTCCCTGTATGTGAATGAAAAGAGGGTCCTGAGAAGCTCGATGCCTGGAACGATCCTCGATGCCGCATGAAAAAGAGAAAAAGCAGCCATATCCAGGTCCTCGAGGACTCTGCGCAGGGTCTCGGCGAAGCTCCTCCCCTTCAGGAAGCCTCTTTCCAGGATGTAATAGCCCTCCATCAGGAGGTTAAGGTTTTCCTCGTCGATGGCCTCCCCTATCATCGACTCCACGCAGCGCTTAACCTCCCTAAGGCGGAAAATCGCTCGGGCCGGGCAGGCCTCAATTCCGAGCCACCCCACGTCCGATGACTCGAGGGAAGGTAAGTTTTTGAGAGCTAGATACCTCGCCACCCAGGAGCACCTCCCCGAGAATGCGGAGGCATTTTCCCTTACCAGGGCTAATGCCTCGGAGCCCGCCCTGCCCTCGAACAGCCTCCTAGTGGGGCTACTCAGGCCTATCAGCCTGTCCACGTAGTCCACGACCGTATTCACATCCCTCCGAGCTTCCATCATCTCGTAAACAGCCCTCACAGGTCCCCTCCCCTCCCTTCTCGGAAAGCCGTCGATGAAGTTGGCGCGGTAGTATTCCATCAGATGGACCATGCCCCTCAGATCGTCCTCGGCTACCTCCCTGAGTATCGATGCCAGCGTTCGTCTCGTGGGAATCATCTGGCTCCCTTACCCGATTCAAGCAGTCTCTTGTATCTCAGCCCCACTAGGGCCAGGTTCCTAAGTATCGGATCCACAGACTCCCCAGCCCTCCCCCTCCTTTCCAGCTCCCTCTCATATGGGTAGAACAAGCCCATCCCTATGTTCTCCTCTATGGGCACTACAATCCAGTCCACCAACTTCCCATCCTCGTAGATCGGCTTCAGCATCAGATCCGACAGGTTCGTCATCGGGAATGAGTAGGGAGTCCCTGTGGCGTCCCTGCCCACCCTGATGCCAAGCCTCTCGGCCAGGATGGGGGCGTAGAGCTCCATCATCTTCATCGTGGCCTTCGAGATCCTCTCCATCTCGTCTACCAGGTGCCTGTACTCTTCCCTAAACATTTCCCTCTCGAGGACGAAGAGCTGGCCTCCCTGGCCGAAGTTGGCGATGCTCTTCACGTGTATGAGCATGATGCGCCCGGTTATCTCCGGCTCCCCCCCGGGCGCCTGGGTGACGTAGTTCCGGAAGTTCCAGTAGAGCTTAGTGTCGTCTCGGACGCTGATCCCCAGCTTCTCGAACCTCTTTATGACCTCCCCGAGAGCCTTGTCCGTCAGTATCTCCCTAGGCCTGGACTCTATGAACTCCTGCACCACCGCGTCGTCCCGGGGCAATATGTCCTCCACTATGAACCTTACGGCATCATCGAAGTTGTGCACCTCGACCGAGCCGTCGATCCCCCTCGCCCTTTCCAGGTTTTTGGTGCCGTCCGGCCTCCTGAGCAGCGCGACTATCGTCCCCCTGCCTCCCGACTCCGTGCTGGTCTTTATTATCACCTTAGGGTGCCTCAGGGAGAAATCGTATAATATCTCCTCCACGATCCTTCTACGTTCGCCCTCGGCTTTGTCCCTGAGATCTTCCCGGTATATGTTTACCTGGTCGACGAGGGGGACTCTCTCCCTCTCTTCCACCAGCGAGTTGTAGTACTCTATCATCTCGGGCAGCACGGTCTTCATGTATGTGACCCTGTCGATTATCCTCGACTGGCTAACGGGCACCCCCATGTCCTCTAGGACCTGCCCCTTGAACCATGGGTGGGTAAAGTGGGGAAACACTACGTGCGCCACTATGGGCCTCTTGAACCTTACGAACACGAACCTGCCCTCGGGCCCCACGCTCCTGTACCTTTCGCGGAGGACGGGGTCGAGTATATAGCTGGCTATCTTGTTCTTCCCGCCAGCCTTCTCGTACTCCTCCCTAGTCAGGTACATAAACCCGTAATCGACTAGCGCCACCTCCCTGCCGCTCGCCGGGTCTCTTCCCTTCCTGAGGAAGTTCGTCATGACGATGTTCTTGTCCGGACCCCTACCGGAGTGGTGGTAGGGGGCTCTCCTCAGGAAGACCATCGCCGTAGTGTTGCCCAGGTTGTACATTAAGACTACGTTCACCCTCTCCGAGGCCCTTATCGCCTCCGGGTCCACGCCGTCGAGGACCTCGGGCAGGTAGAAGCCGTCATGGTACAGGGTGGCTAGGTCCCTCAGGCGGGCGTAGCTGAAGACAAACCTTGACGCCTCGGCGTATCCGTCCCTAGCGGCTATGTCGTCCCCGTCCACGCCCCAGGTCATCAGCCTCTCAACGTCCTCCCTATCCCACAGCTTCAGCTCAGTCCTCTCCTCCATCAGCCCCCTCAGGTACCTGTAGAGCCACTCGTGCCTGCGGGCTACGAGCTCGAACATCTCCCTCCTTGTAAACAGGTCCCTGAACTCCCTATCCTTGGAGAAGGCGGCCCGGGTATACAGGTACGGAGCATAGTCGAAAATGTGGTTGTTTAGAGTCCTGTCGAAGAACCTTGCGATAGCCGTCCACATCTCCCTCCAGCTCGAGGCATCGGAGGTGAGCTCTACCGCGAGGGCGGAATCCAGCAGCTCGGCAACGAGGGCTATGCGCTCTATCCTCTCCTTCTGCCCCTGAACCCTGAATGCCAGCCGAGAGAGGTGGTCCACGAGCCTCCTATGCTCGTCTATAGTCAAGCCGCCGACCTTGAGAACCCTCTCAGCGACTTCACGATATATCTTAAGAGACTCCTCCGCTCCAGCGATCTCCCTGGTGATCGCCCTGATCGCCGAGGCGAGAAGTACCAGAAACTCCGAGTATGACTGGTCCGAGAAGCCGGATACATTTTCCTCCATCAGCCTCCTAGCCTCCCCATAGATGGAGTCTAGATCCTTATCTAAGCTCCTCCCAGCCAGTGAGCTTATGATCCTAGCCCTCCTTTGCCTCCTGCGGATCATCCTCAGCTGCATAACCTCCCACTCCTCCCTCGTCTCTCCCTTGAGTGACCCGCCCAGAACTCTCTCCATCCTGGCGATCCTGCCTTCCCTGAGGAGGAAGGTGGCAACTATCTCATCCACCTTCTCCTTGGGAAGGAGACCCCTCATGGGCGGCGCATGCCTTAAATCGGGCGGTGCGCGCCCGATCCGCTCCTCGAACTTCTCCCTCAGGCCGGCTACGTAGTCCCTAAACTCCTCGTACGTAGGAATTTTTCCAGCATTGCCGGCGATCACGTAGCGCCCCCCTATCAGGAGGAACGTCCCAAAGTCCAGGTCGGCAACGTTAAGCCCCTCGGCCATCCTCGAAAGGACCTCGAGCAACAGTCCATACCTCTTCCCGTAGTCGCTGTAGGTTCTCGGGTCGTCGCCCAGCTCCACGCCCGAGTACAGCCTGTAGTATCTATCTAGCTTCCCGTTTCTCAGCTCCGCCGATATCCGGTTGAGGAGCTCCTGGGCCTCCTCGTACCTTCCATCCATTATGCTCCTTAGGAGGGCTTCAGCCAGCTCCCGCTCCCTCTCGACCTCCCTCCTCCACTCATCTATGACAGCATCGGAAATTCCTATGCTGACGTAGGTGCCTCTGAACGCCAGCCACATCTTCGCCATGTCGCGGTCCCACACAGGCCCCCGTGCGCCGGCAGTACCGTCTACGATGGCTAAGGCGCTGTCCGGATTCCCATCCCTCATTAGGTAGTACAGCCTAGCCTGGTCGTAAGCCAGCTGGACTATGCTAGGATGGGGGACCCCGAGACTGAGCACATCTAGCCCTCTTACTCCCGCCACGGGATCCTCGTAGAAGCCCTTATAGTACGTTATCAGCCAAGTTATCCTACCCCTAATCTTGTTTTCGATGACCCTCTCGACGTCCTCCGCCCCTCTTAGCCCAGGCCACTGTCCGAAGTTCAGCCCATACTCTTCCAAGGACCTATCTATCTCCCCGTCGGTGAGCCCCAGCTCGCGCAGATCCTCCCTTATCAGCTCTATCACGGCCCTAGGCCTGTCCTTAACCTTAATCAGCCCCCCTCCCTCCTTCACGCCCACGATCCATTCCAGGAAGTTGTTTCCGAAGCTCTCTATGTTGAGTAGTATGTCATCCTCCCCGAACCCCTCTATGTTGTCCAGCAGCGCCAGCTTAACCTCGCTGGCGAGCTTTCTGAGGGTTAGCTCCCCGTCGAACAGCCAGGAGTCCCTATCTATCAGGGGGTCTATGACGCGTACCTCCCTGGGAACGCCGTACCTGCCTACCCCACGTGAGATCAGATCCTGTAGCCACCCCCACCTCAGCCTCTTCAGCCTTCTGCCGGAGTGCGTCAGGCCGAGGAACACGTCGAACTCGGTCGTGAGCCTGCTGTCCTGGACACCCGGCTTGTAGGATGCCTGGATCCCCACAGAGCACTCCTCCAGCCTCTTATCTGTTCTCCCATGCTTCCGTGCTAGATCCACAGCATGCCCTATTAGGGCAGCCGCGTGGTAGGCCATGAATATGTTGACGGCCCTGGAAGGTAGGTACCTTCTCTCGTAGAGCTCCCTAGAAGCGGTCCTAAGATACTCAGCCCACTCGTCCCGGGGCTGGCCCAACTTCTCGAGAACCTGTAGCGCTTGGGGGAGGCTGCCCAGGTAGATAGATTTCGCCGACGCCCCCTCCAACACGGGCCTGAGGAGGCTGTAGGATTCCTCCAGCCACTCGAGTGGATCCTCGTGCTCCACCCTGCTCTCTAGTATCCTGTTCGCTAAGTCCCTGACGAGGCCGTGAAGGTGGGATGGGATTCCGATCTTCTCTAGAACCTCAGAATCCCTGAGGGACAGAACATAGCTTACGAAGAGGCCGTCCTTAGGGACGCAGAAGCCCCCATAGCCCCTGCCGGGCCACAGGATGAGGTGGGTAGGCCTGAAGTTGATGTTGGCTATCATGGAGTAGGCGTTGGCGTCCATCGCCTCGGAGCTTAGGGCCACCAAGTTGGCGAAGGCGTAGTTGTCGTCCCTCGATGCGTTCTCCAGGGTCTTCTGGCCCTCGGCGTGGGGGGGATTGATATACGCGTGCACCCCCTCCTCCGAGACGTTTATCTTCTCGAACAGCTCCCTGGCTGCCGCGCCCGCCTCCTCGTCGAAGGGGCCCAGCTGCTGGCCAAGGGCTATCACGGAGTCTATCTCGCGAGGCCCTAGGTCCACCCTACTGGGGGCGTACACCAGGTTGTACCTCTTTCCTGGCTCCGTGGCCGAGAACCAGTAGTCTTTAACCTTCTCCTGCAGCCCGTGCCTAGCTATAACCTCCTTCCTCGCCGTGGATCGGGAAAGGTAGATCCTCCTGTAAATGTACCTGTCTATTTCCCCGGCGAGCGACTCCTCCCTGGCCGAAGTCCTAGATAGGGAGAAGTCCTTCTCGAGCTTGTAGCTCTCAAGAACTCTCTCGCGTGCCTCTCCGGGGGGAACTCCCTGGGCCATCAGGCGGCTGGCCTCTCCCTCCAATCCATGCTCCTCGATCAGACACAGCTTGGCCACCTCCCGGGAGAAGGCGGGATCTTTGGAGATCATGCTCATCAGCGCCCTCTCCCTGCTGAGCCCCCTACCCATCTCCACCCTCACTGCCTCTTCTAGCCTCTGCTCCTCCACTATTTTCTCAGCACAGCTCACTATCCGCTCCCTGTAGGACAGGGCCAACTCCTCGACCTCGCCCTCCAGGCCGAAGGCCTTTACCACGTTATAGTTGGCCATCTCCTCCTCCAGCCAGAACCTTACGAGGCTGGTCATGTTGTAGCTCTGGGTGGTTACAACTATGAACGTCGGCCTCTTCCGTCCTTCTTTCTCGGCCAGAGCGATGTTCTCGGCCCAGTAGGGCGCCATAGACCTTATAGCGGACTCCATGTTCTCGTAGTCAATTTCGTATCTCCCGTCGCCGGTCTCGTGGATGAAGAGGGGCAGGGCCTCAACCCAGTAGTCCACGTACTTTAGAGCCTCGAGGCTGGGAGTGGCGTAGACCTGGGGGCTCCCCTCCAGGATGTATTTTTCTAGCCCGAAGGAGGGGCCCGCAAAGGCCTTCATTACCTCGTTGACGTAGGCCACCTTCGATGCCCCAATGGGAGATAGGCGCTGGCCGAAGAATACGAAGGCCCCCCTCTTAGACCCCGACCCCCTCGCCTCTTTCCTCACCTTCAGCAATATCTCGTACGCTCCTAAAATCTTCTCGTGGAGCCCCCTCAGCACGCCTAACCTCCTCTCCCCATCCTCCGGCGCCTCCCTCCATAACTCTTCCTCGCTCCCCCTCAAATAGTCGCCTAGGGCCTTGAGGACGCTCCTCTCGAGCCGGATGAGTTGCGCATCCGGGATGTACCTATTGAGAAGGCGGGCCTTGAATATCAGGGCCCGGTAGTAGGCCCTGCCGCCGAGATCCTCCAGGAAATCAACGAGATCCTCCACGCTCCTCTTCAGGGAATCCGTGACTTCGCAACATCTCGAGGAGGCGAGCACGTAACCCATCACCATGGAGGCCCTGCCGAGGCGCATGTACACTAGGTCCATACCGGCCCTCCTAGCACTCTCTGCCAGGTACCTCACGTTTTCGGCATCTATATCCTCCCTGTATGTTTCTCTCAATGCCCTGTAGAGCTCCAGTCTGCACTCCGACCCGTACTTGGCATCGCCGTACTCCTCCAGTATCCTCCTGGTCCTCGCCACGTCGTAGGGATACTCCCTCCCGGAGCAGGACAATATCCAAGAGACCCATCTTTCCCTCTCATACCCCTCCGACTTGCTCCCCCTCTCCAGGAAGGTTAGAAGATTATTGCCCCAGTCAACTTCCTTCCTCGAGAGAATGCTCCTCAACTCTCTCCTTCGAGCCTCGCCAATCTTCGAATATACATGTAGGATCTTCGAGCATATCTCCCTTAAAGAGAGGCCGAGCCCGTGGAGAACCAGGCTAGCCAGGACGAGAGCGTATAGGAGGCCCATCTCCTTCCCATCCTCTTTTAGGAGGGTCACGTCGATGAAGTATTCATGGCCTATCTTCTCCGCGATGCATCTGTTGTTCTCTAGCAGAATAGCAGAGGCTCTGCCGCTATAGTCTATGGAGAATGCTCTCGCTAACCGGTTATACTCACGTATCGCCCCCTCCAGCCGTTCTCCACATCTCTTAGAGCTCGAAGGAGAGTATTCATACCCAGCTATGACGCCCTTGGTAAAGAACAGTTCAAGCCTGCCGACCTCCTTACCCCTGTCCCTTTTCAGCCTCCCATTCTCTCCGAAATATAGGGGGAATATGCACGTGCCTTCGAGTGGCATCCCTATTTACCTCTAGTAGCCCTCATAAAAACCTCCCGATTGCATCATATCACCTACTACTCCCCTAGGGATATCTTATATCCCGGTCAATTAAATTGATTATTAGCCCCGTCATCCTTAACCAAAGTTTGGGAGCGCCCCGCCATTAAGCAGGAGGGTGCCCGGCAGGGGACAAAGCATGGCAGAATGGATAGGGGCTGGAAGTCCATAAGTTTAAATAGGGCTTGAATATCCATGGGGATGGGGAGTGGGAGAGAGGGTGAAAATCGATGAGCGATGGAGGATAGTAATCCCTTCGAGGTTCAGGGAGGGGCTGAGGCCGAGGGACGAGTTGGTGGTTGAAAGGAGGGGGGCGGAGATAGTCCTAAAAAAGGCCTCCCGAGAGGACCTCCTGAAAGAGTTTAATGAGATAAAACTGTTCGTAAATGAGAACCTGAGAACCTTGAGCGCTGAGAAGGGCAAGCATATGTACGGGGGGCGCAAGGAATGAGAATTCTGGACGCAGACGTACTTTCCTACGGCCTTCTGGAGAATCATGTGGCAACTCCATACACGAGGCCTTTAATCGAGAGGGGGATCAAGGGCGAGCTGGAGATATATGTGACGGCAACCACCCTCCTAGAGGCCTACAATACTCTTTTCTGGCACTATAAGGTCAGGCCTCGGGTAGATGTGGCCCGCAAGATACGGTTAGTGGCGGAGGGGCTGGAGCTCATCCCTCCCTCGAACATGGGTTTCAGGATGAGCGTCGCCGATGATGTTCCTCTGGGAGATGCCATACTCGTCGCCACGGCCCTAGATAATAGGATCCCCGTAATCGTCTCTAATGACAGGCACATCGAAAAATTAGCTGAGAAATACGGGCTGCTGTATGAGAACCCCCTGCCGGAGGAGGTTAGATCCCAGATAAAATGAGATAGCTTATGCCTATCTAGACAGGTAACTATCGCCCGAGACGAGCTAGTAGTTGAGAGGGGGGCCGGAGGTGGTCCTAAAGGTCCCGAGGGGACTCTTAGGTCCTCCAATCGTCTGATGCTTACCAAAAGCTCTCCGGCTACGCTAGAGGCCCGTGGGCCTCTATGCTTTACGTACCTCCGCTTCGTTTCGAAAACTAAAGCATCTAGTTAAGCTTTGATGGCCTTCCATGATAGGATCTCTGAAAGTTCCTCGTTTTCAGATTCTCGGGGATCCGTTCCCCAATCCCCCTAAGCCGCTTGTGCGGCACGGATGCTCCCCAGCATTGGGCAGGGTGCCGAGATATGCTGCATACCGGCTGAGCTGTAAGGTCGGCGGTTGTATAGCTCCGATGATCCCTAGAGGATGGATGAAGGTTAGAGAACAGTGCCCAGATCCGTCTGCCAGCAGGAGTATCGGGGCCTCTTTTCCCTGTTGGGGACATACACGTCGAAGCTGAGCTTTGGCCTCTCTACCTTCTTAGCGTATTTTAGCACTATCCTGTTCTCGCCGCGCTTTAGATGTGCACCAAACCTGTACATCCTTGGATTCCAGATAGTTTTTCCAGAGCCGCGTCCCACGAGCCTCCCGTTAACCCACACCTTGACATCGCCAGCGGCTCCGACCACCACGGAAACGTTCCTATCGTCCGGCGAATACATTCGATGTAGAAGGTAAACGCAGCACTCCCCCCTGAATCCAAGGATGCTCTCCAGAGGTATCGTGCTCTCTGGGGACTCCAGCACCACACAATCACTAAATAGCTCAGGCTCCCTCCCATCCTCTATCAGCCTCTCGTCCACGTAGGCCACGTCCACGTCCGCGGAATCCTCGATCCACGACTTAGCCTCATAGTACGGGCCTATGACCCCCCAAATCCTAGAGCCACACATACCGAACCGCCTGCTCCAACTTCTGCCCGACGAATCTGTAAACTCCACTCTAAAAATGTTCGTGTTCCACAGGATGCCCTTTGAGGGTGCCTCTAACGTAAGCTCGAAGACCTGGGTAGAATGGGGCATCACGCTTATCCTCGACGGCCCCGACGTTTTCCAGCCCTTCGGCACATCTAGACTCAGGGTTCCCTCAATAGCAACAGCAAGGCCATTTTCCAAACAGATGGTTATTTTCCTAGTCTCTCCACGCCCCATAGCGGGGGGCCCGTTGTAGCCCACCGAGAGCTCGACGCCCGGCTCGGGCCTTAATGAGGCTATTTTCTCAGCCATGGTGCCAATCTCTTCGGGCACGTCGAGTACTTCCACCCTGTAGTTGAGGGTCTTCGAGAGGGCCACGCCCACGGCGCAGGTCTCGTGGGCAAGGTCGGATATCCTGTTGCTTCTTCTTGGTAGAGGGAAGCCCATCTCAAACTCGTCTCCTATCGGCTCCCTCCACTTGCAGGGTATCGCGTCTGCGCCTAGGAGGGCCCCGAGCAGGGCGCCTGCGGTAGCGCACGTGCAGTCCGTGTCATATCCGCAGTTCAGTGCTATCAGCATGGTTTTTCCGAAGTCGAGCTCCCCCCACAAGAGGGCGATCAGTATGAAGCCGATGTTCTGGAAGACGGAAGTGAAATCGGGGCTACCAAACTTCCTCAGTACTACGCTCCGGGCGTCAACCCAGCTGAGCCCTCTCAGGTAGCAGCTCCTCACGGTGCTGACAACACTACCCAGCCTGGATGCGGGCGGCACGAACCTCAGGCCCGCATCGACGAGCTCTTCCATGCCATCAGCGTTAAATGCCGACGACTCCATTGCCGCTAGGAACTGCTCAGCCCAGATGGAGTTCTTCCAATGGTCTAGGCATGCATCCATGCTGGCGTAGCGCGCCGCTAGCGACGGATTGTTTGGGCAGATGAAGCCCCATATCTCGGACCTTATGGGGGAGCCCATGGACTCCCTAAAGTACTCGTTGTCGAACCAACCGGAGGTGGGAGGATCTATGCCACGTGAGAAGTTCTTTAGGAACCTCCCATACTCGTTGAAGTCGTACCAGCAGTGCTCCCACCACTCCTCCGCGAGATCCATGCTGGATATATTTAAGCCCCGCTCCTGGAGGGTGTGGAGCCACAGCACCTGCAGGTCGAGGTCGTCATTCGGGGGCCACTCTTCCGGGAATGCGTCTTCCTCGGTGAAGCTGTGCATCCTCTTCTGCCCCTCCACCCTGGCTCCCACAGCCCCTCCTATGCACTTTCCAAGCCAGCCCCCGTAAACTCTCCTGTAATACTCGCCGTAACTTAGCCCCAGTTTCTCGCTCATGTCATCCTCAACCCATACTTCTAGATCTATCTATTTCTAAGGTGCGCTCTCCTAAAATATCCTCCATACCCCCCAGCCTCAAACAAAGCCGAGGAGCAGTTAGTTCCAATAAATACTCCTCCAAGCTCGAGCTATGCCTCCTAGCTTCTTCGCTAAGAAGTCCGGCGGCTACCCCATTTAGCTGATACGGCCTCCGCAGTTCCTAGCACGTTTATATTCTATCTCTTTAAAACTATGAAAATCAAAGTCGCTTCTTAACATTTATGGGATAGCTCCTCTCACACGCCTCCTAAGCTGGGTAGCAGTGCTTGAGACGGCATTCCGAACAGAAGACAATGTTCTGGATCCCTACTACTCAGAAAAGCTAGCCCCCGTGTAGGTTCATGCATCCTTAAGAAGCTTCTAGAGGCGGAGGGTCTTAGCATTGCTATTTAATTATTTTGCTGGAGGGCAAAGACTATAATGATATTTAGGAGGGTAGAGGAATATGGTCTAGGTGTCTATTTGAAGCTGCCAGCGGAATGGGTCGAGAAAGCCGATTTCCTTATCAGAGATGCGGAGAGACATTTAGAAGAAGAAATATACTGGATGGTGTGCTTCGAATCGCAGCAAGCCGCCGAGCTCTACCTAAAAGGATTAAACCTGGCTCTAACAGGGCTTCACCCATACACCCATGACCTTGTGGAGCTTCTCGAGACTCTTAAAGAACTGGACCTAAATCCTCCGGAAGACCTGTACGTATATGCTGACGCGTTAACTCCCCACTACACCATGTCGAGGTACCCCGGGAGGAAGCCCGTAATATATAATAAGGGCCTGGCCGAGAGGTGCATTAAGTATGCGAGGAGAATCATCGAGTGGGTTAAGGAGGAAGCTCTTAAGATCGAATGCCAGAAAGGTTAGAGAAGGTAAAAAATTTCTACGCGAGTACGTCGAGGAGATATCAAGGAGATATCCTCGATCCACAGTGATACTGTTTGGTTCTAGGTCCGCAGAGAGCCACCTGCCCTATAGCGACTATGATGTCATGGTGATCCTCGAAGAAGTGAGCGACAAACTCGCAACCATAGAAGAACTCAGAAGGATGAAGCCCAGGGGGCTACCGTTGGACCTCCTGGTGTTCCAGATGGACGAATTGTCGGATCCTTTGGTATCCAACATGCTGGAGAAGTGCAAGGTTCTGTACGATGGACTTGAAGCATCGAGACGCCTACAGGCTATTCGCCTAGCAGGTGAATAGAAGCAACTAGGGAATCCAGGGCTCTACGGCCTTAGAAGGTCGTGAAAGGAGGCTTGGTACCTCGAGATAAGGCATAGCTGCGATCTACTCCCTCCCACATGAATAAAGGTGGGTAGAGCAAAATCTCCAGGTCCCCGACAGCGGGCTTGGGGGAATGCTTCCTCACCCCTGAGAGCCTGCTCGGCTACAATCCAGGAGCGTGTGCGAGGGAGGAAGCCGTAGTTAGATGGAAATGAACATGCTTTTAGCCTGCTGTATGCCGCGTATCCCCCTTATCCTCCCTATCAGGGAGAGGATTCTCCGAGCCCCACCCTCAGCGATTACTATCTCGAGGCAGTGCCTCCTCCCCAGGTGCCTATGGATGTTCTCTATGATTATATCGTCGAAGGAGTGCCTGATCTGAGCGACCCTCCTATCGACGTCGCCCCTCCCATACTCGTACGTCATCATTATCGTTGTTGCCACCTCCCCATCCTCTAGCCTAGCGATCTCAGCCTCGGCTATGAGGCTCCTGATGGCGTCGCGGACTGCCTCAGACCTGCTGTAATATCCCCTAGATTCCACGAACCTGTCGAACCTCTCCAGGAGATCGTCTGGGATTGTTATGCTTATTACCCCCACATAACCACCGGCATATTATAATGTAGTGTAAATCATAGTACTATGCTATTAGTTTTTCTCCAGAAAGTAGCATTAAATTAATATACACCTAGGGTAGTCCTTGGAGAAGGAGCTGCCAGATGGCCTACAACGACGGGGAAGAGGGAAGGACGTCTTGGCTATACATGTCGCTGGGGCTGGGCGCCGCCACAGCCGGAGTGCTCCTCTCCAGCCACCTGCTCGGAGGCGTGCCCGGGATCCTGGAGATATCCTACCATGCGATGGTTGTGGGGGTAGGTGCCTATGTAGGATACCTCGGCCTTAGGGAGCTTATCTCCGAGAAGAGGTTCTCGGTGGAGTTCCTCATGGCGGTGGCGGCCCTCGGCGCCATATACCTAGACCTGCACTTCGAGGGAGCGACAGTGCTGGCACTGTACTCGCTGGCGGAATACCTCGAGGATTACATAGAGGACAGGGCCAGGAGAACCGTGCAGGAGCTCTCGCAGTACATGCCGGAGGGGGCTAGGGTAGTAGATCGAGGAAGTGAGAGGATGGTGGAGGTAGGGAGCGTCAAGCCCGGCACCACAATCCTAGTTAGGCCGGGGGAGAGGATACCGCTGGACGGGGTAGTCCTGGACGGATCATCTTACGTTGATCAGTCTCCTGTGACAGGCGAGTCTATGCCCGTGTTCAAGAAGAGGGGGGATGAGGTCTTCGGGGGGACGCTTAACCTCGACGGCGTTCTCAGGATCAGGGTCGCTAGAGAGGCTAGCGAGAGCCTCGTATCCAAGATCGTTGGGCTTGTGGTCGAGTCGAAGAGAAGGAAGGCCCGCATAGAGAGGCTCGTGGACAGGGTTGCCAAGTTCTATGTGCCCGCGGTGATCACCTCGGCCGTAGCGACGGCCACACTCGTTCCTACGGTCGTGGGAGGATCGTTCAAGATGTGGCTCTATAGGTCGCTGATACTGCTCGTTGCGTCATGCCCCAGCGCCTTCGTGGTCTCAGTCCCTGCGACGTTCTTCACCGCGATGACCGCCGCCGCCAGGAGGGGGGTCATAATAAAGGGCGGCGTCTACATCGAGAAGATGGCTAGGGTGAGAACGGTAGTTTTCGACAAGACCGGCACGCTCACGCTCGGAGCCCCCAGGGTAGTCGAAGAATGCCCCTTTACCCAGATAGATGATGAGACCCTGAGATACGCGGCAGCTCTCGAGAGATACTCGAACCATCCGATAGCGAGGGCCATAGTCAGGAGGGCCGTTGAGGCGGGATTAGATGTTCGGGGCTTGAAGGTGGAAGATGTAAGGGAGGAGCCGGGTATGGGAGTGGTCGGAGTCGTGGAGGGGGTGAGGGTTTCCGTTGGCAAGCCGGTTTCCCTTGGAGGCGCGGGGTACGGCGACGGCCATACAAGGGTGCAGATTACTGTGGGAGAATCTAGGAAAGCTTCTCTGTGCCTGGCCGATCAGGCAAGGTCGGATGCGCGAGGATCCTTGAGTGAGCTGAGGAGGATGGGGCTGTACACCGTAATGCTGACCGGGGACAAGTGGGAGGTTGCGAAGAGGCTGGCGGAGACCATGGGTATGGACGAAGTATATGCTGAGCTGCTGCCGGAGGATAAGCTGAGGATCGTGTCACGGTTAAGATCTGAGAGGGGCATGGTGGCGATGGTAGGAGACGGGGTGAACGACGCTCCCGCGCTGGCGGCAGCTGATGTCGGAATAGCCATGGGAGGCAGGGGGGTGGATGTAGCTCTCGAGTCGGCAGACGTTGTTCTTGTGAGAGATCAGCTGAGCCAGATTCCCTACATATATGGCCTGAGCAGGGCGGCCATGAAAATCGCAAAGCAGAACATCGCCATTTCGCTCGGAACGAAGCTTCTCTTGGGCATGTTGGGGTTCATGGGGTTCCTTCCCCTATGGTTCGCCGTCGCTGTTGGCGATGATGGGATAACCATGCTCCTCATACTAAACACCCTGCGCATCACGAGACAAGGGAAAGCTGGAAGCCAGCTAAAGGAGGTATAGATACTCTAATCGCTCCGAAAATCCCACATCAGTAACTCTCTTTCTCAGATGAAGATTGAAGAAGCTTAAGTACCAAGAGTGCGGAACATAATGTAAGGTGAATGCGGAGAAGCCTACCCGAACTCCCTCATCGAATCCCGGCCGCCGGGGGAAGATCCATGAAGTATGATGTCGGGGGTGACGGAGACAGGAAAGCTGCTCTGTTCGTCGCGGTGCTTACCTCCTTTCTCACGACCTTCATGGGCTCCGCGGTAAACATAGCACTTCCATCTATCGGAAGGGAGTTTCGAATGGACGCCGTTCTCCTCGGCTGGGTTGCCTCCTCCTACCTTTTGGCCGCCGCCGTGTTTCTGGTTCCCTTCGGGAGGATAGCCGACATACACGGAAGGAGGAAGGCGTTATTGTGGGGCGTCCTGATCTACACTCTCTCCTCCCTGCTTTCCTCCTCCTCGACATCCCCCATCTCGCTCATATGTTTTCGAACGTTACAGGGAGTAGGAGGCGCCATGATTTTCGCGACGAGCGTGGCGATACTGACCTCCGTATATCCTCTGGGGGAGAGGGGCAAAGTCCTGGGTATGAACGCCGCCTCGGTTTATCTGGGGCTGACATCGGGGCCCATTCTCGGAGGATTTCTAGTCCAGCTTTTTGGCTGGAGAAACGTCTTCCTTACGGGTGTTCCCATGGGCCTGGCGGTAATTGCCCTGATCCTCTCGAGGCTGCGGGGCGAGTGGGCCGAGGCAGAGGGTGAGAGGTTCGACTTAGCAGGCTCGCTGATCTACGGCCTCTCACTCGTGCTAGCCATGTACGGTTTCACCATGCTGCCAGCGAGATATAGCCTATGGCTAGTCCTGACGGGCGGTCTAGGAATTTTGGCATTCATCAAGTGGGAGACCAGGATCGAAGATCCCGTGTTAGAAATAAGACTCTTCAGAGACAACAGGGTCTTTGCGCTCTCCAACCTGTCGGCGCTGATCAGCTATAGCGCGACATTTGCGACCGGCTTCCTTCTGAGCCTCTACCTGCAATACGTTAGGGGGGTTAGCCCCCAATTAGCCGGGTTGACTTTAATGTTCCGGCCGGTGGTGCAGGCCTCCTTTTCGCCGCTCGCCGGCAAGCTATCGGACAGGTCCGAGCCTCGGATAATAGCCTCTGCCGGCATGGCGCTGATAGCTTTAGGCCTCCTGCTCCTAACCCTTTTAAGCTGGGGAACCTCTCTGGGATTCGTCGGAGGTGTACTGGCCATCCTTGGCCTCGGCTTCGCCCTCTTCTCCTCCCCAAACACGAATGCGGCCATGAGCTCAGTCGAAAGGAGATTCTACGGGGTAGCATCGGCAACCCTTGGAACCATGCGGCTGGTCGGGCAGATATTCAGCATGGGAATAGCAACAATGGTAATCAACATGTATGTGGGGCAGGTACAGATAACGCCCCAACGGTACCCGGACCTTTTAGCCAGCATAAGGGCGGCCTTCCTCGCGTTCTTTATTCTAAGCCTATGCGGCATACCTGCTTCCCTGGCGAGGGGCAGTATTAGGCGGGCAGAATTCTCCCAACCCTCCACGGCATTCGGGCAAGCTTGCAGGGGGGCGCTGAGTGGAGAAAGTGAGGTTTAAATGGCTCGAAGCTGAGTTTTTAGCTGAGGTGAATCCACGATCAAGTACGTCAAGCTCGGGACTAGTGGGATAAAGGTCTCCCAGCTGTGCATAGGGACGTGGCACCTGCCCAGATCCCCGGAGCTGGATGAATATGGGATACCCAGGGTGGACATGGATGAGCTGAGGAAGGCTTTCAAGGTGGCAGTGGACAGCGGGATAAATTTCATCGACACGGCCAACAGGTACCATGGGGCGATGACGCCTGTGGACCTCAACCACGTGGGCAACGCGGAGAAGGTTCTCGGGAAGATACTGAAGGAGTACGACAGGGAGATGTTCGTGATAGCCACCAAGGTCAGGGGCAGGATGGCCCCGTGGCCGAACGGGGAGGGGCTGTCCAGGAAGCACATCATGTGGCAGGTCAGGGAGAGCCTGAGGAGGCTGGACACCGACTACATAGATGTATACCTGACCCACGCCCCGGACCCCGAAACGCCCAAGCTCGAGACGTTGAGGGCGTTGAACGATCTTGTCGTGCAGGGGAAGGTGCACTACATCGGCTCCTCAAACGAGCCTCCTGAGGGGATAATAGAGTCGATGGAGCTGTCCAAGCTCTACGGGCTCCACTCCTACGTAACGCTCCAGGAGCCGTACAGCCTCCTGAGGAGGGAGATCGAGCAGGCGAAGGTTCCCGTGGCCAGGCGGTACGGCCTGGCAATAATGGCCTACTCGCCCCTAGCCCAGGGCCTCCTGACGGAGAAGTATCTGAGGGGGATCCCTCCATTATCAAGAGCCGCCTACTCCAAGGGGTTCAGGAAACTGTTGACCAGGGAAAACTTGGGAGTGGTTAGGGAGCTGGCCGAGTTCGCCAGGGAGAAGGGGGCCTCGCTTCCGCAGCTGGCGATAGCTTGGATACTCCATAAGCAGGAGGCGCTGGGCGTGACCGTGATCCCCATAATCGGGTTTTCAAAAGTGGAGCATCTGGAGGATAACCTGGGAGCCCTCGACGTAAAGCTATCGGAGGACGACGTGAGGAGGCTCGAGGAGATATCCTCCAAGTTTAGCCGTGGTGGCTGATGGGGATAACTCCCATTTTTTACAACTAGCATCACGCGACCTCAACTATGTAGGCAACACTTATACATAGTTACGAGCCTTATACTCCTTGGAATGAACCACAGGGAAAGGTTGCTCAGGGTCTTCAAGTTCGAGGAGGTGGACAGGGTCCCCGACTACGAGTTCGGCTACTGGAGGGAGACTATAGACAGGTGGCACGCGGAGGGCCTGCCGCTACACCTCCACACGAACAGGGACCTGGAGGGCTACTTCGGGCTGGAGGGCTGGGAGTCCATAGAGTTCGTTCCGGTCGTGACGGGAATTTGGCCGAGCCCCCCATCGAGGATATTGAGGGAGTATGGAGATAAGGAGGTGGTCAGCGACGGGCTCGGAGGAATATATGTGAGGAAGAAGTGGACGTCCACCATACCCCATTACATCAGGTACCCGCTGAGGAGCAGGGATAACTGGGAGAGGATAAGGCCGTTCTTCGACCCCGACACCCCCGGGAGGATGCCCCTAAACTGGGAGGAGGTCGCCGAAGGTTACAGGGAGAGGGACTACCCCCTGGGGATGCGCATCGGCAGCCTCTACGGATGGCTGCGGAACCTAATGGGGGTGGAGGGCATCGCCAGGGCCTTCTACAGGGACCCGGATTGGATAGCCGAGATGATGGACGCCCTGGTGGAGCTCTGGATAAGCCTCATCCGGAGGACCCTCAGGGACGTCAGGGTGGACTTCGCCACCTGGTGGGAGGACATGTGCTACAGCCGCGGCCCTCTGATCTCGGTGAGGCTATTCGAGGAGTTCATGGTCCCACGCTACAGGAGGGTGACGAACGTTCTCAAGGAGTATGGGGTGGAAGTTAACATTCTAGACTGCGACGGGAAGATAGACGCCCTCGTGCCCGGATGGCTGGAGGCCGGGATAAACTGCATGCTCCCGATAGAGGCCAGGTACACGAGCCCAATAGAGCTTAGGAGGAAGTACGGGAGGAGGATACTGCTGATGGGCGGAGTCAACAAGCTGGCGCTGATAAGGGGAAGAAAGGCCATAGAGAGGGAGATCCAAAGGCTGGCACCTCTAGTTGAAGAAGGAGGCTACATACCGATGGTCGACCACAGGGTTCCCCCCGATGTCTCCCTCGACAACTACCTTTACTATTTAAAGACTAAGAGAAAAATCATCGGAAAAGAATGACGCTATTCTCTAGTTTTCTATATCTATAACGGGCCTTAAGGTCCATAGCTGAAGCCTTGCCCTAATCATTTCTATTCTAAAATCCGTGTTTCTAGGGAGACAGGGGCCAGGAATAGCTTATAGAGAGCTCTCTAGCAGAATCGGGCAATGTTGCCCTCCCAGTAAAGGATATGACCTTGGGAAGTTCTTCACCTCTTATGGCGCTTAAGACTACCTTTGCAGCTAAATACAACACATCCGATGGACCTAAAGTAAGAACACCCACTCTAACCTCGGAAGGTATTATTCCTCGCTCCTCTGTTTGTGTAACAGCCAGGAAAATATATCCTTAAGCTGAGAAGCACCTACGGTAAGATTCTTCCCCTTATTGGTATAATATTCTATAGGCCCCAGAATCAAACGATCTGATCCACTTATCATTAGGGTAGCAGGTATCTCGCCGTTTTTAATAAATCCATAAGCGGCTCTTAGAAGGATTACGTACGCCTCGGCTAGAGAAAGAAAGCTTCCATCCTCTATCCGAAGGTATGGGGGAACATTCCCCGAGGAGACAAGTAGCTCTGCTATAAGCTTTAGGTCACGTATAGATAGCTCTTTTGCCAGATCATCTCCGAGAAGATCTAACAAGTCTTCAGAAGTTACTATACCTATGTTATTGATCCTAACTATATTTCCTATCACCTTCTAGGGACTATTTCGAAGATTATGCTATAGCAATGCCCCAAAATCAGTGGAAGACTCTCAATGATTACATCTCTCACTAAGTATTAGTCTCGGAGTAGTTTTAGAAAAAAGACTCTGTTCTTTTTAGCTACCTTATAAAATGAGATATATAGTTCTTGACTGGAAATATAATGAAAAATATCAAAGGAATATGACGATTAAGGTGAATATCGATTAAGGAATTGCCAAATTAAAAAGAAGAACTTACGGCTTGCTCTAAGAAATAAATCTAAGTTTCGAGATGCTTTACCTAGAATGGCTTTATCCATGCTGATTTAGACATCAAAGTTATCGAACCTATTATACCTGTTGTCACGCCGACCCCGCATGCTATTCCAGCTACTATCACCGTCTTGTAATTGATCCATATCTCCCGGCCAACATATTTCTCCACTATTTTGCCCACTAATCCCCCGAGGAACATCGCCATAGGATATGGAACGACAGTGGTAGTGCCTGTCACTAGACCTACGAAGCTAAAAGGTAAGCTAAGGTACCTATTCAGGAGAATTCCTACTACACCGATTAGTAGCATCCCTACAAATGAATTCACTACAGCAGTTATATTAGCAGCTATTTCACGGGATATCCAAATGCTCTGAGAAATTATTTGGACAGGCCACGCAGCCATTGTGTAAGGATACTGAGACGAAGGTATAGGGGCTATGGACCAGAAGAAAGATACATAAACAAAGCTGAACACTTGGTAAAGTAGCACAGTTAAGGCATATGCTTTAAAGAAATCTATAGGCTTAGTCTCAGTCAAGTATGCAGTCTTTATACCCTCTACCCAGAGAGGCGCAGAAGTACCTCCGATATTAGGGCTAAAAAACCAAGCATCTACTTTAGGATAATCCGAGAATAATACTAAGATATTCCACATATAGGGTACATTTATGATAAGCCCTGTTTCGCCCCTAGCTCTAGTGCTAGCGATTGCCATAACAAAGCTAAGAGGTATAACTAAAGCCGCCACCCAGATAGGAAAGTCTGGTACAAGTAGCCCGAAAAAGATCAAAGAGCCTATAGCACCTGTTAAATATATGGCTAAAACCTTGCTAAGCGAGGGGAAGCCCGTCGCTGATGTAGCAGATGAGAAGGTAAGCTTTGCGAGCGCTTTAAAGGCTGCCACGAACGACCTCCATCCTCTTACAATCGTTATAAAGGCTAAGGCAAATATAAAACCCACACTTGGAAAGACCCAAACCCTCAAGTATGATCGTTGCCAGACTAATGAAAGATTCATACCCCTCCGCCACTCGGCAACCCACTGAGGAAAAAAGTCCCTGAAATATGTAAGAGAAAGCCAGTTACCGAAAGTCCATATGGCTAAAGAACCTATTAACATATAAGCCAGTGTATCCAGTGGAAGAAGGAGGCCTACAGCCCAAGAAAGTGGATCTGTAGCTATACCGAATAGCGCCCCAGGCATGAATTGCTCTATACCATAGAAGCCTGAGGTAAAGTCTACCCAAGGTATCGGGATTATTTGCATAGGCACGTTAAACATACCTAAGGTTAGTGTAGGAAGACCATATACAACTATCGAATACGCCCCTCCGGCGATAGCCGCCACGGTAAAGTACTTCATTCTCTTGACATCTCTCTCGCTAAGTGTGGTGATAAGTTGAGCATTAACTTGGGCTAGCGGAAATTGGAGAGGTTGGGCCTCGATAAATATTTGTGAACATATAATAGCAAGACCCACCTCCTGGAGTATCCAGAAAAGACCTAACTGCATGTTTGCCACTATCATTGGAATAAACCAATCCCAGTGAAAGAAAGTTCTCATGTATGCCGCATCAGAGTAGTACGGTGGAGCCCACCATGGTGGTATCAACTCAGGCAGAGGTTTGCCAGTATAAGGATCCTTGAAGGACCATGTTAAGAAGGAAGTAGCAAAGTATTGGCGGAAAACCATGCCGAGGTACACGGCTGAGCCTGCAGCGGCACCTGCAAGCACAAAGACTATAGTTATTTCCTGCTTCGTCATCCGAACCCCTATGAATGTCGCCAGCTCAGTGAATAGGATGACCAGAATATATACAGCAGCACCTGAGATAGTAGCTCCTGAGACCAGAACAAGGTAGGTGTCTATAGGAAGGAATACAGCTGAAGCTATGATCAATGCCAAGGCACTTTTCCATGTGAAGCCTTGCTTGAACTCCATAGTATATCCTTTCGTTGACCCATTCGTCGAGATCTCAAACTCCATGGTTCTTTACCCCCTCTTCTAAATATTTAGCCTTAACACTTGGACTTAAACTTCTCCACAGAAGTAGTTGCTTACGAACAGCATCGACCACCCTATAGTTTGTCGAGAACCATATCTCCCTTACACCAGATAGGCGCTTGATGTGTACATTAAATGTCCAACGGCCACTTTCATCAGGCCTAGAGCTAATAGTAAATTCTTGTCTGACTCCGGCCTCGGCGGGCATTAATTGCATCACCACCTTGAGAGTTTTCTCCTTATGGAGGACTTCAATATCCTGTACGATAAATGGTTCTTCGCTCTCGACAGTCTTGGTACTAAAATATTCTTGCAGGTATCTAAATATGGCAATCACTTCTTCCTCTCTCTCTGCTGAGAATGGAAGTGGAATCTCCCATCTGTCTCTTCTAGGCTTGGTAGGAATCTTCCACTTCCGCTCTAAGGAAGGAGTTATCAATCTTGATGCCAAGTAAGACGGATATATAGATGCCAGAATAACACATAACATCGGGATCCCTATGCCAAGCACTGTGGAAAGAGAAGAAAAGTTGACCACATAGCTTTCGGGCAGGTAACCTATATCTACTAGCAATATATTTGTAACTATACCTGCAAGATATCCTATTATGCTCCCTATCACTGCATAAAGCATAGATTCAGAGATAAATATCAATGTTATACCTTTTGGAGAGAGCCCTACTGCACTATATACTTCAATCTCCGTCACTCTTTCTTTAATCGAAGCTATAATAGTATTAAAGACTGTGAGACCAGCTACTATAAGTGGTACTACTATGAAATTCCATCCCAGCATACTAAACCAGCCAACCGGACTTGGAACATAAACTCTCTCCCCATCCGAGACATATATTCTTAGGTCTCGAATAATTACAGCCAAAGTCTTCCCTATAGCCCTGAGACTCTCAGTATCCCCTATCAAGGTGACACTAGCCAAGTAACCCCCTTTATCTATAACAAAATTAAAGGGTACAACTATGACTTCATCCCATGATAATGGAATTACATTCATGGTCTGCTCTACTATAGGTCTTATCGATATAGCTTGAATATTGTCTGGGTTAGCAGGTGTAATTACATAGTTATCGAGATCCTTTAGCTCGTTCAGAACAGTGGAATCATAAATTCCTACCACTAAGAATTTGAAAGACAAAACTTCTATGATATCGCCTACGCTCACGCCTAGTCTGTCGGCCAAAGACTTAGATAACAGGCATACAGCGTAATCATATCTCTCAAACCATCTTCCTTGAACCAAACTTTCTCTCACAAAATTTAGTTCCCGGTGGGATAAACCTAAGAAAGCTTTCACCCTATAAGTGCCCCTAGATCCAGAGACTTGAGCGAAGACACCTTCTCCGCCAACACTTGGGGGGTAGTACCAGGCACGAGGTATAATTGTGATATTTTCTTCTAAGTTAGCTATCATTTGTATGAGTTGGGGGCTTAATGCGTTGTCAGGAGTTAACTCAAGATCTTTTTTGACCAAGATGCCTTGATATAGTGGTGTGACGCCGCTGACGGGAGCCTCCTTCGCTTCTAATGTCGGTATTATTGAAGTCAGAGAAACCATGGAATATATTACTGTGACAATCGTAATTAAAACTAATAGAGATCTAACTGGGCGCTTCCTTAGATTTCTGGGTGCTTGGCTAAGGGCCATAGAAAATAGGGAGACTGTGGAAATCTTCTCTACAAAATGCATACCCATCAACCTCTCCTTAAATTCCTTCGACATGGTACGTACCCTGTCAGCGAAGAGAATTAGAGTAGCCAAAAACAATATAAATGCTGTTATGCTTAGGGGGCCAACCATAACATTTGCAGCTATCTTAGGAGCTGGGTGTACATTAATATAGACTATGAAGGTCATCACGAATATGATAGTGGCTGTAAATATTACCTTGGGACCGCTACTTGAAAAAACTAATCTCTCAAAAAAGACAGAAAATAATATGGTTAAGAAAAATATGACCAAGCTTATGTTCACAGTATCATATATAAGATTCATGATCTCATCATATGCTCTTATGGAGTAACTCCATGCCAGTAAAGACAATGAGTAGGCCTTATCGTATTCTCGCATAGCAAGGAACTTCTTTACTCTCATAAGGTAGCTCTTAGCTTTCTCTAAATATTCCCTTGCCACAGGATTTCTAATGTAGAAACTCTCAAGGTTTGTATACCTGATTTCAGCTATGTTGAGGGTATCCAGAGCGAATCTGTAGGAGGTGAATATTATATGAAGCTCCTCGTTAGGGGAAGCCAGAAAACCTCTCCCTTCGGGGTAGGAGCTACTCGTGTTTGTCAGGAGACCCACTATTTTATAATTGGCTCCTGCCTTAAACACTACCATAGCTCTCGTGTTGGGGGGCACAAATATCATAGCGCAGTCCTCATAGCCAACTGCGAATTGACCCCACATAATATATTGGCTTATGTCCCTAGCATTGTATATGGTTAACAACCATGGCCTAGATGTCCACGCATGAAAACTTGCCTTATTCTGAAACCTTGGATCAAGGAACTCCCTCGGCCTATAAGACGATGCATCTACCAAGTCAAATATTACTATGCTTGATGACCTAAAAACTACGGTGGTTACGTTGTAGGGCTGCGAGTTTACTTGATAAGTAAATCTCACTTGCAATTGCCCATATTGTCCATAGTCCGGGGCATAGTCTATCAGCCCTGTATCCTCATTAAGATGATAAGCCTCGAAATACCATTCATCCACTCTTCCATAGCCATGCCCATAACCATAGCCGCTCACCCCATGGATCGTAAATTCTCCCTTCTTATTTGTTATAGTTATTATCCTGGAGAAAGGGTATGGTGTATAGTCCTCCCCCATTCGCATCGCTACTACGAGAGCATCGGGCAGGGAGCTGTACCAACCCTTAGTTACGTTGTAGAACCAGACTTTGCCATTTACTGTCATGAAACCAGCTAAGTCGGCTGCAGCAGCTGTAAACAAGTAGCGAGCTGGAGCTACATCTGCGTAGTTCATCTCTATTTCCCTCTCATTGGCTAATCCATAGGCTATTGTCGCTATTACCTCTGCCTGCGACTTTAGGTTCTCTATATTCACTTTATCAAGCGTGTTGAAAGGATGGCCCCAATGGATCCTGAAGACTCCATCTGTCCTCACAGTGAAAGCGAGACCATGTGCTGTGGCCATTGGTTCGCTATCTATCATAAAGGGTATGGGTATAGAGGCCCACCAGCCATAGGTTCCTGAGATATGAAATCCGCTTCTAATATTGTACCTCCTCCCCATCTGAACCTCCAATCTCGGTAAATATTCTTTCAATATCTTGGGTTCAAGCCAGCGCGTCCACCTGATCATAGGGCCGCTTGAACCAAAGTCATACATATGACCCCTGTAGAGTAAAGCTAGGTTATTACCATCAGTAGAAATATCTATTCCCATAAACACCCACATTTTTTTCCTTCCAGATTCAACCTCAGGGCTGAAGAAGTAGTGTTCTGTGAACTCCCGAGCACCTGCTAATGCCTGGTAATGTCCTGATAAAGCTACAAACCAGACAGTCCTTCTAGGTGGATTTTCGGAAAAGTATCTGGCGAGTTCCAATAAGAGAGAGACACTCGCAGCCTCATCAGCACCAGGCGCAAGAGAAGGAATAACAGACCACGTGTCATAATGAGCCATCACGACAATTATATCATCTGGGAATTCATAACCTCTCACTATACCAATTATATTTTCTGCCTTAACTATTTCATACTGCATATCCACTTTTACGGATACTTCTATATTCCTATCAGCCAGCGCCCTTAACAGCTCGCCATCCTCATTAGAAACATAAAGCCTAGGAAAATGTATGGGAACCATGATAAACTTACTCATAGCTTCAAAGTATGTCGTATCTGGAGGCTCTATAAATATGACAGCCTTAGCCCCAAGCTTAGCAGCATTAAGCCAGTTCTTTCCACTATTAAAATCCATTAACACTATAGAATCCCTTACGACCTTGCCGTTAAAATCCTTGAGCTCTCCATCCTTCGCGTAGATGAGTTTTCCTGAAATCTCTTTGGGTGTCCTACAGGTTTGAATTAAATTTGGCCAGAGGCTGTATGCCTTGATGGTTTTTACAGTTCCTTCTTTCTCGTGTATAAATACTGTGGAACCTCTATCAATAGGACTGGCCAAGGTAAATGTCTGCACCGTTACGTTAAGCCCATAATTGTTCATTTTTTCCCTAATATAGTCCGCCGCAGCATAGCTACCGAGATATCCAGTAACTCTTGACCCCAGAGCAGAAAGAGCGACCATATGCTGGAACACAGCCTCATAATTTATGGATTCTACTAGTCTTTTAAAGTCAAAGTCTTCCTGCGGATCTGTGCTAACTGGCATTATAGTTATATTAAGAGATGCAATTGCTAAAAGAAAAGTCATCAGCGGAACTTTCCAGGGAATATGGACCATGACCTCCCATCTCTGTGGGATATATATCCTATTGGCTATCCTCCTCATAAACTTCATGAATAATTCGTTTTCAAGCTGGCTATTAATTTTTTCGGCTTTCTTGCAAATAATACTACCAACGAAGTATGTTTCCTCTCAAATCCTTGACGCTAACAACTCATCTGTGACTATATAACATAGGTAGCAATATTGTGTTTTCATATATGAAGATATCTAACCCTAGGGTATACACCAATCTTCTTTGGATATGTAACTAGAACTTTTATAGTCTCAAGCGTGCTCTCAACTATACCACCAGCCTCAGACAATATATAGCCTCCGCCACATGCGCCTTCCCATAAGCATCTCTTTATCTCTTTTTTCACCTCTCTAGGAAGACCGCTTGCTATGGCATCATGATCAACATTTCCTATCAGGCAGAGACGATCCCCCACTAAAGACTTAACATAGGCTAGATTCATCCCCGCTTTCTTGTCAATAGATTGATAACCATCAACACCAGCCTCGCACAGCATCTCAAGAAGCGGCGTTATATTACCGTCACTATGAACTATAAAGTATGCCCCTCTCCTCTTACAGATAGCCGAAATGTTCCTTAGCCAAGGCATGATAAACTCCCTAAAATGCTTAGGAGATATCCATGGACCGCTACTATAACCATAATCTTCACATATCAAAACGCCATCCAGCCCGGTATCTAAGGCTATTTTACAGGCGTCTACTGCCATCCTACCATACATACCTATTAGCTCGCGTACAACATAAGGCTTAGAATAAAACCAGGATAGAATCCTGGTAAGACCGTGCCTATCGCTGACTATGGGTCCCCAAATCCCTCCTATGTTCCCGAGCAGAAACATATCCTCATGATTCAGCTTTTTGAGTAACTTGATATTCTCCATCATAAGCTCGTCAACCTTAATTCCCCTATATTCCCTGGCAACCTCTCTTATCTTATCTTCACCCTGTAGTATCAGCGATGATCGGGGATCCGTATTCCAGAGACTGTAGGACTCGTAGAGATAACGTTTGCCGTCTATAATCCAAATCCTATCACTTAGCCTTCTGATAGAGCTTGGGGGGCGAATGCTTGATAGAGGTACTCGAATAATGTCTAAACCTAACCTAGAATTCAGCAGATAGAGATCTTCTATAAATCTCCTATTTATTCTCTTTATTTTGGCGGGAGTTGGATCTTTCAATCTTAACCAGGTTTTTAACATTGGCAAAGGATCGAAACATAGTGGCTCTCTGCCCAGTATCTTTTTCATGACAGTATGAGGACCGAGATGAAATATGAAAATAGGCACACGATCTGGCTCCTCTAAGTTGAGAGCTAAGATCACTCTTTCCCTTGGATGCATATTTCACCAACATTAGAATGAATATCATTGATAATAAAATATTTTGATAATAAAATATTATTGAGTATTTACTTTGCATACGGTAAAAAATTTAAGACTCAATAGCAATATATATAAAGTAAAGAAGTTATAAAACGGTGGAAAAATGACTGCACAGAGAGAGAGCGAAATTAGACCTTCAGGCTTAAAGCCTTGGATAATAGCAACAGCGTTGCTATTCCCTCCGATAAGTTTCTTTACAAATCAGCTAATGATAACCATGGGAACCTGGTGGATTTGGCCCGCCTTGCTCCCATTTCCCGTGACATTTTATATATTGTTATTTTATGGCCTCTCCAAGGTCTCTACAAGATTTAAGCTTTCCCCACAAGAACTTGCATGCTTCCTCACGATAACTTGGCTAATCGCTGGCACAACATATACACAGAACAATGTACCATACTGGACGATATGTCCTTTACCCACATATAACTTTGCCCGCTATATCCATGGGCTATATAACGATCCATATAAGGATGCCTTCTGGGAGAATGTGCCTCCTTACATGGCTCCAAAGAACATGGAGGCATTGAAGGCTTTCTTTGAGGGAGGTATATATGATCCCGGTGTGTGGGCTACACCTATATTGTTCTGGATACTGTTTTCTATAGTGCTTTACTGTGGCAGTTATATAATGCTATATACTTTAAGAAAACCTATGATAGAGATGGAGAGACTACCCTTCCCCACAGTTCTGCCTTCCGCGTATGTTTTCTTATGGTATGCAGAGGAGGAAAAAGGTAAACCAAAAATATTTAACTTTAGACTTCCGCTGACTAAGTTTTTCTGGATCGGGCTTCTGATAGGCATTTCAATATACGTGCCGAACGCCATATCGGCTCTAACTCCTATAACTTTCCCAACATATCTTAATGTTATTCCTTGCGACCTCGTCCCCTACACCATGAGCTTCCTGCCCGGAGCAGAGATGAATTCTTATTATCCGTTGGCTGATGCTATAGCTTGGTCACTAATACCTTTAGATGTCCTCGCTACGGCAGTACTCTATTGGGTTGTGTTTGGTATAATTTACCCGGTTATTGGTGTCAAAGCAGGGATCTTGCCTTATGTTCCCGGAGAATCGGAGTACGGGCAGTATGCATGGAGCGTTGGGCCTTTTAAGCGAGGCTGGTTCGGCTTTTTCGGGGTAGTTTTCGGACTTGGTGTATGGTGTCTCTGGTATTATAGGGAAAGCTTCGTCACTGTGTTTAAGTCTGGGCTATTTCCCAATAAGTACCCTACTTTGCCTAAGGAAGATGATGGTGTGTCCTTTAGGCTCGTAGCCTGGGGAACCATAGCGTTCCTAGTAGCACTGACCATGTTTTTTATGCTTGCGGGAGTCTCTTTGTTAATGTCTATAGTAGGTGTTTTGTTATGGATTATAGTAGCAGTAGGATGGGTCAGAGTATCCGCTTATGGCTTTAATTCCTATGCACCTAACTTCCACAATAATCTGAGGCTCTATTTCGACATTGGAACTCTAATGGGTCAGTGGGGGCCTCGCCCAGATCCTAAAGCCTTTAACGCTATGTTTATGTGGGCGAATACGGGTAGTGGGAGCAGAATGGCTTCCTATAATGTGCATGGACAGTTTGGGTCTTATAAGATAGGAAATCTCTTAAATACTAGTGGAAAGGACATTCTGATAGTCTCTATACTGACTATGCTCTCGACAGCTATAACTGTTCAGTCCCTATGGCCTTGGTGGTATACACGCTTCGGAGGTTACAATAAGCTAGGTACAGTCGAATACCACGTCTGGGATATAGGAGGAGTATGGAGCCTTACGCACGGAACCCCACCTACAGATCTTACTGCTCCTGAAACACTAGCGTATGCAGTCGGAGGAACAATATTTGTTTTTGTCACTTACTTCCTGCGGCTGAGATATCCCTGGTTCTTTATAAACCCTGTAGGCCTCCAACTAGGAGCACCAGCTTGGTGGGCAATACCTTTGACAGCACTCGTGATAAAAGCCCTAACCTTAAAACTCGGCGGCACTAAAGCTTGGGAGAATTATGTCATGCCATTTGCCATAGGAGTAGCTTTAGGCAATGGAGTAATATACATAATATCTGCCTTCATAGCGCTTCCGTCTAGGGTATTGCCAACCCTGATGGCCCGACTTTAACTCTTATTTTTTACTTACATCCATAATAATGCATATATTCTTCCATAGCTTGACAGAGTGCCTCGATATTTTTCAAAGGTACATCTGGATATATTCCAGCCAAAAGCATGAGTCCTCCTTTTCTGGAACCTAGCTTCACTACAACATTCTTTATGTGGCTTTTTATCTCCTTAGGTGTTCCGAAGGGTAGGAGATGTTGCCTATCTATATCTAAGTCTACACATACCTTCCCCTTGCACTTAGTCTTAATATTATCTATTCCATTTACCTTATCCTGTATATTGAGCACCGTAACTCCGGCTTCTATTAGATCATCTATAATTTCTATCACATGCCCGTCACTATGTAAGTATACATGCACTCCAGCTTCCCTGACTCTACCGAATATCTTTGCATATGTTGGGAATATAAACTTGCGGAAAGTTCTATGACTTATGGGCATTCTATCCTGCATTCCGAGATCATCTCCAAAGTTTATGATATCAACACCTAACCTGAGTAATTTATTGACAAGCACCATGTTGTAATTCGTCACTATTTCTATCAGTTCAAATATTTCTGGAGGCTCCTTGACAAGATCAGACATTAAATTAACGAAGCCACGGAGATAGTAAAGCCTCTGGAAGAAAAAGCCGTGTGGCATGCTTCCTATCACTAGCTCTCCCCGTTTTTTCATCTCTTTAATCGATTTCTCAATAACATCCCAGCTAACTAAAGGACCACCCTCATGGCAGATCCCAGCCTCGGGGTCAGGTGGATTATATTCTTTAAGGGCACTCCAGTCTTCTAGAGGATGTTTAATAACCTGCCCCTGCAAACCATCAAAATTAAAATACCAGACACATCCCCACGCATCAACATAAGTATTTCCTTTCCTTCTGTGGCCAAAATCATCAAAGTTTACACTTCCCTGTCTGAAACCTGGGAATATCATCGGATGTCTCAGCACTAGACATTCAAGCTTCTCTCTATATTTATGCCATGTAGCAGGTTGAATAGCCACCCTACAGGGGATCCATCCGCATCCCCTCATCTCGATTACTCGTAACATCTTCTCTCTCAGCTTAGATGTGGTCAAGTTAGTCACCTAAAATTTTGCTTCAAAAAATATAAATATATATGTGTCGTTCTACTGGGCTATAGCGCCTATACCGTCTTCACAATATCCATACACGATGGCGTTCTGGCCGGTTCAGCTGATTTCTATGGGGATCTGGATCTCGAGAGAAATAGTGGCTAATGTTCAGACACTTCTCTTCTCATATCTAGGTATGCTGTCCATAGGAGCCCTGGGCACCCTTCTCAATAGGTGGATAGGGGTACCCTTTAATTTCATAGCCCTTGTCACAGGAACCCAGACAATTGTGCCCTTCTCGATGGCTACTTTAATGGGAGGGTTCATAGGAAAGGTTATAGAATCGTGGGTTGGAAGAGAGACTATTGATAGATATAGAACCGTTGTGATTGCAGGGTTATCTGTCGGTCTAGGGGTTGTAACGGGGATAGCCGGCTCAATAACCCTAATTGCGAAGTCGACCTGGATAAAGCCATTTTAAATTTTCTTGTCAGTAATAGAGGGTGTATGCAAGCCCCACAGCTATCAGAGCTAAGCCTAGGAGCTTTTTGAGCATCCTACCCCTAGATATCAGCGTGTTGAGCTTATCCGAATAGCCTCCCCTATCTCCCTTAAGCTTTGACACCAGCTTGATCACGGAGAGGAGAGATGCGGAGAAGCCCAGCGAGTATGATATCATTATGATCGATCCCGCGGCTATGTCCCCAGAGGCCAGCGAGCTCAGGAGAGACAAGGCTATCAACGGTCCTATGCAGGGCGTCCACGAGACGCCCATTAGGATGCCTAATGTGAAGGCTCCCACAGCGTTTCCCTTGCTAAGTTTAAAAGCTGGAGTTATCGCAGAGGCTAATTTGTAGAAGAAACCCGATAGCTCGTCGCTGAGCAGTATAAGCCCTAGTAGAATTACTCCGAGGTTTAAGATCCCGCTTAGGATCTCCCTCACGTAGTATCCCATGGACCCCGCGAACATCCCCATGGAGGTGAATGACAGGACCAGCCCCGCGATAGCAGCGGCTATCTTCCTCCTATCGGCTCCCATGCCCAGCACGAATATCGCCGGTATTAGGGGAAGTATGCAGGGGGATAGCGTGCTTATGGCGCCGGTTGCCGCGGCGATCATTACCGATATAGCTAGCGAGCTGAAGCCGGCCAACGAGCTTGCCCCGTCCTCGCGGACTTGCCGGTATTCGGGGTAGGCTTCGCCCGTTAGCACCGTCACTTTCCGTAGGTACCCGACGAAGGAGTCCTTATCCACGTATCCCATGATATACCCTATTGGGGTGGAGTTGGGGTACAAGAAGTAGATGGTTGGCGTGCCGAACACTCCGTACATGGCGGCTATTCCGGGATGCTCCCTCGTGGACACGGCGACGCTGATAAACTTGGTGTTTAGCAATTCCGTGACTTCCCTGTCACTGAGGGTGTATTTCTCGAAAATCGCACAGTAGGTGCATGCGCTGGAGTAGAAGTACAGGAATATGGGCTTGCCCTCAGTAGCCGCACGCCCCAGCGCGTCCCCATAGCTGTTGGCCCAGTTTACGTTTGGGGGAGTGCGGGGGTGATAGAGGCTAGGAGGGCAAGGAGGGCCATTATTAACGTCAGCCTTCTCGACATGACGTTGGTATACTACGCCGGACAGCTTAAATATTTTCCGACCGCTGCAGGAGCTATAAGCCGATGGATCCTCCCCAATGGAAATCGCAATCATGTGACCTTAGGGCGGCGGACTCGTAGCCATCTCCCTCTCAGGGGAGGAGGCTTCATGGTGCCGCCTATATATAGGGCACCTCAACCTGGCGCTGTTGCGATGGAGGAATTTTGGAGTGAAGGTGCGTGGAGGCAGGAGAACCCACTGCGCGGCGTATACCTGTCCGGAATAACCATGGAACCCAAGCTTGTAAGGGTTATAAGGGGACCTGTGAACGAACCCGTCCTCAGTTAGGGCTTCGATTCGGCCTATTTGCTTGTAGTGCGGATCGTCCTGATGACCAATTTTCCAGTAGGCGGAGGCTGCTATAAGTGCATCTGCTATTGGAACTTTATACTTATCCTTAAACTCTCCAGCCTTCACGGCTACGTCCTCGTCCACGTCGATCTTTCACAAGCATATGGCATCCATGAGAGCCGACTATTGCCTCAGCTAGGTCTGGCCTCCCGCCCTGCAGATACTTGCAGTAGATCTCCGTGTTACCACGCTTATAGCACCACCCATCCCCCAATACCTTGAGGGGCTAAAGCTATGAGGCGCATGTCC
Organism: Thermoproteota archaeon; assembly: GCA_037917685.1. Taxonomy (GTDB): domain Archaea; phylum Korarchaeota; class Korarchaeia; order Korarchaeales; family JAOZGB01; genus JAOZGB01. The sequence goes on from JAVCBU010000022.1 coordinate 33,158, forward strand.
ATTGTTTGTCTAGTGTAGCTGGATGGGATTATGGGAATACTAAGGTATGCTGAGATATGGAATCCCCGGATGTGCGGGAGGACTTGGGGATTGGCGGTAGACGTGAACTTAACTTACACTGGCTCTAGCGATTTCCGAAACTTCGCTCACATGCGAATCTCAAATAACTCATCTAGCAACTTCCTGCATAGTTCTACGTGATTCTTAGCCCTCTCATAGGCCCCCGGGGCATACTCCCTAAAATACTCCGCATCTATCCCCCTCTCGTAGCCGTACCCAGCTAGGCCCCTCAGCTCCGCCAACTCAGCGATGTTCCTGGAGAGCTCGGGGGCAAGCGCCCTAAACCACGCCGGGATATCTTTCCTCCCAGCCAGCTTAACGAATAGGTCGCTGACATCGTGTTCCCTAGGGTATTCTATGCCGAGAGCCACCAATACTCCCTTTGACGCCTGCTCCACGGCCATCTGGGACGAGTATACCGCATCGTCCCACCTCCCGTCTTCTAAGGCCCTGTACGCACCCTGTAGCCATCTGGAGGCCCTATCTAGGGCCTTGTATGCCAGCTCCCTATTCGATACAGTATCCATCATAGAGTGAATATCTCTCCAGCTTTAACGCTCTTGATAACCCAGTAGTATCTGCCGCCGGGTTCGACTATCCTCCTCGCGCCATAGCTAGTTAACCTTTCTCTGACGAGGTCGACAATCTTTGAGATATAGTTGTTCCTTTCATAGATTATTTTCCCGTCCAGAACTATGTCGAGGTATATTCTGTGGAATGTTAGCGCCTCCCTGCTACCCAGAGGATAGTGCTGCAGTATGGGTATGTAGCCGGCCTCTACCGCGATCTTATACTCGCGGGTCTCCCTGAGCTTCTCCCTAACGCTATAAAGCTCCCTAGTCCGCTCCCACGTAGGCTTGCTATCCCAGCCGTCGACAACTACCAGTATGTCTATGTCGCTATCCCTGCTCCAGTCCCCCCTAGCAATCGAGCCGAAGAGAGCGACACCTAAGAGCCTCTCGCCGAAGTGGTCTATCAGTAGCATAGCGTATCTCTCGAGGAGCGGAGCATAGTATCTGTGAGGGATGCTGCCGGTATTCAGTATGATCTTCTCCTCTCCAAGCACGTCTAGGATCCTCTCCATAAGGTCGAGAACTTCTACCCCCCTGCTAGTGATCCTGTAGCCAGCTCTATCTTTGGCCAGTAGCCCTTTGCTCAATAGTATGCCGATTTTCCTGCTCAGCGTCCTCGGGTTACTGATGACTGACTTGAGGTCACTGAACCTAATGTAGCTGTGGTTTCTCGCCTCTCTCAGGATCCTGTAGAGAGCCGCATCTATCATCACCTATAGTATTCCAATGTATACTTAAGCTTTACTAAAGTATAAGATCGACCCTCGATTGCTACTCCATGGACCGATATACTCACCGGAAGTTAGGTCACCGCCTCTCCCACAAGGGACATATGATGCTGCTCGTGGATAGCATCTACTCTAGTGGAAGATCTCAGCGCCACCTAGACACCTATGGATGAAAGATGGCTATATGATCTAGTCTTCCCCCTTATGGGAATTTCCAGAGGCTGATAGTGATACGCTAGCCCTGATAAAGCTTCTAGGCGAGGTCAGGTCCGCCGGCGGCCGTGAAGATTACTTTGAGGAGTACGACTACGAGGATGTAGGTGGCTAGTGGGTTGAATGTTTTCATCGATACACAGCTATGGATCTACGCCTTTAAGAGGCCGAGGGAGGAAAGTTTACGGGCGAGGAAGAATACAGGGAGGCGCTCCGGATGCGTAGCGGTGCTAATAGGCTCGTGAGAGATTCTCTGAAAGTTCACGAGATATGCCTTAACAACCCACCAGCTAGCTGAGATGTTTCATGCCCTAGCGTTCAGGGGAATTAGGATGGAGGGGGGAAGGCATTAGACATAGTCGAGAAAATGGTTAGGAGTTCGAAGACTGTTGTGGTAGAAGTCAAGAAGAGGCATTAAAGGAAGCTTTGAGGTTAAGCAACTCCTCTGGAATTCACGTATGGGACTACTTTGTATAATACCCTTGAGGGGGGAAGTAGATATCGTGTACACCAACGACGAGCACTTCCTCCACCCCACTCTAAAGCACCTAGTGCCTAAAGTAGACAACCCCATAGGAAGGTGGCTGGCCATCTGATTCCTCCCATATTTTGAGGGTGGAGCTTATTTATGACCGCTCCTGTAGGATGATTTGGGACAACCTCGCGATAGGCTGCTATCCCTGCTCCTTGGCAGGGAGAATTCTATTATCGGTATTAGGATTAAAAGGCTCCTAGAGTAGACGACCTTGTCAGCAACGTCTATCAGCTTCGGCGTTGACGGATTGAATGCTATCGAGAAACCTGCAACCTCCATCATGGACAGGTCCACCTCGCTATCCCCCACGGCTATCACCTCCCACGGCTCTATGCCGAATTGCCGGCATAGACTCCGGAGAACCTCTCCTTTGTTATCATATTCCACAAGGACTTCGACATCGCCGGTTATCACGCCTTTCCTAGCTATCAGCTTGTTCGCGACGGCTGCGTCCAAGCCGAGCTCTCTCGACACCCTATCGGCTAGTATGTCCAGGCCGGCGCTTATTGCGAACACCCTATACTCTCTCTTCTTCAGGTATCTCGACAGCTCCATAGCTCCCTCGCGGAGTGGGATGGAATGGACTATTTGGGATATGCGTTCCAGGGACACGCCCCTCCATAGGGAAACGTCCAGCTCTGCCCACCTCGAGTACGATATTCTGCCCTCGTAGAACAGCTCCGCATTCTTCCGCGCCTCACTCCACGTCCCGAGTGACTCGTGTATGTGGCGCCAGATATTGTCTATGCCCGTTAGGACCCCGTCGACGTCGAAGGCTACTGCCTTGAGGGCCACGGCACCTTCCCTCAGAGAATTTATAGCTGGAGGCCCTTATTATTAGCGATTAGCATGATTGTCGCCTCGGTCTCGGACATCCACTGGCCGAAGAACTCGGATATGTTCCGCCGAGCCGTGGAGGGGGTGGACTGGAGCAGCGTGGATGCCTTGATACTGGCCGGCGACGTGGTGTATAGGGGCGCGGTCGAGGCATGCGCAGAAGTGCTGGATCTTGTAAGGAGGAGATATGGAGGAATAATCCTGGGAGTTTTGGGAAACGAGGAGTACGACGACCGCGTGGACCGCCTAGTTGAGCTCTGCAGCGACGTCCTATGGCTCATTGACGAATCGTACACCATGGGAGGGATCTGCGTAGTGGGCTCCAGGGGATCGCTGGACAGGCCCACCTCATGGCAGCTGAGGAACATCCCCAACATCGTCGAGACCTACGCTGAGAGAATCAAAAATATCGAGAAACTCCTTAAAGAAGCTGGCAGGCGATGCTCCTCGACCGTGCTCGTGACCCACTATGCCCCTAGGTGTGAGACCCTTACGGGTGAGAACCCGAGAATATGGAGCCAGCTCTCCTCCTCGAGGCTGAGAAGGTTGATCGAGAGATACCGGCCCGACGTCGCCATCCACGGCCATGCACACAGAGGAAGGATACCTGTGACTAAGCTAGGATCCACCAGGGTTTATAACGTCGCCCTCCCCGCCACAGGGAGGATAACCACGATAGAGGTTTCCCCTGCACAGAGGAAGACTATACTGGACTACTTCTAGTAAAGGGGACATTTACGTTCCCGCCCTGAGACTGGGGCGGCATTTTTCGGATATCGCGGGTGGTCTGCCTGCCTTGTTCGCAGGTTCTAGGGTCCATGCCACTGGCAAAAGGATATATCTGTGATATGACATTGGTATCATATGACCGCAATATCATGCTTAAAGGGGGACGAAATAATGGCATACACTCTCTTCTTTGAAGCACTGTCCAACTACACGAGAATGGCCATAATACATGCCTTGAGGAGGGGAGATAAGACGGTCTCGGAGCTCTCCAGGGAGCTAGGCTTCGAGCAGAGCAGGGTATCCCACGGCCTGAGGTGCTTAACCTTCTGCGGTTTTGTGAGCAGCAGGAGGGATGGGAGGAACAGGGTATACTCCCTCAACAGGGGAACTGTTGAGCCCATATTGAGGGCGGCCGAGGTCCATATAGGGAGGCATGCGCAACATCTGCTGATCTGTGAAAGTTTAAGGAGGTGAGGTTGTGAGGAAGGCTTTCGTCGTAGTAGTCGGAATGATGGGGATGGCTGTGCTCCTCACCACCTACACGCTCAGCCTCCTGGGGGAGGCTTCCTCTAACAACGGGTCCGGAGGGAACAGCCCTCCAAAGTTGGTCCTCCTGTACCCGAAGGGCGGGGAGAGCCTATCTGGGGAGGTGGACATAAGATGGCTGGCTCAGGATCCCGACAACGACCCCATAGTGGTAAAGATCCAGTACACCTCGGATCCTCCCCCCTTCTGCCCCTCCTGCCCACCCCAAAGTTGGCAGGACATAGCCGATGGGATCCAGAATACGGGAAGCTACACCTGGAACACGGCCACGATACCTGACGGGAAGTACATCGTTAGAATAGTAGCCAGCGACGGCGTGAGCGAGACGAGCAAAGACACTGGATGGATATATGTCAGCAATGAGTGAGCCGATATGGGGAGGGCGCGCATGCCGAATGTCCCCGGTTCTCTCAAGGGTAGTATCGGAGCAGTGTTTTTCAACATAGCTTCCGTGTTGAGGATCAGGACATATGCTCTGATCGCCATAGCGGTATCCTCCGCGCTGGCCGTCCTAATACCGCTGGCCACCTTTTACATTGCAGGCATGTGGATCTACGCGGTGAGGGACGTCAGGGGGCTGCCGTCGGTCCTTGGGACGTTAACCTCGTATATTCTAGCGGGAATATTCGTATCCCTACTAGCTTACTCTAGGAGGATGAGGGTCTCCTGCCGGGACGGCGTGTGCCTCGGAACCATCGGTGCCGCCCTGAGCATTGTGGGGTGCTGCTCGCCTATCATATACGTCCTCTTTCTAGCCGGAATGATCACTAGCTTCGTGATACCTTATCTCACCTTTATACCGGCACTAAGCATACTATTGCTCGCCGCTTCTATCTATATGCTGGCGTACAGGATCGGGCGTCCAGCAAAGCCACGCAGAAGGGAGATCAGGTTGGATCTGGGTAAAAAGTCGGCCACAGGCAGCTCATAATATCCGAGTTCTAATCCATAAAGCGATGGAAGCAATCTGTTGCCCCTAGCTCCCCCGCCATCCCTCGTTAAGCTCGCCGAGAGCTTTAGAGATCCTCTCAGCCAGCCTGTTGACTATCGCGTCGACCACCCTTTTCCCAAGTTCTCGGCTTGCAGCGCTCCTAGGATCCTCGTGTTCGATCCCGAGGAGATCGCCTAGCCTCTCCAGCTTCACTAGCTCTGGGAAGAGATACATCATGATAGAGGTCTCCCATTTGCCAGCGTGATCACCCCTGTAGCCTAAATCGAGGGCTAGCTCGTACTCAGCTATCCCTAACACCTTTATGGGCTTAGTACCCTTGGCCTGCACCGAGCGGGTGATGTCCTCGCATCTGGAGGCCACAGCTTTCACTGCGTACACCTGCTCCCGAGAGTAGTGCCCCGTAAAGAGCACTATTACCCTAAAGCCCTGCTTGGAGACCTTCCTAGCGATCTCACCTAAAAAGGCCAGGTACTCTTCTAGTCCCACGTCTATGGTCCCATCGATCCTCCCGAGTGCCCTCAGCCTGACGCACTCCGTGCCGTAGTACAATGGAGGAAGCACGACTCCTCCCGTAATCCTTCTCGCCCTGCTGCATATGGCATATGCCTTTAGGCCGTCGGTTCCAACGGGCAAATGTTGCCCATGCCATTCGAGGCTTCCCAGAGGTAGGTATGCGATCGGCCTACTTCGTACCTCCTCCTCCAGCTCTCTGAGCAGGAGAGACTCATACAAGACCTCCCACCTCGCGTCCCAGTGGTATAGTTCATACTTACCTAATATTGTCAGCGGACATCCGTTTTCGTGCCTAGTAGATAGCATGCTACTTTAGTATTTTTAAAGCATCTTCTATATGAGAGTTACTTCTATGTCCGCTATTTTAGTTATCGTCCGGAAATCCTCGTCCTTTGTAATTATTTTGTTTACCCCGTCGGCCAGCATTATACCGCTTAACATCTAAAACACTAACGATCTCGCCTAGCTTCTCAAGCTTCATCCATATTTCGGAGGCCCTCCCAGCAACTAACAGGTTGAACGTATAAACCGTAGGTGTTAAATAGCTGGCTGAAGTACGAAATTTCCCTTTTTGCCCATAAAGCGTCCTGTCCTGAAAATCTCAAAATGATATTGATAGGCATGCCCCCTCCTCGTCTATCAAATCCAAGTACTCCTTCACTCTACCAGGATTCCTAAACAGCTCGATGATGAAGGGGTGCCCAGCAAAATCATCGGCTCATCTTAATTTAACGCCACTTCTGAAATCAAGCCAAGTCTCTTCAAGATGCTCTAAAGCTTCACTATCCCCCAGCTTTCCAGCAAAGAATCTTATGCTAACTTTAGGCCCATGCGGGCATCTACCTTCTCGTTGCCCTTAGAGCCTCTACAAGCTTTCTCACACAACCTTCCATCTCTCCGTGTCACCACGCCTAAGAATCGCTATACACCTGCTCCTCCCCAATGCTGCAAGCAGAAGCTTATAGTGAAGATTATTAGCATGTAACAGGGTTAGATAAGCATGGTCCTCCTGACGGGGTTTGGGCCGTTCAAGGATGTGAAAATTAACACGAGTTCTCTGATCGTCGAGAGGGTGGACGGCGGGACTGTGGCTGGATCAGCTATCAGGACTGCGATCCTACCCGTATCCTATAGGCGCGTCAAACCCTTGCTGGAGGAACTAATTCGGGACGAGGGGGAGGCTGCAATCTTGACCGGCCTCGCCTCCACAGCACCGTGCATTAGGGTGGAGGCCGTGGCCCTAAACGTCGCGCACAGCACTATTCCGGACAACGATGGTTACACGCCGTATAACAAACCCATATATCCGGGAGCGCCGCTGGCCCTAAAAACGAGGGTTTCCGTGGAGGAACTCGTAAATAAGCTCCGAAGCGCAGGTATACCGGTCACCATCTCCTTCGATGGAGGAACGTACCTGTGCAACTATGCTTACTACATAGCTCTGTATAACGCTAGGTGCCCCGCGGTTTTCCTCCACGTGCCCAACGCCACAGAGGCGGTGATAGACGAGCCTAGCCATCCAAGCCTCCCCCTCGATATGCTCGTTCGAGCCGTAAAGATCGTAGCCGAAGAGGTACTCAAGAGCTCCAGGCCCCACGAATGCCTTGCAGGGTCGGAGAAGGGCGGCTAGCTGAAGCTAAAGTAAGCAAATAACTTCTGGCCGAGAAAGAACTTAAGATCGACCTCCTAGTTCCTTGGAGCCATACAGCAGCTGGATCTTTGATCAATTTTCTTCAGTGCTCCGGCCAGCATACCACATTATGGGCACCCTATTACCGTGGCTGGAGCTATGCCGTGAACCCAGCCTGCTTATTGACCCTCCGCCAATAGAGCAAGAATAGGGGATTAAGGCATACTCCCGGCTTAACTCTATTGGAGAGCTTCTCCTCTAAGGCCTCTGCCTTCTTGAATGCGCTCGTGCTCAGCTCTAGGAGAGAATTTTCGTCAAAGTCTCCCTCCAGGTATCTGGATCTAGCCTCCATAGCCCTCCTTTCTAGTTCCACCTCGATGGCCCTTATTTCCCTCATAAAACCCGGCGCATACCTTCGATAGCTACATACCATGCTCCTATACAGCCTCTCATGCCTCCACCACACCGTTCGTGGATCATACGTGCCCCCAGGCTTTGGCCCCAAATCTGGGAGCCCGGCCTCTATAAAGACAGGCTTGTAGATGCTTATGCAGGGGGTCGACGTTGCGGTAAACCAGTGTATCCCAACCTTGCCATAGAGGAGGCTAACCTGGGAGCCCACGGTCTGGCTGGGCCTCGTAAAGCCTCCGGCGTGCATGCAAACGTCCCTCATAGAGCCCCTAGGGGGCTCGAAGCCGGGGCCGCCGTGGTGGCTCCTCATGATTCTCATCACGTATGCTAGATCTATGGAGCCAGCCCTCTCCTCCAGCATCCTCTGAGTGTACATCTGCCTCTCTCTGCCCCTGGCAATCCACGTGTAGAGCCTATCCGAGTAGCATCTAGCAAAGCTGAAATCATCCTCCCCCCTACACCAACCCCTCTCGACCGCGTGGTCGATAACCTCTGGGTGAGCCAGATCCCATTCTCCGCTAATTGTTAGGGCATTCGATATACTCCCAGCGCCCCTAACCCTCCTAGCAACCCAGTATTCCCCGGCGGTCTCGAGAATCCATGCCTCCCTCGGATCCGCCATCAAGAAGCTGTTGTGGTAGTACATCTTGCGAGCATATCCGCAGTTACCTCCCTGGCCATAACTGGCCAGGAGCCCTACGATGAAGTTTACCGCCTCCCTGGCAGTCCGGCATCTCTCAAGGGCTAGCCTGAGCATGTCCATCCCCGTGAGCCCCGACTTCCTGTAAGGCTCTCTCGTGAACACAGCCTCGTTCCCTATGGCGAGGCCCCACTCGTTGACTCCCATCTCGGCTCCCCACATCCAGAAGGGCCTCGAGATAAGTACCGCGTAGGTCTCCTTAACCTGGGGCACCTCGATGTAGGTGCACTTAACATATTCCTCATCATGCCTGAGCCGCGGGCGGAACTCGAGCACCTGTGCCTCGTTTGGCTCCCTATCGCTATTCTTAGCGAATACCGTCACTCCGCCCCTGGTCGCTTCTGGTAATGCTACAACGGTATCGCACACATCCTTCAATACCGGTATGGACTAAAAATCTTTTAGATTTGTTGAGTGGAAAGGGGCGGGGCCAGGACACCGATAAGACTCAGTAATTTCCGAAAATATGGTCTCTGTCATTTAAGGCTTCTGTGTTGCCCTCAATACCTCGACAAGCTTCTTTATGCAGCTCTCGACCCTATCAGGGTCGCCACACCTGAGAATAGTTAGGCCCGGCTTATCGCTGAACTCCAGAAGCAGCTTTTCAATCTCCGCCGGGCCCATCTGCAGTTTTACGCAAACTTCTAGTTCGCCTTTAGTAGCAACCAAGGTCACATCCTCCCCCTCTCGTCTAACCTCGACCCGGTATCCCTCCCCCCTCAAGGTTTCGTCGATCCTACCGATGATCTCCTCAAGCTTCGCGGCTTCCAACACACTCACCGATGTAAGGAAGTCGAAACCGGGTAAAAAACATATGCGCGAACGGGACTATCGCTCTGTGGGGGGGCCGCTGTACGTTAGAAGGGGCAAGTACGTCGTTGCGAGTGACAGAACCATGGCGACAGGTATGGAAGCCGTCAAGGACGCCGTAGAGGCGATGCCCGCTACCACGGGGCCGGCCGCGTAGCCGAAGCCTATGAAGGACTCGAACAGGCCCGTGTATATCCCCCTCTTCTCCGGATTTGAGGAGAATGCTATTGAGAGGGCCTCACCGTATAGAGCTCCAGCCAGCAGGCCCAGCAGGGCGGATGAAAGTAGGACGCCCAGGGCATCCCTGAAGAAGGGGAGCAGGACGCCGAAGGCGAGGAGCGGTCCTAGATGATAGGAGGACCGGAGGGGCCTCGGCAGCCTATCCCTGAAGGAGAACATGATGGTTCTAGCGCACATCAGGGATAGGAAGCAGAGGGAAACGTACCAGATGGGCATGCCCTCCACCTCGACTATCACGGGGTAGAATGTGTAGACGGCCCCCTGCGATGCGGCGTAAGAGAAGGCCCAGAGCCATGCTTTGGGAGCTCCAACTATACCCCTGCATACGTCCTTCAGGTCAGGCCCGCGATTAACTGTCGCTTTCGAAATAAACGTTAAAGAGAACACTGCAAGGGAGGCAAAGGAGGCGGAGATTCCTGTGAATACCCCCGCCTTCGGAATCGGGAGTAGGGGGCTAACAAGGAGGGAGCCGAGTATCGAGCCGGAGCTCCACGCGGTCGAAAAGGCCGACACGGAGCCGCCCCCGTGCGAGATCAGGGACTCCATAGAGGGCCAGAAGGTGGCATACGCTGCTAGTGAAAGGACGACAACGGCGATTAGCGACCAGAAATCCCTCGCAAAGTTTAGCAGAGAATACGAGAAGCCCAGGCCAGCGAGGGACAGGGTAATCGCCCTCCTCTCCCCCACCCTGTTGGAGATGAAGCCCGTGAAGGGCGCTAAAAGTGCGTACATAAGAGCGCTCACTCCCCCTATGAGCCCTATCTCGTAGGGGCTCAAACCGATCTCCAGAGCATAGACTGAGATGAGGGGGATGTGCAGTATCTGGAGTATAGACGCAACGAGGCTCGTGGCGTAGGCCCTCAGCATCCCTTCCCACCAGGCTAGCCTTAAGCTACTACCACTCTTCTAAAATATTTTACTTCCCCATACTGGTGTGAGCCGCCCAAACAAGGGATCACGACTGGACATGGTGTGTGGAAGGCTTAGAATGCGTCCCCTCTAGTTTAGGTTCAAGAGGCCCAACCCCCAGCCATATCTAAGCCGTAGCACGGTCCAAGGAGTTAATAGATATTAAGGCTAGATATCTATCTCGTCTAGGGACGCGAAGTTCCTAAACTTTACCTGCTCGATCTCAGCTAGTTCGAGACACCTAGACCGGAGCTCCTCGGCTAGCCTCTCCGATTCGTAGAGCACCATCGGGTAGGGATACTTGTGCAACTCCGCAGGCCATGTCGAGGTTACATTCCTTACCGTTTCCAGTACGTTGCCCTAAGGCTCAAACTGTATGGTTATAGGGATGTCCCCTGTAAAACGAGGCACCTGGCTACCACGTACATGTCTATATTGGAGTGCTCCTCATCCTCTCCTCTAGCCACGGATCCGTATACCGCCACTAGGAGCGCCTCCCCAGGGGTATCCCCGACGATAACTTGCCCGATCTCCCCCGCTACCCCAACCTTTAACCTACGGCGCATAACGCTGGAGGAGCCTTAAGCATATGCCTGAGGAGCCTTAAGCATATGCCTGAGGAGCCTCCTCAACGTATTAATTTAGAATTCTCTCGCGATGGGCGAAGGGAAGCTCTCATCACCGAGAGCCCTCGGTAAATCTCTTGTATCCTCTAGCCATTTCCCAGGAGGAGATGGTCACTGATGTGAGAATGAGCAAAGCGCCTATCGATTCGATCAGCCCCAGGTGCTCGCCCAGTACTACGAAGGAGAAAAAGGCCGCGAACATGGGCTCCATGGCGTAAATCAGTGATGCCTGTGTGGCGGTGGCGTACCTCTGGCCTAGTATCTGTAGTGCGCCGGTCAGCAGGGAGCACACGACGGCGAGATAAAGGAGTATGGGAAAAAGGATCCCCGTGGGCTCTGCGCTGCAGCTCTGCAACATTGGTAGGCTGAGAAGGGCGGTTACTGCGTACTGTACGAAGACCAGGTCTAAGATGCGGTACAGTCCCGCGAAGCTCGCGGTCGCCAAGACGTGTAGGGCCCAGAAGAACGCTCCCGCTAATACTATTAGGTCGCCGGCCCTAAGCACGTAGGATCCGCCGGCTATCAGGTAGGCCCCGGCAACGGATAAGATGACTGCCAGGGCGAGGCTGTAGCTACCCTTGGTCTTGCGTAGCAGAGTTTCGATGGCATAGACTATGGGTATGTAGAGGCTCGTCATGAAGCCCGCATTCGAGGCACTCGTGTACTCCATCCCGAGGCCCTGCAGCCATATGCCCGCGAAGTAGAGGAGGCCGAGGAGCCCTCCGGAGGCGAAGATGCCCCTAGCCTCGACCTTCCCGGAATAGACCCTATAAAGGAAGTAGGGTGTAAGTAGTATGGAGGCGAGGGCGAATCTGAGGGCGACGTAGGCCCCCGATCCTATGATGGAGACTACTATCTTGATGAGCGGGAAGGACGTCCCCCAGAAAAGGGATACTGATGTCAGTGACGCTAGGCCGATTGCGGCTCTCCGGTCGTGGCTACGCATAAGC
>JAVCBU010000006.1:0-428698 GCA_037917685.1 Thermoproteota archaeon
TGGTAGCAACTAGGGGCGGGGGTCTCGCTCGTTGCCTGACTTAACAGGACACCTCACGGCACGAGCTGGCGACGGCCATGCACCACCCCTCAGCTCGTCTGGTAAGGTCTTCAGCCTGACCTTCATCCTGCTGTCGCCCCCGGTAAGGTTCCCGGCGTTGAATCCAATTGAACCGCAAGCATTCACCCCTTGTGGTGCCCCCCCGTCAATTTCTTTAAGTTTCAGCCTTGCGGCCGTACTCCTCAGGCGGCAGGTTTAATGCCTTCGCTTCGACACCGGATGAACACGTAGGTTCACCCGGCATCTAACCTGCATCGTTTACGGCTGGGACTACCCGGGTATCTAATCCGGTTCGATCCCCCAGCTTTCGTCCCTCACCGTCGGGCGTGTCCTAGCCGGACGCCTTCGCCACTGGTGGTCCTCCCGGGATCTACGGATTTTACCCCTCCCCCGGGAATTCCTCCGGCTCCTTCCACCCCCTAGCCCAGCAGTATCCGCAGCAGTCCAGCGGTTTTCCGCTGGATTTAACTGCGGACTTACTGGGCGGGCTACGGACGCTTTAGGCCCAATAAGCGTGGGAACCCCTCGGGGAGCTGGTTTTACCGCGGCGGCTGGCACCAGCCTTACCCTCCCCTTTCTACACCGGGTCTTTTACACCCGGCGACAGCCACCCTTAACGGGTGGCACTCGGGCTCCCTCCGTCGCGCTTTCGCGCATTGCGGAATGTCCCCGCCTGCTGCGCCCCGTAGGGCCCGGCCCCTTGTCTCAGTGGCCGACTCCGGGCTCCTGCTCCCACAGCCCGTACCGGTCGTAGGCTTGGTGGGCCGTTACCCCACCAACTACCTGATCGGCCGCCGTCCCATCCTCGGGCGTGACCAAGGGGATGGCCTCGGCTACTTTCGGCACACCAGCCTTCCAGCTTGGTGCGCCTATCCCTGATTATCCTCAGTTTCCCGAGGTTATCAGGGTCCCGAGGGTAGGTTGACGGCGTATTACTGAGCCGTCCGCCACCAGGGGACCCCTCCCCTGGTAGACTTGCATGGCTCAGGCGGAGCCCGATAGGGGTTCCCTCCGGCAGAATCAACCGGAATCGTCCTGCCGCCTTTTCTTGGGGCTTAGACTGCTTCAAACACGAGGATAACTGCTCGTGTTTACATCTATGTACCTGTAGGTGGAGGAGAGGGACTCATTGACGGTCAGGACTAATCCTTCATAGTTTCAGTCCCTCTACCGGGAACCTACAGGCAGTATTATATAATGTGTAGGATGTTAATAAATCTTTAGGGATAATAGTTTAAAATTTCTATCCACATATATAATAGCGGGGGCCCGTGGCGCAACCAGGGAGCGCGACGGCTTTGCAATCATAGACTGAAAAGCCGTAGGTTGCGGGTTCAAATCCCGCCGTGCCTAAGCGCGGAAGGTCCACTCCCCCATATTTCCATTTCTGTGAGGGCTAACTATCCTTATCCTTAGATCTATGTTGAACGTTCTCTTTCTATGGCTGATAGCAGCTTATGATATAGTATATAGCATAGAAATAGTTGTCTTAAGGGTATAAGAGAAAGAGTAAAAGGGCCGGGAGCGGGATTTGAACCCGCCTCGAGGGCTTTCCGCCGGGCGGCCACAGGCTTCTGGCTTTGTCCCCAGGCTAACCAGGCTACCCCGTCGGGCTTTGTATCCCGGCCGCCCTCCCGGCATGGTAGTGCGGTGGCCGGGATTTGAACCCGGGTCTGGGGCGTGGCAGGCCCCCATCCTACCAGGCTAGACTACCACCGCTTTAGTGGGCCGGGAGGGATTTGAACCCTCGACCTCCGCCTCGTCAGGACGGCGTCATACCGCTAGACTACCGGCCCCTTGTTCTAAGTGGACCGGGAGGGATTTGAACCCTCGACCTTCGCGATTTTGTATGTTATATGCCAACGCGACGCGCTCCCAGGCTGCGCTACCGGCCCACTTATAATATCTTCATAATTCATTTATCTATTTTTCCCTATTCTTCTCCTTGTATGGGTTGACTTGTTTTGCCACTTGTATCTTCTCCACTTGGACGTTTTCCCATATCCGCATGAGGCGCAAATCTTTTTCCTAACGTGGAATGATCTTCTTCCACACCTTCTACATACTATGTGTGTTTTTCCTTTGGATTTCTTCCCCATGGATGGAGTTCCCTTCAAACTCCTCACCTTACTGTTTTACGGGTGTTATAGATACCACGTTATCTCCCCTCACTATTAGGCTTCCTAGCCTTCTCGTATCTGTTTTTTCTGTTTCTGGATCATGAATTATTTCCTCACTTTCGTCTAAGACTAGGTTTAGATATTTGTCATAGGATCTGAGTATTCCACGCACCCATAGCCCAGGCTTTAGGATTACAAAGACTGCTTGGTTTATATTTTTCTCTAGAAGGTCTAGTGGTGTAGCCATCTGCATTCTTGTTTCAAGGTTTAAAGCCCTCCGAACTTATTAAATGTTTCTATTAAGATCAAAAAGATAATTTTTTAAGGTTGAAACGGGTGAAGACTTTAGGTGACTACTTGGTGAGTATATTCTCGAAAATATTTGGACGAAGAGAACGGAAGAGAGAAGAGGTCGTAGAAGAGTACATCGAGGAGGAACCTATAGTTGAAGAAGAGGAGACCCTTAGTTTATCTTCAATGGTTCCTGAAGATGTCATTATAATTAAGCCGTTTAGCCTTACAAGTATCAGTGATGTAGACATCGCGATTGAGGAGGTGAAAAAGGGAAATATACTCCTGGTCAACATAGATACGCTTGCGGAAAGAAGTGTGGAAGATTTGAAGAGAGCAATATCACACTTAAGATCCAGGGTTGAAACACTAGGTGGTAAGGCAGCCTCGATTAAACGGTCCCGGTATCCTCCAATAATACTCACTCCACCATTTGTAGATATATGGAGAAGAAGGGAAAGGTCTACTTAAGCCTGATTCTTTCCATATTATATGGAACTAAAACCTGAGTTCTACCCTTATATAACCTCTGAAATCCTCTTTTCAGCTCTTCAGCCTTGTGTTCTTCTCCATGTACAATGAGCACCTTAGATGGTTTGGGATGAACTATAGTTGCATATGAGTAGAGTTGTACACGGTCTGCATGGCCTGAAAAGCCTTCGATACTATACACTGTGCACTCCACCTCAACTTCATGTCCAGAGGGTATTGTAACTTTCTTTATACCTTGTTGCAGTTTGCGGCCTACCGTTCTGGGAGCTTGGTAGCTTACTAGGATTACTGAATTTTTGGGATCTTGAGCTAAACATCTAAAGTAGTAGAGTACTGGTCCACCTGAAAGCATGCCTGAGGGGGAAATTATAATACACTCATCTTTAACTTTAACTATTTCCTCTCTCTCATCCTGTCTATGGATCGGTGTGAATATGTCAAGTGAAAATATCGGCTGGTCAGCCCCCAGAACCTTAGATTTTATTTGCCTCGAGAGATGGTCAGGATATGCAGTATGGATTGAAGTGGCTTCGTAAATCATACCGTCTACATATACTGGAACCTTTTTTATTAGATCAGACTCAAAAGCATTCTCGATGGTAAGCATGACTTCCTGGGCTCTCCCAACAGATAATGCTGGTATTAAAACTTTTCCGTTATTGTTTAATGTCTCTTTGACTATCTCGATAAGCTTTTTCTCGGCGTACTGGAGAGGTGGCTTATTATCTTGAAAACCTCCGTATGTACTTTCAATTATTAATGCATCTAGTCTCGGGAACCTGCATTCAGCTCGGTCAAGTAGTCTGGAGTTTCTAAATCTGAAGTCTCCGGTGTATAAGAGAGAAAAGGTTCCTTGACCAATTGAAAGATGAGCTAGGGCGGAACCGAGGATGTGCCCGCTATTATAAAGTGTTAGCTTCACATCAGGACTAATATCAACAGGCTCACCATAACCTATTGTAATCGTATGGTCAAACACCCGTGTTATGTCTCTCATTGAAAAGTAGGGGTATCCGCCTTCCCTACCTATCAGTCTATACATGTCCAAGAGGAGTAGGACTATAAGATCTCTTGTGGACTCGGTGCAGTATATTGGCCCATCATACCCGCATTTGTAAAGTAGCGGTAGAGCACCACAGTGGTCTAGATGCGCGTGAGTTATGACTATTCCATTTAATGTGTCAAGATCAAATTCGGGGACAGTGAAGTATGGAAATGGTGGTCCGCTAGGGTTTAACCCGCAGTCTAGAAGTATGGAGCTTTCTCCAGTCTGCAGGAGTATGCAGCTTCTGCCAACCTCTCTTGCACCACCGAGAAAGGTTAGTGAAACGAATTTGCCGAGGTTCATATGCCTAGAGTAGACTTTACTGGACATTTTACGCCTTAGTCTTGTTCTTTTATATGCTCTATTTATGTATTGTCTGCGGATAGCTTGAGTTAATGAGGAGTCTATTGTTGGGATACGCAGAGGAATAGGCCGCCACCCAGTCGATTTGAGAATAGTATTAATAACAGCCCCTGCTTTCCCAACCACGTGTCCTGTTCTCTTTGCTACAATGAAAACTTCACCGATCTTGTCTATAAAGTGAAGCTCCTTTACCTCAGCCTCCTCGGGAACTATCTCTAAAATTTTCTTTTGAGCCTCCTCTTTTGGCATTAAAGAGTTCTTATCAGCTCTAACGATGATCCGTTTCTTTACTTTTCTAGCAAGCTCGGCGATTACATCCTTATTTTCAAGAAAATCCGAGATATTTATTATTTCAACTGCTGGAAACGGACCCTCGAAGTATATCCGCTTTACTTTCCCATATTCTAGGACTAACCTCTTCAGCTCCTCTTTTAGGCTTGTATTTGTCAAGCTTTTATCAGCTATATTCCTACACCCCTTCAATCAGCTTTTGAATCTCTTCTTTTGCCAGGAATCTTACACCATTAACGTCAACGACTGTCAGATCTATCCCATCGCCTGTAGCTGAGTCCCTACTTAACGCTGACTTCATAGCTTTAACAGTTAGAGGGAGACCTTCTTCAACCCTGATTTTTTCATTATAACCGTCATCTAAGACTGATATAGCCAGGGGGGAGCCTGAACCTGTAGCGAAGTAATCCTCCTCTGAAACCATACCGAACGGATCGACATTAAAGATGTGACCGCCTACATGATCTAAACCGGCTACAATAAGCTGCGATATTAGTAGGTATGGACGAACGGAGAATAGTATCATGCCCATAAACTCCGCTACTGTTTTAACCATTGGTGGTTTATCTAACTCGAGACTATAGAGCGCGACCTCCGCTTTAGTCCATTCGACGAGTTTCTGTCCATCAGCTACTAGACCCGATATTGTTGCCACTATTTTATCAGATATTTTGAGGGTCTTTACAGCAGCCTTACTGGCAACATAGGTTCCGGTGGTTGCTCTCTTGTCTGAGGCTATCACAACCCCATCGACGCATCTAACACCTAACGTAGTCGTTCCTTTAAGCTTTTCTACACTTTCCTTAATATTTTCAAGGTTGAACCGATCGGCCAAATAAAACACCGTTTTGTATTAATAGTAAACTACAGCTATTTCAGGACATGACAGATTTTAAATGTTTACCTAATTATCCTATGGCTTGATGAAAACTCTTGTCAGTGCCGAACTATCTAAGGTGGGAGGAGAATTTATACACGCAGGTATGGCAAAATCCTGTAAGAAATGTAGGCTGAAAAAGGTATGTATGGGGAATTTAAAGATAGGACGAGTCTATAGGATAGTTAAAATATACGATAAGCTTTTCCCGTGCGAAATTTACGGTAATGTTAAGCTCGCAGAGGTTAAGCCCGCCCTTATTCTAATAGCGTATCCTTCATCGAAGGTTATATCAAGTGCCTTAATGACCTACTCGCAAATCCCATGTGATAAATCAGACTGTGAATATTCTAGCTACTGCAGTAGAGTTAGAGGTCTAAAGGAAGGAGACAAATTTAGGATAGTTAAGGTTATTGAGGAGGAAATTCACTGCAAGAAGGGGTATGATTTAAAGTTGTTAAGGGTTCAGCCTATTGTATAATGCTCCACATATCTTACTTCGGATATCTCCTTTAGGTATCTTGATACTAGATTTACAGCTAGGTGCTTAAGTTTATGTAGCTCCCCATCTCTTTGAATAAGTTCGTAGGATATATCTGCTATTATAACGTTATCGCGAATTTCAACCTTTATTGGATAGTTAAATACATAGTTCAGTACCGCTTCAGCCTTTTCTCTGCCGTTTCTAAGGATCTTATGCAGAACTACCTTATACTTTATCTTTTTCGACGCCAGAGGGTGGTTAAAATCCACTCTTACTCTTCCACCACTTACTGAGTCTATCCTACCCTCTCGCCCATCAATGATTACTTTCTCTCCAACTCTCACTGTTATACCTCTCTTTTCCAGCCTCCGGGCGAGTATAGTCTTTATGTTTTTAGGATCTCTCTCTCCGTATGCTTCTTTAGGCTGTAAAACCCCCTCTTTAGTTTCTCCAGGTTTCATTCCCACAAATAGCTTCTCGATATTTCTATGAAGCCATCCTGCGCCTAGAATCAGGAGTGTAGGACCGTATCTTTGAGATTCGTCATAAACACCGTACTCTTTAGCATCTTGCTCCACTGTTGTTTTATAAATCTCCCCAGTGTCGCCGATCCACAGTGTATATTCGACAAGTAAGAAGTCACCATACGAAGCTACCTCTTCCCTAGGGGCTTCCGGCTCCTTCGGGGCCTGTCCAGAAAGCTTCGGCTGATCTTCCATCAAAACACCTGTTTTATATATTAACCATCGGGATATGTTTAAACTCAAAGCCAACCTTTAAAACTTGTGAGATTACGAACCAGACGTAGTAAGGTTAGATGCTTAAGAATTGGGTTAGGAGGATAATAAAGGCGTACAACTTAAAGTTAAATGATAAGATTTCCCAAGTATTTATGATAGACTGCGAAACTCTTAGTTTAATGGCCAGTCTTGCAAATATTAACCCGGGAGAAGATGTAGTATTGGAGATCGGCGGAGGAATCGGAAACCTTAGCATGTTTATTTTATACCACACTCCTAAGAATTTGAAAATAATTGAGTTAGATAAAACATTAGCCTTAATACTCAGACAGCTCTTTTACCATATAAAGAACGTTAGCGTTTTGAACGCCGACTTTTTGACGCTAAAGCCTGAAAAATGTGATGTCATAGTCTCTAATCCCCCATATCACCTATCCTCTCATATAGTTCTAAAGCTGACAAAATACAAGTTTAGAAAAGCTGTATTAACATTTCAATATGAATTCGCTAAAAGATTAACAGCTAGGGCAGGAACAAAGGAGTATGGTAGCTTGTCAGTCTTAGCACAAATACATTTCCATATTAATTCTATCAAAAGAGTCGACAAAACAAGCTTCTATCCTACACCAGAAGTAGACTCTGAAATAGTTGTTTTTGAACCCAAAGCGGTCGCGAACCATAAGCATATCATCTTTTTATACGACTTATTACCTTTAGTTTTTGCAGAGCGGAGAAGAAAGCTTAAGAATGCTATAAAGACAGCGCTCTATATCTTAAACTACAAAAGAGAAAGCATCCAGAACATATTACAGCGTCTTGACAACATAGGTTTTTCAGATTTAAGACCAGACCATCTCACACCGGAAGATTATGAAAAACTCAGTAAGGAGGTGATCTCTGAAATTGAAGGTTAGGTATAGAGGAATGACATTTTGGATTCCAGACGGTGTATATCCACCAGCAGAGGATAGTTTCTTACTAGCAGAGTCTATTATAGACACTAAAGGCCATAAAGCTCTTGATATAGGAACCGGATGCGGGATACAGGCTATAATACTGTCAAGGAACTGCCGACATGTTGTGGCGACAGACATTGACCGCAAATGCAAAGCCGCATTAACTGTGAACTCAATTCTAAACAATGTAAGGCCTCCGGAATTCAGGCTTGGTAATCTATATGAACCATTAAGGCTTGGTGAAAAGTTTGATATCATAGTGTTTAACCCACCATATTTAGCAGAAGACCCTGAAGTAAGCATTCCCGAAAGCTGCTGGTGGAGCGGAGGAGAAAACGGGAGAGCTGTAGTTCAAAGATTTATCAAAGGCCTAAAGGCTTTTTTACGCCCAGAAGGGGCGGCTTACCTTGTTATTAATGATAATCCCCCAGTGGAGGAGACTCTAAAGAAGATCGAGGATGAAAAACTTATTTGGGAGGTCGTTAATGAAATAAAAATAGCTTTTGACAAGATTTATGTGTTAAAACTTAGGTTAAATCATACGCATAGTCCTCCTTAACTTTTTAGCCATTCTGTAATGTTCTTTACATAGGGGTATTCTCTTATAATGTTCCTTCAGCCTGAGACCTAACTGTTGGATGATTGGTAGATAGTTACGTGATACCTCTTTAGTTGCCTTGTTGTTGCAACCAGCTATCCCGCACTCTTCCAGCTTTTCTTTATCTTCCGCCGCCATGTGAACACATGTTTTTTAACAACTGTAGAATTTTAAATCTATCATTCTTAGCATTACTAGCCAAAATGGAACCCTGGAATCAAATCAGACAAGAGGTTGCTGAAAGCTTATGGAAAGCATTCACAGAGCTCGGGGTTGACGTAGAAATACCAACTATACTGGATAGCATTACGGAAACTGCAGACCCAAGATATGGGGATCTATCAAGCATTCTATGTTTCAAGTTATTTGGAAAAGACGCGAAAGAAACGGCAGCAGAAGTTGTCTCGAAAATCAAGAAAGTAAGTTATATCCGTAAAATAGAAGCTGTGAGTGGTTTTATCAATTTCAGAATTAATTGGGAGGACTTTTCAAGATACGTGATGGAGCTAGCAATCGATGAAAACTACGGTAGACTTAACATCGGAAAAGGAAAGACAATAGTTGTTGATTTTTCGTCGCCAAATGTCGCGAGACCATTTATGGTCTCGCATCTTAGGTCTACAGTTTTAGGTCAGGCTTTGATCAACCTATATAAATATTTGGGTTACAAATGCGTTGGAATTAACTACCTAGGAGACTGGGGAACTTCATTCGGAAAATTGCTGGTTGCATATAAAAGGTGGGGGGATGAGAGTAAAGTTAAGATTAACCCGATCGAGGAGCTTTTCAACCTATATGTTAAGTTTCATAAGGGGGTGGATTCGGATCCGAAACTGGAGGATGAGGCTAGAGAGTGGTTTAAAAGGCTTGAGGAGGGTGACAATGAAGCGATCCGCTTATGGAAATGGTTCAGAGAAGAAAGCATACGCGAATTCAGGAGGATATATGATATTTTGGGGGTGGAATTCGACTTAACAGAAGGCGAATCAGAATTTGTAGAGAAAGGTAGGGAGATAGTGCGATATGCAGTGAGTAAGGGTATAGCTACTAGAGACCCGGACGGATCTATAGTAGTCAAACTCGAAGACTACGGTTTGCCTAACCTTATTATCCTGAAATCCGATGGAACCACTTTATACCAGACAAGAGATCTAGCAGCTGCTTTAAGCAGGTATGAAAGGTTTAGGTTCCACAGATTGCTGTATGTGGTAGGGAGAGAACAGAACACATATTTTAAACAGCTTTTCCAAACGTTAAAGCTACTTGGCTATAAATGGTCTGATAAATGCCGGCATGTGAGCTTCGGGCTTCTTACAATTCAGGGGTTGAAAATGGCAACCAGGTATGGAAGAATAGTTAGGGTAAAAGATATTCTGAACTCCGCATTTGAAAAAGCTGAAGCGATAGTAAGAGAAAAAAATCCTAGTTTAAGCGACGCGGAGAAGAAAGCTGTGGCTAGAGCGGTAAGTATCGGTGCATTAAAATTCTCACAACTAAATGCTAATAGAGAAGAAAATATTACATTTACAATCGACAAAGCTATAGACTTCAAAGGTGATACAGGCCCATACGTACAATATGCCTACGCAAGAAGCTGTAAAATACTGAGGAAGTCGAATTACAACTTTAGCATCGGAAATGCTGATTTTAAAGAGTTTAATGAAGACCCAGAGCGGAGTATTGTCAAGTTGATAGCCCTATTTCCTACGATTCTCAGAAAGGTTTCTGAGACATATGATGTGCATTTACTTGCTAGATACATCTTAGATCTTGCAAAGAAGTTTACAATTTTTTACGATATAAAGCCCGTACTAAAGGAAAGGGATTATGGAATAAAAAACGCAAGATTAGTATTAGTTAACGCCGCTTCTAATGTACTTCGGAACGGGTTAGGTATACTTGGGATAGAAACGCCAGAAACGATATAAAAGGGGAGTAATATATCAATGCGGCCGGCGGGATTCGAACCCGCGACCTCTGGCTATCCCCAGGAGTCGGGGGGCCAGAATCCTACCAGACTAGACCACGGCCGCATACTTACCATCTAGTAAATGTGGTGATGATTATAAATACTACGGGTATGCCTGCAAGTATTAAAAGGATATTTCTAAGAATGTGAGGATCTACATTGATTATAGGTGCCAGTAACTCTGGCAATAGAAACACTAAGATTACATATATAAATAGGGCAAGTAGTATTCTCCCCTCC
Source organism: Thermoproteota archaeon (assembly GCA_037917685.1). GTDB lineage: Archaea > Korarchaeota > Korarchaeia > Korarchaeales > JAOZGB01 > JAOZGB01. Next base: position 10,527 of record JAVCBU010000006.1, read on the forward strand.
CCGCTGGCCTTGCTCATTTTTAGACACCACTTATTACTCCATATCCTATTAAACGAAATCTCCCGCCTATATTTCTGGAAATAGCCACTCTTTGCCCTACTTCAACACATGCGGGGATGGTAAGCAGGAGTTCTGCTCTACCAGCTTTTACCTTAGTAACTCTAGCGGAAGTTGTAGCAGTACCTACATTTAGGACTAGAACCTCGTTTTCTCTAATAGGCTCTACTTTCTTCTCCTCTCTTAGTCCTATAACCGTCTCCATTAAGTGTATCTTAAGTTCTATTGATGAAACAGCTGGAGGCAGCTTTCCGGCAAGCCCTACTACGGAGCCTCTTAGTGCGTCAGCCTTAGTAAGGCTTGGATCCAACTCCGTACCGACAGCTATGAGTCCACCAGGCCCTGCCTCTTCTATATTTGTTTTTTCGCTCATAAGGGATACAACGCGTGTTGTTAACGGCTGATACGTATTCCCCTTCCTTATGCCGGGTAGTATTTCGATTTCATCGCCCAGTTTAAGCTTTCCATGAAGCAAAGCCCCTCCTAGTACTCCGCCTTTCAAGTCTTCTATAGGTGTGCCGGGCTTATTAACATCAAAAGATCTTGAAACAAACATTTTTGGAGGTTTGGAAAGGTCACGTTCAGGAACCTTAAATTTTTTCACCATCTTATGGATTAACACATCGATATTAGCCTTATGCAGGGCGGAGATCGGTATTATGGGTGGAATCTCATGCCAGCCCTCTTCTAGAAAACTCACTATCTGATTGTAATTCTCTACTGCTTTATCATCGTCGACCAGCTCTATTTTGTTTTGGACTACCACTATGTCTTTAACACCCATTATTTTAAGGGCTAATAAATGCTCTCGCGTTTGAGGTTGGGGACACGGTTCGTTAGCAGCTATAACCATTATAGCAGCATCCATTATTGTTGATCCTGCAAGCATCACCGCCATTAGTGCATCATGTCCGGGACAGTCAACTAGAGACACGAGCCTAACTAGTTCAGTCGGAGATCCATCTATCGGGCATTTCTTTTCAGTTGTGTAGCATTCTGGTTCGTTGCAGTTTTTACATTTTCTGAATTCAGCATTTGCATATCCAAGCTTTATTGTGATACCTCGGGTTAGTTCTTCGCTGTGTCTTTCTGGCCATATTCCAGTGAGTGCTTGGACAAGGGTTGACTTACCGTGGTCCACATGGCCTGCTGTTCCAATGTTCATTTCAGGCTGTCTTGGACGACTCATCTTCACTCTCCTTCTCTTCTACTATCGGTTTCTCCCCCCATTCAACAATTTTAAGATTAAGCTGTTTAATGTCCTGCGAAACAGTGTTACCTCTGATAAGCTTTCTTCGCCTAATTCCTTTTTCCCTTGGCTTGTAACCAGGCCCTTTACTCAGTAGAACCCTTTTCCTTCCAGGACCCATTATGCTTGGATGCATCGGGAACCCGTCTTTGTCTGTCCCCCCGGTGATTTGAAACTTGTATCCTTTGAATCCAATGAGTTCTCCAGGAATGAGGTCTCCTATCTTTCTTCCATATAGGTTTCGTGCCTCATCTTCCTTTATTACTATGTGATATGTCCTTCCAGTCTTGGGATCCCCTATGTCAAGTATGATTTCAGACATCTGCCGTCTCCTCTCATTTTATAATACTGGGAACATATTAAGTTTAGGATATTTTGCGTACCATCTTCCATATTTCTTTTAGAAGTTTTTTCTCCTCGGGTGAAAGGTTATTTTCAAAATACTCTCTTTGTTCAGGAGTCAAAATCAAGGGAATTAAACTGTATAGAATGCTTCTTTCATGTATGTTACGGCCTACGACTCCCCCTTCAATGGATACTGCTACCTCCATGTCTTTCTCTGCAGTAGGTATTTTATTGCCCTTGTCTTGGATTTCTAAGACTTTACCCACTATTTTACCGCTTTCAGATAATAGTATGGAGCCTGGTATAAGTTTTCCCTCCAATACTTTTACTCCTACAATAGCTGGTTTGCTTCTCCTAAAAATGTAACCTGGGAGTACTTCGATCTTGCATGGATAGGATACTTGCTGTAGTATTCTCATCTCCTTTTTAGTCCGTATCTCAGTAGTATATTTTTCGACTTTCTCAATCAGTTGATAGATTATGTTATCAGTGAATATTTTCACACCATATTTTTCTGCTTCTTCTAGAGCCTTAGGATGCACCTTAACGTTAAAGCCTAAGACGCAACCGTAGAGGGGGTCTATGCGCTTTGAGACACTTGCCTCGAAGATATCACTTTCACTTATGTCTCCAATGTCAGCTTTTCTAACCTTAAGATCCATGCGTCTTAAGGTTGAGATTATAGCTTCTAGCGAACCCAGCGTGTCCGCCTTGACTATGAATCCTTCTCTCTCAGATTTTATAAGTATCTCACCAAGTTCCTCTTGAACCTGACTTTTAAGTTTCTCTATATCTTCCTTGCTTAATGCAACATAGAGGGGACTACCTGCAACAACGTTTTCTATATTAGGGGCAGCTATTTTAACACCAGCTGCACAGATGGCTTTATCGATGGGGGTAAATTTCTCTCTTGGTGCTCTCATCTCGTCTAGGGGCCGTGGTCTGAATATTCCTCTAACATAGGTGACTATGGGGTCTTCCTTACCCCCTACTACTAATGTGTCACCTTTCCGTAGTATCCCATCATATATTATCGCATCCATAGTAACACCTAAGCCCGGCGTCTCTTTCACTTCTAGCACTGTTCCGACAGCTGCTTCTGATGTTATTTCCAGCCTGTCTAGCATGTATCTCTGAGCCATCCCTAAGAGTACTGCTAGCAGGTCTGGAACTCCTTCCCCTGTGATAGCACTTATTGGAACAATAGGCCTTTCGGTTTTAAAGTCTCTGACTCGGTCGTATCTTTCTGCTTGAATTCCATACTGGGATAGTTGCGCGACGATCTCATAGGCTCTTGTTTCTAGCTGATCTATAACTCTGTCTTCTTGAATTTTAACTGATTCAAGGAAGGTTTTACCAGGGATACTTCTCCATCCGGGTAATCTGTCTATTTTATTAAGCGCAATAACGAATGGGGTGTTTCTACTCTTCAATATCTCGATCGACTCGACAGTTTGGGGTTGAACTCCTGGTCCTACATCTATTACTAGAATTGCAATGTCAGCAACAGATCCGCCTCTCCTTCTAAGGTTTGTAAATGCCTCGTGGCCCGGAAGATCTATAAATATGAGACCCTCAATGTCAAGCCTTGGAAACTTGAATTTCTCAAGTATAGGCTTGCATATCTCTTCTAAAACTTTAAGGGGAATCTCTGAGCAGCCTATGTGCTGAGTTATCATCCCCGGTTCTTTGTAAACTACTCTTGTTTTCCTTATGTAGTCCAATAGGGTTGTTTTTCCAGAGTCTACATGACCTAGTACTGCAACTATCGGTGCTCTATACTTTTTCATAGTTTACACTCTCGCATTTTAATTATCTGTGGGCTACTCAGCTTTGAGTTTTTCTAACCCATTTAACTCTTTTAGGACTTCTCTTTAGTTTTAACATATTTTTCCTACATTTTGATGAACAAAAGTGGAGGATAGTCCCATCAATCTTTATGTACGTGACCCCATAACCTGGGAGGATGTTTTTCCCGCAGAAAGAACACTTTCTGGCGTGGAGCATTTTATTACCTCGGCTTTAACTTTTTAGCTTCCGTCTCTGTTTCCATTAATATCAATATATCGCCTTCCTTAACTGGGCCTTTCACATTTCTGGTTAGTACTCTTCCTTTATTTTCGCCTTCCAGGAGCTTTACCCTTACCTGTGTAATATCGCCTGCTATTCCCATTCTACCTATGATCTCTATTACTTCAGCGTAGCATCCACCATTTTCAGGCATTAAGATTCACCGGGCTTCCCCAGCTGGCCTATTATGGCTTTCATAAGGCCTTCGGCGTCCTTAGGGTCTATTATTGCTGCTGAAGATGCTGCCACATCTATTCCAGCCGCTTCACCTAGTTTTTTCTTGCTAGGGACATATACCATTGGGATGCCTTTCTCTTTGCAGAGTAAAGGTATATGTGCCACGATCTCTTTAGGATTTACATCCTCAGCAACTATCACAAGCTTCGCTAGGCCCCTTTCTATAGCCTTAGTAGTCTCATTGACTCCCTTCTTTACCTTACCCCCTGTAGTTCTAGCCATTTCAACGCATTCGTATACCTTTTCTACTAGTTCCTCTGATATCTTACCTTCTTCTGACATTTCCATCCCTCATCCAGTTTTAGATCGGGATCAGCTAACCTAGTGTTTATGGTTATTAAAAAATTTAATAGTAGCTCATATTCGAATTTTACGTTGCTTAACCCATTGTAGGAGTTCGCCGGTAATGACGAATTTTGCGTTCCTAAGCTCCCTCAAATCCTCGGATCCTGTAAGGAACATTGCAAGTTTAAGCTCATATTTTAGTCTATCTAACAGTTTTATTATCTCTCTAGACCCTTTAACCGCTACTTTTAGAATTGGAAGTGCCAGTCCAGCATAAGACGATCCTAGGGCAATTACCTTAGCTACGTCAAGCCCATTTCTTATTCCGCCGGACCCAATAACTGGTATGTTAACTGCACTAACCACCTCTAATATGGATGCTGCAGTTGGCACCCCCCATGATGAGAATGTTTTCGCTGCTTCAGCCTGAAGTTCTTTTCCATACTTGCTAGCACGGATCCCCTCTATGACTGCCCAGTTCGTACCTCCATGACCAGCAACATCTATCATAGCAACTCCTATGTTCTCAATAATTCTAGCTGTCTCGCATGGTATGCCGAAACCTACTTCTTTAATTATGACCGGAACTTCTATGCTTTCAACAACTCTTCTAATAGAGTCCACTGCTGATTTGAAGCGTGGCTTACCCTCCGGCTGGATAGCTTCTTGGAGAGGATTAAGATGAATTGCTAGAGCGTCAGCATCTAATAATTCAACAGCTTTCCTTGCCTTTTCAAGCCCGTCAGCATGATTGATGGTGTCTACCCCGATATTTGAGATAACAGGTACGGAAGGTGCGGTTTCACGTACAATCCTGTAAGTATTAATTAAGGATTTGTCCCGTAGCGCGGCACGTACGCTTCCCACTTCAACTACGATCTTTGACCTCTCTGCCGCTTCTGCGATGCTTTTGTTTAGCCGCTCTAATGATGGATGACCTCCTGTCATCCCTTCAATTATTACAGGGGCACTTATATCATAACCTAAAAAAGAAGCTGAGATATCAATGTCATCGAAATCTATATTGGGAAGAGGATTATGAATGAGGTGAACGTACTCGAGCCATGTGGTACCATACTCTACCTGATTCTTTAGGCATATCTCTATGTGGCTTGTTTTCCTATCTGAGATTTCCAATGCTACTTACCTTGATATAATCGCAGAAAGGTATCCTACAACGTTTAAGATGTCACCTGTTACTTCCGCGCTTGTTGAGTATTTAAGGGCTTCTGCTTTACGTGCCCCTAACCTTTTCGCTGCAACGATCGCAGCGATGGTCGGTCCATAACCGCACATCGAGATATTGTACATTTTCACAGAGCTGTATAGTTGTTCTTCATCCATCATGGTTATGCTTTTAATAACCCGTGAATCTTTCTCTCTAGCTGAAGATAAAGGTTCGTAATGTGTAAGGTCGGTTGACGCCACGATAACGTGGTCTTTGGGTTTTCCAATACTAGATAGCACTTTGGAAATCGCTGTGCCAACTGCCTTGCTGGTCTCGAATGATTGGTCCATCATACAGATGGGCACAAAGCTAAAGTTTGAGCCGTAAAGGTACTGGAGGAAGGGTAATTGAACCTCTATTGAATGTTCATAGATGTGTGCCTGAAGATCAGGCTTCACACCTAGCTGGTTCGCTATGTTTATAGCTATATCGTTATTTATCTTAACCTTCCCTAGTGGGGTTTCCCATAAACCATCTATCATTATTGATATTGGTTTCCCCATTCCGGTATGGTTAGGACCTATAACAATCGCTGTTTCTATAGTACCATCCATAGCAAGCCTTGAGTATCCCATTGCTGCTACATGGCCTGAGTATACATACCCAGCGTGGGGGGATATCACACTAATGATCCTTCTTTCACCTTGAGGATTAACTTTAGGCACTTCACCTATAGATCTGACGAAACAGTCTTCGATTGCCTCTCTAAGCTTAATTGCATCCCCGGGATAGAACATCCCGGCTACTGCCGGTGGTCTCTTCATTTTAAACTCCTGTTATTTCTGTTATAAAGTCCTCGTATCCTACTCCTAAATTGCCATCTTCCAGTATTTCTCCTCGTTCCCTTAGGACTTGTCTTGCAAGAAGCCAGTATATCAGTGCAAGAGCTTTCTTACCCTTATTGTTACATGGTATCGCGAAATCTACGAAATATAAAGTGTTGTCCAAGTCTACAAGAGATATTATGGGTATTCCGAGTTCTATAGCCTCGATATGAGCTTGCCTATCGACTTTTGGATCTGAGAGGATCACAGCTTCGGGTTCTTTATAGCTTGGGGAGGAGGGATTAGTCATCACGCCGGGCAGTATTCGTCCAACCACTGTGGGGATTCTCGTAAATTCTCCAAACCTCTTTACAGGCTGGAAGCCATATATCCTGGATGAAACTGCTAATACCCTTTCAGGCTCGTGACGCGCTATGAATTTAGCCGCAACTCTTATTCTTTCGTCTGTTTTCTCCACATCGATGACGGCTAGACCATCCTGCCTTATCTTATAAACGTATCTTTTCATGTCCTTCGTTCTAATTTTTGTCCCGATATGGACTCCTGCCGCTAGATAAACGGATTTATCTATGAGAAGTTCCCTGTCACCCTCGGATTCCACATTATTCACCCCGCTTGAAATATTCTAGTTGTTCATCTATTAGATCAACATGTCCAAGGAACATTCTCCTGCAACAATACCTATCAATCCCGAGAATATCTAAGGCTTCCCCCGGTGTTTTGCCCTCTTTAACCAGCTTAGTATACTTCTCGTACTTGTCCCCGATCACAGCACCACATGTGTAACAACGAATTGGGAACAGGGGATACCACCTAACTATTTATCGCTACTGAAGGTTAATAATTTAATCTATTAGTGCCGGGGGTGGGATTTTTGGGCCACCAGGATATCTATCTCTGGACTGTGAACCCACGACAACTCGGTCTTCAGCCGAGCGCTCTTGGTCTACTACTCCCAGACTGAGCTACCCCGGCACCTAATATTAGATGTCCATCCCTTATAAATTTAAATTCATCATATTAAATCCTTGTATCTTAATATAGAGAGAACATAATGAACCGCTTCTTCTGTTCTGACAGTCTCTACCTCCTGCCCTGGCACGAAGTTTACGAGGACATCCATTAGCCGGGTGTCTTTCTCCGACAAAAGGTCCTTTAATCCTCTATATGGTCCTCCGAAGACTACGGTGATTTTATTACTCTTCTTAAGTCTTGCGACTCTAATATCTTTCCCATACCGTGATGTTCCTATAATATAATATCCACGGGATTTAACCTTTTTAAGGAGGTAATTTAACGGTTTGGAGAAATAGAATACTTCATAACCGTAATATTCCTCCGGGTCGATTTTACTAACTATAATTTTCTTGTTGAGATCTGCAAGATATATTTTTAACGTTTTCTTATATACCTCTGATTTTCTAAGTTTATAGGTGGATCTCCCATCTGAACATATAACATGGTCACCTTTATCCTCTAAAACTTGCACATATCTATACCTCCCTTCTGAATCAAGGTGATGCCGTGTTTTAAGCGGTTCTACTACGCCTATGTATCTTAGGTCCTCGTCCAGGGGGAAAACATGTCGTCTAAGATAGGGGGGTGTATTTATGTATTTTAGAGTCTTTACTATGAACCTGCCTAAAGCGTGAGAGTCAAAATTAGGATCCGGATCATAGTATATTCCTATTTGCCGGATCCCGTAGGTTGATAAAACCCTGGCGATGATGCCTATCTTATATATTCTAAGCATCAATTTCTTCTCGTCAGCTGTAAACGTTGATGGGAGGAGTACCATGGTATCCATAGAAACAGTTACCTCAGCATCATTCGATTTTAATTCATATTAGTGCGGCCGCCGGGATTTGAACCCGGGTCTCCGGCTTTCTTCTATACATCGGAAGGCCGGTATCCTATCTGTCTCAAATCCAGGCTAGACTACGGCCGCATTATGCGGGGGGCGGGATTTGAACCCGCGAACCCCTTAGGGACAAGGTCCTGAGCCTTGCGCCTTTGACCAGGCTTGGCTACCCCCGCTATAAGTGCTCCGGGCGGGATTTGAACCCGCGTTAGCGGCTCGAAAGGCCGCTGTGCTTTAGGCCTTAGTTGACCTGGCTACACTACCGGAGCATAGCCTATTCTTATTAGTGCTCCAGTCACATTTATACTTTTCTTAAATATAATTTTGAGATTACTCTTTTAGTCGCTTTAACATTCTATATACTGTTACATGCTTAGAGCCTGATGCTATCATTTCAACGGCTTGGACGGCTGGAATTACATCTTCAAGCCGCCCTATGATTGCTACTGTATGGCCGTAGACAGATATGTAGGCGCCAGTTTCTGCTTCTATAAATTGTCTGGAGCTACCTTCGCTTCCGATTATCCTGCCCCTTATTCTCCGAAGGGCATTTTTTGTTTTACCGTACTGTCTTAAGTTAATGATTCGAAGAGCGTAGTCATCATTTAAAAGTAGTAGGGATTTTTCAGGGTTGAAACCCCTTGCAATAGCAGTTATTACTGATTTTATTTTCAACGGAATTGTTGGGTCTGTGTTTTGCTCTTGATATACTCTTACCTCGCCTGTCTTGCTGTCAACTTTGATCTTGACTCCTGCTAAGCTTTCTATTTTCTTCTTTGTCTTCCCATTTCTCCCTATTAGTACGGGTATTCTTGACAATGGTATTTTTAGTGTAACTATAGGTTCAATAGAGCTCTTCCTCTTCTTCAAGGAATTCCCTCTCGATGTATCCTTTTTCTACAAGCCATTCTACTTGATCTCTTCGATATTTAACTACTATGTCTGCTTTATCCGGCTCAAAGTCCCATACAGACACCAGTACCACGTTTCCTGGTTTTATCCAGTGCCTTCTACCTCTCAGTTTACCCCTTACTCTGGCAATTCTATAGGTTCCGTCAGCACATTTCACTTTAAATCTTGCTTTGCCGAGCGGTTCCAGTGCGACGGCAAAAATCTCTCCTTCAGTAGGTAGTAAGTCTTGCATTTCTTCATCTAATGATGTTACAATCGGCTTCTTTTTAGGCAATTTCAACCACCTATCTTTGGAACTGGACTTACCGCACCGCACACATGACATTTCAGCATGATTATTCTACCCTGCTTCACCAATATCGTATCAGGCTTACCACAAACAGGACAGAAAACATAGAGCTTAGCGTATTTTTCAATTTTTTGCTGTATAAGTTTTCTTTTAACCTTTCTAGACAGGATTAGCTTTTCCCCTCTTAGAACATAGGGCGCACCTACTTCCCTCGATAGGAACAGTCCTAAATGAGAATAATCTCTGTTGAACCTATCCGCTATCTCTTTGAAGTTTAGTATATGGGTTTGACTCCCGAAAATTTCAACCTTCGCTGTTGGCATTGTAAATCTGGAGTGTTCCTCGACAACCCGGGGAAGGCTAGCCCTAGCCCTCTTTAGGAGTTTGAGATATGCTTCCTTGCTCATAGGCATCAACTGAAGTAATTCTATACTTCCTTTCCCCATCCACATATAATAAACCTTCCTCAGCCATCTCTTCTAAAGCTTGCCTAATCACTATCCTTGATATTTTAGTTTTCATCTCTAACTCTTCTAGTGTTACACCATCAGGATATTTATTCGTTATTTCTTCCAAGAGTCTGTCTTTAAGACTGTTAAACCTATCCTTAAGCTTTCTTGTAGCCCATGATGTTGATAGATACTTAAGCTTTAACCTCAGTATTTCCAGCCTTCTTACTGTTATCCAGTTTGGGTCGTCAACCTTGACTACAAGAGTCGGAGTTAAATATAGGGTTTCATCTCTCATTCTTACTTTGCCTATGACATCTAAAATGGTTCCTGTTCGATAAACCTCACCACTGGAGTCTAATAGCATGCCAACACTATCATGCCACGCTTTAACATCAATTGCCCCTGTACTGTCGTCTATTGTGACAAATGCGTATGTTTCATCTGGATTGATGTATGAATTGACAACTACCCCCATTATTCTAACAAGATTGGTTGAGATTCCTGTTTTAAGTCTAAACAGTCTGATGCCGTTAACAATAACCTCCTCAAATCTTCCATTATATATGTCAGAAATTCTAACTTTAACAGCGGATGACACAAGTTAATTATATTTGGGGAAAATAAAAATGGTATTGGGGGGCTCTCCGAGTTTTTATGCGTCGATTACTGTGAGATAGGTATATAGTATCTCGTCTACCTTGTCCTCTGATGGTGGAAATAGCCCCCTACTCTGTATTCTAGGCCTTGTACCTTCAGGTTTTTCCCTGGATGAAATTAGGTTTCTGGATTGAACCCCTGTGACGACAAGTAAGACTTTTAACTTCCCCTGTAAATCTTCTACAACATCTGCACCCCATTTTATCGATGCAGTACTCAACATTTTCTTTTTCACAATCTCTGCTATCCTCGAAACCTCACTTAGTTGAAGATCTGAACCTCCTTTGACTACAATTAGTGCGCCTGTAGCCCCTGTCAGATCAATTTCAAGGAGAGGATTATTTAGGGCCATGTTAACAGCGTCTTCGGCCCTATTTCTCCCTTCCGCGTATCCAACACAGATTGCTGCAACGTCGCCGTTAGACATAAGGGATCTTACATCTGCAAAGTCAACGTTCATCAGGGAAGGTTTCATTATAATTTCTGTTATTCCTTTAACCATAATTGCAAGGGTGGAGGTTCCCACGTATAAGGCTTTCTCTAGTGGTAGTATTCCGGCTACCTCGTTTAACCTTTCATTAGATATTATTGCCACTGTATCAGCATAGCTCCGTAGTCTCTCCAAACCTTGGAGAGCTATTTTCATTTTATGGGTTCCCTCTGTTTCAAATGGAAGTGTAACAACACCAATAACAATAGCTCCCTTTTTCTTAGCTATTTCTGCGATGACGGGTCCAGCACCTGTCCCCGTACCACCTCCAAGCCCGTATGTTATAAATACCATTTCTGCATCTCCAAGCATCTTTTCGATTTTATCTTCATCCCTCCTTGCACATGCCTCTCCAACTTCTGGATAGCCGCCAGTACCACGACCTTTGGTAAGATCTTTACCTATGAGGATTTTTTTATCAGCAATAGTTCTGTTGAGATGAGATTCGTCTGTATTTACAGCGATACACTCGGCTCCTTGTATTCCCATTTTCATTAGAGTGGTTATGGTATTACATCCGGCACCACCAACTCCGATTACCTTGATTAGGTCGCTGTTCACTGGGTATCTCTTAGAGGAAGAGGGTGTATCAAAAGATCTAAGGTATTCTTCTATCGAAAGATATTTACCAGCATCTGAAAAGTTAGAACTCGAGTATTTAAGCATCTCTTACACCTATACTTCCATAATCACCTGTTGCTCGCCCAAATTTGCCAGTTCTCCCTGTCTTTTCTTTATTAGGAGTATGAGAAGTCTAATAGCATCCCTTATAAATTCGCTTGTAGAAGCGTATCCTTCCTCTTCTATAGCTTGTTTCATAGCTAGATATAGTGATTCTGGAATAACGAATGAAACTACAGTCATTTTTGATCCCACAAATTTACTTAGATTTTTGTCTATAAAAGTGGGGATGAGCGATAAATTTAAGATAGAAGTAGGGATTAGTAGCAACAATTATTATATTTTTGACAAGAAATATAGATTAAACATTACACTTAACAGTACTATCCCGACCTATAGTTAGATGAAACGTCGGAGCACTAAAGGCATATACTCTAAGATTTGTATACAGATGATTTTCTCATTACTTAAGAGAGTATTACACAGAACTTCCACTGGACTGTTGAGTACCACTTCTCTCACTAGATTCAATGTTAACTTCTTTAAAAATAGCCCCGCCGTATGTGACCATGAGGTGACCTGAAACGGTCAAAAGACATAGATTCATCCCAAATTCCACAGAAGAAATAGTTAGGCAAATGCTAGCTGAGGTAGGAGTGGAGAATATCGAAGACTTGTTTTCTGATATTCCGGAGTCCCATTTTATTAGGAAAAAAAATTTCGGAGGAGTAGAAGAAGCCGATGCTGCTAGCCTACTGAAGAATATGTTAGACGTAAATGTGCCAATAATTAAGTATAAGTCATTCCTCGGTTCAGGGGTTTGGTGTCATTACGTTCCGGCCGTAGTTGATGAGATAGTTGGGAGAGAAGAGTTTTACACGTCTTATACCCCATATCAACCAGAGATATCACAAGGGGCCCTGCAGGCGCTATTCGAATATCAGTCTCTGATATGCGAACTCACAGGGATGGATGTAGCAAACTGCTCAATGTATGACTGGGCGACTGCCTTGGCTGAAGCGGCACTGATGTCTCTAAGAGTTACCGGGAGGAAAAAGGTCGTTATACCGAGAGCTATACACCCAAATAAATTAATGGTGCTTAGAAGCTATTTGAAACCGTTAGACGTCAAAATAGAAATGTTTGGCTATTCTCGGGAGGATGGACAAATTAGCATCGGCGATTTGGAAAAGGCAGCAAAGGATGCTGCTATGGTTTACGTCGAACAGCCTTCATTCTTCGGTGTTATAGAAACTCTGTTGGGATCTGCATCAGATATATCTCATAATGCGGGGGCGCTTTTTGTAGTAGGTGTAAATCCTATTTCTCTCGCAGTTGTTAAGCCTCCCGGCGAGTACGGAGCCGACATAGTTGTAGGGGAGGGTCAACCATTGGGTAACTACCCAAATTATGGCGGCCCCTTGCTAGGGATCTTTGCATGCAAGGGGGACAAGAAGTTGATATGGCAGATGCCTGGAAGGATAATAGGAGCCACTTACCAAGTTGGGGATGATATTAGAGGCTATGTTATGACATTACAAACAAGAGAACAACATATTAGAAAAGAAAGGGCTACAAGCAACATTTGCACAAATACAGCTTTAAATGCTATAAGGGCGGCTATTTATATTGCTCTTCTAGGCAGTGAAGGGCTCCTGCGTGTAGCCCTTAAATGTATGGAAAATAGGAGATACCTCATGAAAAGGATTAGTGAAATTGAACAGTTCGAAATTCCTTTCTTCCATAGCCCGCATTTCAACGAGTTCGTTGTTAAATGCAAAACTTTGGAGGTCTCAGAGGTGAATAAGAAACTTCTGAAATATGGAATAATAGGGGGATTAGACATCTCAGACTACTTTAGAGAGCTTGAGAGCAGCATGATTATATCAACCACCGAAATTCATACGAGGAGAGATTTAGATCACTTTATAGAAGCTTTAATTGAGGTGAGTGGAAAATGAGGCTTGAATTTAAACAAAGTAGATGGAGAGACTCTAGGGAATATCTAGAGCCCCTTATTTTTGAGCTTAAAGACGAAAAACCTACTGAGATTCCCCAAATAGAAGAGCTACCGGAAAGTGTAAGGAGAAAACAGCTCTCCATCCCAAATCTTTCAGAGCCTGAGGTTGTGAGACATTATACTAGGCTTAGTAAAATGAACTTTGGAATTGATGATGGCCCCTACTGGCTTGGCTCATGTACCATGAAGTATAATCCAAAGATATGTGAGGTAGTAGCCTCATGGGATGAAGTTAAATGGATGCATCCAGATCAGCCTGTGGATACAGTTCAGGGATGCCTTAAATTAATGTACGAGCTAGCTAATCTCCTAGGAAAGATAACAGAACTTGATAAATTCAGTTTTCAACCGATGGCCGGTGCTCATGGTGAGTACACTGGGTGTCTTATTATTAGGAAGTACCATGAAGACCGCGGGGAGGAAAGGGATGAGATCATAATTCCAGACTCGGCTCATGGTACCAATTTTGCGAGTGCTGCAATGGCGGGATTCAAGGTTATAAGAATACCTGCCTATAAGGATGGGACAATAGATATCGAAGCTTTAGAGGCAGCAATAACAGATAAAACAGCTGGAATGATGGTTACCAATCCGAATACGCTTGGTATATATGAGGACAAGTTAGATACCATATCAGGTATGATCCACGAAGCGGGGGGGCTTATGTACTACGACGGCGCGAACTTTAATGCTCTAATAGGTAGAGTTAGCCTTAAGAAAATGGGTATAGACATAGCTCATCTGAATCTCCATAAAACATTCGCCACACCCCATGGAGCCGGAGGTCCGGGAGCGGGGGCCATAGGTGTCGTTGAAAAACTCTATGAATATTTACCGGTTCCGGTCGTGGAGTATGACGGGGAAAAATATTATCTACGCTATGATCTTCCAAAAACTGTCGGGAAGGTATCAGGGTACTATGGAAATTTCTCTGTATTGGTTAAGGCTTATCTCTATCTTATAATGCTTGGATGGGACGGATTAGAAACTGTTTCAGGTGTATCTGTACTTAACTCTAACTACGCATTTGTGAAGGCTTCCAAGATCAGGGGTTTAAAGCCTGTATACGGTGAAGGCAAGATCAGAAAACACGAATTCGTACTTAGCAGTGAGGAACTTTTTAGGGAGAAAGGTATTAGGGCCAGAGACATAGCTAAAAGGCTTATGGATTACGGCTACCACCCGCCCACGATCTATTTTCCACCAATTGTCAAAGAGGCATTGATGTTTGAACCCACGGAGACTGAAAGCATTAAGGAGATAGATGGATACATAGACGCTTTAAAGCGTATTGTGAATGAAGATCCGGAGGTGTTGAAGAACGCACCGTATAACACGGCTATAGGAAGACTTGACGAGGCAAGAGCTGTTAAAGAAATGGTCTTAAGTTGGAGAATGATGAAAAAGAGGAAGTAGCCCCGGCCGGATTCGAAATCGCCGATGAACTCTCCGGCGTCGACGGGTCCAAAGCCCGCCATGCTTGGCCGCTACACCACGGGGCTACCTAAGATATTAGTATCCAAGCCTTAAAATAATACTTTCGTAGTACACCAGACCACGATTATAGATAAAATTAACTCAATAAACCAGAGTAATAAGACAAGTTTTAACTCGGTAAGTCTAAGCCTTTTAAGCATGACGCCTATTAGTGAACCGTATCTTGGGGGATGTATTATGCCGCCTTCGCCATGCTGGGCATGACCGTATTCTTTAACTTTGAATGAGATTCGAAATTTTATGATAAAATCTGTTAGATGAGGTATAAAGAGTAGAAAAAGAGGGATATGTAAACCATTAATCATAGCAAATGCAGCTGTGAAACCCCCCATGGCAAATGTGCCGCTGTTTCCAGGGAATATTTTAGCAGGATAGAAGTTATAGTAGAGGAACCCTATACATGAAGCTAACAAGATAAGATGTGGAAAAGCCGAGGTTACACCGTGAAGCCTTACAGCTATGGTGAACAGGGCAATATTCACTATAGAAGTTAATCCAGCCTCTAGACCGTTAAATCCGGCTACCATGTTCGACGCGTTCACGACAAATATGCCGAGAAGTATGGAGCCAACCGAATATAGATACTGAGGTATAATACTAGGTAGCCCGATGATATTAGTTGTGTTTAGACCTATCGGTATAAAGGCTATGCCTGTGATTACTATTTTACCCAGAGGACTTATAGGTATCACATCGTCTATAAGACCTATAAAACTGCATATTGATCCTACATAGCATGCTAGAAGTATTTCATGGTTTGGTCCAGATACTTGTAGATACAAAAGTGTTCCCGTTAAAAGGGAGATGAGGATAGCAATTCCACCGGGCGAGGGAACATTAACTTGCCCAGGCTTATGTAAATCTGGAAGAAGACTCCCTGCATTTAGTAGTACCTTCATGGAGTATGATGTTAACAGTAGTGAAAGGAGAACCGTAACGATGAAAACTGATATAAGGATTAGCATCCGACAACAAATAAATATAGAAGATATTAATAATTGTGTTGGTATGGTATTAGTGGCTGAGATCCTATCATTCATAGCTACTCTACTCATGATCGAATCCTTTAGACGTTTGGCTATTAAACTGGGA
The DNA here is from genome assembly GCA_037917685.1 of Thermoproteota archaeon. Classification (GTDB taxonomy): domain Archaea; phylum Korarchaeota; class Korarchaeia; order Korarchaeales; family JAOZGB01; genus JAOZGB01. Next base: position 26,674 of record JAVCBU010000006.1, read on the forward strand.
ATAGTAGCACCTGATTACCACAAGCCTAACAGGCCTGAAGTTCCAAACCTGTCGGGAATACCGTTGATGGCTGGACTTATCTTGAGTTACATGCTATTTTACATGCTTGGTGAGGAGATTTTTTTACCGATAGCCTTGTCCACGATCCTTGGAGGGTTTATAGGTCTATTTGATGACATAGCTGACCTGCCTCCTGCCGGAAAAGTTATGTTTGGACTTGTCCCGTCACTTCCAATAATAACTTCTCACATACTCATACCTAGGCCTCTAATTCCGTTTATAGGAAGAACAAGGCTAACCATGGCATATTATCCTGGCGCCATAGTTTATACTACTGTAATGATAAACGCAGTAAATATGATAGATTCTTTAAACGGCTTAATGCCAGGAGTAGCTTTTATCTCGATAGTATCTATGGTTTTAAGCGGTCTCATCACTGGCATGTCGAATGCGACAAATATAGGGATTGCTATAATTCCCCCATTACTCGCGTACTATTTTTATAACCGATATCCATCCAAAGTTTTTGGAGGAAACGTTGCATCTATGGCTGTAGGTTCAGCACTTGCAAGTCTAGCATTAGTGGGGAGAGTCGAGGTGCCAGGTGTAATTTCAATTTTACCTATAGCGATAAATGGTTATTGTATTCTTGCAAGCACCGGCTTTAAAGGCAGGAATAGTCTAAAGGCAAGACCTGTAATCGTGACAGGAGAGGGTATCAAGGCTAATCCATCACAAGATGCAACTGTTACTTTAATTTCCATGTTATGTAGAGAAAAAGCTAAATCAGAGTTAAGGATAATATTAGAGATATATGTTCTAACGATCTTCTCAGGCATTCTAGCTATAATCACAGCTTTTCTATCCATAGGGTGATAGTGTGCGGGACATACTCCCATTAATATTTTTAACAGGAGCATTCTGGTTGGCTCTAATGCTAGATTTCCTGTTTATAAAGTTGTTTATCGTATCTCTCACGTATAACGGCCCACGTCTCGTACTTAGGGTCCTCATAAACATCTTTAAGACAACTATATCGGTATTTGTAGTCACATTAGCTTTGATATTTGTTGGAAAACTTATTGAACAGATTTCAGGGAAAGAGTTGAGATTGCTCGCCATACTACTAAGGCGGGATTCTCAACCTTGTTGAAAAATCTTTCAGCCCTTTTCTTAATAGAAAGACGGAATGATTGATCAGCAGCTTTTCTGATGAAAATCTTTACCATTTTCGGGTTTGTTGTTGAGATTAAAAGTTTGAAATCTTCTAGAAACTTCATAACCCCTAGTGAGTCTCCCGGGTAACAAGACACGGTTGGTACACCAAGCAATGCTGCTTCTCTCGTCATAGTACCACCAGCCCCAATAACAGCATGGGAAAGGGGAGCTATTTCAGGGAACGGAATAACTTTATCGGCCACTACAAGTTGATCCCCCAGTATTCTAGAATAAATTTTAAGTTCCACATGGTTTCGAGGGTAAAGTAGCACTTTATATTTCTCCTCTATCCCATCCTTGAATATTTTTACAAGAATACTATTTTCGGGTTTTTTGGCGTGATAGCTGCTGTCATATGGTTCGGGTCTAGCAATTATAAACTTATAAGGTTCTAACCCAAGTAATCTTAACTTTTTAGGGCTTGGTTTAAATCCTGAAACATTTGCTATCTCACAGATCCCATTAAACTTTATGACGTTACGGTTGACTGAATATTCGATAAGTTTCGATCCGGGAAAGCAAGCTGGAACAATTACTATTGAAGAAAGGGGAAAAGTCAACTTACATTGTGCTGCATTATGCTCATTGTCGTAGACCGTTATTGAGGGTATATTAAATGTATATGCTACTCTTACGGCTTCCGGAGAGGCTTTAGAAACTAGTAAGGTTGGCCTCTCCCTTTTAACAATTCTAGACAGTTCGCGTATTCTTTCCGTGTACTTATAGAGTTTCTGCGTTATTGTCGTGCCGTGGGAGCCAACAACATATATTTTAACATCGTCCATGCCGTCAAAGATGATTCTTGAGAGGGGAGCCGCATATCCATACTCTCTGGAGGTGATTATTACATCAAGTCCTTCATCCACTGCCCTCTTAACTATCGAATTAAAGAATAGAGCATGCGGTGCCCCTGCAATATCAACCCAAAGCTTGCAATTCACAATTATAAATTGTGGAAAGACGAAGATTAAGGTTTATCATATGAAATTGTAGAAAACTATGAAATCGTTGATGGGCCCGGCGGGACTCGAACCCGCGGCCTCCGGCTTTCCTAAGGCTGAGTGACTGACCGCCATATAAGGCATGCGCGCCTGGCTCGGCGCTCCTACTGGGTTTAGGTCAGTCCAGGCTGAGCTACGGGCCCTCCTATCTTTTATATCTTAGGATGTTTAAAATGTTTTAGACCGATGTCACCTTAAAAATTAATTCCTCTCTATACCCTGTAATGACACGGTAATATCCTGTTAATTCCCTGTTCAACTCAGCATCTCCTGTATCTATAAGAAGTTTATTAAGATTTCTAAGTTTTCTCTTTGTCGCCACTATGATTATATTTTCTCTTCCTATTCTTCTTAGAACTTTTGGAGTTAACTGGAGGTTTCCCCTCCCAATTAGGAATCCTGAGCCGCCTAGAGGAGAGATTATTAATTTTACATTTGCGCATTTCTCCAATATAGATAATAGTGAGGTTTCAGATGCATCTTTAACGATAATTTTCCCCTTTCTAACTACATCGAAACCCAAAAGCGTTTTTCCTACTCCTATCTCCTCAGCTATCGCTCTAACAGTTAGTCCAGGCCCTAAAATGTAACAGGTTTCCTCATCCATCTCTTCAACCACGTATTTTGCTATACTATCCATGATGTCCCTCTCACTTAAGCTGGATGGCTGTTTTTCACCTTGCAGGACTTCTGGAATGAATGGAACCTTGAGGTATCCGTAAAGTTCGACTTTTAAAACATCTCTTCTATAGTCCTTTTCACTAATGTCAAGAACTTCCTCCTCAATAAGCGGAAGCTTCCGTGTTAAATACTCCTTCACCAATGCTCCAGCTGCACGGGGTGATACCGCAAAAACTCCAGAATACATTTTAACTCCGGCTGGGATACCGACTACAGGTATTTTTAGATCCACAGCGTCAACCATATTGACAGCTGTTCCATCGCCCCCTGAAAACATTATTAAGGGAAGGTTAAGCTTTAACATATCTTTAGCAGCATTTATAGTATCCCTATAAGTAGTTCTACTTGCTACCGGCTTACCTATTATCTTATATTCCACACCTGAAATTTGCGCGGACTTCTCACCCATCAGTCCTGAGTAAGTATATACTACAATCGGCATGCCCCTTAGAACCTTTAGAGCTTCGGCTGCTCTAAGATGAGATTTGGGCTTATAACCCATCTTCAATGCTTTTACCACTATTTCAGGGTCGTCTGTTCCCTTATATCCTATTGGGCCTCCAAGCCCGCTGATAGGATTAACAATAAGCCCTATCTTAATTCTTTTCATTTTACTTTGAAGAAAGGTTCGTAATTTATGTTAAGCCTGCCAGGATAAGGTCTAGCCCGCCCCAATCCTTCTCTTCGCCTGAAATTTTCTGCTCTCGGGCCTGGCTGTGGTTTGATTATTACAATGGGAATCCCCTTTCCAGAGCCCATCGTAATTGAGGAGGCTGCCGCAGCCCTTATGCAGTGAGCTATGCTTAAACCTAACGTGGCGCCAATGGGTGTAGATACAAGCGTAGGTAAACCTATCAAAGCTTTTCCTGTCTTCCAGCCAGCGTCGGTATCGACTATCACAATGTCTACAAGTCTATTTAGAGAAGTATTTATGGTTTTAGAGATCTCGTAGGCTATCATATTAGCATTGGAGGGTAGGAGCACACCATAAAATCTTCTGTTAATTTTAACAAAGTCTAACCCGATAAGCTCATTTTCATCTATTTCCAGCCCTGTTTTTCCCGACAGCTCTACTGTTAAGGTTTTTCTTTCCTCCTTGGACATGTAAAGCGGGTCTCCTGCTGATCTAAAATATTCTATCGGGACTACTCTGCCTTGTGCGATAGCTATGGGTTTGGATGCTATTGTTACTATGTCCCCGTTTTCTAAGAAGGTTTTAGAAAGGGCTCTAATAATACTTCGATATAAGCCTTCTAATCCCCTACTGATGTGCAATCTACATCTAATAGGTATAATCTGGTATGTAGGGCCGCTCCCTGCACCTAGGGCTGCATAGACGCCTTTAAATGTCTGATTCATAACCTGGAATAGAAGTTTTCTGTCTATAATCATGGGTTTACCAACTATCTCCCCCCGACTTTTAACTGACAAGAACTACACCTGCTGGAAGGCAGTAGGTATCATACTAGGATTAAAATCTTTCCATTCTATAGTTAGAAAGGCATGTAGTTTTATGACGGAGGATAACATTAACTTGAAGAGTGGAACGCTAACCCTCATATACGGGTTAAACGGACAGTACTGCAGTCTATTAGGGCTTAAACTATTAATCAAGAGAGTAAAGTTTGGAAGAGTTTTTCTTATAGACATGGCGGGCTATACCAGTAGAATCCCTATAGAAGACTTTCTAAATGAAATACAAGTATTAAAGAGGATTTTTATAACACATTGGGGGTTAAGAGAAGCTAATTACAATATCATAGAGTTACAGACCATATTAAGGTGTGACTTTAAAATGTTAGGTCTTTTCGGACTCACTGAAAGCTACTCTAAAGAGATTTCGATAAAAGCAGACGATAAGGAGGAAGTGTTAAGACTCAACAAGACTGTAAATTTGATAATGGGCTTCCTGAAATTTTATAGCAAAACTCTTAACATTCCGGTTTTTGTGACATGTGAAGTGGAAAAGATAAATGATAAAATCAGACCGGCCGCCAATATCTTAAGATATTGGCCTAACAATAAAATATGGGTTAGAGACTATAGGGATGGGTATCTATACGTCTACTTAGAAGAGTCCGACGTAGAGGGTAAAGTGAAATTATGATGAGGGTGGTGACAGATGAACTTTATCTATTATGTTAAGACAGCGTTGCTTTTCCTCCCTGCATATGTCAGTAATATGAGCCCCCTATTAGTTACTCGTTTGATAGGTGGCGGTAGACCATTAGACATGGGAATAAATTTTGTAGACGGAAAACGGCTGTTTGGAGATAATAAAACTGTCGAGGGCACCTTTTCCATTATTATTGTAGGCTCCATTCTTGGATTGATCTATGATCTAAAATTCATAGGGTTCATCCAGGCCCTTGGGGTAGCTGTTGGAGACATCGTTGGTTCTTTTATGAAAAGGAGGCTTTGCATAGAACCTGGTGGAAGTCTGCCATTTATAGACCAAGAACTTTTCATGATACTTGCTATACTGCTTTCAAACCCGTTCTTAAAGCTAAGTTTAAGGCAGATAGCCTTTATCCTCGCGATAACTCCTGTCCTCCACCTTGTTTCAAATGCGGTAGCTTTTTTAATTGGATTGAAGGAAGTCCCATATTGAGGAGACGCCATTGCAAGAACATGAGTTATCACTCCTCGGCCTTAAGAGGAGAATAATCGAAAAGCTTGTCAGGGCAGGATTTGCGACGGTTGAGGACTTATTGTATCATAGTAGTAGGGAGATAATGGATAAAACAGGTTTGCCCAAGAAAGTAGTTGATGACATCTTAAGTAGGGCTGCTGTGATCGCTGATTCAGGGTTTAAGACAGCATATGAAATGCTGATTACTGGTAGGACAAAGATAACTACCGGCTGTAAAAACCTTGATAAACTCCTCAAGGGGGGCATTGAGGTTGGAAACATCACTGAGGTATTTGGTGAGCACGGATCTGGAAAGAGCCAGTTTGCCATGCAACTATCAGTAATGGTTCAACTCCCACCAAGAGATGGAGGCTTAGGGAAGAAGGCTATCTACATAGATACAGAAGGGTCTTTTTCTCCCAACAGAATTAGAGCGATAGCTGGATCCAGGGGGTTAGATCCTAACGTAGTTCTTAGCAGAATAATTTATAAAAGGGTATCAAGCGTGTTTGAGCTGTTACATAGCATAAGAAAGGCTGCTAAACTAGTTAGGGATTATGATGCCGGCATATTGATAGTAGACTCTTTAACCGCGCCCTTTAGGCTGGAGTATCAAGGGCTTGCTGAACTTGCTGAAAGACAGCAAAAAATCGAGAGTGCACTAATGAAGCTTGCAAGGATAGCATCATACGAAGAAATAGCGGTATTAATAACAAATCAAGTTGTTGAATCGCCAGGATCAAGAAAAACGGATATTGGTTCGGTGGGCGGCCATGTTATAGCACACGTTTCTAATCTTAGGATCCTATTTAGGAAAGGAGTGGAAGATAAGAGGATAGCCATGATAGAAGACTCTTCATTTATACCTTTAGGAGAGACTATATTTGTTATAAAAGATATAGGAATAACTGATCCTTGAGGTGCATTCGATTGAGTCTGTATGGGAGAGACTTGTTATCACTTCTTGAGTATGACTCAGGCGAAATTAGGTCGATTGTAGACATAGCGTTAAAATTGAAAAAGGGTTTCTATCCTCCTTCGACCCTTAAAGGCAAGAACATCCTAGCTCTATTTGAAAAGCCGTCGACAAGAACAAGGATCTCTATGGAAGTTGCCACAGAAAGCTTAGGAGGGAACTTCATTTATATAGATAAAACTACAACCCAGCTAGCTAGAGGAGAAACTCTTAGAGACTTCGCCATAGTAACAAGCCGTTATGTAGACCTTATCGCCATTAGAGCTTACAATCATAACGACCTGATCGAGATTTCGAAATGGGCAGATGTTCCCGTTGTAAACATGTTAACAGACAAGTTCCATCCATTACAAGCTCTAGCTGATGTCATGACCATAATTGAAAGGAAGAAGGGAAAAGTAACAGTGGCGTTCTTAGGAGACGGCTCAGCAAATACATGCCACAGCCTAATGATCGCCTCAACAAAGATGGGATGGGAGTTCAGAGTTGGATGTCCAGAGGTCTTAAACCCCGACCAGGAAATATATGAAATGGCACAGAGGAGTGCAGATAAAAATGGTGGAACAATATTTGTAACCGAGGACCCGGTAGAGGCTGTAAAGAACGTAGACGTGGTTTATACAGACACATGGTTTTCTATGGGTGTAAAAAGATCCGAAGAACGGATGAAATTGCTACGACCATATCAGGTTAACTCTAGGCTTCTCTCATACGCTAACAAAGACGTTATGGTTATGCACTGTCTTCCATGGTATATTGGTGAGGAAATAACAAGCGAAGTTGCATATGGTCCTAAGTCTGTTGTCTGGGATCAGGCTGAAAATAGGCTTCATACAGCAAAGGCTGTACTACTACTTTTACTCACTCCAGGCTTAAAGGTTTAACTTAATATCATCCGACAATTACGAAAACAAGTTATGTTTATAATTCTACCCTGGATTTAACCTAGAAAACATCGCTAGGGGTTAACGTTGAAGTCAGTAATTAAGGATGTTATTAGAAGTAGGCCTATACCGGAGGCTAAACTAGGCGAAACTGAGGCAGATAGAGAGCTTAGGGAAATATGGGAGAAAGCTAGGATAAAGATAAAAGTAATCGGAGTTGGAGGGGCAGGAAGCAACACTGTAACGAGGTTCATGCAGTTTAACGTTGAAGGCGTTGAAACCCTAGCTGTGAACACCGATGTACAGCACCTGCTTTTAACCAAGGCAAACGATAAACTTCTTATTGGTAAAACCCTCTGTGGAGGGATCGGTGCTGGAGGAGATTACGTAATAGGGGAAGAAGCGGCAAAGGAAAGCCTTGACGATATCAAGAAGAAAGTCGAAGGAACGGATTTGGTATTCATAACTTGCGGACTTGGTGGGGGGACAGGTACCGGAGCATCGCACATAATCGCCCGTGTGGCACGAGAGCAAGGTGCTCTAGTGATCGCCCTCGCAACATTGCCGTTTACAGTTGAAGGCAAAGCTAGGAGGGAAGCAGCCATATGGGGCTTAGAGAGACTTTCAAAAGTTACCGACACTCTAATAATCATACCAAATGACAAAATATTGGAGATAGCAAGAGAACTACCATTAAGCCAAGCGTTCCTTGTGAGTGATGAAATCCTAGCTAGGGCAATACAGGGAATCGCTGAAATGCTACTAAAACCTGGACTAATCAACGTAGACTTTGCAGATCTGAGAACAGTTATAGAAGGTGGCGGGCCAGCATTAATCTCGTTCGGTGAGTCAGACTCCAACACCAGAGCCTCAGATGCCGTGAGGGATGCCCTTAACAACCCACTATTGGATGTAGATATTTCTGGAGCTAGAGGAGCCCTAATAAATATATCATGCGGCCCAGATATATCCTTAGAAGAAGTTGAAGAAGTCGTTGAGAGTATAGTGGGAGAGCTAGACCCAGATGCGGTTACCATATGGGGGGCAAGAATAAAGGAAGAACTTAAAGGAATGATTCAAGTATTACTAATAGTAGTGGGGGTTACATCACCCTACATCGTAGGCTATGAATCCGAAATCGAGGGAGAAATTAAAGGAACCGAGGGTGCTGATGTAACAGGCATCGAGGAAATCTAGGTGTTACATATGGGCATAAAATCAACGATCAGGGATTGCATTAGAACGTTAAGAGTGGCGAGGAAACCTACCAGAGAGTCTTTACTCATCAGCCTAAAGGTAACTCTACTTGGATTCTTCTTAGTTGGATTCATAGGATTCGTTATAAAATCTGTAGTATACATACTGACTAAGTATGGACCGTAATGGCGGTTCAAATGGAAGACAGGACGAAAACTTTCTTCTTCGTAGTCAAAGTACCTGCAGGCCAAGAGGCGAATATTGCGTTCTTGTTAAGGAGACGTGCTAAAGAGGAGGGGATAAGAGTAAAGTCTATTTTAGGATTTGACAAGCTTAAGGGCTTCTTATTTGTAGAAGCAGAGCATGTATATCAAGTTAGAAAACTCATAAGTAGAATCCCAAGAGTTAGAATGCCACTTGGCGTAGGCCCAGCGAAGGAAGAAGACATCGTTAACTACATAACGAGAATACCTGAAAAGCTGAAACTCAAACCCGGAGATATAGTCAAGATATCCGACGGGCTATTCAAAGGTGCATTAGCTAAAGTTAAGTCGGTGGATGAAGAACGTGGAATGGTTTCAGTTGAATTGATGGATACGGAGAGCAGATGGGACTTGTCAGTAGGGATAGACCATGTCAAACTTGAAAAGAGGGGTGAAGAGGTTGGGGAAGAAAAAGGAGGTTAAAGTCTTAATCGAAGGGGGTAAAGCCACCCCAGGGCCACCCCTAGGTCCAGCACTTGGTCCATACGGGGTTAGAATGGATCTTGTTGTGGCTGAGATAAATAAGAAGACAAAGGAATATGCAGGGATGAAGGTACCGGTAGTAGTAATCGTAGACATTGAAACACGTGATTTCGAAGTGAAAGTCGGGGTTCCCCCGACTTCAGCTCTCATACTTAGAGAGCTAAAAGCCGAAAAAGGATCAGGAGCCCCAGGTCAAGAAAAAAGTGGGGACATATCATTCGAGACCGTGTTGAAGATAGCTAAGATAAAGATGGAACAATCGACAGCTTACAAGTTGAAATCTGTAGTGAAAGAGATCCTAGGAACATGCAAGAGCATGGGAGTTACCGTTGAAGGCATGGACCCCAAAGAAGTAATAAGGAAAGTTGATAATGGAGAATACAATGGCAAGTTAAGGGGTGAATAAAAGTGTCCAGCATTTTCAAAGACGACGAGCTTACAAAAGCTATAGAGAAGGTAAAAGCTAAAAGCCCGGAAAGAAGATTTAAAGAATCTATAGATCTAACCATAGTTTTCAGAGGATTAGATCTTAAAAGAGACACCTCAAAAAGGCTTTCAGACAAGTTAGAACTACCACACCAGTTCAGCCCTGCTAAAAAGGTTTGCATAATAGGGTCTGCAGGCTTTGCATATAAAGCAAAGGAAGCCGGTGCAGATAAAATAATCACCCCTGAGGAGTTGAAAGAACTATCTAAGAACAAGAGATTACTGAAAAAATTAGCAAAGGAGTATGATCATTTTATCGCGCAAGCTGACTTAGTGCCAACCATAGCTAGAATTCTTGGACCAATTCTTGGTCCTAGAGGTAAGATTCCTACCCCCGTGCCTATAGCTGCAACCAATCTTGAAAGTATTGTTAACAAAATGAGAAAGAGTGTAACATTAAGAATGAGGAATCTCCCTGTATTACATGTCAAAGTCGGAAGCCGAGATATGGATACTAAAAAGATAGCTGAAAATATTAAAACTGTTTTAGATTATTTAGACAAGAAATATGGAGGTTTAAGGAAATACTTTGAAAAAGCATATCTTAAAACTACGATGGGACCACCAGTCACAATAGGTGAACGAGAATGAGAAAAGAGGAGAAAGCGAAAATAATGGAACAGGTAATCAACGACATTAAATCCCATAAATACTCCTACTTCTGCGATTTCTACCGTTTACCAGCTAATGTTTTCCAAGCGATAAGAAGGGATCTTTCTGGACGTGCTAAGATATATGTTGCTAGAAAGAAGCTTGTGGAGCTTAGTCTCAGAAAAGCTGGATTAGACAATGTAGCAAAAAGACTACCATCAAACATAGCATTACTATTCTCCGACATCCCACCCGGGGAAATGTGGAGAATCCTGAAGGATAGAGAAGTCGAATTATATGTTAAACGCGGGGAAGTTGCCCAAGATGACATCGTTATACCCGAAGGTCCAACGGAACTATCTCCTGGAAAGGCAAGAGAGATAAGATCTCTAGGAATAGAGACTGCAATAATCAAAGGGAAGCTAACAGTTAAAAAAGCAGCAACAGTTGTTAAAAAGGGAGAAAAGGTATCAAGAGTGATAGCCGGCTTACTTAGAGCCCTCGATATAAAACCAGTAAAGGCATGGCTTAGAATCTCTGTTGCAATGGACGATGAAGGGATCATATATACACCTGATGTTATGAGCCTCACCCCGGACGATATTAAACAGCGGGTGATGGACGCGTTTGAAAGGGCTTTCAGGATCTCATACAACATCAGGATTGTAAACAAGTACACCCTCCCGATAATGCTTTCGGAAGCTTCGCTGAAGGGTAGAATGCTGGGAATACAGATAGGATTTCCAGCTAACGAAATACTACCGGATCTAATAGGTCTTGCCCGAATAAGAGCTATGGCACTCAAATCGATGGTGGAAGGTCAAGCGGGATAAACGTTTTAAGATAGGATGGTGTAGATTAGGAGAGGGAAGACTATGGGGATGGAGTACATATACGCAGCTCTTACACTTTACGAGTTGAAGCAACCGATAACCGAGGAAAACCTGGAAAAAATATTTGAAGCCTTAAATGTCGAACCGGATAAAGCAATGATAAAACATCTGGTCGAAAGCCTAAAAGAAGTCAACATAGAGGAAGCTATCAAAGCACCCATACCGATGGCTGCACCTGCAGCTGCACCTCCAGCACCAGAGGAGGAGAAGAAAGAGGAAGAAGAGAAGAAGGAGGAGAAGAAGGAGGAAGAAGAGGAAGCCATGGCTGGACTAAGTGCACTCTTCGGATGAGCAAAGTTGATTCAAAAAATTGAAGATGAACTGAGAATCGACTACCTATTAGAAAGAGGATACATAAGGAAGAAATGTAAGATCTGCGGTGAACACTTTTGGACCGTTGACCCGGACAGAAATACCTGTGGAGAAGCACCATGCGAACCATACCAGTTTATAGGAACCGGGCTGGATAGAAAGTTCGGATGTGACGAACTACGAGAAAGGTATCTTCGCTTTTTTGAACATAGAGGGCACAAAAGGATTAATAGATATCCCGTTGTAGCTAAATGGAGGGAAGATCTCTTCTTAACCGATGCATCTATAATAGACTTTCAGCCGTATGTCACGGAGGGCCTTATTCCCCCACCTGCCAACCCGCTGACAATTTCACAGGTATGTATAAGGCTGAAGGACATAGATAAGGTTGGATTAACGCTGGGCAGGCACTTAACGATATTTGAAATGATGGCTCACCATGCATTTAATAGACCTAACCGAGAGATATATTGGAAAAACGAGACTGTTAAGCTTCATCATGAGTTTGCTATGGAAGTTCTCGGGGTAAAAGACGAGGACATAATATATAAGGAAGGAATCTGGGAGGGGGGAGGCAATGCTGGGCCTGACTTTGAGTGTATAATAAAGGGATTGGAAACTGCAACATTAGTTTTCATGTCTTATAAAGTGAAGAATGGAAATTATGAGAAATTACCTACGAGAACTGTAGATACCGGGTATGGTCTTGAAAGAATGGTATGGCTTTCAAATGGCAGCCCGACTGCTTTTCAACCTGTTTATCCAAATCAAATGGAGAAATTCAGGCAATTACTAGGAGTAAAGCTTCCCGACGAAAAACTCTTGAATGAATATTCAAAAATCTCAAGTTTAATGGTCAAAGTGGAGAGGGGTGTTTCATACCGAAGTATAAGGATGGAAGCTGCTAAGATCCTAAATATCGATTGGGAAGAACTTGACAGGATCCTTACTCCTATAGAGAGGCTATTTGGACTTTTAGATCATACAAAAACCATAACTTTCATGTTAGCTGACGGTCTCATACCGTCTAACACTAATGAAGGTTATCTGGGTCGTTTGGTTATTAGGAGAGCTTTAAAACTTCTCAGACTCCTTGGGGCAAATGTAAACCTATCAGACTTGGTTGATATCCAAATTAGATATTTGTCCGAATCATTTCCAGAGCTACGGGAAAGAAGAGATAGAATCCTAGAGATTGTAGATCTGGAGGAACGACGTTTCAAGCAAACAATAGATAAAGGAATCAGAATAATTGGGCGAATGATAAAAGAAGGGAGGAGAAAATTTACCCCTGAAGTACTTATTGAATTGTATGATACTTACGGCTTACCCCCGGAAATAGTTAGGGAAGTCGCATATTCAAAAGTAGACGTAGTGGTGCCTGATAACTTCTATGAACTTGTAGCCAAGAAGCACTACTCAACCCCTCCGACTATTCAGGAAGTAGTTCCTTTCGAGAAGGAAACAGCAAATATGCCACCTACAGAACCTTTATACTATGAGGACCCTTATATAAGAGAGTTTAATGCAAGGATCTTGAAGATATTTGGAAAATATGTAGTATTGGATAAAACAGCTTTCTATCCCGAGGGGGGAGGTCAACCATCAGACACAGGCACCTTAAAGTTTGAAAATAGTGAGACAAGGGTGGTCTCTGTTAAGAAATCTAAAGATGTAATTATCCACGAGGTTGAGGATACAAGATATCTAAAAGTTGGGATGGAAGTGAAGGGCTTTATAGATTGGGAGAAAAGATTATCCCTTATGCGCCACCACACCGGGACCCACATACTTCTAGAAGCTTGTAAAAGGGTTCTTGGCGATCACGTCAGACAGGCTGGTGCACAGAAGGGCCCCAGGGAAAGTAGGCTTGACATTGCTCACTACAAGCCTATTAGCGAAGAAGAACTTGTGAGAATAGAAGTGGAAGCAAATAGAGCGATAATGAGCAACTTACCAGTAATTACAAGGTGGGTTGATAGAGATAAGGCTGAAAGGGAATATGGATTTGACATATATCAAGGCGGCGTGGTCCCTGGGGTTAAGCTTAGAATAGTTGAAATTAAAAAATACAATATACAAGCATGCGGGGGAACACATGTTAGAAACACCGGAGAAGTAGGGCCTATCAGAATCATACGAAGTAAGAGAATACAGGATGGAGTTGTTAGACTTGAGTTTGCCGCTGGTATTCCCGCACTCCAACTAATAGAAAAAGAAAGGATGAAAGTTAGATCTATAGCTAGAAAGCTTGGTGTTGACTCTGAAAGAGTCGATGAAGCGGTATCTGAACTTCTGAAGAAGGAGAAAAGTCTCAAAAAACAAGTAGAAGAACTATACGAGACGTACAATGAGATTTTATCTAAGAAACTCCTTGAAAGCGCTGTTGAGATCGATGGCTTGAAGTTTATCGTACACTCAGAAACTAAGGCCGAAAGGCCGATGTTAATCGACCTTGGTGGTAGGATAATAGAGATGAATCCTAACACCATCGTAGTACTTACTGGGGGAGGAGCACCTTTACCCTTAGTTGTGATGTTAGGTAGCTCTGTGAGAGAAAGAGGAGGCGACGCTGTAGAAATTATTCATTTAATAACGGGGGGAAGAGGGGGAGGAGACAAAAGACTGGCCCAAGGAGCTGTAAGTGAGGTAAACTTTGAAAAAATGAAAGAGATAATTCTTAAATATGTCAGAAAACTTAAGACTTGACACCATCGGAAAAGCTATTAAAGATTACAAATATTTGATAGATAAAGGCTATAAGTGGAGGTCAGCCCTCAACCTTGTTACTGGAAGATATCTATTGAATAGGTCCGAAAGGGCATTTATATTTAGAGCCGTCCACCCTCATGAAGTAATACTCAACGTAAAACATAAGATTTTAAAGCCTGAAGAGATAAGTGGTTTACAACTCGGAATTGATGGATTTAACGTTTTAATAACGCTTGAAACAATGGTAAAGAGAGAGCTGCTAATTAGATGTGATGATGAACTTCTGAGAGATCTGCAAGGGCTTTTCTTAAGGTATAAGATTTCCGAATATACGTATAGAGCTTTAGGATTGATAGAAGAGTTCATATCCGCGTTTAATCCATCGAGGACGTTTATGTATCTTGACAGAAGAAAGAGTAAAAGCGGAGAACTCGCGCGTGTGATCAGGTTTTTAACAAAAAACATTTCTGTACACACCGTTGAAAAAGCCGATATTAAAGCTTCAGAATCAGAGGTAACAGCTACAAGTGACATAGTTTCCGCTACAAAGGCAGAAAAAATAGTAGACATCCCTAAATACTTCATATCACGTTATGTAAAAAACGCAGTGAAGCTTGAATACGATGGAAACATAATTGTCTTCAATTTCAATGTTATGGGGTAACGTACAGCTTTCCCAACATCATTAAAGCCAAATCTAGGTCAGAAACGCTATTTCCGTACTCATCTATTATTGGGACAGAGGATTCCACAAACTCTACAGGCATCTGGCTTAGCCATCTTATCATCATGCCTTCGGATCCTCCCGGCTTGATGATTGCAAGCCATAATATTCCTTCATCTCCCTTCCTTAAGCCTAGCACATAGGGCTTTGCAAGCGCTAGGGTGAGTCTATCAATAGAAAGAGATAATCCGAAGTCAGACTTACCTTCAATTATTATCGAGTTGTTCCTGCAGACCACTATCCTGTTATGTCTACCTCCAGAGTGTGGCCCCCTAATCAGTATGTGAACCCTATAACTCAGCAGGAGCTCCCTCGATGTATTTTCTAAAATCGAAGACGAGAGGTTTGCCGGGCCTATTCTAGCCGCTGAAAATATGGCTGTATCTTCGCCGATCGTTAGACCTACCTGGAATAATAAAGTTTTGTTACCATATTCCAGCTCCTTACTACTATATAGCACTAAGATCTGTTGTTTCGGCTGTAAGCTGCTTCCTAGCAGGTACCACACAGCCACTAATATAGATATAAAGAAGAGAGACGCCAAAAACCCGTAAACTACTTTCCTACCCAAGCCTAGCCCTCCCTCTTCTAATCCCTATGGAGACATGTTTTCTCTTCATCGACGAGCTTACCCTTCTACCAACACGCCATACTATTAAGCTTACCACCACTATAATTATCGCTACTACTAGGATTTTAAACCATGTTGAGACAACCACGTACAAGGTCAGATGTGTAGACCCGGAGTAGCCTGTAAGAGCTCTACCTTTTGCATCCTCGTACGAAAACTCTGTTTTTATGGATGTTGTAATTCTAGGTAGTGTGTAGATATATCCTGCTTTTATCTTAAAGGCTAGCTCCACCGCCTTCCCAGGGTTTAGCTGACTTATAGTATAGACTAGTCTACCTCCTGAAACTGACAGATTTCCTGGATCCTCGATTTTTAGCTCCTTAGGTATTTGAATCTTTATAGATGCATTTACAGCCGGCTGATTTCCATCATTGGAGATCTTTACTCTGACAGTCTTTTTCTCCGCCCATTCAATAAGTATTTGTGACTGGTTTACCTCCTCTGGAAGCTGTACTGAAACAACGAGCTTAGGTCTTTGAACCATTATGTTTGAGGCTTTAGAAACATTTCTTAACCGTTTTAGTGCATCGCTGTAAGACACGAAGGTGGTGGCAAGCGTGATTTCTCCAGGGTCGGCTTCGCCGGGCTTCGCTACGTAAGTAAAGGTTATGTACTCTCCTGGTTTCATTGTTGTGATTGATAATCCAGTGGTGAATAGGGAAACAGATGTGTTCATATAGTCAGCAATATATATGCCTTCACCTAGTTCTTCACGTATCATTACGTTTTTGGCATTCATGTCGCCATTGTTTTTGAGCATTATAGACACTGTAACTAGACCTTCAAGCTCGACTGTTTGGGGGCTGACGGTCTTTGTTATCTGGATTTCCGAATTTCTAGCTATTTCAAATTTATATTTGCGGGTCTGAATAGGCATTTCTCTATCGTCTACAAGCATTACAACAATGAATGTTAGTTCCACCGTCTGGAGGCTTGCTGTTTCTGGGCTTTTAAGGGATATTGAATATGTATGCACGTCTCCAGGGTTTAGATACGCCTCCTTACCGGACTCGGACAGTACGGTTAGAAAGTTGGGTTTTTCAGTGTAGCACTTAATGTTGAGTGGGTATTCAGCCTCACTTGTAATTGCCATTGTGAAAGTGGCGTCCCCCCCTGCTACCAGTCTGATAGGGGTATAACTTTCATCTATATATTCGCTTAACACACTTATCTGTGACGTACTAATGCTGGTTACAGTTGCCCAATCTAGGAATAGTGGTACAACGTGGGTAGGTGGTATAACGTCTATATGTGCAAATCCTGTGTTTGTAAATGCACCGTTAGGTAGCTGGCTAAATACAAGGCTTGTCATACTATCCATTAGCAAACCCTTAAGCTCTTCTGACTCCATATAGCCCAGGAAAGTAGTTTGTATCAGGGCCATCCCCGGAAATATTGCATCCATGGGCTGTGCTATATTAATCATGTTGAATACTATCCAGCTTAGGGCTCCCTGTATAATCTCATCAGAGACCTGGAATCCTTGAGCTTTAGCTAAACATAGCGAATATAAAGCCATCGACGTTACGATCATCTTATCCCATCCTGACCTATATTTAGACTCACTTTCCCAGTAGACTTTATCCCCTGACTTCACCGCTTTCTGAACTATAAAGCTGATAGCCGACTGGATGACATCATTGCCCACAGGGCCGTTAACTTTTTTGGCGTCTAGGAGGGCAACAAGAACTTCTGCTGTCACGCCGGGTAAGGTGTGTTTTTCAGATGGTAACTGAGAGTTAGGAGATAAAGGCCACCCTCCAGATGCATCTCTTATAGAAACTAGGTCTCTAACAGCCCTGTCAAAATTATCATCATAGTCTATTATACCATTTCTAACGGCTGCTGAAAGGAACCTTACACAATGTGCTGTTACATCCGAATATATCGTGGCACCGGCGGGTTTATCTGACCATCCGGTTCTGTCCAGAGATTTAATCCTGTATAGTGTCTGTGCAATTTTAACCACATGTTCCTTTATGGATCTCTTATTACTCTCAACATAGGATAATCTAAAACTGTTTTCTAAGCCTATTGTCAGGGCATAGCCTATTCTTGCGTTTTCATCCACTGCCTGCTCTGCAAACCCTCCAAATCCACTAACAATCCATAGTATCCCATCCTCATCATACCCCGACGTCCTCTCTGACCGATGCGGCACTCCAGCGTGTATATAGCTTATTGCTTTGTTAACCGAGGATAGAAACGTTGCCTGTTGAGAGTATACCGATACTGCGTGAGAGGTAACTATAAGGAATATTAAAAGTACGACAACACACACATGTTTCAATTCCACCGCTATCCTCCTACTAGTGGGATGAAACATTAATTAAATTTAACCGACGATCAACGAATAATAAGTTTAGAGAATTGTTTGGGAAACACATCTTCTGTGAAACGATTTAGACTATGGTGAAATTCCGATTATAAGATTATATGTATATTATGCGGGCCCGGCGGGACTCGAACCCGCGGCTTCTGGCTTAGAAGGCCAGCGCTCTATCCTAGCTGAGCTACGGGCCCATAGCATAAAAGGAAGAGTATGTTTTAAAGTTTTTAGATGAGACTTTAGAATCCAAGTCTTCTAGCTGATGGTCTAGAGATTACAGGTAGCCCTACCGTTAGTGCAACTACGAGTAACCCTACGAGAACGATCATTATTATTAAGGTAGATAGTAGAATCATTCTAACAGTGTATGGGACGACTGCGGTGAAGCTAGCTGTAATATTTCCCTCTATGGACAGTTTTATCGATCCGTCTGGTGATAAGTAGCTCATCTCTATGGGGGTTATATTAAAGATGCCTGGAATAATTGGTTTGAATTCTAGCTCTATCCTTTGGAATTCTCCGGGTGACATTGACTGGATGTAAAGTGACGCAACTCTTTGACCGCTTAACTGGACGTTATTTGGTTTTAATGATAGGATGTCTAAACCCTTAGGAATCTTAAATGATAATTTGACGTCGACAGCTGGCCCGTTTCCCTCGTTTTCCACCTCTATAACATATTTTGTATACTCTCCTACGGGTATTGTCTGGTTTGGAGCTTCTAAAATTCTAACTTTCACTTGTGGGGTTACGATTGATACTAGTCCGCCCTCGTTGCTGTATTCCATATGTTGAACATCGTATTCGTCCGTGTACTCAACTCTCGCTGATCCTAGCGAGACTGTACCAACTTTCACCGCCGTTAGTTCATACACGAGGCTTATAGACTCTCCGGGGCTAAGCTGTGGAACATTCTGGGAAACAGATCCTGTCTTCAGGTTAAAGTACGATGATGGGTATTCGTCCTCGATCTTCACATTTCTTGCCATACCATTACCCTCGTTTGTAACTGTGATTGTTACTCTCACGGTACCTCCTACCCCAACCCATGAGGCCGAGACTGTTTTTGTGATGGTTAGAACGGCTTTTCCAGGCTCTACGACGGTTAGCTCGATGCTTGATGTGCTGATATAACTGTTACCATATGCATCAAAATAGTATCCGGTTATTGTAATTCTATATTTCTTTTCGCCAACAATGGAATACTCTGGGACTCTTACTATGAACTTAATTGGCTCTGCTAGCGACTGCCCGGGTCTTAATGGTGCAGTTGAGCCGTTAGGCCAAATAAATCTTATAGGTTTACTTATACCTCCAACAACTGTTCCAAACTTTGAAGGATTCTGGAATGTTAGGGTTAGATCAGCGGGGGTTGTATTAATATATATCTCAACGTTGTAAGCCGAGCCGTTGCCTACATTTAACGGGTTTACTGTAACCTGAGCTGTATCTCCAGGTTTCAAGGTGGACTTTGTTGTCACTACGTTGAAAGTTAGTCGGGGAATTCCTCTTGCCGTGGCCTTCGTACCCACTGTGATTTGAATAACGTAGGTTGCATGAGATATACCTGTTGTAGGTTCAAGCAGGTCGCTATAGGCTACGTCAAATGGTATTGGAATGAGTTTATATTCGCTTGAGGCTTCCACTTCTAGGTTGAAGTTTAGAATTATGCTCTCATTGACAGCAAGGTTGGTCCGGTGACCGTAGATGACATCGCTTCCTGCTCCAACTGATACTTCCCCTGTTGTTGGAAGTATCAGCATGTAGGTAAGTTCTTCTATGTCTACTGTGCCGGTGTTGGTTAGATTCATCTTGACGTTAACGGTTCCACCTGAAAAGGGTACGTTGGCCATTGGGGGCTCAGCTGTAATTTGGATCTCATACTTAACCTCATAGATACAGTCGTAGATATCAATAATCGCATAGTAGTTCCCCTCTGCATCTTGATGGGCGGATTTAAATAGGAATGAGAATATTTTCTTGGCTGAAGGACCGAATCCTTCGTAGTAGGTCGCGTTAAACCCTGGTACAACGACGTTTTCTCCTACCCAGTTATACTTAAGGTTTCCTGTCTCCCTGTCATAAAGTTTGATTGAGTTACCCTTATCTACACCTCCAGGAAGTATTATCCTATCATACATCAAGTAGTATGGCCCAAAGTAGAACTTTGTAACCTCATCGAAAAGCTTAACGTCTGTATAATTGTACGTGTTTTGGAAGGGCTCCCCCCTGGTAAGGATGAGAATTCCATGTCCGACAGGAGCAATTAAAGATAATAGCAGTATACACAACAGTGGCAGAACAATCTTACCATGAGTAGTCCACATAATCATCATGCTTATAGATAAGGTAAGCGAGCCTTTTAAAAAATATGCACGACGGGCTAGGTGATATATGTCTAACAGCGAAATTCATAAAACGTGGAAACTGCTAGTAGAAAATAAAAATGGGAAGGGGAGGTTTAACCTCCAGCTATTGGAGTCTGCTCTGGACTTGTGCCTACTGATACGTAGACGACGCCCGGCGGCGGCTGCACGCCTGGCACTCCAACTCCCGGTGTTACGCCAAGCACTATGACGGCTGCGAACGGAGTCTCAACACCAGCCTTGCACCAGTTCTCAGCGGTCTCACGGATTATCTTTGTTGGGTCTGCTAGGGCTACTGAGGCTGCGTAGGTTCCGAATCTGTCTGTTCCTGCTACTACTAGGATGTGTTTGTCTGGGTTCCATGGGTTTTCCTTTGCATATTGTACTACGCCTAGGCCTGAGGTTATCCTTGGTACTAGTTCTGGTGGCCAGCCGTATACGCCTGTTACGTTTTCCAGGGTCCATATCTGGTTGTTCCAGTCCATAAGCTTGTCGTTTCCTATGAAGCTTATTGGCAGCAGGCCTGTATCATTAAGCTCCTTAACATAACTGTTGACCAGTGGCCCTCCGATCAGGATTAGGTTCTTCTCGCTCTTTGCACGCTCAGCATCAGGACTACCTGCGACGAATACTAGTGGCGCCTTGAGATAGCTGAATACGTCTTCTCCGTCGAATATTGAGTCCTTCTCCTCTGCTGGGGTTATGTCCTGCATCGTCGTCAAATCATACTTCGTGGTACCTGTGAACTCGCCTTCACAGTTGAACCTGTCGAACACGCCTCCGAAGACACCAGTCACATCTTTACCTACAACGTTGACCAGCTCTATGTACTCGGATACCAGGAACATGTCGTATGCGATTGCATTCTGATAGTTGGTGGCGTATCCCTCCCAGTTTCCAGCCAGTGATACGTCAAAGTCGAACTCGAATATTGCCATCTGTCTCATTACCATGTATGGTAGGGATAGTGACCTCATTAGGTATAGGCCTTTCTGCTCATAGTCTACGCCACACCAGTTGTCCGGGTGGTCTGCTGGGATTATGAATCTCATGAACTTGTATGTGACACCGCCAATGTCTATTGTCTCGTTCAGGAGTAGCTCGCTCCAAGTCATCTGCTTAATGCCTACACACCCAGGCACAAGTGGGAAGTCTACTACCTGATATGGCTTGGTCCACTGCCACATTGTTGAAGAGTTTTCTCCATGGTAGTAGCCATTGTATCTGTCATCTCCTACTAATGCGTCTAGGTGGCCTATGTCGCCACAGCAGAACCAGTTTGGCGGTACAGAGTAGCCTGCATCTACGTACCTGCCCCTGTTATCCATGAATGCCCCATAATCAGGCTCATAGTATAGGTGTATCCTGCCGTCGAAGAGGCCTACTGTTACCTCGTTGAACAGGTAGTCTACTGGTACCTCATCACCATCTACGAGAGGCAGCAGGCTTATGAAATGTCCGGTAGTCTCGTCCTGGTATAGGAATGGTATTACGTCTATGCCGTCTATCTGCATTACTGGGACGTGTTTTGGTATGGGTGAGCTCCAGACCTCTACATATGCGCAGTTTGAGTCGGGGCAGACCTTGCTAACGTGTATGTGTAGCTGTACTGGGGTTGCCCAGCATGAGAATGCCTTTGTGAATGTCACATTGTATATCTGGGAGATGTTCTGTATCCAGCAGTCTACTATGTTTCCTGCTTCATCCTTCAGCGTGAAGGCTACTGTATGGTATGGATGTGTCAGGTTGGTGAAGTGATCCTCATCTATGTGGATAGCAGACACCTCAAGCATGTAGTTGAACGCCCATGGTAGGACATGGCTTTCTCCTATGATCCAAACCTCCTCGGGCATTCCGAATCTGAAGTTGACCTCGCCGTAATAGACTGTGTATCCGAAGTACCTCTGCAGGTGGTCATATCCTAGGGCTGCGAAATCGTAAACCGCCCATGTGTTCGGATCTAGCGGGTCTGGCATTGTCCCTAGCCCGCCCCATGGCGTTATGAAACCGTCGCATCCAAGCCTGTAGGTTAGGAATTCTATGTATGGGTATGGGCATATGCATGGGTCAGCTATTCTCTGCCCATACAGGCCTACCCAAATTGCATACTCGCACTCGCCTTCCGTCCATGCAGTCCATAGCAGGTATATTGAGTCAATATCATAGACTACTTCGCCAGCGTCGGGTATGACTAACCCCATCCAGCATTCATCGAAGACTGGTGCGAACCACTTGAACGTTACGAGGTTTGCTAACACTATGTGGGACCAGTCGTACTCATATAGTGTTAGGTTAAGGTCTACCTCGTGTAGTTCGAATGGCTCTGGTGGGTAGGTGGCGTGTGATATGTACATGTGTGTTCCTATCTTGGCGCCGATGAGGGTTGCTCCTACAACGTCTGCGGCTGCAGCTGTCTCTCCTACTATTATTGCTACCTCGTTTATCCCGTTTAGGTCGTAGTCTATCTTGCCTTCCTGTACGAATGGCGCTGGAAATTCTGTTAGCCTTGGATAGGCTGCTACTGGCGCTAGGGATACTCCAACTGCAACCAGCAGCAAAACTGCTGCTAGAAAGCTTTTTCTCGACATTTTTTTCTTCACCTTATTTCGCCCTTTTGGGCTGGTGAGAAGGTAGCTGAAGAAGCTTTTAAAGTTAAGTTTTGAAACGTTTTTGAAACGAATCTAAACATGTTAGATTTGAACGTTTGAGTCTTAGATTGTGGTGATATTGTTTATCTGACATTTTTTACGGGTTTATCTGTTTTCTGGATTTTTGCGTTGATTATTCGACGTTGGTTGATGCTGTGATAGCTGAAGTATTGGGGGGAATTTTGGCGGATGGGGGGTGAGGGTTGGCTTGCCGCAGTATGGACATACTTGTTTAAGTGTGTATATAGCACAGTATGGGCATTTCATTATACGGGGTCTAGGCATTTTACTCAGCTAGGTATTCTTTGGCTGTTCTCTCGAAGGCCTCTAGTGACCTGGTTACTGCTTTTGGGTTTATGCTTGTTGCTTTAACCATGTATCTTGGGGCTCCAAGATAGGATACTGTTACTTTTGCCCCTTGTTTTACTGCTTCTTCGAGGGCCTTGGCGATGGCTTCTCTTATCAGTTTTACTCCGTTGGGCCTCGTGCTTTTCAGTATTATTGTCCGGGTTCCCTCGTATACTTTTGGTTTTACATGCTTCTTGGATAGCCTCCAGATTTCCTCTGCTATTTTATCCTCTATTCCGGATTTTACGAGGACTTCCTTGCCTTTCCTCACTGTGTCTTCAAGGGCTGAAAGTACGTCCCCGTATATTTTCTGGAGCCTACTCCAGACTCTGTTGACATGGGTCCCTGGTAGGTTCAGGTTTTTAACTGCCATTTCAATTATTTTCCTCGCTCTCCTGTCTCTTTTCCATTGTTTTAGGGTTTCGTCTCTTTCCCTTTTGGTTACGTATTTTAGTGAGAGATCTACCATTAGCCTTTTATGATCTACCTTTATTACTCTTGCTACAACTCTTTGTCCTTCTCTAACGTAGTCTTTTATATTTCTAATTCTTGCTGCGGTAACATGTGCTCTAGGTATGAGGGCTTCATACTTGGGGTAACCCTCTACTTTTACTATTGCACCGTACTCTTCTACATGAGTTACTGTTGCCACCACTAGGTCTCCCACCTTAAGCATTAGGCCACCTCTGCGAGTATCTTAGCTTTTATATCTGCTTTGCCTCCCTTAGGAATTGCCAGAGTGTTGTCACATATTAAACATTTTACAACAGACTTAGCATGTGAAAATATTACCTGCTCATTTCCGCAGTTGGGGCACTCAACTTTTAGGAATTTAGATTTAGGAAGCGGGATTAGTTCAAGCTTTCTACCCATCTTATCACCCTATTGTAACCTTTGATAGACGGCCTAGGCACCTAAGCTGTTTAGCTCCGCATTCCCCGCATTTTAACACTATCACCGCTTTCTTTGTGGTTTTAGCCTTTCTCCTCAGTCGGCCTCTAGGCTCGCCACCGTATCCCTTCCTTTTCTCTTCAAGCTGTCTTATACCCCAGGATAGTTTCCTGGCTTTGCCAGGCTTATAAAGCTCTACCTTATGCACCGTGTGGCGGCCGCATCTTTTACAGAAGGTTCTTATTGTTTCAGGAACTTTCACTTTGATCACCTAGTCTTCTGGCGGCTCCTCTTATAAGCAGAGCTTCCACATTCTCACGTGGAAGGTTCGCTATATCCCCTACCTTGAAGGGCCCATAAGTTTTGCCGTCCACCCCTATCATTCTAGGAACTGGTTTAAGAAATAGAACAAGCTCTCTTATAAATGGTTCCTTAGTGGAAGGCTGGACAGATACTTCAACTTTCTGGGTAGTGCTCTCAATTTTTAGACCCTCCTCCATGTGTCTTAGAAGAGTGGATTCTGCGGGAAGGAGTTTGCCTTTACGTAACAGCATCTGCTTTGCTAATCTTAGTTCTAACAAGTTTTTAAGCATGTTAGCTATGTTTTCATTAATTTTAACAAGCTCGGTGGAAGAGGGTTTTCTGGAAATTATGCTTGATACTTCATCATAAAACGTTTCTTCTATACTAGTAGGCTCGATCTTCGAGTACTCTTCTACAAGTTTCTTGTAAAGCTTAACATATATCTCAATGATTTTGCTATTATTGTACTGGCTCAACCATACCCTTTAATAATAAGGTTACGGCCATGTATAAAGGTAGCTCAAGCACCTCGCCGACAGGGGCACTTGGTGGATTGATAGGACTTCTAGGTAACTTCGGTATGCCAAGCGATCTTACCCTTATAGGCCGGTCTCCTAGGCTTGTAGCTGAGATGGACGGATTGAAAGTATAGAGTTCTTCGATAGTCAAAGGATAGACCCTCCATCCTGTTTTCCCATGAAGAGTGTTGGGAATCCTTGATGACCGTTTCAGGTCAGGCGTCACTACCTTATCAACCCTACACCCGTATTTTTCTCTTACATCATTAACCAAGCCTCTTAGAACTTTATCTATCCTTGACTTTCTCGCTACTTTAAATGGCCTTCCATCTGTAAGGGAGCGCCTTATCTCGGACAATAACTCAGGATTACTCTTAATTCTATTAAGAGAGTCAAGTATCGACTCAACGTGTTTTGCGTATCTACCCCGCCATCCGGACTCTCTAACAGAAGGAAGAATTATGAATTTCTCCTTCTTATCCAGCACTACTCTAACTATCAGCTCAGGGCTTAGCCTAGACCCACTAACGTATTCGACGATACTCTTTCTCTGATCTTCGCTTAAATCCAGAATTTTAGGATCTGAAACTATAACGTGAAACCCCCTGTTTCCAGTAAATACTATTCTTATTTCTTGTTTTGGGAAACAGAAGTCTCCCAGTAAGAATTCTTCTATTAGTTTTACAGTTTCGTTTCTAGCTGCCTTGAGGCATGAGTTACAGATCCACGTTATAGTCTTTAATTTGGTATTTCCGCATTCTGGACAGTTATCGGGTGGGCTACCTCTTCCCTTAATGTTGCATCTCTCGCATATCCAGTAGTCATGCTGGTGCTTACAGGGGGGGTTCAACTTGTCTATATCTATGTCGAATAGTAATTCCATTCCTAGCCATCCCTCCATTTTCTCTGGTTTTTCATATTTAGAGGTAGAATAGTATGCATGGGCAGGAACATCGTTCACAAGTCTGTTTCTAAGTTCTTCCTGGCTATGGAATCTAAGATATCTTGTCACCTTTCCATCGAAGCGCATCAGCATAATCTCCCTTCTTGTAATATCCTCGACTGAGATAATCATCTTTCTCCTTCTGTAATAGTCTTTAAAAGCTTCTACGATAAGATTGCTGGAATCCTGTCTTTTCATGTCTTTCTACCGTACTGTAATGGATTTCGAATATCTTTACATGCTTCATTTTTCTTGCATATGCCCAACTCTTCCAATCTTGCGCATGAGGGGGGAAGATAGCCTTTTCTCTTTATATAGCTTATCTGATACATTGATATCTTCTCGTCAAAGTCCGGTGATTGCTTGAACACTTCCATGGTTTCTTCGACGGTTTTTCCCCTGTTTAGAAGGTATGCTGCCAGAATGAACCTTGACACATGTGTTAAGCCCTTATCAACCTCCCCCATTAGCCACCTCATACATGGTGGATCTGTTCTTCCTCTCGGCTTCACTCTAGGTTTAGCACTGCTTAAGTACGCATTCTTTATCCTCCTTGCAGCCTCGATGATGTTAGATGGTACACTAACTGGGGGCTTACCTGCTACCTCTAGGATGTGGCTTTTTACTTTAGCTTCTAGGAGTCTCATATACTCTTTAACAGTTACATAGACATATCCGTTTATTATTTTCCTATTGGATGGATCCCATCGCTCAGATATAGGCCCGATCCCAAGCGTAGATGCGAGTTTTATGTAGCTTACAAGGTCTATGGCTACCGATTTCACATCATCACCGACCGTTATGGCTTCGATGCCGAACTCTTCCTTTCCAACTGTAATTAATACTTCAATATCATCCGCAGACCAGCGAGAGGCTATTTTCTCTGCTTCTCTCACTGCGTATTTATATGTTAGTCCTCTTAGGCTGATTATTGAAAGAATTATGTTTGCAATCGGATGTGATAGGATTTCCAACCATGGACCCGGACTTTCAAGCTTGATTGATGGTTTAATGGCGGACATTATTTTCCTTTCGGCTAACAGTATGGCAGGTGAAATTTGGGGCTTCCCAAGATCTTCCATGCTTTTAACTTTGAGAGAAACTATCTTCTTAGCTTTCTGGGAGAAGGGAAATTTCAGGCAGTATTCTAGAGTGGCGCTGTCCAAGAATGTTTTTTACCTCCTCTCAACTATCGGGGCCAGATAGTATGTTAGGGTAGCTCCTTCTATCATTGGATAATCTAAGATTAATGGTTTGTCCGTGGCAAATTTTAGCCCGGCTATGTCTGAGGTTTTGCACCCCACCATCATTTTTCCAAGTAGAGAAAGTGAGTATATACTTTCAGTTCTTGATTCAACGTTTAGTTCTAGCAGTACAGGGTCACCACGGTTAAAGGTGTTTGTATAGCTACCTGTTTCTGTCTTAGCTGCTATGGACAGTTTGTCCTCTTCAGCTACAAAGCGAGCCTCGCTAGATACAGAAGAGAGGAACTTGATAGCATGTTCAAGCTCGGAACTTATCAGTTTTGCATCTGCTGTGAAAACTTCCTTAGGTTCCTGAGGGATTTGTGGTGGGTCTATAGTCGAGAAAGTCATAGTCCGTGTCGTTACACCCTTAAGGATAAGAGTTATGGAAGACGCATCTTCTGAAATCCGGATTTCAAGCCGATCTCCAGATCTTAGTGCTTTAAATGCCTTGTCTATATCTTTAAAGTTTAAGCCAACCGTTATTTCCTTCTCACAGTCAAACGTTGAGAAATAGATAGACGGCAAGCTGAACTTTATCATGGCACTTTTAGTATAGTCTAAAGCCTTGAGTTCCAGTCTTTCAGGGGAGAGTATTAATGGAGCCTCTTCCGTTATCTCAGAAACAGCCTTTATGAGCTTTCTTAACGCTTCCGCCTCTTCAACTTCAGCTCTAAACACTCACATCACCATAGATCTTCTAATCCTCCTAACTTCTCTTCTAATTCTCTAGCTTTCAAATAAATAGTTAACTCAAGCCCGTCTAGGTTTACGATTTGCTCTTCTATCAACTCAACATTTGATTCGGAGGCGGTGTTAACAAGGCCTATTACCATTACAGGCTTTTTAACCTCATACTTCAACGGCTCTTCTGTATACACTCTTGCAACCCCAGTATCATCTTGAACAAGTATGTAATTCACTCCACGGCCTACAACTATTCCAACAATAGTAACCTTCCGATCAGCCGGGGTAATCTCTGAAATTCTTTTCTCGACGCTAGCAGTGTAATTCCTGCTCAAGAATACTCCCTCCATGTATAACCGCATTTAACACATTTATAGAAGCGTGTTTCAGGCTCATCACCACCTCTAGTTTGCATAAACCAGTAGTAGGCTTCATTATGACCACATTTAGGGCATTCTATGTTTGTCTTCGGGTAGATTTCAAACTTAACTTGCTCATCTATGATTGTAATCTTATCCTCTTTGTTAATCATCTTAAGTTCGACAAGACTTCCGCCAGGGTTGTCAGTGACATATCCACAGCTACACTCCCATAGTTTCTTACCTGCCTTTTTAGATGGCGTCATTAAGGCCCCGCATCTTGGACAGAACAATTACTCCACCAATTAATGGCAACGTCCCCTCACCCTTTTATTTTTTACTAGTCTCTAAACATTAGAGCCAATTGAAAAGCGGCATAAAAATATTGGCCATTGACGACTGTAAAAGTTCAAGGAAAAGGAGAAGGGTGCCAATAGTTGGTGTTATTTTTAGAGGAAGTTTTTTTATAGAGGATGCTCTGAAAGGATGGTTGACGAGAGACGGAATGGATGCCACGGAGGCGATTATAAGACTCCACAATTCCTCGTCCCATAGACATCAAATCCAATTAATAATGCTTCATGGTACAGTAATGGCGGGCTTTAATATCGTGGATATGAAGAACCTAAATGAAACATTAGGTAAACCCGTTATAGCTGTAACGGAGAAAAAGCCTGATTTCCAAATGGTTAGTCGCGCCCTTAGAAACCTCCCAAACTATACTGAAAGAATAAAGATTGTAGAGAAGAATGGGGAATTTGAGGAGTTTAAAACGATTTATGGCAAAGTTTACGTTAATTATTCTGGTTTGGACAGTAAGGTTGTACAAAGAACCATCTGGAGCCTATCAAAACACTCTAAGATTCCAGAGCCGCTTAGAGTAGCCCATATATTATCCAGGCTGTTTTAAATCCTCCTTTAACCTTTCAAACTCGGCTATAAGATCATCTATTCCCCTAATTAGAAGCTTGAGAGGGTTCCCCTCCTTTGCTCTAACTATAAGCTTCCCCTTCTCATGAAGAGGGTGGGGGACGTCATAGCCAGCTATTTCGACTTCATCATACTCTAAAAGTTTGGTAGAAATAAGGTTTAGAATCGTATGCGTTTCTCCCTCAACTTCAACCTCCAATAAATCTCCCTCCTTCCTCACGACGGAAACCTTCAATCTAACCACCTAGCTAAATTTTCTAACGGTTTTCTTAGAAAGTATGTAACGGTTACCAGCGCTTCTACTTATTAAACCCTCCGCTATCAACTCTTCTATGTAAGTGTAGGCCTGGGGTATGGGTATCTCCAACTGCATTGCAATTTTGTCAAGCTCAAATGGTCCATCTGGATACTTTTCGAAGAGGAAGCGTAGTAGACTTTTATACTCCGCTCCCGCTTTCTCAATGATTTTGGAATACCATTCCTTCTCCCTTAAATAGTCCTTTAGAAGCCTTGTATCAACCTGTTTGACCCCTGAAACAGCGGCCATATCGAGAAGCTTGCCGAGCAATCTTAGGAGATTCTGCGGTATTCCATCCACATACTTGTTACATTCGAAGATACATTCTTCGGTAAAAGGATAGGTCTTGCTAGGGCTTTTCCTTGTTCTGTATACTGCAAGCCTTTTAACTATGAGTGAAAGAGCCTCCTGATCATTTAGTGGAGGAATAACTATTTTCTCATGAACTCTAGATATGAGGGCGGGAAATTGTGATTCTACTTCTTTATAGGATTCCGGGCTGAAGGTTAGAGCAACAATTATTCCCTCCGGCATTGAGGACACTACCTGCCTTATCATCTCATAGAAGTAAAATGTCCAATATTTATCAACAAAGTAGATATTATATACGTCGTCAATAAGCAACGCACAGGGTCTACTGCCCTTCAGATTGCCCAGTATCAGGTCTCCAACCTCAGAGGGAGTTGATTTTCCGATATGGAACCTCTTTTGATATACCTGGGTGACAGGAATATTTAGAGCTTTAAAGATCTTCGTTTTCATAGACCTAGCCATTGCCAGAACTCTATTTACAACGGTAGTTATAATCTCCGGACCCGTTGCTACGTTAACGCTTATATATATCGGTAGGCCACCGTATCTTGAGATTTTATCTTGCAAATATCTAAGCCGCATGGTCCTACCCGAGCCAGGCGGCCCCACGATATTAATGAAGCTACACCCCTCACCCGTGACTGTTTCCGTGATAAGCGGATCAATAGGTACGTCACAGGTTTGATGAACAAATAGTTCCGCAGCTGTTGAGGGATCCAGGATTATTTCAGATGTAAACGGGTTCCCTCTTAAGCCGAAGAGCTTTATGTAAGTTGATGGAAACACCGACATGATACACCACTACTAGACCTTGAAGCTTAACATTATAGCATACAACCAAATTAAATAGGTTTAGACACATGCTGTCTCACTCAAAATTAGAAAACGTAGTTAAACTTGCATTCAAGGTTGAAAAGATAAGAAATGTAGGTATAATCGCTCATGTAGACCATGGAAAAACCACTCTAACCGATAGACTCCTTGAGGGCTCAGGCATTATTTCTGAGAAGACGGCGGGAGAGACGTTATTACTGGACTATGAGGATGTTGAAAAGGAGAGGAGAATGACTGTAAAAGCTGCCGTAGCAACGATCCCATGCAGATTTAACCGGGAAGACTTTATCCTAAATCTTGTAGACACACCTGGCCATATTGATTTCAGCGGGCACGTTGCCAGATCGATGCGGGCCATCGACGGCGCTATCTGCGTGGTAGACGCTGTTGAAGGAGTAATGGCGCAAACCCAACTAGTTACAATGCAAGCTTTAAAGGAGATAGTGAAACCGGTTCTCTTCATAAACAAAGTAGACAGGCTGATAAGAGAACTTAGACTTGAACTGGAAGATATAAAGGAGAGGATTGAGAGAATAATAGAATCATATAACGCGATACTTGAGAGATACTCTAAAAAAACTCCTCTATTCAACTGGAGAGTTTCGTTCGAGAATGGAAGTGTAGCCATTGGTTCCGCACTACACGGATGGGCAATAACTGTCGAAAACCTCAAAAACGGGGTAAAATTCAAAGATATTGTTTCCAGTTATAAAGAGAACCAAGTAGAACAGCTGAAAAAGGAGATCCCAGTACATGAAGCCATCTGGAACATGATTTTAAAGCACATCCCCAACCCAAGGGATGCTCAGGCTTTAAGGATCCCATATATATGGCATGGAAACATAGAATCGCCGCTTGGCCGGGCATTAAAGTCGTGTTCACCTATGGGGGCTGTGGTTGCTAATGTGATCAACGCAACGCTTGACGAGAGAGGTAAAGTACTATACTACATTAGAGTGTTTTCTGGAGAGTTAAGATCTGGCAGTGAGCTTCACGCAGTTAACCGAAATGTTAACCTGAGGATAGGCCGTCTATCTGTTGTCATAGGTAATAGACTTTACAGTGTTAGAGAGCTCCCTGCTGGAAACATTGCCGCTGTAACCATATCTAATGGTGTTAAAGTAGGTGAAACTTTGACTAGTGAATTTAAAGACTCCGTCCAACCATTTGAGGAATTTCCCTACCTTGCTGAGCCTGTAGTAGCCGTGTCTGTTGAACCTGAGAGAATGAAGGATATACCTAGACTTGAAGGGCTTTTAAGCCAGATAGCTTCGGTTGAGCCAGGAATATGGTATAGAATAGACGAGGAGACGGGACAAGTAGTACTCGCAGGAACTGGAGAGTTACAATTAGAGATAGCGGCGTGGAGGCTAAGAGAAAGTGGGGTAGAGGTTGTGTTTGAAGAGCCGGAGGTTGTTTATAAGGAAGCCCTAAGGCATGATTTAACTATAGAAGTTGAAAGCCCAAATGGGGCTAATAAGTTTAAATTCAGGCTCCACCGTGTAGGGAATATTAAGATAACTCATGGTGAGGTTTCAAGAAGCATTAGGAAAATCTATAGAACCCCGGCTAATGTTTGGTTTATCGATAACACAAATATGAACTACATCGCAAATATACTGGTCGATAATAAGGTCTTAGAAGCTGAAAGGAGAGGTATAATTGAGGGACTAAAATCCGCATTGCGAAACGGTTACATGATAAGAGGACAAGTGAGAGGATGCGGGATCATAGTCGTCGAGGCGAATCTATCCCCTAATCCAAAATTACGGGGTTACCAGCAGATGTTCCTAGCAGCATATTCCTGCATTCAGAAGGCTGGAGAAAGATCAGCTCTAACAGTTGTAGAGCCATTATACTCGGCGGAAATAATGGTTGATTATGGTTTGGAAAGTGTAGTGGTCTCTTATCTTAAAAGACGAGGTTTCAGACTGGACCAAACCTTCGACACCGGATTCTTTAAAGTAATAAGAGGCGTTATTCCTGTAGCTGAAACCTTGCACCTCACAAGAGAGCTTAGAAGCATCACAGGTGGTAGAGTACTGTACCAGACCAGTTTTGCAGGTTGGAGAGAAGTTGAGGACAAACTGTTAAGAAAGTTAGTTACAAGAATAAGGGAGGAGAAGGGACTTCCCCCTCTAAACATGAAGTCCGAATAGGGTGTCCTGCGATGGATGTTAGGGTTGTACTCGTAGAGCCAGAAAATCCAAGTAATACAGGAATGATTGCAAGAGCCATGAAAAATTTTGGATATACAGATTTATACCTTGTCAATCCAAAGTTCGATATCTCAGAGTCTAGAAGAATGGCTGTAAAAGCACAGGATGTATTAGATAACGCTAAAATCGTGGACGACATAGGAGAAGCTTTGGTAGATGCTTCCTTAGTAGTCGGAACAACATCCAAGGTTGGCGGCATAAGAAATGTTAGAAGAAGAGTAGTGTCACTTAGAAGTTTTATTGAAAATTATAAATGGAAGGGAAAGGTGGCAATCCTATTTGGGAGGGAGTCTATAGGCCTCACAAACAAGGAGTTGGAACTCTGCGATGTTATCGTAAATATTCCAACCAGCGAAGAATACCCTTGCCTTAACATTGCAAATTCTGTTTCAATAGTTCTCTATGAATGTTACACTAGGGGTTTAAGGAGGATATTGATCGAACCAGTAAGCAGGGAAACGTTAAAACTTCTTGAATATTATGTAAAATCTATATGCTACTCTATAGGTTTGCCTAGTTTTAAGACGGAAAGGGTAATAAAAGTTTTAAGAAATGTAATAGGTAGATGTTTTCCGAAGTGTATAGGTGAGTCTGAAGCTAGGTATCTTATGATGGTTGCACGCAAGGTTGCACTTAAATTAGGAGTTGATGTATATGCCATTAAGGGAAGCCAGGTGTTACAGGAGGGTTAAAAGACCATATACCAGAAAGGAATATATTAAATCCATACCCCCATCCAAGATTCGAAAGTACGAATTTGGCAACAAGAAAGGTGAATATGACTACGTATATAGAATCATTACAGAGGCGCCTTTTCAGCTTAGAAGCAACGCTATTGAAGCATTTAGGCTGGGACTACTTGGCCAGTTGAGAAATTTATCAAAAGAAAACTATTTTGTGATAATACATGCGCACCCTCACCATATACTACGCAGGCATGCTATGGCTAGTGGACACAAGGCGGAAAGATTGCAGAAGGGGATGAGACTAGCCTTCGGAAAGCCCGACGGGAGAGCCGCCCAGCTCGACAAAGGCAGCAGAATAGCTTCCATCATGGGCTACTCCAGGGACGAGGAAGCGATAAAGAACGCTATTAGAGTAGCAGCGTCTAAACTACCTCCATACATTAGGATCGTCAGAGAGAATCTTAAATAGGCGAACAAATAGATGAGTAAACCCCTACAAAAGAATAACATGAAAATGGAGATAGTATATCCCGGCAAGCATATAGGCATTGTTGAAGAGGGAACTCCAGGTAAAAATACCTACGAAGTTAATGGAAACATATATTCCTCTGTTATTGGCAGATTAAACTATGACAGAGATAACCGAGAGTTTCGAGTTCACCCCTTTAAAGAACTGAACTACGTGTCAACAGGGTATGTTATCGTGGGAACAGTATCTGCAACTGGTTTAAGTTCAGCTCAAGTTGAGATAGAAGCAATATATAGGCCAAAGACAAGAATCCTTGGAAAACCACTCGAGGGTTACATATTTAAGCGTAAAGAAAGTAGCTGGATGTTCTCCGTGGCAGATGTAATACTCGCTAAGGTATTAAGAATAGTATTCGGACGCATCCACCTCACTATAAACGAGCCCGAACTCGGAGTGATCTATTCTAAATGCCCTGAATGTGCTATGCCCTTAAAGCGAGTTGGAAACACCCTTGTATGCGGGGAATGCGAGAAAGTTATAGTGAATAAAAAGCTATCTCCATTTTACAGTAAACTGTCGATTACCCAGAAGTAGTATTAGTTATGGATTGATTAGCCACATATACTGTAAACTCTTGTTTCTCTACTTTTAACGCTGTATTATATCCTCCCTTACCTGCTACAACCCGAAACGTCACAGTCTTGTTACCAGTAAAGTTACCAATCCAAACAGATTCCATGTATCCACTAGCATCCGTTAAACCCTTCTCTGGATCAAATGACCCGATAGATGCTGAAAACCATACGATTGCATCCTTTAAGGGCCGGCCACTCCTATTATCAACAACGTATACTTTCACTGTCGCATTAAATAATACCGAAATGTTCCCTCCCGGGACCGTAGCCTCACGGACCGGGACATAAATTTCAATTCTAGCGGAAAGCGCACCTGAAAACACTGAGAAGTAATCTTCGTAGCTGCCATAATTCTTAATAAATACTCTAGCACCGTAAAGCCCTACCGAGTAGTTTTCGCCTGCCTTGAACGTTAAGTTCAATTGCCCCCCGGGTGGGAATGGTACTTTTAGAGTCTCAACAGTTCTTCTATCTATATAAGAGTATATCTCCACCGTAACCTCATTTACACGTCCCTCTAATCCTTTAGGCAATCTTATAGAAACAGTATAGTCCATGCCTATACCAACAGATTTAGGACTTACTGTCACACTTACGTATTCTCTAATTGACCTTATAGTCGGTATTCCGATGAGAAGAATAAGAACTGCAACTGCTAACATCATGGAAACCAAGTTTTTAGTCTCCTTATACCATGCCATGTTATCACCCGCATTCTCAAACATTCACATTAAGCTTCTCAATTAATATTATCGTTGGGTTCTTATTGTTACTGAAACCATATTGATGGTGAATGTAAAGCAGATTCTTAGTATAATTACTCCTCAACACGATTACACCTTCACTATGAGTTTAGGCTTACGTCAGCCTTAAGCGATGGAGACATTTAAAGTTTCCCATCTCGAGGCCTAGCAATATCTGAGAACCAAGGTCTTAATGTCTCCAACAACTTAAAAATAGTCTAAGGTTTTAAATTCTAGATGGATAAGGCTGGCAGTATCAGACATATAGCCTCATCTAAGGGTATAGACTTTATACAAAGTGCTAGGTACATTATATTCGGAAGTAAGGCTTTGAATAGGATTACAGATATTTTAACACTATTGGGTTTAAGAAAGAAGACCGGCATAATAATTTCGGGACCTACGAAAACGTATAAGATAGGGCTGAATGTTCAGTCTAAACTAGATTCTGAGGGGTTTAAAGCTGAGATTATTCCTGTAAAGAGCGGCATACCAGCATTAAAAGAGGTTTACCGTGTCGAAAAGGCTATAGGCCAGACTAACGCGGAATATGTTATCGCTGTGGGAGGAGGAAGCATTATTGACATCGCCAAGCTATCAGCAGCATGGAGAAACCTAAAGTACATTAGTGTGCCAACCTCCGCGGCACATGACGGAATAGCTTCACCATCTATCTCGTTCTTACTGAAACAGGAGGTAGAAAAAACTCGTGGGGCGGAGTGGAGCAGGTGCGAAGCCCCAATTGCTATCATTGCCGACACAGAAGTAATCATGAACGCCCCGGAAGTAACACTTATATCTGGATGTGGAGATCTGATCTCGAAGTATGTATCTGTTAAAGACTGGGTCCTAGCAGCAAAACTAAAAGATGAGCCTTTTAGCGAGTACGCGGCATCTCTCGCACTACTGAGTGCGAGACTCGTCGCTTCTCATGCAGCAGAGATAAAGCCTGGATTGGAGGAAAGCGTGAGAATTGTAGTAAAATCGCTTATTGGATCAGGTATGGCTATAAGTATAGCTGGAAGCAGCAGGCCGGCAAGCGGCTCGGAACACATGTTCAGCCATGCTTTGGATCTCTTACATAAAGAAAAGGGGTATAGTAATGCCCCACACGGTATACAATGTGGGTTAGGTGCCATAATGATGGAATATTTACATGGTGGAAATTGGAAGAGGCTGAGAAGGA
Organism: Thermoproteota archaeon; assembly: GCA_037917685.1. Classification (GTDB taxonomy): domain Archaea; phylum Korarchaeota; class Korarchaeia; order Korarchaeales; family JAOZGB01; genus JAOZGB01. The sequence goes on from JAVCBU010000006.1 coordinate 63,306, forward strand.
AGTTGAAGATTATCGGCTGCCCCGTAACCGCTACAGAGGCAGGTCTTTCGGAGGAGGCTGTTGTTAAGGCTTTGACAATAGCCCACAAGATAAGGAATAGATATACTATTCTTGGAGAATCCGGGTTATCTGAGAATGCTGCGAGGAAACTGGCTGTGAAGACAGGGGTTATAGAAGGAGATTAGCCGCAACCCTTGAAAACATACTTGAGAGGAAGAATGAAGCTATAGTTGAAGATAAAGATTTTACTGTCCCAAGTTTGTGTATGGACTTGCAAATCGCAAAAACTATAAAAGCCTGCCATAGGGTGAAGATAACCATTAGCACGGGCCTAGCATGTATAAATGGGTCGTTTTCGATGTAAGCATGGAAAACCTCAGAGAGCAAAATAGAAACATTCGATTTAGCGGGTACGTTAACTACAGGGTGAAGGATATTGTATATTAGGAGAGAACAGTAGTAGGGGATTTGCACTATAAAACTGTAGCATACAGCTCTAAAATGCTGGTCAATAGAACCATACCCTCCAAATATTGCTGAAATGAACCATCCTATGACGGATAATGACAGAATATTTACAGCAACAACTACGAGGGGAGGAAAAACTATTCTATTCTTGATTTGAAGGGAAACTTGCATTATAATCCCGGAGGTGAGATTCCCTTGTAAAACTCTAATCTTACTTAGCATTGCCAGTCCGGAAATAAGTACCAAGAATATGGATGTGAAGATTATTATGGTAGCTGTCTTATAGGTAAGCTCCGCTTCTTCGAAAAATCGAGTTGGAGAAACAAGAAGTGAGGAAAGATTATCCATCGTGTTCCCCTTGAAATTTCCTTATTACACGATTTATTATCTCGCTTGAACTTTTAAACCTGCCGGTATACTTGGAAGCTCTAAATATCTTTGATGTCAAACCATTACGTTTAAGTTTCTCTGCAAGTTCGTTCTCGTCTATTTTTTGATCATAACCTAAAACTATTATGTCCGGTTTAATGTCGAGTACTATCTTTGTTAAATCTTTGCATTCATATCCGAGTATTGCCTTGTCTACAGGTTTCAACTGTTCAACTATAAATCTCCTTGTCTCTTCATCAAATATGGGCTCCTTTCCTTTAATCCTTTCTACAGTTGAGTCTCTAGCGACTACTACAATTAGTATGGAATCCTCCCCGCCAATATCTTTTGCTTCTCTAAGATAGTGGATATGTCCGGGGTGAATTATATCAAAACATCCAGCGGTCATGACTATCTTCAAATGCACACACCTAAAGTTTATCGTAAAGGTGGCTTGTTTAATATTAAAGGTAGGGACTATTGACCATCTCCGTTTTTAAGAACAGCAGTCTTAAAAAGACACTTCTAAAAGAGGCTATAAATCTTGAAAGCGGATGGTACGCTCTTATAGAAGGAAAAACAACTGTAGCTACAGATGGTAAAATGTCGGTGGTTTTCTGGAACACGGTATTCGATCGGGACCACCAGATAAAACCTGCAGATACGCTCCTAAGATTCATAAAAAGAGAAGGCTTCCTTAAAGGAGCGGAGCAATTTTGCATGAAGTATGGAGGGAACTACTGTTTTATCGCATGCAAAGGCGATGGAATTTTAGCGTACAGGAGCTTAACATGTAGTAAGCCTCTGTACTACTCGGTCCAGAATAAAACGGTCATCATAACATCTAAGAGGACTCCATTCTTGCTTGATGGAATACGGAATTTTAGAAGGATAGGTAATGGAAAACTCGTTATTCCGGGAGCCAAGTCCAAAAAGGTATATTACTCCCCCAGCATTAAAGATGTAGACATTTATGAGGCAATAATAACAGCCCCCATGAGGTTAGGGCTAACGGGGAAGATAGCTGTTGCCTTCTCTGGTGGGGTTGATAGCTGTATAACAGCAAAAGCCATAGCCGACGTGGGCGGCGAAGTTAAATTATTTACGACGGTGTTTGAGGGTGGGGTTGACGAGGAATGTGCTTTAGAAGCCGCTGAAGCCTTAGACTTACCTTTGAAAGTTACAAAGGTGGAGGATGCCCTGGTAGAGGAAAGACTGGAAAAGATTATTCTTGCTGCTGAAACTAGTGATGTTATTCAAGTTTCAGTGTCTATACCAGTTTATTTTACATGCTTAGAGGCCAGTAAAGAGGGATTTAGCGTTCTATCATCTGGGCAGGGTGCGGATGAACTTACTGCTGGATATCATAGGTATGAAAGAGCTCTCATCAAATACGGTTATGATAGGATTAGAATGATGCTAAAAAGCGACATATCAGAATTCTTTAAAGGTGTAGAGTTTTTTGACAGGGTGTCATCGGCTTTGGGGGTCTCTAGTATCCCACTCTTTACAGATCAAATTGTATTTGAAGTACTTAACTCCATAACTCCTCGAGATAAGATAAGGGTTATTGATAACAAAGTTGTAAGAAAGATCGTACTGAGAAACGTGGCTACTAAAATGGGAATACCAGAAAAAATAGCTTTAAGAGATAAAAAAGCTGCACAATACAGTTCTGGATGCTGGAAAACATTGAAACGAATTGCAAAGATGAGATTAATGAAACTTAGAAGGGAGGTGGGTGCTGAACGGTATTTAAGAACGATGATTAATTCGATTGCTACTAAATATGGTTTATTTAGTTTAAATAGCAACCTTAATAAAGTAGATTGATGTGATATGGTGGGAGGGATGATTAGACTGAAGCTCTTGATATTTTGTACCGTTCTCCTAGTAACCATTAGTAGTACGCTACCATGCTATTTCCAAGCGAATTCATGGACTATGAGAGAGGAAAAGTGGTATATAGACCGCCAGGGCGGTGCCTGGGGAGACCTTAGAATATTTTACTCTCCAGATCTAGGTGACAAGGTTAGGGAGGAGATATTAGTAAAAAAGACGATGAACCTCTCATTTTACACCGAGATTTACGAAAGTTACATAAAAACAGAGTATAAAATCATGGGGCTAAACCTAACAAACCTAACTGTCAAAATAACTAATCTGGAGAAGTTTGGAATGCCGCTAGAGGTTGACGTGAAAATAGAAGTATGGGAGTTCTCTGTTGGAAGGGTAATTAGAACAGACAAAAATGAGACAAAAACTATTTGGGAGATAGTTTACAATGTTAGAAAGCCATCCTATGGTGTACATGGCGTAAACTTTACATATCAATTCTACCTCCCAGAGGGAGCTATGCTCGAAGATTATAAGACAAGTCCGGAGGGGTATGGGACAATAAATGCTATAGAAAAGGAGAGAATCGTAGAATTCAAATTTAAAAGTGTTGACGAAAATGTGAAGCTATATATAAGTTATACGTTTGAGAAACAAGGTTTAGAGGAGAAAAAAATTGTAATAGGCGTGATTCTGGGATTGTTAATAGTGGCATCAGCCTTATTCCTCATTTTAAGGCGGCGAAGACAGGCTTTCTAGTCTTCCCTATATTTTATTTTGATAAGGAACTCTTTTCTTTCTTTCCTATCTTCCTCGCTCTCCACGCCTAGTGGTGGATAACCGTCAACAACTCCAAGAATGCATCTTCCCTGCCCAGTCACACCAATTACCACTTCAACAGGGTTTGCTGTTGCACAATATAAAGTGACAACCTCGCTTACCTCCTTGATCCGTGGGATAACGTTTATTGGGAAAGCATTACCTAAAAGAATAACAAAGCAGTGTCCACACGCTATTCTTTTGCAGAGTTCTACGGCATCGTTTTCAAGCTCCTTATCAGTACCCGCGTGCCTAATGAGCCTTTTACCGGATGACTCGCAGAATGCTACTCCAAATCTTATCCCGGGCACAGACTCTGATAGCGCATTATACAGGTCCTCCACCGTCTTAATAAAGTGGCTTTGACCTATAATCACATTAACCCCATTTTTAGGCCTGAATTTAACGACTTCAACATTGAGGCTCGACATACAATATTAAAGGTAGGTGTTTATTATAACTCTCACTACTGTAGAAGTTCTTAAACTGGTGACATAGAGATGAGATTAAAGGCTGCCGTAATAGGTTGCGGATGGTTTGGAAAGGCTCATGCAAGGGTGTATAGGACGATAAGAAACGTGGAGCTGGTAGCTGTAGCAGATAAAAATTTCGAAAGGGCCAAAAATGTTGCAGAGGGGTATGGGTGTAAGGCTTACAAAGACCATATAAGCCTCCTGGAAAGAGAAGATATAGACCTGTTAAGCATCGCAGTAACTCCTCAATACCTTGTAGACATAGCTCTAGAATCCATAGATTATGGAGTCAACATTCTCCTTGAGAAGCCTTTATCCACTAAGATTGAAAAGTATGAGAAGCTTGTACAAAAGGTAAAAAAAGCTTCGATAGTTTTTATGCCCGGATTCATCGAACTATTTAACCCGGCATATGAGGTTGCGTCAAGTATAATTAGAAAGGGGGAGCTTGGGGAGATATACAATGTAAGCGCAAGAAGAATAGGCAGAACTCCTAAGAGAGGACTTAAATGGGAGGTTGGGGTAACTTTAGACCTTGCAATCCACGAGGTGTATATCTTAAATGATCTTTTTGGCGATGTTGAGTTCGTGGGAAGCTATAAAAGCATGGTGCTAGGTGAGCCATATGAGGATGTAGCTCTAATTGTGCTAAGAATGAAGAATAGGGCTATGGGTTTGATTGAAGTTAACTGGATAACTCCAACAAGTGTAAGAGAGTTAAGAGTAAGCGGGTCTAAGGGTAGCTTAAGTTTGAATTATAAAACACAAACTGTCGAGGTGAACTATAGAGAAGGGTTAGAAGCTCCATATATACGGAATGAGGAGCCGTTAAAAAGAGAGCTTGAACATTTCGCTTCCTCAGTGGGTGAAGGATCCAAACCGTATCCTGACGAGGATTTCGGTCTTAAAGTTTTAAAAATGGTGTTTAGGGCGGTTGATGATGCTTTACAAATTTAATCGTAAGACGATACGTCTATTTATCACTGCCATGGTGACATCTGTAGGTATAAGCTTGCTTTTTCAACTAATCTTCCTATATTTGTTCATCGAACAAGTTTATGCAGAAATAGGAGGAGGCTATTTCGGGTATCAAGGGGTTGAAATAATGGGACTAATCGGCTATTCAAGGATAAAACTTGCATTGCTAGCACTATGTCCGTTTTCTTTAAACAGGATAAGATTAGCGTTTTACATTCCTGGACAGCATCTCGGGAGCGTTGAAATAGAGGGTGCCGGGAAGTATAGTGTTTTTTATCCTTTCTTCGTGTTTTTAGGGACTATAGCCTATCTTCGTTCCCTTGAAAAGCATGGAGCATTTAGCAAAGTCTACATGGCATTTTCTTCTCTGTTGGTATCGCTTCTAACACTATTCTTGCAAATCTTTCTATCAGCAATTCCTTTTCTGGTATCTACAACATACGGTTTGGTTACTATGAGTGTGGAGCTTAATTTCTCAAACTTACCTTTAAGTATTTCAATAACTTTGGGGAGTAGTTCTATAGCATACATAGTTTGGAATAGGGGTTTAATTGGGGCTAACATGGGAGGATCTCAGCATTAAAGGCCACGTACATGGCGAACTAGTGATAGTAGAAGCAGGAGAGGAAGAGAAAGGCATGTTATACAGGCGTGGGTGGGGATTCAAGGCTCCTGACGGCCAGCTATTTCTACCTCTGGTGTCAGCAGCTTATCTGTCAGAAAATGATAAACTTGAAGTATACGAGGAAGATAGGAAACTTACTGTATCTGAAATAATGAGTTTAGCGGCTAAAATAAACCCCACAGATATCTTGCGATATTTTGTACTCAAGGATCTAAGATCTAAGGGCAGGATTGTGAAGGTTGAGCCGAAGACACCATTCATGAGATTGTATCCAAGGGGGGCAGAAGTCGGACTCGAGACAGCTAGAATACTTGTATACTCTGTGTCAGAAGATGAACCGTTAAAACAAGGAGAACTCGTAAAAATAATTAGATACGCAGCTAGAACTAGGAAAACTCTCTTACTAGCCGTAATAGATGATGAAATGAACATTAGCTATTATACCGCAGAGCAATTCCAGCCTGAACAGATTAGGGAAGTACAACTCCCTAGAAATAAGGCTGTTGCTGAACTGATACATGACAGAATAATAATATGGAATGGAGAATTAGCTGACGAATTCTATAAGAATGGTTTTTGGGGTCATCCTATAGGTGTCAGAAAGCCTAAAGTCACAGAAAAATATGGAAAACCGCTCCAACTCTCCCTCCTTGAAGGAATATATCTTGCCGAGAAGGGATGCATAGAAGTGATCGATGTCGAGAGCGGAGAGAAAATCACCCCAGAAAGCCTTATTAAACCGCTAGGCAAGATGAGAAGAAAGGCTTTGGTTAAGCTTTCTGTCTATAGATTTTGGAGAGATAAAGGATACATTGTTAAACCAGCATCAAAGTATGGTGTAGACTTTATGTTTTACAAGTATGGCCCGGGCATAGACCATGCCCCCTACATGTGCTTCACATCTAGCCCCGACGAGGAAATCCTGCCAGTCGAACTCATAAGAGCAGGGAGAATAGCTACGACAGTCAGAAAAACACTGGTTGTAAGTGTAAAAGAGAATAATCATATATTTCACTACCGTGTAAAGTGGTACAAGCCATAGTAAGGAGTTATTTGTTTATAAGAAGTTCTACAAACCTGGATGCATGAACACCTGAAGATTTGGCTTTCTCAAAAGTTAATTTAAAGCCTCTGGAGGTTTTCTCAAATGTTTCTGGTCTTGCGAATACAGCAAGCTTAAATTTTTTAAACACAACGTAGAACCATGGTTCCGAGCCGAATAAGGTGCTAAACTCCAACAGAGAATCAAGGTCTGTTTGTGAAATGTACAATGTCCTCTCATAGGTTGTTTTAACCTGTATAGCCGCTATATTACCTTTAAAACCTACTAACACGTCTGGAGAATAGCTGGACTTACCGCTTCCGGCTATTCTAACAGCGGCCAATCCTTTCTTTCTCAAAATTCTAGTAAGCTTCCACTCATACCTGTATCCATGTTTATACAGTTTAGTCACCTGTAAGTTTTACGGCTCCATCCTTAATTATTAGGAAGGTATGCTCAGCTTGAGCGATAGGAGCCCCCTTAACTTCTACTAAGACTGGAAATTCATATAAAGCATTCTTCTTCAACAGGATCTTCAAAGCCTTTTTGAAATCTAAGCCTGTTACCCATCTTTCACAGAACGGAAGTCGCATGCACTCGTCTCTACTAAACATAAGAAGCTTCTCAGCGTCTCCTGAGGCTTTAATATCCCTCCTATACATGAAAATATAGGATTCTCTGCCATCCGTAACCCTTCCAGCCCCCCAGTTCGCGGTTGTAAACGGTTCTATGGCGATAACATCACCCTCCCTGAGCCTATAGCCACCAAATGTTGGTACATTAGGTATCGACGCTCCATGGATCTTATACCTTTCTATTTTATGTCCTGAGAGGTTCTCTATAACCTTAAGATTAAAACTTCTAACTGTACTGTAGATTACCTCTCCTATCCGCCCAACCTTCAAACCTGGTCTAAGAATTCTTTCAGCTCTTTCAAGTGCTGCTCTGGCAGCTTCTACAAGAACGGACAGTCTATCGTCAAAACATATTGTGATGGCAGAATCAACAATACAGCCGTCTATGTGTAAACCCATATCAACCTTAACTATGTCTGTTGACCCTATCACGAGGCTATCTCTTGGAGGTGATGTGTAGTGAGCAGCTGTACTTCCTATTGAGATGTTCGTCGGGAAAGCGGGTTTGAACCCGGCTTCTCTTATCATCTTTTCAGACTGTTCACAGATGTCAATTACCTTAACTCCCTCTCTAACCATATTAGCTGTCGTTTTAAGGATGTCCCTAAGCTTTTCCCCTGCAATATAGTACTTCTCAGTATCATTGACCCCCAATTCCCAGTTTAAAATTCTGATGTAAAGTTTTAAGTCTTCTTGATCATACTTTTATTTGTGAGAATTTTCAGGGTATATCCGAAGCATCCTGATTTGCACGCTATTGAATTAGCCGCTAATGTTATAAGGATGGGGGGATTTGTAGTATATCCTACCGACACGTGTTACGCCCTAGGAGTAAATGCTCTAAACCCTAGGGCAGTATTGGAACTTTACAGGTTAAAGAAAAGAAGCTTGTCTAAATATATAACAATGGCCCTCTCCGACGTCAAAGAGCTTGATAAATACGCAGTTTGGGAGATTAAGTATGACGGTATAATACAACGGTTTTTACCCGGACCAGTAACTTTCATTATGCACAAGAAGGCGGTGGTTCCAGACATTCTTAACCCTACAGCTGTGGGGATAAGGATTCCAGACAATGATATTGCAAGGCTGCTTGTAAATAAGGCAGGAGTGCCCGTCACTGCAACCAGCGCTAATATTTCAGGGGCTCCACAGGCTTATAAGATAGAAAATATAGTGAGATACTTCGGCGAAGGGGTTGATGTAATACTTGACGCAGGCCAACTTCCATATAGGCCTCCCTCAACGATCGTCGATCTCACCGGGCCTAAGCCTGTTTTAATACGTGAAGGTGCGGTTCCATTTGCTGAGATCCTTAGAGTTTTGAGGGAAACGGCATGAAGGGAGAGAAGAATATTATATGTTTGGGGATAGAGTCTACAGCCCATACGTTTGGAGTAGGCATCGTAGATTCTAGAGGTAACATATTCAGCAATGTTTTATCAACGTATCGCCCGGCTACTGGTGGAATTCATCCATTTGAAGCTTCCGAGCACCATTACAAGGTTGCCTTGGCTACGATACAGAAAGCACTAAAAGAGGCATCTCTACGATTAAACAATGTGAACCTTATAGGCTTTTCAGCAGGGCCCGGCCTCCCCCCTTGCCTTAGCATAGGAGCTGTTATTGCTAGAACTCTAAGTATTAAATGTAACGTTCCTCTTTCCCTAGTTAATCATTGCATAGCCCATATCGAAATAGGAAGGCTCACTACTAAGCTGCATGACCCACTTACAGTTTTCGTCTCTGGAGTCAATACCCAACTTATCGTCCATGATGGTAGAGGTTACGTGGTTATAGGCGAAACGCAGGACATAGGTCTCGGAAATGCGCAGGATAAGCTTGGGAGGGAAGTAGGCCTACCCTTCCCTGTGGGGCCACACTTAGATAAGATAAGTGGGAGATGGATTGATCTTCCATATACCGTCAAGGGAATGGATCTAGCTTTTAGTGGAATTTTAACAGAAGCCATCAAAAAGCTTAAGAAGGGTTTTAAATGGGAGGATGTTGCGTATAGTTTTCAAGAGGTTACTTTTTCCATGCTTGTCGAGGCAGCCGAACGTGCCCTAGCCCATACAGGTAAGGACAGCCTACTATTAACAGGAGGGGTCGCTGCTTCGCCTAGACTCCAAGAAAAATTTAGGATAATGTGTGAGGATAGAGGAGTTATTTTTAAGGTTGTACCTAAGGCTCTTGCTATAGATAATGGCGCCATGATAGCTTGGACCGCAATTTTATCTTACAGGTTACATGGGGGCGACGACTTAGAATTTAAAGTTAGGCCGAAATGGAGAATAGACAGTTTAGAGTGGCCTCTTCAAGAAGTTGGAGGAGGTTGATATGAAGATTTGTATTACCGGATTCACCGGTGCAGGTAAGAGTACGTTAGCAAAAAGGCTTGCTAAGAGATTCAATCTTAAAATAGTCTCTGGCGGGGAAATGCTAAAGAAGATAGCCCTTGAAAGGGGGTTTAAGGATGAAGTTGGATGGTGGGAGAAGCCTTCGGGACAGAAATTCCTTGAGATGAGGCTTAAGAATCTAGATGTAGACAAGGAAATAGATCGGCGGTTATTGGAGATAGCTGAAAGGGAGGATAACATTATCCTCGATGCTTGGACTATGGCCTACCTATACAAAGGCGACGCTATAAAAATATACCTAAAGGCTAGCCTCGAGGAAAGAGCTAGAAGGGTTTCTAAAAGAGATAATATACACTTTAACGATGCATTAGAAAGAGTTAAGAGAAAAGATAAGTTGACATCAACAATCTATGAGAAGCTTTATGGGTTTAAGCTAGGTGATGATCTGAAACCTTTCCATATCGTAGTTGACACCACAAGGCTAAAACCGGATGACGTTGAACTCATTGTCTCAAGTTTTATAATGTCATGGTTGAGAGATAGTTAGATTCTCCTGAACTATTATTTGCTTGCTTAACAAATCGGACGCCTGGAATATATTTATGAGTTCTGAAGGCTCGAATACTCCAAACACTTTCCGTCTAGAAACAGGCTGGATCGGTATTAGTAATTCCTCAACATTACTTATCATCTGCCTCGGATATTTGTTCTCCTGAGATTTAGGGGGTTTTACGCCTACGAAGGCTAAACCTTCTTTTTTGATGCATACGATTTTGCCCCAGTTTTCGGAGGATAGGATAAGGCTGAGCTCCCTTGTTTGAATATCCTTTAATATTACGTCTACGTTAAGATAACCGGCTTTTAGAGGAGGTATAAGCTCCGTTAAACTCCCCCTAGGGAATATATTCCTATTATCCTCTATTTTACTTACAATAAGTTTCTCATAGGGGTGCTTAGTTGCTGTGGTTAGCGCTGTTACACCATGATACTCTAACCCGCCAGCGCTTCCACCAGCTATAATTGGCTTTCCATCATAAAAAACAATGGAAAATTCTAAGTCTTTCCCTGTAAGCCTGAGCTTATAGATACCCTTGAATTTCTTTAAGTATTCAAAGATTGCTCTGATGGGAACTTCTCCACCGGTGGATTCTAAAACAGGTTGTTCAGGCATTCGATAGGTTTATACTGAAGATAATATAAATATCTTAGGCTAATAAATATAGTGACTTGTATGGGCTGGTATGACGCTCCATTCGTGCCAACAGATGAGAATGTAGTCAGAGAAATGCTAAAGTTGGCCGAGCTTAAACCAGGCGAGATATTATACGACTTAGGATCCGGAGACGGGAGGATAGTTGTGATTGCTGCTAAGGAATTTAAAGCCAGGGCTGTAGGGATTGAGGTTAGAAAGGACCTTATCAAGAGATCTTGGGAGAATGCTAGGAAGGCGGGAGTGTTGGACAAGGTTAGATTTATTAATGCGAATTTTTTCCACGTTGATATAAGCGAGGCTGATGTGGTAACTCTTTTTCTACTAACATCTACAAATGAGAAGCTAAGGCCTAAACTGGAATCAGAACTCAAAGAGGGAGCCAGAGTCGTATCTCATGAGTTTGAGATCAGGCCATGGAAGCCTGAAAGAATGGAGATCGTAAGCGATGGTTTAAACACACATAAACTGCTTCTATATAGGATTAAGAAGGAGTAGGCGTGTAGAAGTACTCTCCCGCTTCACGTGCAAGCCTGTCAAGTCTACTTCCCGGCTTATTAACTCTAGCTCTTCCAGTTTCAGGATCTCTTCTAAAAGTTATATCTAAAAGTTTTAAGAACATGTTTAACGCTTTATGAACGGGTAAAGGGGGTGATGCATGCCCTCTTATACCAGGATCTCCTGTGAAGAGGATTATTCTATCAGCTATAGATTCGACAAGGAGGATATCATGCTCTACTAAAATGCATATTTTATTGGTACCTTCAATCCGCCTCTTTATTGCTTTAGCTGCCGCATAACGCATTTCAACGTCGAGGAAGGCGCTTGGCTCATCTATTAGGTATATGTCAGCGTCTCTACCTAATGTTAATGCTATAGCCACCCTTTGTAGCTCGCCCCCACTAAGTTGATTCAGTCTTCTGTCCATTATAGGTGTTAAGTTAAGTCTGCTGAGTACTTCTGATTTGAAGAAGCTTGACCTCGTGTTTTTCCCCAGAGCCTTTGAAAGAATGGATCTGACGGTTCCTTCATAATCTCTCCTGAGATATTGCGGTTTGTAGGCTACTTTAAGTTTCTCAGGCCATATTTCACCGTAAACAGGCTCTATTATACCAGCTACTAGTTTAACAAAACTAGTTTTTCCTATACCATTGGGTCCTACACAAACTATCGTCTCACCCGCCTTGAGTTCGCCTGGTTCTACAGTGAGCTCAAATCCCCCATCATACTTTAGATATATCTCTGAATAGCCACTTACCTTTTCAACAGCAGTTATCAGACCTGACGGTCTTTTTTTAAATATGATTGGTTCAGATCTGAACCTAACATTCTCATCAGGTAGGTATCCTCTTAGGAATATGTTTATTCCTTCTCGCACACCATAGGGATTGCTTACTATTCCATAAGCTCCGGGAACTCCGTATAATACATGTATGTAGTCGCTCAGGTAGTCTAATACTGCCAGATCATGCTCAACTACTAAGACAGATTTATCCCTCTTAGCTGCAAGATTTCTGATCATTTTGGCAATTTTCATCCTTTGGAATACATCGAGGTAGTTTGTTGGCTCATCGAAAAGGTATATATCCGCTTCTCTTAATAATGACACTGCAACTGCTACGGTTTGCAGTTCCCCTCCGCTGATTGAAGTTATATCGTTATTTAATATGTTGTCAATGCCCAGTTTTTTCGCAACCTCCTTGTGCATATCGTAGTCGTCATAATCTTTAAGAAGATCTCTAACTTTACCAGGAAACATTTTAGGTATTAAGTCTATTCTCTCTGGTTTTATAGATAGTTTTATCTCGCCTTTTAATAGTTTTTCAAAGTATGGCTGAAGTTCTGAGCCTCTAAACATCGATATTATCTCTTTCAGAGAAGGTTCCTTGCCAGGGTCTCCAAAATTAATCTTAAGCTTTCCGGAAAGTATCTTCAAAACCGTGGATTTTCCAACACCATTCTGGCCGATAAGCCCGACCACTTTTCCAGGTCTTAAAAGGGGGAGCCTACAGAGAAGGAAACCATTTTCATCGTATCTGAATATCTCGTCCCCCTCTGCTGGCTCCGGAAGCCTGACTATATTAATAGCTGAGAAGGGACATTTTTTGACGCACATACCGCAACCAGTACAGAGTTCTTCTACGATCCTCATTTTTCCATCTTCGTCTATGTAAACAACTTTACCACCTGATCTGTTGATGGGACAGTATTTTACACATTCAAGGCCGCACTTTTCTGGTCTGCATTTTTCTCTATCTACTACAGCTATTCTACGCATATTGATCAGCTTCAGTACGATTTGGTCCTCCACCTATTCCATTTAAAGAATGCAGAGAGAGAATCGACAGCTTTATATGGCTCGTCATATGCTGGTACGCCATGATAATTAAGTTCATTTATTGCAAGCTGTGTTTTCGATCCCCCAATCAGAGATGCTACTACGGGTTTATCCTGTGCTCTCACAGATGAAGCTATAGTCTTTGCGATCATGACAGGGTTGGTGACTGCTGTTTCGCAGTATAACACTATAATGGCGTTAACTTCTTCGCTTGAAAGGCAGGTAGTTATAGCTCCTTTGTAGTCTTCTTCGGAAGCCATTCCGGTAAGATCGATAGGGTTTTTGACGCTGCCGAATGGTGGCATAAATCTGCGTAGTTTATTCTTCAGCTCGTCTGATGGGTCTATAAGTGGTATGGATAATTTTTCGCAGACATCAGACGCCATCACTCCGACGCCTCCTCCGTTTGTGATTATTATAGTGTTGTATCCGTGGAATTTAAAGTTGGAAGAGAATATTCTGGCCCAGTTAAACGCTTGAGAAACAGTTGAGGCCATTAATACTCCAGATTGTTTGAAAGCCGCTTTGTATACTTGAGCACTACCAGCAAGACTGCCGGTGTGTGAGCTGGCTGCTATCATCCCTCTTTTGCTCACTCCCGATTTTAAAGCTATTATAGGCTTGTTTATTGATGTTTCCAGGGCAGCTTCCATGAATCTTCTTCCATCCTTCACCCCTTCTATGTATATCAGTATAACCTTAGTCGAGTTGTCCCAGTTAAAATATTCAATGAAGTCTGCATCGTCTAAATCCGCCTTATTACCTATGCTCACGATGGCAGATAGCCCTATCCTCTCAGTGATAGTCCAACCCATTAAAGCTATGCCGAGAGCCCCAGACTGGGTTACGAATGCTATGGAACCCTTGAGAACATCTTTAGGGCCAAATGTCGCATTAAGATCTGAGGCTGCGCAATAGACTCCAAATATGTTGGGACCTAGTATCCTCAATCCACCTTCCTTAGCGGTTTCAACGATCTCAGCTTCGAGCCGCCTATTTCCAACTTCTCCAAATCCACTCGTGATAACCGCAGCAACCTTAACTTTGGACTTAACACAATCTTTTATAACTGGGTGTACTGCCTGGGCGGGTACAACTATTATTGCTAGATCTACTGGTTTTCCTATCGATGATACGTTAGGATAACATTTTAGCCCGAGTACCTCTGTGGCTCGGGGGTTTACAGGATAAACTTGACCTTTAAATCCGTATTCTATGATGTTTTTAAGGATTTCATGACCTATTTTTCCCGGGGTTCTGGAGGCTCCTACAACGGCTATAGAAGAAGGATTCATAAGGTATCGTATTGCCTTGAACGCTGACATATGTATAGTATGGCTAAAACCACATAAATTAAAAGTTTTTACGAGATTCTTTGAGAAGCTTCCACACCTTATCGCCTACATGGTGATACACTCTTACAGCTTTACCACGTTTGTCACTCTTAACTTTAGATGGTGGTAATAGTAACTTACCCACCGCTATGATTGAATGATGTTTTTCGTCATCTACTGCTACAAGATTACCTTCTTGGGCTTCAGCATCTATCTTAACGATGCCAGGAGCCATTACATCCGCTCCTTTAGCTATGTAGGGGATTGCGCCTAGATCTACGGTTACTCTTGGGATTCGTAGATTGAAGCTCTCAACTGCTTCTATGGTTACAAATTCTTTATTTTCTAACTCTACGACTATGGGGACCCCCTGATAATATGTTATTTTTATCTCCCTTCCTGATATTTTGGTTGTACCTATTTCAAATACGCATTTTTCTGGGAGAATCTGGAGTAGGAAGGGGAATTTCTTAGTTAGCTCTTCGCGGAGTCTCTTAGACTCTCTCCTACCCAAACTTCTTTTTCTGATCTCTGAACCCATAATAGTAAAGGGTCATTAGGATGTTTTATATGTGAGGGTTGCCAGCTGTTATAGTGTAATGATTAGGGAGGTTAGACTAAGGAACTTCATGACGTTCAAAGATGAAACGGTGGTACCCTTTACTGACGGTTTGAACGTTATTACAGGGCCTAATGGTGCTGGAAAATCTTCTATAGTCTCAGCTATCCAGTTATGTCTCGGATCGCTTGGTAGAGAGAGGCTTAGACGTCTCTCGGACTTTATCAGGTGGGGAGAGAGGGAGGCTGAAATTTCGGTAATCTTGGACAATAGTGATAGTAAATTTGATGTGAATAGCGATCATGTTACAATAACCAGAATCTTACAGAGAGGCAGAGCTACAGAGAATTATCTTAATGGACGATGGATAAGATTTAGGGATTTACGCGAACTGTTAGACAGGGCTAAAATCGATGCAGATAACCCCCTTGCTATAGTAACCCAGGGAAAAGCCAACAGATGGATAGAATTAAAGCCTAGAGAGCGATTAAAATATCTTGAATCCATACTTGGGATCTTGGAATTCCACGAATCTGTCATAGGGCTCAGAGATAGGGTATCTAAAATCAAGGAGAAATTGGCAGAACTCAATAATAACTTGTTAGAGCTTGAAAACAGGCTTAATGAGAAGATAGAGGAGGAAGAAAAGTACGAGAGAAAAATGAAGCTTCAACTTGAGTTATTGGAGCTGGAAAAGCTTAGGAAATTTGCCGTTGTAAATTATAGAAAGCAGGTTCTAATAGGCGAAATGAGGAACCTGAAAAAGGCAGAAGCTGACCTTGAAACCCTTAAGTCAAAAATTTCAGAGAGAAAAGCCCTCATAGAAGGGCTAGAATCCAAAATTGAAAAGCTTGAAGTTGAAGAGGCTAGACTAATAGGCACCCAAAAGGAGCTTGAAGAAAGTATACGCATCGTTGAGGCAGAACTCGACAGGATTATTGGAGAGATAAAAGTTAACGATCAAAATACCTACGTTAAAATGATTAATTTATTTAGAAAAGCCGTAGACACAGTGAAAAGGCTGAAAAATCTTTACTTTAAATACCATTTAGTTTTTGAAAGACTAAAGTCAACTCAGTTCGAGATTGAACGCCGTAGATTGCTGCTTAAGAGAGCAGAAGCCTCGCTTAAGAGGCTTAATAACAGGTTATCTACCCTAAAAGAAAACTTAGAAATGTTAAGGGATAGAATTATAGATTTACAGAACAGTTTGAAGAGCGCTGAGGCTGAAGTAAGAGGGATAGAACCGCCTGGAGAAGTTCCTGATCTTGATTATATTGATAGGAGGATCATAGAGGTCGAAGCTGAGCTAAAAGCCTACGGAAAAGTAGGCGAATACGCAAAAGAAGAGGTTCAAAGGTTAAGAGAAATATATAAAACTCTTGAAACTAAGAAAAAGGAAATAATGGAGGAACTTGAAGGGTGTATCACAGAGTACAATGAAGCATTCAGAAAGTGGAAGACAGAAATCATGGAAATCGCCACTAAGATAAACGATGCGTTTGAAGATATACTTAGAGTCGTTGATGGTAAGGGGTATGTCAAGATAGTGAACGCTAGCGATCCCAATGAGGCTGGTATAGAGATATATGCCGGCCTAAAAGGTGTATCTCCTCAGCCGGTAAGCAGTCTGTCTCATTCCGGTGGTGAGAGAACAATCATCACGATAGCTTTTATAGTTGCATTACATAGGCTTACAGAAATGCCCTTTAGAATACTAGATGAGTTTGAGGTCCATTTAGATCCAATAAACCTTGAACTCGTATCTAAACTTCTAAAAGAAGCATCTAAGGATGCCCAATACATAATAATAACACCCTTGAGGTGGAGAATACCTCCCGATGCAGATACAGTGATCCTGGTGGAAAGAGGGCAAAAAGAACAGGCAATGGTAAAACTCTACAAAAAGGATTGATTTCCCCACATTACCCTGGTGGACAACGATTTGAAAAGTTGAGTCCCGGCGGCCGGATTCTCTCCTTGATTCGAACCGGCGACCCGCTGGTTTCTGCGAGCAGCCGCTGGCGGGTTAGCGCATGCCAGCGCTAACTACAGCCAGCTGCTCTATAGCGGCCTGTACTACCACTGAGCTACGCCGGGACAATAAAATCATTGTTAGAACTGAGATATTAAGTTTACGCTCAATATTCGATAGATTTATATTAGGGGGAGGGAAATTAGATTAATGCCCGGGTGGTGTAGCCAGGCTAGCATAGGGGCCTGTCGAGCCTCTGACTCGGGTTCAAATCCCGACCCGGGCGTTTCCTCATGTGGAAGCGTAACTGTTAAAATCAATAACGAGCATATTAGATATGGGCCCGTAGCTCAGTATGGTAGAGCACCGGAGTTTCCGGTGAAGCTTTTAAACCGGGTTAAGAAACCCGGGGGTCGTGGGTTCAAATCCCGCCGGGCCCGTTCCATTTAAAGGGGGTTATTTTCCGATCGAACACAATGATTAAGTTTTTTAACAAAGATTGGCTTTTTAGCAATTAAAAGAAACAGGTGTCATGTGATGAAGCGGTCGAAAACTCTTAAACAGAAAGACTACGACATTCTCGCAGAACTTGTTAGGGATGGGAGAATAACATATACAGAGCTTGCGAAGAAAGTTGGTATGTCTCCTGCTGGCGTGTTAAAAAAGGTACGTAGTTTAGAGGAGGAAAAAATAATTCTCGGTTACACTGCAATTTTAAACCATGAAAAACTAGGTAAGAAGCTTAAACTACTAATATTTGTTAAATGCTCCGCTGGTAAACACTCTATAGTTTCAAGGCAGATTAAAAAAGTCGCTGCTAACTCCATTCTAGAGATCCATGAAATAACGGGAGACTATGACGTAGTCGTTAAAGCTGTGGTGAGGGATAGAAATGAGGCCAAGGATCTAATCGCACGGGTATCATCGATACCACATGTTGTTTCCACAAGTACTAGCATGGTACTCGACACCGTATTAGAACGTCCGTCCATAGCTCCATCATAAAACTATCTTTGAAAATTGTTCTGTTAACGGTTTGGCAGGTATTTTTAGTTTCTTATTTACCGCATATGATAGGGATTCAGGGTAACCAAAGACAGTATAGACGCGTTTAGGCCGACAGCTAACTATGTATTTAAGGAGTGACGGGTAATCAGCATGTGAGCTGAGTGGAAACCCAAACTCTCCATCTATTAGTATTCTTCCCGTGGCAGAAGCCGTTAGAACCTTCCTTCCAGCCCAGCTTTTAAGTTGAATTGGTGAGACTATGAGCTTAGCTTCTTTAACATCAGACACGAGATTCCTCGTCACACGGCTAACGCCGTACTTCTCATACACTCTGTTAACTCGGTAAACTGAAGGGTGAGGTAAGATGGGTATGTTAGTAAGTAAACCAAATATAGCCTCGATCTCCTGCGATTTACCAGCAGTATACCCTTTGAAACATGCAAGCTTACCGTACTCAACGGTTGAAGCCGCCCACCTGATCATTTGCATCCATATCTGTTGTGGATTGCCGAATCTGAAGTTAGGATGTCCATATGTGGCTTCCACTATTAATATGTCTATATCTTCCGGTACTACCGCGTCATGCAATGTAGATAGACTTGGCCTATTATTAAGATCACCTGTATATGCAATCCTTAGATTTCCATCATCGATTATAAAACCCCTCGAACCTAACATATGCCCAGAAGGATAGACTGAAACCTGGTATCTATCTTTAAAAAGTATCGGTTTTCCCAGAGAGATCTCTCTTATCCATCCAGCAGCCCCATGCCTAGCTGCTATTATATCCTTAGTTTCAGGAGAGCTATAAACCTCGAAGGACACATAAGACGATTTCGGAGTTGGATAATGATCTGAATGCGCATGAGATATGAGATATAAGTCTACCCCCTCTTTTAGTTTTAAAGGGTCAAATATTACTCTGAAATCTTGAAATTCGAGTTCAATTCCATCCATGTAGCGAAGCCTAATATTCATAGCTACCTATAGTTTAAGACCTCAAATTTTTAATTCTAAACCTCAGTAGTAACTATGGTTATAGATATGTCAAAACGCAAAAGGAGGACGTTAATGCCTATGGGGACGGCTGGACTGCTAAGTTTCCAAACTGAAGAGTCAGGAGGCATAAAGATAAAACCTTGGATGGTGATCGTCACCACAATAGGCGTAGTGGCCGCTGAAGTGATAATTAGGCTTATATGAATACGAGAGGGGTTTCTTTGTCAGTGTTCGAACGGGTTATGGAGATAGCTTCCAGGAGGGGCTTCTTCTGGCCCAGTTGCTCTGACGTCTACTCGAATTACCCAGCGGGACTTTGGAGCTATGGACCCCTAGGGGCTAGACTGATAGAGAAGATTACAGGCCTTTGGAGGAAAATCGCGGTTAGACACGGCGCGTATGAACTCGTAACTCCAAATATGATGTCAATGAGAGTGTTTGAAGCATCAGGTCACACTAAACATTTTAGTGACAGGTTTGTAGAATGCAAAAAATGTCACGACAGATTTCGTGTAGAAATGCTACTCGCTGGACACATAGACAAGACTATTCTAGAAAACGTTACCGATGCTGAGGCAGACCGTCTTATTAAAGAGTTGAATATTAAATGCCCTAAGTGTGGGAGTAAGAATTTCACTGAAGTGGCTAGATTTAACCTAATGTTTACCACACAGATAGGCGCAAAGGGCGGGGAAATAGCTGTCTTAAGACCTGAAACCACTCAGGGTAGTGTTGTTGAGTTGAAACATGTGGTAAGATCCGTGAGGTCCAAGCTTCCTGTAATACTTTACCAGGAAGGATCAGCGTTTAGAAATGAAATATCGCCCAGACTTGGATTAGTCAGACTGAGAGAATTCCATATGATGGAGTTACACATATTTTTTGACCCTGAAAATCCTGGTTTTCAAAAAGAGGTTGAAAGTATTAGCCGCTACAGGTTAAGGTTTCTAAAACTAGAGGACAGGGATTCTGGGAAGATAACCGAGATAGAGGCTGGAGAGGCTTTAAAGCAGGGGTATACGATAAATGCGCTCATAACATACTGGCTTGCGGTTGTTCAGAGATTTTTCAATGAAACACTTGGGATACCTATGGAGAGACTTAGATATAAGGAACTATCAGAAAGGGAAAGGGCCCACTATGCGGCTGCTCACTGGGATTTAGAGTGCTACACTCAGGATCTGGGCTGGATTGAGGTTGCAAATAATGCATATAGAACAGACTATGATATTAGAGGGCATATGCGCCTTTCTGGGGAAGACCTAACAATTGAGGTTAATGGGAAAAAGGTTATTCCTCATATGTACGAGCCCTCGATAGGTATAGATAGAACAATACTTAATTTACTGCTTATATCCTATACAGATGATGGTGAACGGAAATATCTAAGACTCCCAAGACACATATCTCCTGTTGACGTGGGAGTTCTACCTCTGGTTAGAAGAGACGGATTAGACAGGATTTCCCATAAAATATTTGAAGAGCTAAAGTCGGAATTCTATGTCGAATATGACGATAGAGGAACTATAGGCAGAAGATATAGAAGATTCGATGAAATAGGTACACCAGTATGTGTAACTGTCGATTACGAGACACTTGAAGACGATACTGTAACGCTGAGAGATAGGGATAGCATGAATCAAGTTAGAGTGCCAAGAAGCCAGCTTGCAAACAAGATCAAGCTTTTCCTTAGCGGGATCCCCCTGGAAAAGCTTGGAACACCGTTAGCTTAGACATACTCTTCTAGTAATGTTTTTCTATAGTTTTGAGCCACTTTACGTTCCTCGAAAAGTCTCTCTAATTCTCTTCTAATGATTTCGATTCTTTGAGAGACATACGGGGGAAGCCTAAATCTAGATGTTATTTTCTCGCTTACATCAAGGTACTTAGATATGTTACCCTTAGAAACAGTTAAAAGTAGAGGAACCCCACAGCTCGGACATAAACCTGTTAGAGTTGGCCTTCTAAAAGATCTGTTACATTTGGGGCATCTAAATCCTTGTATGAAGAATTTTTTCATGTTTCCCTTTATATCCCTTAGAAAGTGTAATGCTATGACCCTCTCAACGGCATCTTTAAAGTCGACTGATCTTATTTTGCGGCATATACGTATATGAGATATAAGTTTCTGCTTCATCTTATTCTCAACCTTGTATCTCGATACGAGAGGGCCTGAATGCACATTTTCAACAGGGACAGTAAATTTTATTGGAATATGCTTCTCTCCATTCTCAATAGAGTCTTCAACTATTCTAATAGGGTTCCTTAACTCTTTAGGATGAGGATAGTTATACGTATCACCATAAAATTGGAGAGGGAAGTTTTTGACATTCTCAATATTATAAACTTCGTCGTCGACTTCGGCCGGATCAACCCTTGTACATAGTAGGATCGGAGCATCCTCGTGTCCCCCAATATCCTCCGGTAGGTATGCTTTTGAAAAGTTTAGTAGGACGTCCAGCCCAAGAGTTATTGAGTCCTCGTCACCGTCACAGTTTCTCCTTTTAGCAGCATGAAGAATT
Organism: Thermoproteota archaeon; assembly: GCA_037917685.1. Lineage (GTDB taxonomy): Archaea > Korarchaeota > Korarchaeia > Korarchaeales > JAOZGB01 > JAOZGB01. The sequence continues at coordinate 84,856 of JAVCBU010000006.1, forward strand.
GGGTGGGCCATAACTACAGATCCCCTAGTGAACCCGATTATTCTACATGCTATAGCCATAAAGGTATGAGGCGATATCGTAAAACAGATCTGCCCAAGGAGACCTCGGGAATCGCTGATTTTATAATAGGGTTCAAGACCATACAGTTTCTGTAGAAGATCATCAACAAATTTTGAGACTTTAACCAGATGTTCAGCAGCAGACACTGGGATGATGATGTCCTGAGGCATTAGTTCTATTAGTTGGTCTTCGCTCTCTAGCTCACGGCCTTCAAAATCATGGGTATACCCAAGATTTTTCAGATCCTGAATTGTTACCCCAATCTCTGCCGGTTTAAAATGGGTTAGAGGTGTGTTAATGGCGTCAAACCTTATTGTACCATCCTTAAATACACATAAACCGTGTAAAGCTCTTAAGATTCCCTTTTCAAGTCTTTCTGGAGTTTTATTTTTACTTGTCAAACCGATTACGCCTTTAACCCGCTCATATTCAACGTCAACATCGACATTTTCAAACGCAGTTTGTACCATGCTTTTAATGTCAAGCTCTACTTTCCGATAACTAACCGCTTTCCCGCCATCGCTAGGGCAGATATCACTTCTTAACCTGCGTCCACACCTAGAACAGTATTTTATAGGCTCTGTTCTCACGTTACATTGAGGGCATGAATAAAAGGGGGTTTCTAAACCACATGATGGACATTTCCTCTGAGATATTTCAACAATTACTTTACCGGATTGAATAGCTGACTTAAAAGATCTGCTTCTCCCTCTTTGGACACCTATTGGGAATAATGCATTAACTTTCCCTTTAAGCTTTCTCATCTTAGCTTTTTCAGGTCTACCCGTTCTTAGTCCTATATATATGGGTGCTTTAGGCTCGATTCTGATAGGAGAAATCTCATTAACCGCTGAAAGAGTATCATATCCACTTGTGGTTTTAGGGTTTCTTTTAAATTGGGAAAGAATTATGCTTAGGATGTACGCTTCATCTCCCTCTATGAGAACTTTGCCGTCGACAATTCTATGGGGTATACATAGCTTCTCCAGTATTTTTTTACATTTAAAGTCGGCTAGGAGACTCTTAACAGCTTCACCATCTCTTTTTATTTCGGCCTTAGAAAGGATATCAATCAGTGTGCAAAGTTCTTCCACCGAAATATCGTGCCAATGATACGTATAGGATGGGTGTAAAGGTATCCCCAGTTCCATACTTAGCTTTACAGCTTCCTTCGCTGCGGGCTTATACTTAAAAGGATATTCCACAAAAAGCTTTAACCTTTCGTCCGAAATACTACTAAGAGAGACGCTCTTTTTCAAGGAATCCTTAAGTTCGAGAGCCCACCACTCCTCTGTTATTCCAGATGGGAGAAGCACATGGTTGTTTTCAAGAAACTCTCCATAACCTATTAGAATGTCCCCGTTGAACAGTATTTTCTTAACCAAATGTTTAATTTTTTCTGCTTTCTCGACAGTATTAGCACGCAGTACGGTACCATCCTTAAGTAGGACGACAGGCCCCTCTATAGTTTCAACAGGCACCACAACGGCACTCTTACCCGGCCTTTCAGTCCTAACCTGAACACCAAGAGCTAGCGTATTCTCAACAAGAACCATAAACGCTGGATGAATACCAACAGCACCTAAGCCGGTATTCCTAGCATGACCGTACCTAAGCCTAAATCCACCTTTTACTGATGGATGAGATAATATGGGTCTACCTCCAACAGCATCCCTAAGATATTTTAATGACGGATATACTATTGGAACCCCTTTACCCTCAATTATGCCACTCTCCACAGACTTCTCATCAACAGAGGGATTAAGCCAGTCCCACCCATCTAAGCCAAGCTCAACAACTAGCTTATGGAGTTTTTTAGCTTTTTGTATTAGACAGTCGTTTAGTACTAATACAGCTCCTCCTCTAACCCTGTTTGTCTCAACACCCGGGACATCTCTGAAGGATGAGACCTCAACCTTCTCTGTGGGTGGACCAGTTATTTCTACTGGAAGCTTACTTGCATAATAGAATATTTCCTCATTCCTAGCGTGATACTGGGTTGTTCTCATCATCCTGTACAGGTTTATTTCCTCAGCGTATCTTCTCACATGGCTCTGCGTTGGCTTGAAAAGATCCAGTCCGAGTCTTCGTCTAACATAGTCTGCTATAACAACGGAAAACGCGCTTTCGGTTGCCCCAGCAGTCCTTATCGGGCCACAATAGTATACCGCTAGATATTTGCCTCCATACTGGTTTATCTTAACTTTAACTCCACCTATCCCCTCTATTGGAGCTGAGACGACACAATCGGTTGTTACCGCCAATCCAACCCTTACAGCTAGCTCGGCTGCTTTAATCTTATCCGGTACCAATTCTAATATCTTATCAGATAGTAGCAAGGCCATCCGGTGCTTTTCCACGCCTTTCTCAACTAGTTCTTGTACATAGTTTTCTATCTTAAGTTGGGGAAACATAGCCCCAATTCTCTCTGCTAGGGTATTTGCTATTTTTACTTCCGGCCGTAGCGATGGATCTAAACCCTTGAGTCTTGCTTTAGAAGCTACGGAATAGAGCTTTTTAACCTCAGAATCTATCAGATCCCAATATTTCTCTATATCCATGTCCTACTGAATAGTGAATAGTAAGAATTATTTAATTTTAGAGTTACTTTTTCTCAGGACAATGGGAAGAAGGAAGAAAAGGCGTGTCATCAGGAGAAAGCCTAGGTTGAAGCCTTCAGCATTTTTCAGATGTCCATTATGTCAAATGGACACCCTGAGCATTAAGATAGATAGAAACAAGGGAATAGCAGTTGTTAAATGTGGGGACTGTGGGCTTAACGATACGGTTGAGATTTATGAGATGGAAGAAGAGGTCGATGCCTACTCTAAAATCGTTGATAAGTACTTGTCATAGCTCTGAAAACTTTAACCTATCATAGGCATTTAAGGCTGCTTTCACATTTACCTCCCCCGCTTCCCCTTGCCACCTATTACGAATAACCTTAACAATTGTTTCAATATCCACAATCCCGGAAGCCTTCGAAATAGCTCCAAGCATAGCAGTATTAGGAATAGGAAGTCCTGCCAGCTTTAACCCAAGCTCAGATGCTATCCCAGTTGCATCTACATATGCTAGCCGCCAATCTCCGAGCTTGGGCGGAGAAGAGGTATTCGCGATTATTAAACCCCCCCTCTTTAAGCCCCTTACAGTATCTATCGATAATGCTGAAGGATCCACTATGACAACGATGTCTGGGCTGTATATCTGGCTTCTAAGTCTAACGGGTTCTTCTGATATTCTGGTAAAAGCCTTAACAGGAGCTCCCCTCCTTTCTGCTCCAAAATGGGGGAAGGCTTGCGACCATTTTCCCTCCATAAACGCCGCTGTAGCAAGTAACTCAGATGCTACCACGATTCCCTGACCTCCTCGGCCATGCCACCTTATTTCTATCATCTTATCACCATTATAGTAACGGGCGAGCGGGGATTCGAACCCCGGATCTTCGGCTCCGAAGGCCGACGCCCTATCCAGCTAGGCCACTCGCCCTTTATTACTATACCGGCTGGATATAAATTTTTAATTGACCGTGGATGAAAAGTAATAGTAATGGTTGGTTTGAAACATAGACTTGTACCACCTCACTTTAAACTTGACGAAAATGAGAAACGCCGTGTTCTTGAGATGTATGGGTCTATCTACAAGTTTCCCAAGATCAAAGCATCTGACCCGGCGATAAAACACTTGAAGGCTAAACCCGGCGATATTATAATGATAAAACGATTTGGCGGTGGGGTTTACTACAGGGTTGTAGTGGAGGGATAGCTGTTTGATGCCTATAAGGTTAGATGTAGATTTCTATCCCATAGTAGAAAGTTATTTCAAAGAGAAAAGTTTCGTAGACGTACAAATAGAATCATACAACCAATTTGTAGAAAGGGGATTACAGGAGGTAATAGACAACAACAGGGTTGTAGAGCTAGGTCAGAACCTAAGGATCGAATTTGGCAAGTTAAAGATTCTATCACCATCAATAGTAGAAGCAGACGGATCCAGAAGGACAGTAACTCCAATGGAATGTAGACAGAGGAAATTAACCTACGAAGCACCGATGTACCTTGAGGCATTTTTATACGATGGAAACGTGGAGATAAAGAGACAAGAAGTCTTCATTGGATCCTTACCAGTAATGGTTAAATCAAAGATATGTGTACTCCATGGATTAAGTAGAGAAGATCTTATCAAGGCTAAAGAAGACCCATTAGATCTTGGGGGATACTTTATTATCAATGGATCAGAACGAGTTGTGGTTTCCAGGGAGGATATAGCAAGCAACAGAGTTATCGTTAGCAGGGGAACCACTTCCCCCTTAGTAGCTAAAGTATACTCCGTCAGAGCAGGATACAGAGCCGTCTTAACACTACAGTACAAGAGAAATGGAGAGATAATAGCCCAGTTTGCTGGTATAAATATTCCAGTAACAATTTTACTAAGGGCTCTGGGACTTGAATCCGACAGAGACGTCACTTATGCTATTAGCAGCGATAAAAAGGTCATTGAAGAGTTCCTTGTATGCTTAGATGCTATGCCGAAGAAAAAAGGTGGTTTCACAGTAGAGGATGCATTAGACTTTATAGGGAGAAGGCTATCCCCAGGATCACCAAGAGAAGAAAGAATAATGTTTACCCAGAACAGGATTGAAAGACAACTTCTCCCACACATAGGGACGAGGAGAGCTGATAATCTCAAAAAAGCATACTATATTGCTAAAATGGTTGAGAGACTCATTAGGGTTAAGCTTAAAGAAATACCCCCCGACGACAAGGATCACTATAAAAATAAGAGGATCCAGTTCGTAGGCGACTTACTCCAGACACTATTTAGATATGCCTTTGTGATATTTGCATGGCAACTCCAGTTCCAAATCTCTAAGAAAATAAGTAAGGGTCTGGGGGATATTGACATCAGACACTTTGCACAACCTCAAACCATAACGGACAGATTCCACAGCGCACTTGCCACCGGGAGCTGGGTTGGTGGAGCAACAGGAGTAAGCCAGATCTTGGATAGAACCAACTATCTCGCTACAATCTCCCATCTTAGAAGGGTCATCTCGCCGCTCACAAGGACTCATCCCCACTTTAAAGCTAGGGCTCTTCATCCAACAACCTGGGGAAGGCTATGCCCCCTTGAAACTCCAGAAGGAACAAGCTGTGGGCTCGTCAAGGGACTCGCCAGCTTTATAGATGCCACGGTGGGTGTTGAGAAAAACCCGATTATAACAAGATGTATCCAACTGGGTGTTATACCCATCGAAAGAGCCACTCCGGAAATGGTAGGTAGATTAACACCCGTTTATGTCGATGGATTACTGATAGGTTTGGTTGAAGAACCCGAAGAATTCATAAAAAGGTTTAACCAAGTAAGAAGAGAGATCTCTCATGAAATAAACAGTATATTTGACAGGGAAAAGAGAGAAGTAGTTATAAACGCGGATGCCGGAAGGATAAGGAGAATCCTCATACCGGTCAACAGGATAGAAGATGCCATCGAACTTTTAGATGATGTAAAGAATGGTAGAATAACATTCAGCGGTCTTGTCAAGAGGGGAATTATAGAGTTCCTAGATGCGCTAGAAGAGGAAGAAGCCGTCGTAGCAACAAACCTTAGAGAAATAACCCCAAAACACACCCACTTAGACTTTGCACCATACATGATGTTTGGAGTAGCAGCAGGAATGCTTCCATACGCTGAACATAACCAGAGCGCCAGAGACGTGATAGCAGCAAACATTACCAGGCAGGGTCTTGGAATGTACGCCGTAAACTGGCATCAACGAATGGATAGCAGGGCACACATACTATACTATCCTCAGAGGCCGATAGTAGCCACAAAAGTGGTAAAACTTTTAGGATACGATAATAGGCCATCAGGCCAGAACCTTGTAGTTGCAGTACTATGTATGGATAATTATAATACCAAGGATGCTGTAGTCCTCAACAAGGGCGCCGTAGATCGGGGGGCTGCAAGAAGTGTATTCTTTAGAACATATGAAGCTGTAGAAAGAAGATATTTTGGAGGACAAGAAGATAGATTTGAAATCCCATCGGAAGAGGAAATAAGTGGCAGAAGAACTAAAGAAGCATATAGGAATCTAGGACCTGACGGGATAGCGGAACCAGAGCAAGAAGTTAAGGGAGGAGACGTTATAATAGGTAGGACGAGCCCTCCCAGGTTCATAGGAGAATATTTAGGTTTTAGAGAAGCTGGATGGATAGCCAGAAAAGATGCATCGATAGGAATAAGATATGGAGAGAAGGGTATCATAACCATATCAATGATAGCAAATACTGGTGAGGGAGATAGAATAGCTAGAGTAGTAGTAAGAGACAATAGGATACCAGAACTGGGAGACAAGTTCGCAACAAGACACGGGCAGAAAGGAGTGGTTGGTATGATCTATAGGCATGACGACATGCCATTTACCTACGAAGGTATCGTTCCAGATCTTGTACTTAATCCGCATGCCATACCGTCAAGGATGACCGTGGGCCAGCTAATCGAACTCCTAGCAGGCAAAGTTGGATGTCTCGAAGGTAGAATTGTCGATGGAACCCCATTCATATCTGAACCAGTCGAAGACTTGAAGAAGGCTCTTATTAAGCTAGGTTTCAGATACGATGGGAGAGAAGTTATGTACGACGGCATGACCGGTGAAATGCTCGCTCAGGACATATTCATCGGTGTATGTTTCTATCAGAAACTGAAGCACATGGTAAGAAACAAGATACATGCTAGAGCAAGGGGACAGGTTCAAATACTGACAAGACAGCCGGTAGAAGGGAGAGCGAAGGGAGGCGGATTGAGAATAGGAGAGATGGAGGAAGAGGTTTTCATAGCTTATGGGGCTTCAGCACTAATCCAAGATAGACTCTTAGATAATTCCGACAAGACAATAATATTTGTATGCATGAATTGTGGGAGAATAGCATATTACGATCGAAGGAAACGTGTGTATGTATGCGAAGAATGCAAGAGCCCAAAGGTAGTCCCGGTGGTTACGGCTTATGCTATGAAACTTCTAATCCAAGAGATGATTTCTGCAGGTATAGATGTTAGGCTGGAGGTGGAAAGGCTTTGAACTATGACCTATCTTACAGGATTAAAGCCCTAACATTCGGTTTACTGTCACCGGAGCAGATAAGGAAAATAGGAACAATAGAAATCACTAGCCCCGACACATATGACGAAGAAGGAAGCCCCATAGAGGGCGGGGTTCTAGATCCCAGGCTTGGTGTAATCGACCCAACTCAAGTGTGCAAAACATGTGGAAACAGGATAGATCGATGTCCCGGACACTTTGGGAGAATAGAGCTAGTGAGACCAGTACTTCACGTAGGATTTGTCCGTGAGATAAGAGATATCCTGAACTCAACGTGTGCCAATTGTAACAGAATACTTCTCCCTGAAGACGTCCTAAAGGAGTATCTAGAGAAGATGAACAAGTATATCAAGATCCACGGAGAGATCAGCCAGAAAATTATTAGGGAGGTGATAACAAAAGCATCCAAGGTTCAAAAATGCCCCCATTGCGGAAAGAAGGCTGCAAAAGTTAAAGTAGAATATGTCTATAGGTTTTACGTTGAGCACCCGAATAAGAGGAGAATATGGCCTCAGGAGATCAGAGAGCGGCTTGAAGGAATCCCTGACGACGATGTCCTCCTTCTAGGCTTCCACCCGGGTAGATCCCGTCCAGAGAATGCTGTTTTAACGGTTATCTTAGTTCCACCTTTAAGCATTAGGCCTTCTGTAACATTAGAGACTGGAGAAAAATCCGAAGATGACTTAACTCACAAGTTAGCTGATATTGTCAGGGTAAACCGGAAGCTCGAAAGCTTATTAGGGTCGGGGTCACCAAGCGTGTTAGTTGAGGAGACATGGGATCTCCTCCAATATCATGTCGCTACGTTATATGACAACACTATATCAGGCTTACCCCCGGCGACCCAGCATGGGAAGAGACCGATTAAGGCCATCTTCGACAGATGGTCCGGTAAAGATGGGAGATTCCGAAACAACCTGATCGGAAAACGTGTAGATTTCTCAAGTCGGACAGTTATAACTCCAGATCCAATGATAGACATAGGCGAGGTTGGAGTACCTGTAGAGATAGCTAAAGTCCTTACGTTGCCCGAACATGTGAACGAGTACAATATTGAAGAACTCAAGGAAAGAGTGAAAAACGGGCCAGAGTATCCTGGCGCAAACTATGTTATAAGGCCTAATGGGGAAAAAGTTAAGCTAACACTCCTGGCTGATAGACAGGCTATAGCTGACGAGCTAGACTATAATTATGTAGTAGAAAGGCACCTACAAGATGGTGACTCTGTAATTTTCAACAGGCATCCAAGCCTTCATAGACTTTCGATATTAAAACATAGGGTAAAGGTTTTGCCATACGGGACATTCAGACTAAACCCGGCAGTGTGCACCCCTTACAATGCTGACTTCGATGGGGACGAGATGAACGTACACGCCCCTCAAAGCCTCCAAGCAAGAATAGAGGGCGACGAACTTCTCGCTGTTGAGAAAAACCTTGTTTCTCCTAGAATAGGAGGTGCGATAATAGGGGGAAGTGAAGACTATATAACAGCGGCCTATCTGATGACCTCCGAAAAGACTAAGCTTACAAAGAAAGATGCATCAAGAATACTAGTCTGGGGAGGGATATATAAGCTCCCTGAACCTGATGAAGATGGGCTATGGAGCGGTAAAAAAATATTTTCTATGTTCCTTCCAAAAGGAATAGAGTTTAGGGGTAAAGCATCCTCATGCCGTGGATGCGAGAAGTGTCTGGAAGAGAACTGCCCATATGACGCTTATGTTGTAGTTAAAGATGGAAAGCTCATTAAAGGTGCTTTAGACACAAATACCATAGGGGTCCTGGTTAAAGCAAAGACATCCCTATTAGACACGATCATCAGAGATAAAGGGGAGGAAGCAGCGGCTGATTTCATAAGCAGGTACTTTAAGGCCTTATCCGGGTATATAAGGCTTAGAGGCACAACTATGTCTTTGAGTGATGTTGAGCTTCCACCTGAAGCGTTAAAAGAGGTCGAAGAAGTAATAGAGAAAGGTAAAAAGGATGTAATGGAGCTTATAGAACGGGCTAAAAAAGGAAAGCTTGAAGCTATACCCGGCATGACTAAAAGGGAAACCCTTGAACGCCTTATAATGGATGTTCTACAGAAAACCCGTGGAAAACACGAAGAAATAGTAAAGAGATACCTCAATCCGGACAGTGATCCATACATAATGGCTAGAACGAAAGCTAGAGGTTCAATCCTAAACTTGACACAAATGTCTGCATCGCTAGGGCAGCAAGCGATAAGAGGAAAGAGGGTTACGACAGGGTTCAAAGGAAGAACCCTTTCATGCTTCGTTCCCGGAGAGGATGAGGTCTTCTCCAAGGGATATGTTAAGAACAGCTATGTGAAGGGGCTAACACCAGCCGAGTTTCTCTTCCATGCAATGGCAGGTAGGGACAGCTTAGTAGATAAAGGATTGAGAACTGCAGAGAGCGGCTATACTTACAGAAAACTTGCTAATGCTTTGAAAGATTGTATGGTTGATTATGACTTCACCGTACGAGACTCTGAAGACAACATAATACAGTTTAAATTCGGTGATGATGGCATAGATCCAGCAAAATACTTCCACGGGGAGTATACTAACTTCAGGAAAATAGCTGAAGAATCAGTCAAGAAAGCAGGCGAAGAACAACCACTTAATCCAGAAGATATCGAAGACAAGATCTCAAAGGCGGGCTTGCCAATAACTCTTGCTAAACACCTCATAGAATTGAAGGCAGGACCCAAAGCCGTTCAATCAGCTATAAATGAAGGATTAAGAGTAAAAGAAAGGTGTATGGTACAACCTCTTCATCCGGTTGGAATAATAGCAGCAGAAAGTGTAGCTGAGCCAGCTACCCAGATGACCCTTAGAACATTCCACACACCGGGGGTTGCCGAGCTAAACATAACCCTCGGCCTACCAAGACTAATAGAGCTATTTGACGCAAGAAGAAAACAAAAAACACCGAGAATGACTGTGTATTTGAAACCTAAAATAGCTAAGTCAAAGGAGGAAGCTGAAAAAATAGTTAGAAACATGGTTGAAATAAAGGTAGGCGACCTTGCCAAAATGGTGCTAACGGACTACTATGAAAGGGAGATAACAATAATTCTAGATAAATCAAGGGTTAAAAAGGCGGATGTAAAGGCTGAGGACATAGCTAAACTTCTAAATAAACTCGGAAAGGTCTCCGTAGAAAATGGTGAGATTAAGGTAAAACTACAAAAAGAAGGGTTCATAAGACAACTTAGAGATCTTAGAAGAAAGATACTTGACACGCACGTAAAGGGAATCAAAGGGATAAAGAAGGCTAGAGTAAGATTCAAAGATGGCGAGTACATTATTGAAACCGAAGGTGTAAATCTACAAAAGGTATTCGAAATAGATGGGGTAGACACAACTAAAACGACGTGTAATGATATATATGAGGTTAGAAAGGTTCTCGGGATAGAAGCCGCTAGGAATTTGCTCATAGAGGAAGTCTTAGGGGTGCTAGAGGGTCAGGGATTAGAGGTAGACAGAAGACACGTCTCTCTAATAGCGGACATAATGTGTTTCACCGGAGAGATAAGGCAAGTTGGCAGGTACGGCGTCCTTAGAGATAAGAAAGACATTTTAGCAAGAGCTGCCTTTGAAACTACTAAGAAGGTAATACTTGACGCATCAAGGCAGGGTGTAAGGACAGAACTTAAAAGTCCTCTGGATGCTGTTATAGTGGGGAAGCCGCCGCGAATAGGAACAGGAGGTGTGAACATATACTGGTATGTAGGTGAGATTGAAAGTGGGGCTGGATGAGGAATTAAAGATATGCTCAAAATCAGGAAAGATGATACTCGGATGCAAGGCTGTAATAAGGGATTTGGGAAGTCGAAACATCAGGTCAAAATTGATAATACTGGCTAACAACTGCCCAGAGCAGTATAGGTTAAGAATAGAGAAATTCGCAAAGTTAACTAATACCCCCGTCTTAAAATATGATGCAGGAGCACTTGAGCTCGGCAAAGCTGTAGGGAAGAAATTTCTTGTTTCAGCGCTTGCTGTAATCGATGAAGGCGACTCATCAATACTCAAATATGCAGAAGGTGAAACAAGTGAAGGAGAAAGTTCTGGGAACACGTGAGATAAAGTATATCTCGCTATTCGAGGATCTTACAGGGAGCACTGTTATAGATTGTAGGATAGATGACGAAAACAATAGGGTAATATATTTAGTGGCTGAAGGTCAACTTGGGCTTGCAATAGGCAGAAGAGGGGTTATGATAAAAAGACTCAAGAAGGCGATAGGAAAGGATGTTGAGGTTGTCGAATTTTCAAGGCACCCGGAGACCTTCATTAAAAAGCTGTTTCAACCAGCGAGAGTCAACTACATAAAGATAATGAGTCAGGGAGGAAGGAAAATCGCCTTTGTATCAGTAGTTGCTGAGGACAAAGGAATAGCCATAGGAAAGGGTGGGAAAAACATAAACAGAGCTAGGTACCTTGCAAAAAGATGGTATGATATAGACGACATAAAGCTTATAGATAAGCCAGCAGAATAGGTATTTATTGTATGGCTAAGAAGTCTCCACTAGGATTGCACGCGGCTAGGCCTTTGCTGAAGAGAGTGAAAAAGAAGAAAAGACATGATGTTAGGTGGAGGAGAAGGGTACACGGCTTCCACAGAAAGTACTATCCACTTGGGAGAGCACCTCAGGCTAGGGGAATAGTGATAGAAAAAGTTGGGCTCGAAGCTAGACAGCCACACTCAGGACTTAGAAAATGTGTTAAAGTACAACTTGCCAAGACCGGTGAGCAAGTCATCGCATTCGCTCCCGGGGACGGTGCACTAAACTATATCGAGGTACACGATGAGGTAATAATCGCCGGCATAGGTGGCTCAAGAGCTAGAAGCTACGGAGACATACCAGGGGTTAGATTTCAGGTGATAAAGGTTAATGGAGTGTCCCTTAAAGCAATATTAAAAGGGAAGAAAGAGAAACCACAGAGGTAGATTCCATGGGTATTAGGCTTTTTGGAAAATGGGATTTAGAAGAAGTAGAAGTAAAAAACCTAGCTCTGAAGGATAAGATAAACCTTAAACCCATATTTCTACCCCACACTTCTGGTAGACATGAACATAAACGGTTTGGAAAACATAAGGTGCCTATTGTTGAAAGGCTCGCCAATAGGTTAATGGGACAGCCGTTGAATTATAGCGTAAAAAAATCGAGGGTAAATAGTAAAAACGCCGGAAAGAAGGCTAGAGCATTAAAGGTCGTAGAACGTGCCCTAGAAATCATACATTTAAAGACAGGGAGAAACCCTGTTCAGGTTTTAGTTGACGCTATACAGAACGCAGCGATCAGGGAAGAAACAACCAGAATCATATACGGGGGGGTTGCCTATTTGCATTCAGTAGACGTATCACCCACAAGAATGGTGGATTTGGCGATCAGATACATCGCACAAGGCGCTGCTATGAAATCTTACAGGTCTGTCAGAAGAATCGATGAATGCCTAGCTGAAGAAATAATAGCAGCAGCAAATAACGATAGGAACAAGAGTTATGCGATCAAAAAGAAGGAAGAGATAGAAAGGATAGCAGCAAGTTCCAGGTAAATCCAGGTAGTAAATAGTGGCTCATAAAACTCTTAATCAGGCATAACAAATGTTTAATACAAACTAGCAGTAAAATATCACTCTAAGAAGATTAATCTAAACATAAAGGCCAAAGTTCACATCCCATGTGAGATATTGAGCTGATTACCATTAACATGCCAAGATTACCATAGTGAAGATAAAGTTAAAATTTGATAAAGATACTTTCTATTCTAAGCTTGATATGAGGGAGAGAAATGCCTGAAAAAGAACATCTAAACCTGGTTTTCGTAGGCCATGTAGACCATGGGAAGTCCACGATCTTAGGAAGACTGTTCTACGATTTAGGGCTAGTAAAGGAACTGCCAAGCGACGAAGAAGCAGGAACCATGAAATTCGCATGGCTGGTAGACAAGTTAAAGGAAGAGAGAGAAAGAGGGCTAACGATAGATATCTTCACAACGAAGATAGAGACCCCCCACAAGTACATCACGATAATCGACGCACCCGGCCATGTAGACTTCATCAAAAACATGATTACAGGGGCAAGCCAAGCTGACGCAGCTCTTCTTGTAGTCTCAGCAAAGGCTGGAGAGGGTGTACAGCAGCAAACAAGGGAGCATATATTTCTCATAAGGACTCTAGGTATCAACCAGTTAATTGTAGCGATAAACAAGATGGACGAAGAAACGGTCAAATACAGCCAAGACAGATTCGAGGAACTCAAGGCTGAAGTTTCGAACTTGCTCAAGAAGGTAGGATACGATGTAAGCAAGATACCCTTTGTCCCCACGTCAGGATGGGAAGGAGACAATGTGGTAAAAAGAAGTGAGAACATGCCATGGTATAAAGGTCCAACCATATACGAACTACTTGACAAGTTACAGCCTCCGCCAAAGCCTGTGGATAAACCCCTAAGAATACCCATCCAAGACGTTTATACAATAACAGGAGTAGGAGTTGTCCCTGTGGGCAGAGTCGAAAGCGGGGTGTTGAAGCCTAACACAAGGATAATTGTGGAACCCTTGGGTGAGACAGCAGAAGTAAAATCCATCGAAATGCACCATGAGAGACTTGAACAAGCTGTACCAGGAGATAACATAGGGTTCAACATAAAGGGTATCGAGAAAAGAAAGCTGAGGAGAGGAATGGTAATAGGATACCCGGATAATCCTCCAACCGTGGCAAAGGAATTCACAGCACAAATAATAGTTGTGCAACACCCAACAGCGATTGCACCCGGTTACACTCCAGTAGTACACATACATACTGCAACCATGGCATGTGAAATCTACGAGTTTGTAGACAAGAGAGATCCTAAAACCGGAGCAGTGATAGAGAAGAATCCTAAATACCTTAAAGCTGGAGACTCAGCAGTTGTTAAAATGAGACCAATAAAACCGCTGGTAGTTGAGAAGTTTAAAGACTTCCCAGCACTAGGCAGATTTGCAATAAGAGACATGGGAATGACTATAGGAGCAGGAATAGTGCTAGAAGTTGTACCAGCCGAGAAGAAGGGTAAGTAAGGTTCAGGGAGATGCGGGGACTACGAATAGAGCTGGTAAGTACAAACTACAAAAGTCTAGAAACCGTATGTAAACAGCTAAAGGAGATCGTCACCAGGAGCGGGGCACGAATAATAGGCCCCGTGCCCCTCCCGACAAAGAAACTAAGGATAACAACAAGGAGAACCCCCTGCGGCCAAGGAGGTAAAACGTGGGAACGATGGGAACTGAGAATTCACAAAAGAATAATAGACATTCCGAATCCCGATGAAAGGCTGATGAGAAGAATAATGAGTATAGCAATACCCGAAGATGTGAAGGTAAACATAATACTACCGTAGCCCTCCTATCCATATTTTTATGTAATCGTTATCCTGTTGAAAATACAGCCAATCAAGAATAAGCTATCAAAACAGTTTAGTAGGAGCGCCGGGGGTGGGATTCGAACCCACGAGCCCCGTTGGGGGCACTGGCTTTCCCAACAGCTCAAGGCCAGCGCATTAGTCCACTCTGCCACCCCGGCACTCTACTTCAGAGGTAACCACTTACTTGACCTGGTGGCTCCTTTCCCAGGCCGGCTATGTTTAACAACTTTACATGTGGGAGCGAACTCGCCAAGATAGCGACCAATCATCTCAGGTTTTATTTCAACATTCACCCAGTCTTTCCCATTATGTACAGCTATGACCATGCCGACCATCTCCGGTAATATAATCATATCCCTTCTATGAGTTCTAATGATCTTCTTTATCCCAAGTCTCTTTACTTTTCGAATCTTCTCTAGTAATTTTCTATTCTCCGGATGGAGACCTCTTTTCAGCGTCCGTCTTACTCTTGAGGGTAGCAGCTCCACTAGCTCATCCATAGGGAGTTGTTGCAACTCTTCAAGTGTTAGGCCTCTGTATCTGAATTCTCGGGACATCATTGCCATCACCTAGTTCATAACACGTGCTCTATTAAAGTTTAACGTCTCCTCTTCTTCTTTCTGCCAACCCACCGTGCAGCTATATGACCCACTTTCTGGCCTGGGGGAGCGGATCTTGGTACTGTGGTGGGCTTTCCGGGTCTATTATGTGATCCTCCACCGTGTGGGTGGCTTACAGGGTTCATAGCTACACCTCTAACTACAGGCCACTTCTTGGACTGCTTCTTAACAAGATGATATTTAACGCCGGCTTTTACAAAATACAACTCTGTCCTGCCGCCTCCGGCAACCTGGCCGACCGTCGCCCAGCATGAATCCTTTATCCACTTTTCTTTCTTCGATCTAAGCCTTAATAAGGTTCTACCCCTCTCATGTGAGAACACTATTGCGTATGTTCCGCTTCTCCTAGCTATTTTTCCGCCATCACCTCTTCTAAGTTCAACATTACATATCATTGTCCCTTCAGGTATCTTTCCGACAGGAAGTATATTGCCGAGGGATGGCTCAGCATTAAGTCCTATTTCGATCTCCTGACCTATAAATACACCTTTAGGTGGAATATATATAAAGGATGAACCATTCTCTAACCGCACCCTGGCTAGTGGTGTTCCACGACCAGGCTCGTGCAGAAACTCCTCTATCACACCTTTAACCACGGCGTCACCGATCTTATCTCTTGGAGGGTATTTGGCTGGCCCAACCTTTAAGTGATCCCAGGACTTAAAGGTGTGAGTGCCTCTCCCTCTACGCTGGACTATCAGCCTTTTTCCCATTTTAAAAACCTCATATTATTCCAAGTTTTACCGCAATATCTAATGCTGCACCATCCCTTTTCAACTTTATTATAGCCTTCTTCTCACCTTTTGGAGTTATAAGTGTATTAACTTTTTGGACAGGCTCCTCGAAAAGTTTTTCAAACGCTGCTTTGATCACTTTCTCATTTGATCTTCTATCTACAATGAATGTTAACTTGTTTTCTCTTTCTATCATGTTAATAGCTTTTTCAGAGGTTACTGGCTTCTTGATAACTTTAAATGGGTCAAGCAAACCTATCACCAATCTCCCGGATAGCTGTCTCAGACCAGATTGTAAGCCTGCCAGGAACACCACCTGGACATAGATCTTTAACAGATAATAGGTCTACAAGCTTTACATCTACACCAGGTATATTTCTAGCAGCTTTAACGATTCCGTCATCTTTTGAAACTATTATTAGTGGGCCTTTCGCCCTTTGCCTCTTCCTGCCACGCATTTTTCCCCTTCCAGCTCTTATCTTGCCCCACCTATCTTTACATCGCTTTAACTCCTCAGATAGGCCAAGCTTGTCTAGTAATTTTTTAACTTGGTTCGTTTTTGACAGGGATTCGATTTCTTTAGATATAATTAATGGCGTTTCGAATTCCCCAGGAATTCTATGCCCTCTAGACCTGACTATCTCCTTATCCGCCGTCGCTGATATAGCTGACATCATGGCAAGTCTCTTTTCCTTTTTGTTTATCTTCTCCTCTAATCTTTTATCAGTCCTTGGAGGGTGAGCTGTTCTACCACCGACGGTGCCTGGTGCGAATGCTCCTCTACCTACTGTTGGATGATGTTCACCCCTAATCCTGGGTACCCTTGCTAATCCTCTACCGACCCCCCAAGATCTCGCTGATGTCCTCTTACCAGCATTAGGGTCTGTACCTTTAGGCTGTCTGCTTGATGTAAGAGTTGAAAGATAAGCTCTCCTAATGAGGTCTAGCCTGACAGGCCTATTAAATACTGATGGAAGCTCTATTTTACCTATTATCTCGCCATCCAAGTTGTAAATAGGACGTTCAACCATACTATTTCACCTTTGCTTTTTCCACAGCAGAACCTTTGCTTATGATTTCAGCCGTTTGAGATGAAATAAACGTAATCTTAGGGGCAACAATCCCCGCTTTCTTATCATCTCCCGACTTAGATCCTGCCCCCTTAAGTTTGATCCACCACTTAGGAGGTCGAATAGCCGGTCTTAAAAGAACGAATCTTTTAGGAGGGCCAGGTATTGAACCTGAAAGGAGGATATAATTTGTTCTTACTAGGCCGTATGATTTAAATCCAGACTTGGGATTTACCTCTGCAGGATTTGCACCTAATTTAAGGATTCTCTTATTGTACTCCGTTCTCTTGTGATACCCCATCTGACCAGGTTGCGGAACAGTCCATCTAACGTATGGTGGATGCCGTGAACCCATGCTTGCAACTCCACGCCTTTTCTTACCCGCTTTATGCGGTAACAGCTTAACCCCAAATCTTTTGACAGCACTTTGGAATCCCTTACCCTTTGTAACAGCGGTTACATCCACAAACATACCGGGTTCGAACACGTCAAGCGGGCTTATGTTGCTTCCAAGTTTGTTTAAAGCAAATTTCAACTTTTCTTTAGGTGCCACGGATCCGAGAATAGGTATCTCAAGTATTTCCGGCTTTTTCTTTGGCACAGCGGCGGATCTGGGATTTGTATGAACCAGTAATCTAACTTCTGCGATTCTATCTATGTTTTTATCGACTATTTTCATTCTCTCGTCTAAGTTGGTTATCCATCCATCCTTTACGGGGGCTTTAGGTATCTGTATAGCTCTACTAAGATCCATACGGCTTTTAGCTTCTTTCTTATCCATTGCTGGGATCTTGTATATGGTTGTAACAGGTTTAAGTCCGTAAGGCGTCTCGATGTAGAGTGTTATCCCAAAAACCGTGATTTCTGGAGCTTCTACAACAGTACACGGCATAAATATTTCCTGTTGGTATGTAGGCCTATTCGGGTGATCATCCACCATCATGACATGGATCATTCCACACTTGTACCCTGGAAATGCCCCGAGCATTATGGGCTTATCTATAGACGGGTAAGACCTAAACCTCGCTACTTCTGCGGAAGCTCTCTTCCTAGGTCTAAATGCCATTGATCCTCTTCTGGGCATTTCTAACACTTTATATTATGTAGCTGGAAGTTAAAGAAATTAAGTGTTGAATTTAAAGGTTATCCTCAGAATGCCCTCCCTGTGATACCAAGTGTGGCATTAGTTATTCGCATAGATTCGCCCTTAGAACTTAGTTTCATCGCAGATCTAACGGCATCTATGTTATCTGGTATTACAATGGCCTCCTGGTGAACCGCTTGGAATAGGTAGAGTCTGTCTCCATCAATTTTTATGGAATCTCTCCATACCATTAACTCATAAATGTTCTCCATAGGTCTACCCTTTAGCCTTGCATAATCGAACAACCTACCGGTTGATGATAGCTTATCATCCGCGTCCACCAGAATAATCCTAGATGCCTCTTCTATAGCGTCTATAACGTCCTCCCTTGTAACTTGGCTACCAAGCTTTACTTCCACCATATGCACGTGCATATGTGTAACAGGAACCTTTACTGCCATAGTCATAATTGGCACATCTAAAACCGTGTTAACATCCCGGGCATGATGCGATGGAACCTTAACGTCAGGAACTATCGCGTCAATAGGCCCCTTCCCCGTTTCCTCAGGGTCGGCGGCTCTCCTAACTAAGACCGCAAAAACCCGTTTTACTTTAAACGCCTCATTTAAACAATAGATCAACCTTGAAAGTCCAGTAGTATTGCATGACACGACTCTAATAACGTTCTTTCCATAGGCTTTTTCGTAGCTACATTCTGACACAAATGATACCTCAGCTATACTGCTTTCTTCTCCACCTTGGAACACCATTTTGAGACCCTGATCTTCATATTTTGGCTTGTTTTTAGCCCCCGACCCTGCTGGCGACGCATCTATAACCATGTCTATATTTCTAAGTAGATCATCCAATACCCCCCTGCAGGGTACTCCTCTTTCTTGAAAGAGATTATAGGACTCTTCATCCAAAGCATACAGGTCTATGTTACGATTAGCAGCAATAATCGCCTTGTAGTCAGGAGTCCGCTTTACAACACCTATAAGCTCCATATCCGGCTGAATAGCTATCGCTTCAGCTATTCTTCTCCCTATAGTGCCGTATCCCACTACTCCAAGCTTTATCAACGCTGTTCACCATATCTGAGGTCTATTAGAAACATTTAATTTTTTAGGCAACCCTTACTATAATATCCTTAGTAGAGGTAGAAGTTTAAAAGAGGTGATAACAAATGACTCTTGCGACAATCGGAGGACAACCAGTCCTTATTCTAAAAGAAGGGACAAGTAGAACCCGAGGTGAAGAAGCGAGAAGAATAAACTTTATGGCTGCCAAGGCAGTTGCAGACGCGGTAAGAAGTACTCTTGGACCTAAAGGGATGGATAAAATGATAATAGACCAGCTTGGTGACATTACCATCTCAAATGACGGGGCTACAATACTTGATGAAATGGATGTTCAGCATCCAGCCGCTAAGCTGATGGTTGATCTCGCAAAAGCCCAAGACCACGACGCAGGTGATGGAACAACAACCGCAGTTGTAATCGCAGGTGAAATATTGAGTAGAGCTGAAGAACTATTAGATCAAGGGATGCATCCGAGTATAATTGTAGATGGGTATAAAAAAGCCTTAGATAAGGTTAAAGAAGCAGTAAATGAAATAGCATTTGAGATAGATAGGGAGGATCATGAAACACTGAAGAAGATAGCTATAACCGCTATGCAGAGCAAGATGATCCATGAAGAATCAGATTACCTTGCAGAGCTTGTCATTAAGGCCGCTAAACAAGTGATGGAAGAAGTCAATGGGAAGATAAAGGTTGACATAGATAGGATAAAAATAGTAAAGAAGCAGGGAAAAAGCCTGGCTGAATCCCAGCTCATCAACGGGATAGTACTAGACAAGGAAGTAGTACACAGTGGAATGCCCAGAAGAATAGTGGATGCTAAAATAGCCCTCCTCAATACCCCACTGGAAATAGAGAAAACAGAATATAGTGCCGAAGTCAGGATAACCGATCCAAACCAGATAAAGATGTTCATGGAGGAAGAGACTAAGCTTCTTCAGGAAATGGTGGAAAAGATTGCGAACACAGGTGCTACAGTAGTATTCTGCCAGAAAGGTATCGATGAAATAGCGCAGCACTTCCTTGCAAAGAAAGGAATACTAGCTGCTAGGAGGATAAGCGAGAAAGACATGGATAAACTGCAAAGAGCAACGGGGGCTAGGATCATAACAAATATAGAGGACCTCACAAGTGACGACTTAGGATACGCCGGGCTAGTAGAGGAAAGAAAAATAGGAGAAGACAAAATGATCTTTGTTGAACAATGCAAAAACCCGAAAGCCGTCACAATAATCCTAAGAGCGGGAGCTGAAATGATAGTAGATGAAGCAGAAAGAAGCATCCATGACGCGTTATGCGTAACAAGGAATATCTTGGAAGAGAACAAGGCAGTATACGGGGGAGGCGCAGTCGAAGTAGAACTTGCGATGAAACTTAAAGAGTACGCTAAAAGCGTTGGAGGAAAGGAGCAGAGAGCTATAGAGGCTTATGCTGAGGCCTTAGAAGGAATTCCCGTAGCCCTTGCGGAGAACGCTGGCTTAGACACTATTGAGATATTGATGGACCTTAGAGCCGAACATTCTAAGGGAAACACAAGCTACGGTGTCGACGTCCTCACTGGAGGAATAGATGATATGAAAAAGCTAGGAGTACTTGAAACTCTTAGGGCAACAAGACACGCCATTGAAGCAGCAACGGAAACAGCAATAATGCTGATAAAGACAGATGACATAATAGCGGCTAAGAGGTACGAGAAGCCGAAAGGCAAGGAAGGCGAGGAGGGAGAGGAAGAGTTCTCGCCGCCTAGCTCATTCGACTAAAATTCCAAACCTCAACCCTTTTATTTATGAACTACTACTAATGAGTCTGATATATATGAGCTACCATGGCAAAGTAATGCCAAAAGGCCGAAGACCCTCGGGAGCCAAGATAAAAAAGTCAAAAAAGAAAAGACGGAGGGAGATAGGCCGGCCCCCGGCTGAAACAAAGATAGGCGAGCTGAAGGTTAAGAAAAAAAGGGTGATGGGAGGAAACTACAAGTTAGCAGTTCTACTAGCGGATTACGCGAACGTGACCGACAAAAAGTCTGGTACAACAAAGAAGGCGAAAATACTGAGGGTTTTGGATAATCAGGCAAATAGAGATTTCAAAAGACGTGGAATAATAACTAAGGGGGCGATAATAGAAACAGAGATGGGAAAAGCTATTGTCACATCCAGACCTGGCCAGGACGGCGTTATTAACGCAGTTCTAATTGAAGGCTAAGAATTTGAAAGCGAAGAATATCATTTTGTACCCGGTCTATTTTAATTCCAAATGTCCAAGAAGTAAGGGTAGACGTGTGAGTAAAAGCCGCGCTGTTAAGAACCCGACCGCTGAAGAGATATATAAAGCAGTTAGGGCATTAGGACTTGGATGCACGATTGAAAAAGATAAGCACCACCCCGCCAGATGGTTTGAGAGAGAAGGGAGGGTAGTAGTTAATACGACGCTCAAGAAAACTCAACTTATCAAAGAGGTAGCAAGAGAACTTCAAAATATTAGAGGTGGAAAGCGATGAGAAAACTCGGGGTAATACTTGGTATAACAAATGAGAGAAGTTTCCTAATAGAGGTCAGTAATACTCGCTTATTAAGATTTCCTAAAGCGATAAACCGTAATGTCTACACAAAGGGGGGAAAACTAATAGGTATAATTAGAGACGTTATAGGTCCAGTTTCTAACCCGTATGCTACAGCAAAAGTACTAATACCACTCGAAGATGCAAGTTCCTATATCAATAAACCCGTATACGTAGAAAACGGTAAAGTTAAAAACTAAACGGTAATATATATCATGTAGAATTGGAGGGCTTTCCTAAAAACACAAGAAATCTTGGAAAAAGGGAACACAGCTACTCTGTTCTAAGCCGAATACCTTGCTTCAGATGTAAAACCCTTAACAACTGCCTCCAAAAAGGAGACATATACAAGTGTAACAACCTTACAAGGTATCTGTTATACGAGTTTTGTTAGATACTTTACGACCTCAATATCTGCCTTGGTTTTTATAGATTTAAATGAGATATGGCTCCTAGAAGCTGACCATCCATGCATTCTAAGAGCTGATATCAGTTTATCAATTCCAACTGATGCTATGCCCAGGGCTTTTGAAACCCTATCGAGGTCGTAAAACCATGGAACAGAATCCACCTCGTTAGACAGTAGCTCTAATCTTCTTAGAAGAATCTTGTCATTAGTTCTAACGTTTATAATTATTTTTTGAACAAAGTCTGGATCCATATGTCTTCTGATCCACAGAGGGCCTAATCTGAATGTCCTAGAGCCGCACACCTCACATCTCTCTTTGACACTCTCCTCCAATTTCCAAGCACCACGCCACCCACATTTCGGACAATGAAATATATAACCCATGACGCCATTCAACCATCTAACTACACTACTGGAGGGCTTAAATAAGATCGCAAAAGCCCTTAAATAGTGTCTATGGTATAACGCCACCGGAAACTCGGCTTTCAAACCATTGAAGGCTGCCATTCTAGCTATATAGCCTAAAAGTATTCTTAAACCGACCTCCTTAGAATACTCTACCGGGTAGGACCAAGCACCATAAATTCTATAGCATTTCTCAGGGTACCTACCAAAGAGGACTGTTAAATCTGTAGCCGTGACCCCCAATATGCTGTTTTTAAGCTCAGACAAGAGTTTTATAGACGGTTCAATAAAGGGAGCTGGAGAACCGAAGGGATCTATATCTACGTAGTTAACTTTGGCTTGCAACCTATGCAGATAGGATGGTAAGATTGAAGCATCCATATTGAAGACCGCTGAGATACTTGATATGCCATTCAACGCGATATTTAACCTTATAATCCGGCATGCTTCAGCATTTAGATCGTTAAATATAACCGTAGAGACAGGTACTTCTATAGCTGCTCTAACACCTCTAACCCCTGTTGCCGCCATTAAGTCGAGCATTCGAACTTCCCCAATTAGCCTTGAAGCTACTTTAAGGAATGCGATCGTTAAGTCTCGGTTAGATTCCATCTGAGGGTTATAGAAGGCAGGTAGCTTCATGAGATCCCCTGAAGTAAGACGATCATACTCCGCTTTGGGAACGTACAATTTCACACTACCCTCAGACGTTAGAATCAGATTAGCCATGCTAACTGAGAAAAGTGATATTTTACCTTTTATCTCTAATGATTGTGAAGGTGAATGTTATAATCACAGGGCCACCAAGGTCGGGCAAGTCTACAGTTATCAGGAATGTTATAGCTGAGATAAGAAGAAGCGGCTTAAAAGTTGGTGGAATTATGACGCCTCAGATTTTAATTGATGGGAGAAGATACGGTTTCAAGATAATAGACATTTACACAGGGGAGGAGGGCATCCTCGCATCTGTAGATATAAGATCTAGAGTAAAAGTTTCAAAGTACGGTGTTGATCTCAAGGTTCTCGAATCCGTTGGTGTCAAAGCTATCGAGAGGGCGATTAAAGACTGCGATTTCATAGTAATAGATGAGATAGGCAAAATGGAATGTTTAAGCAGAAGCTTTAGGAACATTGTTAAAACCGCTTTAAGCTCTGATAAAACTGTAATAGCCACAGTACCCATGAGAACCCGCGACCCGTTTATTTTAAGTATAAAGAGGAGTAAGGACATTATAGTTTTAAATGTTCTGGAAGGGAGCAAGGATAAGCTAGTAGTTGAAATTTTGAGACTGGTTGGGATTTATGATCGTAGCCGGAGTAGACGAAGCTGGTAGAGGGGCGGCCATCGGCCCTTTAGTTGTAGCATGTGTATCTATAAGAGCTAGGCACATACCAAAGCTTGTTAGTATTGGTGTAAAGGATTCTAAACTGTTAGAATACGACTTAAGATTTAATCTTGCAAATGACATTAGGAGGTATGCTTACCAGATAGAATATAAGGTTGTAGATGCTAAGACCGTTGATAAAGCGGTTTATAAACATAAGCTTAACAGGTTAGAACTGGAAGTGATGGCTGAACTTCTTAACAGGGTTAAATACGACATAGCTATCATAGACTCACCTCTCAGAGACTGCAGTAAGGTAGTCGGTTTTATATCACAAAAAGTTGAAGGCCATGTTCTCGCTACCCACCATGCTGACAGGAAGTTTGTAACTGTGGCCTGTGCTTCTATCATTGCAAAAACCATTAGAGATAGTTTAGTGGAGAAATTGAAGAAGAAGTTCGGGGATTTTGGAACTGGCTATCCCTCCGACCCAAAAACCATTGAATTCATTAAAAGATATGGAAGAGAACGATTCTCTATAATAAGAACCAGTTGGATAACTATAAAAAGACTATTCTTGGATCAGAAAACCCTTTTAGATTTTATGATAGACGAGAAAGTATGAGCCTATGCTTTTTGGCATATGGGTCAAGGTTTGTTTCTTCAACGATTGACATTACTCTGGATATTTTCCTCTTTTCTCCCTTGAAAACAACCGAAGGTTTTGCTGTAGCATCGATACTACTTGCCTTGATAGCTATCGCCGCGAATCCTCCCTCTTTAAGATATAATTCCACATTTTTAAGGAATATTTCAGTCTGATTTGGCTGGGCTATATCACAATAGACGAAATCTACCTCCTGAACGATAGAAGAGTATAACTCGGGCTTTGAGGCGTCAGCCAATATCGGGGCAATATTCCCTCTCACAGCTGCAACCTTCAACAAGTCCTTAATCTCCACAGCTGAAACATCTACCCCATATATGAGACCTCTCTTTCCGATGATATCGCTGAAATGGGAGGCTGTGGTACCAGATGCTACTCCTAAATAAAGTATGATCATCCCATCCTTTAACGGGAGGGTTTTAAAGCCCTTCATTAGGGCAGCTGCAGGTTTAGATCTGTATGGATTCCATATTCGATATTCTATACCTTTAACCTTGATTACCCTCTCATCGTATGATTTAAAGCCTGGAACAAGATTTTTGGTTGCTGGGACTTTCTCTCTTCTTCCTTGATACCAGTATAAACCCTTAATCTTAGAGTCTGGTTTAATCATAGCTGACACCTCGAAGCTCTGCGAGCTTCTTCTCTATCTCCATTTTAAGCTTATCTCCTATGTATTCTCCTCCAAAATAGTCTACTCTAGCTGCTATTGCGATTTTACTGGCAAACATCCTTGCAACTCTTCCTCTGAGCTGTTTAGGAGAAGCCCTTATCTCTTTAACTTGAAATATAATTCCGTGTTTGGGGGGAGGACCTTTCCCTCTCAGGTGAGCGAAGAGAGCTTTTTGAGCACCTAGTACTTGAATCGTACTGGAAGGCATCGAGGCAAGCCTGTTGAGGCCGCCGGCTTCAGCTATTAACTTGGCTGCCACGAGTGGGTTAATTATTGAGCATAGGTTAGGGGCGATCTCCTTCATAATTTTGACTATGGTCTTCTCCAATGACGATGTTGCCTCATTAAGCTTAAGCCACGCCAAGGCCAGGTGGATCAGCGGCTCTATGTGATGCGACTCAAAATCTCCGCCAACAGAGTATTTTGCTGCTTTCAATATTTTCTCCGCTTTCTCAGTGTCTATGCCGAACTTTACAAGCTGCTTGAGCTTTGCGCCTTCGCGGGTGCCTACTCCTATCACTCCTTTCATATATTGTTGATGTTCCTCAAGAAGATCATCTAGTTCTGGAAAATGGAGAGAGTAACATGATCTGAGACCCATTGCAAGATTATTCAAAGATTTTTCGACGATTTCTAGGTAGTTAACCAGTTGAATTACATAGTTAGACTTGTCACTAAAGCTTTTAGATATATTATGCCTAGTTAAAGCTACACAGGCTTCTATTATTCTCTCATCAATCCTTTCAACTTTTAGCCCGATCTTTCTAAGATATCCTCTTAGGTTCCGCCTGACCCTTCTCGCGGGCTTACTCCCTGGTTCTAACACGCATTTTATCCCATTTTCCACTATAAAATCATGTAAGGAAGGATCGTTTGTTGATATTTTCCTAAAATCATGGCTTTTCAAGAAGTCTATGAGAAGCTTCGCCTCTTTAGATTTTCTGCCTGATTCTATGTTAACAAATGAATCTGGAAAGCGCTCATATTCTATTTTGGAAATTATTTCCCCGTCCCTGTCCAAGGCTAAAATTGCAAAAGGGGTGTTTATAAGATAGCAGGATTTCAAGTTCTAACCTACCTTCTTACTGTTTGCGATTGGCTCGCAAGGAGCCTCCTATATCTTCTTCTAAGCCTCAGCCTAGGGGGCTTGCTCTCTCTGGGTCTTGCCTCAACCTTTGGGGTGAGCTGTCTAACCCTACCAGCCTTTGTAAGTGCACCGTGGGTACCAGGCATATCAGCACCTACATACTAATAGTCTTGATTCCTTTAAAAGGTCTGTCATAGTTAAAACTAATAGTGATGAATAACAGAAGAAAAGCATGCGTAGAGATCGCGAAATACATATTATCAGGAAAGGTTAGAAATAGAAGGGAGTTAGAAAGGATCAAGGTGGAAGTGTCTAAGAAATACAAGCTTAGAAGCCTACCTAAGAATACCGAGATTTTAGAGGTAATAAGTGATAAAAGCGAGAAGGTCATAAAACTATTAAAACTCAAAACCGTAAGAACATACTCTGGAATAGCCGTATTTTCTGTCATGAGCGTCCCATGGCCGTGTCCTAAAAGTAAACCATGTATCTACTGCCCTGGCGGTCCTGAGTATGGTTGGGGGCCGACACCTCAATCTTACACCGGTATGGAGCCTGCTGGTATGCGTGCAATTCAGCATTCATTCGACCCTTATAGACAAGTTAAATCAAGACTTAGCCAGTTAGAATCCATAGGGCATAGCACTTCAAAGGTGGAAATAATTATTCAAGGGGGAACTTTTCCAGCTATGCCTGCCAAATATCAGAAATGGTTTGTAAAAAGGTGTCTAGATGCAGTAACAAGTTCTGAGTCATGGAATTTGCAACATGCAATTTACAAAGCTGAAAGGTCAAAAAGAAGGAACACAGGCATTACAGTGGAATTACGCCCTGACACTGTAGACGAGAAAACCTGCAATTTAATGCTGAGCTACGGGACTACAAGAGTAGAAGTGGGGGTTCAAAGCTTGTTTGATGACATCTTAGCATTTGTAAATAGGGAACACAACGTGGAAGACGTGGTAAAGGCTTTCAGAATGCTAAAAGACTACGGGTTCAAGGTAACAGCACACATGATGCCTAATTTACCAGGCTCGAATATACAACGCGACTTCGACTCTTTTAAAAAACTTTTTGAAGATGAACGATTCAAGCCTGACGGTTTAAAAATATATCCCACCCTCGTTCTTGAAAATACTGAACTATACAACATGTATTTGAGGAAAGAGTTCACCCCATACACACTTGAGGAGACAATCGAGCTCTTAGCCAAAGTAAAAGCTATTGTCCCGCCTTACGTTAGGATATATCGGATTCAGAGGGATATACCATCAGGCAGAATAGCCGCAGGTGTTAAAAAGGGGAACCTGAGAGAACTTGTTCAATGGAGAATGAAGGAGTTAGGGTTAAAGTGTAGATGTATAAGATGCCGTGAGGTTGGGAGGTACCTTTTAAAGGGAGGGGAAATCTCAGATTTGAAGCCGACATTTAAGAGGTATCAGTACGAAGCGTCGGGGGGAGTTGAATTCTTTCTTAGCATTGAAGACACGACGAAGGATGTGCTACTAGCATTTTTAAGGCTAAGAATTCCATCTCCCGATGCACCTGCGCCTCTACGAGATTCAGCAATAGTGCGAGAACTACATGTTTATGGGCCGCTTGTTCCTGTTGGTGAGAGAGCACTCCCTGAGGGAGCTCAACACAGAGGGCTTGGAAGGAGACTCATGGATAAAGCTGAAGAAACCGTTTTAGAGCAAGGAATCTCGAAGATATATGTTATTTCAGGAATAGGTGTCAGGGAATACTATAGAAAGCTTGGATATAAAAGGTGGAGGTACTATATGCTTAAGAATCTTGATTCGTAACCTTTTTCCTATATTCTACTATTAACTTCCTCACAACACTTTCTGAAAATTGTGATTCCCCAACCTTCGCGGGAAGAAACCTTCTTTTAACCTTTTCAACATCTTGCGGGTTAAAAATCGCGATATCACCTAGGATTTTCATTTTAATTTCTGAGGCGGGTATGACTGGAATTTTAGAGTTTTTAAGAATTGAAAGAGCCGGCTCTGGCGGAGGCTTTCCCAGAACTATTATAGCTGAAGGTAGAAGCCTTGATATTCTCTCTGCTACGGCCTTACCAGCACCAGCAGCATCTTTAACAACCAATATGGATCCGGGCTTGATTCTCTTTTTAGCAATGGCCTCTTCGATTATGTTTTTTGAAAGTTTATCGATAACTTCAGCCCTCTCAAGCTGATATAGTTCTACTTCCTTACTTCTACTTCTCTCCATGTCTAGTTCAACCTCAAGCTCTTTCACACGTCTCTCTAAATTGGCTACTTTGGTCTCTAGGTAGCGTATCCTCTCATCTCTTAGCTTTATAGCCCGGTCACGCTTTATTTCAATTAGTGTTTTATCATGGATAGAGTCTAATATGGCATGCAGATTCTCAACTTCTTTCTTATAAGAGGCCAACTCTGCCCTAAGATTTGATATTTCCTGTTCCCTTTCAGCAAGCTTCCTCTTAAGCTTTTCAATCTCCTTCTTTAGAACAATGTCCCCGGAGATAATTGGTCTGCGCTGCTCCATTTTTTTCCGTGGAGCCTCTGATTTTATTATTTTTATAGCTTCTGAGATCGGTACCCCCTCGGATACTAGGGCTCTAAGCTTATCAGAAGGTAAATTTAAACCAGACTCCCTAGCATGTGATTCAGCTTTCCTCCATAGATTTAGGTATGAATTGTAAGTTTTAACCATGGCGGCGAAAGCATCTCTTTCATGGGAGGTTTCTACCTTAATATTATATTTCTGGAGAATCTGTCTTTTTTCTTCCAGGGTAAGGGTTTCCATTCTATGGATCTTAGCACCGAAAATCTTAGCGATTTTAATTATAGACTTTGGAACCGGGCTCTTATCACAGGTGATTATGGTCGGAATTCCATACTTGGATATTTCTTCTATTAACATTGACCTAGTGGGTTTTCTTAGGGTCTTAAGCACAAGTAGGTTTCCGAACATGTCAAAAATGCAAAGACCAGTACTCACTCCGGGATCGATGCTAACCAATATAGGCTTCCTACTAACCCTGGGCTCTAAGTCCCCAATCTTAATATATCCTATACTTTTCTTTCTGATAGGCTCAACAACAACCTTAATATTTGGCCCTACATACGGCCGAACAATTCTTGATAAACCTTTTCTACGAGAGTAAACGATGAATTCGGCTTTCGAAAGTCCTCCTTCACCTGAAACCGTATAAAGATCGTACTCTATACCTGCGGACTTTAGCCTTTCTTCGATAACCCTAGATTCTTCTAGTACTAGGGATTCTGAAAGCCTCCTCCATCTATCACTACCTGATCCTCCCTTTTTAACACTTGACGATTTTGCTACTATAATCTTAGTCTCGTTCTCATATAGTATAATCTTACAACCGTATCCGAGAGCCGCCAGCCTGGCGATAACCTCTGCTTCTCCCCTAGATGAATCAACTTTTGCTTCGACTCCCGCCTCCTTAGCTAAAGACTTGACAGATTTAAAACCATGTATAGGAGATCCTGTCACCTGAATTATTGTTAAATCAACCGGCAAGTTTTCTATGAACTTGTAAAGTTCAGACTTTCTCTTAAACAACTCCTTAATGTTATCTACCGCCAACGTTTTAATATGATACTTATCGATTAGAGATTTAATGTCGTAAAGAGAGACAGAGTGACTTAAGTATACGATTTCACCCTGATTTAACACTACAACTGAGTATTTAGCCCTTTTCTTAGAGTAAGGCGAGGATAGAGGTCTTACGTCTACACCAATTATTGGCTCTTCAACAGTAGGTTGCATCAAATACCTTCACACACCTGATAATATGTATTGAAAGACCGCTTTTTTAAGTATTGGGTAACTCTTGAATGCGTGAATGAAGACTCAACTTACGCTTATAGCCATGCTAATAGTCCTAGAGATACTCGGCTTTTCACAAGGTCGCCCCGAATTAACGGTCGAACTTGAAATAGAATCAATGCTTTTCACGAAAGGCAAATATACTGCGAATCTTATAGTTGGAAACCCCGGGAACATATCAGCCTTAATTCTTAAGGCTGGTTTGATTTTGCCATGGGGAATGCGAGAAAAAAAGGTGAATATATATATGCATGCCAAAGGCATAGAGAATATACCTATAAGTTTAAGTGTCCCAGCAAACATCCAGCCTGGTATTTACGCCGTACAGGGATTTATTGATTATAGAAAAACAGGAAGCACAGAGGTAGAAAGGGCTTTGACTTCAGAAGTTAAGGTCTATATTGCAGATATAGAGAGAGCGTTAGATGTTCAAATCGATGCAAACACCACAGAGGTACTCCCTGGTGACTCGATAAAATTTAATATCACTATTTTCAATAGAAAGATCCCAAATGCAAAGCTTAATGTAAATGTTGAGCTAGGTAATGTATCTCTTTGGAGTACAAATATCTCAATGAACATCGGTATGAGGAAGCTAATCGAGACGGAGGTTAAGATACCGGAAACAGAACAGCCTGGCAACTATACTCTATGTTTTACAATAGATTATGGTTTTTATCGTGAACATATGTTTTTTAACATCACTGTTAACGCTATACCCATATACTTCGACGTCGAAAAAGCAAGTAGAATGCTGGAGGCAGCTGATAGAATGCTTAGAGAGGCTGAGAAAGCCACAAACCTGGGAATAAAGGATGGGTTCGTGGAGATATATCCCTCGGAACTTAGAGAGGCCTTCAACTATTATGAAGAGGCGGAGGCCTTATTTAATGAAAAGGATAATAAAACTTTCATTTATGCTGGAATGGTAATAGAGAAGTCGAATGCTACAATTTTACTAATATCAAAAGCTTATCTCGAAGTTTTGAGTAGGGAGATCTCTACTAGAGAGAAAGATATAGAGCGTCTTATGAACATGAGTGTGTCAGGTCGGCATCTCACCGACGTAACCGAGGCATTAAAAATAGTCAAACAACACTATGAAAGAGCCGAATCCTACTTTTTAAATTATCAATTTGAGGAGGGAAGAAACGAGGCTTTAGATTCTTTGGAAGGCTTAAAGGTGGTAGATGAGCTAATCATCAGAGCTTGGGACTCCCACCAACGTGAAACCGGATTTGTATCCATTATTTGGTTTTCTGCGTCTCTCTTGATAATTCTAATCTTGTTATACCTGTTCAACTCAATCATGACAAGTCGTTCGAGGCTTACTCCTCAGGGTTCAACATTATAAACAGGACATTGTTACCTCTTATAAATATTTTTCCGTATCTTCTGACAGCGGAGCCTGTTTTTACATCCCACTCCTTTACGTTCTCTAACACGAGATTCATGTGGTCGTCGCAAATTTCAAGTCTCCCCGAGAATTCAGCGCCGCTTTTCAGCCTAACCCTGACAAGGGAGCCATTAGATCTATGAAGGAATGCTAGTGGTGTGGCAGGTGACTTACTCATGGCAATGCACCCATAGGTTTCTCCCACTATCTTACACGCTCTCTCAATAATAAATTTAACCGTTAAAACTTCGCATTGCCAACTATTTCTATAACTGTTCAAAATCTTTCACATTAAAGTCCGGAGATAAAGATATATTGGCGTACTATGACATACAGATATTATTTTGAGACTCTTGCTCTAAACACGACATTTGTCCATGTAAAAACAACTCCAGCTAAGCTAAGCATTATGATAGAAAGCGAAACTTGCCAGGTCCCATACATCCATGAAGTAGGGAAAGATAGGAGGCTTGTTGACGAATTAAGCATAATGAGTTTTTCAGCCTTCCTAAAGATTTTGCTGAAATCGCTCTCTGTCAATGCGATCCTCCTAATCAAGATTTCTGAGGCTATAAATATAACGAACGCTATAAAGTACGGTATAATACTCAAAAGCCCAAACTGGGAACCATCTAAAGGTGGAATGCCCGGATATACTAAGGTTTGATAAAATAGGCATCCGAAAGGAAGCACAATACTCCATGTTACAACCATGCATAGCCGTGGAGGAGGTATAATATTCTTACCCATCTGGTCTTTACATTCATAGAAAATTTAAAAGTGTTTAAAGTTAATTAGGCACGATCTCACTTGGGGGAATATCCAGATAACCTTTATTATACCAGAACACATGAATGGGCTAAAATTGACGGTGATGTAGTCACAGTAGGAATCACATCCTATGCTGCAGAAGAGCTGGGCGAAGTTACAAGGATAGTCCTACCAGAAGTAGGAAAGAAAGTCCAATCCGGTGAACCCTTCGGGGAAATTGAATCATACAAGTCTTGTAACGAGTTATTCTCCCCAGTTTCAGGAGTAATTATTGAGAAGAACATGGATATTGAGGATCCAGACAAGGGAGGAAAGGGTAGACTAGACTTGATATCAGAAGATCCGTACGGGCGAGGCTGGCTGATAAAGATAAAGGCGACTAATTTATCTGGGGACATAGAAAAATTAATGACCTCGCAGGAATACTCAAAAATGATTGAACAGGAATCCTAGCTAGAGCTAAAACTTCGAGCCAACCTATTCCTGAGACTTAGCACATCTTCAATGCTTAAAACCTTAAACTTGGGGAGCTGTATCCTTAAAAGTACATTATCGCCTATTTTATCAATGTCCTTTACATCTATAGGTATCTCTTTCTCAACGTCCTTTTCTGAATCTAAGCCTACGATTATTAACCCAACTCTAAAGCTTGGAATGTAAACTTTAATGCTTCTTACTATCCCCACCATCGCCATTCTATTATCAAGGACGACTTTACCACAAAGTTCGCCTGGAAATATAGTTTCTATAAATTCTGTAGCTTTCTCCACAGGGCTTCCTCTTCCCTCCATCACTTCCACATCCCACTCCTAATATTTAAGGTTAAACTTTGCTGGTTCATCTCTTACGTGGAGATGTAACCCCAAGATGAATAACCTTAACATCTCCCCTCATTAAATTTGCGATTATTGACACTAAAACCTCTGGAGTCGTCCTTCGAAGTCCTGATTTGAGTTTAACGATCACGAGTAAATCGCTATTTTCTACGGTAGTTAAAAGTTCGTATCTATCATACATTAAATTTACCCTTCTATTATCCTCATCTTTGAAGTAATAGTACTTTAACACGACTAGGAATTTAAGCGTAGATTTGGGTTGTGTTCTTATTTTCCCGATCAATCTTAAAGCAACTTGATGCGTTAAGGGCTTATCTTCATATTCCACCAAATATTCCCTGTAACCTACCACATACGTCTTCTTGTGAGCGGGACTCAGCCTTATAGGATCTTTCATCTGATTTAACTGGCATAATACGTTAATGAACCTAGACAGAGCCGCAGCGACGTCCATGTTAGATCTAAGAATGAACTTATCTCCTCTAAGACCTAATCTCTTCAGTTCTAACAGGTTTAAGTTTTCTAACTCTATCATCAGAATTACACCAATCACGTTATACTAGTTTAAGTTGTATCTTACCCGCCTTTGATGTTTTAAGAATTTTCCGCATCCTTTGTTCACGCGTTGATAATATATTTAGGTAAGCTTCTTCTATGCCTGGAGAATAGAAAACTATTACTCTTCCAGGCCTTCTCCTAGCTGTCCTACCCCTTCTCTGTATACTTCTTATTTCAGAAGGTACTACATCATAAAAAACCACCAGATCGACCTCAGGGATGTCTAAACCTTCCTCACCAACACTAGTTGAAACCAGAATGTTGTAGAAGCCGTCTGTGAATTTTCTGAGGACTTCCACCTGTTCAGCCTGGCTCATCCCTTGGAATTCCCCCCTTCTACCTTGGCCAATAAGTTTAGCGGGTTTACACTTTGGAATTTTAGATAGGGCGTCAACAATGAGTTCCACGGTGTCTCTATAATTTGCAAACACAATGATCTTAGAACTTCCATCTTTCACCATGTTTGAAATGATATTAATGAGCATTGATAGTTTAGGATGTAAAACTCCTAATTTCCGAAGATTCTCAGTTACAGATACCGCATATTTCACCCTATTGGATGCCAGTATCAGTTTAGAAGATTTTGTGCTATCCCTTTTAAGTTTTTCAATGTATCTCAAAAACTGTGGTATACCCTGAGTTTCCAATAGAAGCCTCATATGGTAAAGCTTTACAGCAGTCGAGATTCTGATCGTAGCCACCCCGCTCATATTAAGAGTTCTAGCTTTTCGTTGCAACTCTATAAGCTTGCTTATTTTAGCATCAGTTGGATCCCCGATTACGCCATACGCTTGTAGATACCTAAGATTATTCTGATATTCGCCTTCTATCATGTTTACTGCTCTACCGTAGGCTTCGGGGTACTGTACTTTTACATATTCAAACTTTACTGGGGACACGTACGGGGCTACCACCGGATTTTCCCTATCCATCATGATTATGTTCTTTATCGAAAGATTTGAGCAGATTTCTGATAATTTTTCCTCTTTAGCTCCTGGAGAAGCTGTTAATGCTAGGATCAAAGGGTTTGTTGATGTTCTTTTATATACGGAGGCTATTGTAACGTAAGGGTAGTTCCCGACAGCCCTATGAGCCTCATCTATGATAAGCATGGAAAAATCTCTTAGATCTGAGATGCCTGATGAAAGATCCGACTCTACCGCCTGAGGTGTGCCCACTATTACCTTACATCTATGCCAGATTTCAGCCCGCTCTTCTTTTCTTAACGCCCCGGTAACAGGAGATATATCGGATGGGTTAATATTTAATATTCTCCGTAGTTCTGCAACATGCTGGTTTACCAGAGGACGAGTTGGAGCAAGAAAAAGTATTTTCCCCCGTTGTACCTTAGAAAGTCTGTAAGCTATGAGCAACGAAGCAATTATAGTTTTACCCATACCTGTAGGTAGTATAACCAACGAGTTTCCTTTCGAAGCCCTCACCATTATAACTTCCTGGTATAATCTGGCTTCAATCGTTCTTGGTTTTATCAGGGGGTGCGAAACATAGCTCATAGACCTCTACCAGGTAGAAGTTTTTCGATAAGCTTGTTAGTTTCAGATAGCACTTTCAGGAGTAGTTCTAGAATTTCAAGATTATCTTTAAGTTCCTCTATGCTTAACTCTGGGAGTACTGTATTTAATTGTTTAATTTTCTCTTCTAATATGTCTCTAAGCTCTATTAATGCAACTGCTGCTTTAGCCCTACGCTCCTCCTCATCACCCTTGACAAGAATAATCCTTCTATTGCATACTACACACCTGACTTCATCGCCTATCCTGAAAAGGGGAACGTAACAGTATGGACATAGATCTGACAGCATTTTCCCTCCTTGCTTAATTGCTTCGGCCATTAATCGTATCTTATCTCTATTAGCACTAGCCATGTTCAAAATTTAAATAAGCCCCTGAACTTCTTAAAATAGATGCCCTATGGAAACGGAGGAGAAATTTAAGGAGGAGCTTGACAGGGCTAGGCAAATATTAATGAAGATAATTAGAGATACTTCGGTTCCTAGAAACATTAGAAGAGCTGCGACCGATGCACTAGCTGCCTTAAATGAGGAGAAGAGGACGCCTGGCGTAAGAGCAAGCATTGCGATGTCTTATCTCAACGAGATAATAAACGATATAAACATGCCTTTTTCGACGAGATCTCAGATTTTAATGTGTATAGGAGTCTTAGAACAGGTTAAGGATTAGGGTTAATGGTTTTTATAAGCAGTCTAATCTTATCTAATGATAGGACATAT
The DNA here is from genome assembly GCA_037917685.1 of Thermoproteota archaeon. GTDB lineage: Archaea > Korarchaeota > Korarchaeia > Korarchaeales > JAOZGB01 > JAOZGB01. The sequence continues at coordinate 120,808 of JAVCBU010000006.1, forward strand.
AGATCCAGAATGGAAGACGATGGATCTTGAGCCTCATTAACCAAAAACTCTGCAGCGCTTTCCTTATCGACAATAGACGAGAAAACTCTACTATATAGTCTCAGATTATCAACTTCACCTATCAGTTTCGCTTTTACCGCTGGTTTAACCTTACCTTTCTTGACGTATTTCTCCAGCAAGTCAGCTAACTTTACAGTTCCTTGTTTTATTTGAAACAATAAGTATTGCCATTCCTCAACCAACGATTCTATTTCTGCAGATTCAACTGTTTGGAGGCCCACTCTCACCGACTCGATTGAACCCCTAAGCTTATCGACAGTCTCTATAATCTGATCATGTAGATTCTTTCCCCGAATCCTTTGACGTTGTATCGCCCTTGTAAGTTGATTTTTTAACCATGCAATTTGAACTTCATATTCCTTTCTTAGCTCGGCAAGGTTCTTTTTCAACTCCTTAATGTACAAGGGGGAGGCTAGCTTTCTAAATTCTTCGAACTTCTCCTTAGAGACACCTAGTTCCCTTGATATTTTCTCCGAGTCTACTTCTAATAACATATCAGAGCAAATGATACCGTTCCTAATGAATACCTCTTTAACCCGTTCTGGATTGCCCCAGAATGATCTTATCATCTCTTCAAGGTAACTGGATAATCTTGTTCTCTCTTTTTCCATGTTAGACTTCCAATTCAACAAAGGTTTTCAAATTTAAATAATATTGACCTAACACATCAATACATGCCTAAGTTATACGACGATGTGGGTGCATACTTATACTATTTCAGCGCGCAGGGACTGGGTACATGGGCACCTAAGAATCTGTGTGTAGAGTATGCGGGGGGTGGGATTCGAACCCACGAACCCCTTAGGGACGAGGTCCTAAGCCTCGCGCCTTTGACCAGACTTGGCTACCCCCGCATCCTAAATGCAACCCAGAAGTTGTATTTTAAAGTTTCGATATATGTGAACATATATGCATCGGTATAGGTTGAGACAAACTTTACATAAGGTTATAGAATGATACAATGAAGTTTTGCAAGACAAAATCCATTGAAGTTATAAATTATTTTTAAAAGATTTACGATAGTTTCTTTAAGATTAAGTTTATAGTGGGAATCTGGGGGAAATATATGATTTTTGAGGAATTCTGTTGTTACATGTAAACAAAGAATATATATTAAATTCGTTATTCGGTTAGATGATTTAATATACAACTTAACTGTGTCTACTATATAAGAGAAAATAAAGATGTTTGATGGTGATGTAAAATGTCGAAGAGAAAGAAGAGGCCTATGAAGGTAGCACCGGAAGACACACGGGTTATAATACCCGGAATTGGTGGGATAACTATTTCTGAATTAGCTGAAAAACTTAAAGAGAGAGGTGTAGGCAGGGGATTAGAGGAACAATTCACAAAGAGCTTATTAGAGTCGATACTAAATGCTGGAGGTATGGTTCAAAGATCTCAGCTTATGAAGATGTGGAAAGACATTAAGCAAAGTTTAGGTGTAAGAAGGCTAGGGGTTTCTTTGAACTCTCTTATTGACACAGGTTTACTTGCACGGGTTAAACTTCCAGGACGAAGACCCTTCTATTCTGTAACCGAAAAGGCTGTGGAAAAGTTCGGTTTAAAGGTAGATTATCCTGAAAGCACGTAGGAAACAGCTTTTAGCACGGACCAAAAATCAGTAGAGGTGGGGATGTATTTTCCCCCTCCCACTTGGGCCACATCCTTACATACAAGGTTACCATATCCATTTTTAGAACCTATGCCAACTACATGGAGCCTCCTAAATTTTGAAGCCTCTGTACGAGGATCACCTCCAACATTGTAGGCTCCATCTGTTATTAAAACAGCGAACTTCTGAGGCGCCTTTATATATCGAAGCTCTTTTCTAGCAAGTTTTAAAGCTGAAGCGATGTTGGTGTATCCTCCAGTAGTGCTGTCAAGTATTTTTTCGATGGTTAACTCGGGTGGAATGTTTTTCCATGATGGTTTAAGGATGTATGGCTCAGTGTCAAATCCTACAATTCCATATTGGCCGGACCTGGCTTTGAAAGCTATTACCGCACATATTACGGATGCAACTGAAATTTTAAGCCCTGTCATAGAGCCGCTGAGGTCTAGGATAGCTACCACCCCTATTCTCCTTGAGTAGGGCTTTATAAACATGAAGTCGTCTATGCTTAAATTATCGAATTTGCCACCTTTCTCAAGGAGATTCTCAATCGTTTCTTCAACGTCTAACTCTCCAGGTGGCTGGTCTGCTAGAAATCTTCTGGCACCGCGGCTTATCCGTGTAAAAGTTTTGGCTCCAAGCTTCACTAGTGATCTAGCCACTATCTTTCTAAGAGTTTCTTTAACACCTTTGGGCAGGAAGAATCTAATATTGCAGTATAGCGATACAAGGTCAAGAGGCCTCTTTTCGGCTTCCTGTTTTAATCGTTCAAGTACTTCAGGGTCTTCTAATATTCTTTTAAAGATCACCCTATTCCTGCTTGATAGTTTTAACATATCTTTAACGTCCATACTCCTTGAAGCGCTTAGAATGTTATCTATACCAATAGCGGGGTACCCTCCCTTTACATTGGTTTCCATCGTCATCGGAGCTTTAGGCTCCTCTACCCTTGGAAACCCTGTAAAGTAGATTTAACTATTTCTCTAATAACTTCATCTTCCCTACCATGATATTCATCAACAACCTCAACTCTTGAAGATAGACTCATTACAGAAGCTTCCACCCACCTTTCTATATCCAAGGGTTTAAACTGACTTGCTATTAGCGCCAAGTCTATAGCGGATCTAACGGAAGCACCTCTCAAAATCTTAGGGCTATATCTGGTTGCCCTAACAATTCTAACGGATGTTTCAGCTATACTATCATCATTGATGCCTGATCTAAGCTTCACTATCTTAACTTCTTCTTCGTAAGGTTGGTAATCCAGCTTTATTAGGAGAAACCTATCACGTAATGCCTCTGAAAGCCTTGTAACCCCTGTGTGTTCTTCAGGGTTTTGAGTTGCAATAATCCTAAATCTAGGCGCTGATTTAATCTCGCCTAGCTTTGGTATGTATAATATTCCTTCATCCATCACAGGTAGCAGGACGTTCTGGGTTGATTCAGGTAGCCTGTTGAGTTCATTTATAAAAAGCAACCCTCCTGTTTTCATAGCTCTTACAAGAGGCCCTTCGACGAAAGCTTCCGGACAGTACCCCTTAGAGAGTACTAGTGGTGGATCCCAGTAGCCTACGATCTTCCGCTCGGTGAGTCGTTCATCACCGTCGATCCTGAAGAGCCTAAGCCCTAGATGTCTGGCTAGCACTGACGCTAAGAATGTCTTTCCAACGCCGACTGGCCCTTCTAATAGAACATGTTTTCTACATTTTAGCGCTATTAAGGCCTTCTTCAGCTCCGTATCTCTTCCGACTACTGTGTATTTCTTCTGAATATCAGATATTTCACGAACTAGATCCAGTTCTATCACCATAAAAACGCCGGGGGTGGGATTCGAACCCACGAGCCCCGTATGAGGCACTGGATCTCGAGTCCAGCCCCTTTCTTCGCCGGTGCCTCTGGCTAGGGTACCCCGGCTAATCTAGTTATGATGTTTTTGCTATATATGTTTGTCGCATCACAAGGTACTAGCAGATGGGGAGCTAGGCTTTCTCTTAACCTTCCCCGCGGACTTGTGAAAGTTTGTATGTTCCCTTTTTAACCTTGACTAGGAGACCTCTTTTTACAAGTTCTGAAAGGTAGTTCCCGAGATGTTTAGGACTTATTCCTGTTCTTTCAGCTATATCTTTAAACCTAAGCTCCTCTCCCTCTTTAAACACATCAAGTATTTTTTTATCCCGTTCTTTCAGCTGAACTCCAGCTGCCTCTGGAGGATTTACAATACCCGTGGACTCCAGCTGTGTAACTCTATCTTCCAATCTCTCGATCCTTTCTTCCACAGATGAAATTTTCTCTGAGAGAGCCTCTATTTTTTGTGAGATTGCATCCAACTTATCCATAAAGTTCACACTCAAACCTTCACCACCTAAAAGATCTACCAATTTATCTTCAACTAAAAACCCGAATGCAACATGCTTTATCACACCCAGCTCCTCGAGCTTTCTGAATAATTCAGAGGACATAATAGTTGTCTCATAAGTAGTTTCAAGCCAGTCCGACACTAAAGCATCACCAATGCTAGAGTAAACTTGATAGGTAATAAATTCAATAAAAAGATTAAGCATTATGTCACAGGATAGGGGGCAGAGAAACATCGACAGGAGGATAGATATCCTAAAGTGCTTTCTAAAGGAAGGTTTTAACCTTTCCCCCGAGGCTTTAAACGTCCTGGAGAAGATGGATGATGAGAGAATACGTGAAATAGTAAAGAAGTTCGCGGAAGAGCCAAATAAGAAGATTGTGATAACAAGAGCACATCTAAATCAGTATATTAGCATAGAGCCTACCTCAAAAACAAGAAGACCATTAGCCGCAGAGTATGAATCTGATGTTAAAGTAATTAAGGCTCCTCAAGGAGACCTTCATATAAAAGGAGAGCTTGACGACTTCGTCAAGTATTTCCAAGATAGGTATAGAAAAATTAGGAGGATTATAGTTGATAGGTACAAAATAAAGCCTATGGAAATCCAAGACGCTTTAACCTCTAAGGATGGGAGTGACGTAACAATAGTGGGGCTCATAAGCGATATAAGGACATCAAAAAGTAAAAACACAATAATAACGTTAGAGGATGAGACTGGAGAGATAACAGTTATAGCGAGATACAAGGACTTTTCAAACAGGATTTTTCTTAAAGACGAAGTTGTAGGCGTGGTCGGTAGAAAACTCTCTAAGAAAACAGTAATCGCTCAAAGAATCCTAGAGCCGGACACGAGACCTAGGAGGATAGAGAACAGGGACACCCCTCTTGCCGCCGCACTAATATCGGATCTACATATTGGAAGCAAATACTTCCTAGAAAAGGTCTTCAAAAAGTTCATAGGATGGATCAGACAAGCGGATTCCCTAGCTGGGAGAATAAAATACCTTGTCATTGCAGGGGACATTGTTGACGGAATAGGAGTGTATCCAAGTCAAGAAAGAGAGTTAAAAATAAAGGATGTACAGAAACAGTTTGAATACGCAACCAGGTTACTCTCTAATCTCCCCGATTACATCAAAGTTATACTTATACCTGGAAACCACGACCCCGTAAGAGATTCAGACCCGCAACCCCCTATTCCAGAAGACTACACAAACCAGTTATCATCAGTTGTCGACCTTTTATCTCTTGGGAATCCAGCTTACATTTCCATAGAGGGTGTCGAATTCCTCATATATCATGGGAGAAGCCTTAACAGCTGGCAAAGATATACCCCTCAGGCAATACCGCTGACAAAGACATCTTCACTTAGAATGTTAGAATTGATGTTAAGAAAAAGGCATCTTGCTCCCGTCTATGGTGAAACCCCCATTACTCCATTTAGCGAAGACTGGCTAGTGATAGAAAGAATTCCAGATGTAATGCACTGTGGACACATACACGTCAATGCGCTGGGCAGATACAAAGGAGTGACGCTTATAAACTCTGGAACATTCCAGGGCGAAACACCCTACATAGAGCAGCAAGGGATCACCGTAACCCCTGGAATAGTGCCGGTCATCCAGCTTGGAAGCCTAAACGTCATAGAGAAGTACTATGCTCAAGGTACCTCTGAAGGATATCCCGTGGAACAAGTAAGCCTAAGTCCTCGATAATTGCCAGTATCTCCTTAGGGCTTAAAGACAAGGAATTAATACTTCTAGTATTCCCATATCGTCCTCTAAACATCACATCAGACGTTAGAATTCCAAGCTCATCTAGATTCTTGATTATTTCAGCTACACTCCTCATACTCAGCGGAGTAAAGCCTAGGAGCTTTGCAATATGATAGTAAACATCATATATCGTCCCTGTGTACGCTTTCTTACCTTCATGCATAAGCTTGGCGATTGCTTCAAGAACCAAGATCTTCTGCGGAGGTAAAGTTCTAATCTTAATTTCAACCGTATCATGCTTCATTTTGCTTAACGCCTCCTTTACATGGGGAACGCCAAGCTTAACGCTCCCATTCCTCTCAGCAGTTTTCGCCGCAAGATACAGCAGATCTATAGCTTTCCTAGCATCACCATTATGATTCTTTGCAACAATCGCAGAAATATAGCTTATCGCGCCTTCATCCCAGGAGCCCTTTCTAAGCCCTCGTTCAGCACGCTGTTTAAGAATCAACTCCAACTCTGAAGCCTTGTAGGGGTCAAACCTAACCATCTCCGGGCTATAGCTACTCTTAACCCTAGAGGTAAGCTTCCCCATGAACCCCATATCATTTGAAACCGTGACCAGACTGATCGATCCCTCACCAAGATCCTGAAGCCTCTTTAAGGTATACAGAAGACGGTCACCATCCCTCCTAATAAGAAGATCAACCTCATCAAGTATAACAATGAACATGTAGCCATGCTTAGCCATGTACCCGGCAAAGTCGCTACATATCTGATCGTAAGGGGGCCCGACATTCGGATACGCCGTATTTATAGCCTTAACAAGGTTAATCATAACCCTATATGCCGAGTTAACATTGTGACAGTTAACATATCTTATAACAACAGAGGATAACGGATCTAAATCCGTCTTACCAACACTTGAAAAGCTCCGCTTAACATTCAAGGAGACAACAGTTTTACCAGTACCCGTAGGCCCAAATAGATGCATATCCTCGGGGGGAATACTGTCAAAAACCGATTTAAAGTTCTCTTTCAAACGATCAATATGTCGCTCCCTACAGGGCAGGTATTCAGGAATATAAGATTCACGGAGAACAAAATGATTCTTAATAATCCTCATAGGCATCAGCCTCATAGCTAGCCGGGCACATCTATAACAATATAAGCCACATAAAAAGCTTCCTAGTTTAAATAACAATTTAAAGAACGGGTTTAAAGCGAATTTAAATAACAAAAAGAATCAGAAAGAATAACCAAAAAATAAAAATAAAATAATCATAAGAAAAAATAAAGAACTTAAAACAGGAGAGCAGGCGCCAAACACGAAATAATTCAATTAAAACAGAGAATTTTCAGGATTTCAAGGACAACAATATATATTGGGCGTATTAGAGCGCTTATAGAGTAAAGAGAATACAGATAGAAAAATTTAAAAATAAAAAATAAAAAAATTACTTAAAATTGTATTTGCCATATGCCTATACAAGACCTCATAACTCATGAAGTTTTACTATAAGCCACGAGCATAAATAGTCAAAAAGGTTGAAAAACGAAAAGCTTTTATTTGAAGAGATCACTATATCTATGACCCAAAATGGAGCTACCACTAGCCCCAATCGACAGGATAATCAGAAAGGCCGGTGCAGATAGAGTTTCAGATGGCGCTAAGAGAGCACTTGCAAACTACTTGGAAGAGAAGGCGTACGAAGTAGCAAAGAGAGCTGTTGAACTGGCCAAGCACGCTGGAAGAAAGACAGTTGTAGAAGACGACATTAAACTAGCTACAAGGTAAACCGGCCCACTCCCATTTTTTACATTTCAAAAGTAAAACTAACTATCAACATCCAACTACCATATCATAATATAATAGTAGAAGGGTCTCTTCTCTCCTTAAACCAGTATTTAAACGCTGTAGTCACGCTATTGAACAATAAAGCAAATCTCTGACACGGTAGGAATGAAGATCCTCCAGATTCTTATCGTTTTCTATGAAAAGGCTAGCTCAGTAGTTTTTTGGCTGATTTGTAGGCTTTTTTCATGGCTTCCTGCTCGTTTATAGTTTGGAGTTTCCTATTTTCCATCAGTATTCTTCCCTCTACTATTACTGTCTCGACGTTTTCGGGTGTTGCTGAGTAGATTGTTGAGCTTATGGGTTCGTGTGCGTAGACCATGTTTAGCCGCCATGGGTCAAGTATTACTATGTCTGCTTTGAACCCGTTTTTAAGGATGCCTGATTTTATGTTTAGCGCCTTAGCCCCGTTTACAGTTGCCATCTGGAGGACTTGCTTTGCTGTTATGGCTCGGGGGTCGTCATTGTATACTTTATGGAGTAGGGCTGTTGTTTTCATTTCGGAGAAGAAGTCTTGTCTGCCAGTGCTTGCAGAGCCATCTGTGGCTAGGGTTACGTTAACGCCTTTTGAAAGGAGTTCTGGTACAGGAGAGACGCCGTCTGTTATGTACATGTTGCTAGTTGGGCAATGCACGGTATTTGACCTTGTCTCTGAAAGATATCTTATCTCAGTTGGTGAAAGTCTACATGCATGAACTCCAATAAACTTCTCGTCTAAAATTCCGAGTTTGTGAAGCAGTTCTGCATCTCTTAGTCCCTCTCTCTTTATCAAGAGCTGAACGTCCTCCTCACTTTCGGCTAGGTGTGTATAGTAGTGGCGGCCATACTTGTCCGCAAGCTCCTTTGATGCTTTCAGCAAGTCATTCGAGACGAAGCATGGATGCATAGGCCCTGGCATCACGTTCTCATATTTCCTCATCAAGTACTCCAAGTTCTCAAGTACGTCATCGCCCTTTTCCCTAAGTTTCTCATAGGCTTCCACCTCGTAGAATCCTCTTGAAAGGTATCCTCGTATTCCGGTGTCTTCGAAGGCTTTCAGGACAGCTTCAAAGTGCGGGTTGCCATAATGCATTTCAAGAATTGTCGTAACTCCCGACTTGATGTTTTCAGCTATAGCCAGAACGGCAGCGTTGTATACGTCTTCATAGGTCATCTTGGGTACTATAGGCCATATTGCCGTTTTAAGCCAGTCTAGAAGGATCATATCCGCCCCCACGGTTCTCAGTAGTACTTGAAACATGTGAGTATGCATGTTAAAAAAGCCTGGAAGTATATATTTCCCTTGAGCATCTATTACCCTATCGGCATCGTAGCCCTCCGCCTCAGATCTAGCCCCGATAAAAGCTATCTCGCCATTTTCAACTAGGATTCCCCCATCATCTATTACCATTTTAGACTCATCCATAGTTATAACAGTCCCACCAAGTATGAGAAGCCTCATCTTTCCAACTGAATTGGAAGCATCCCCGAATATTTTAACTCTCATGTCGAGGGTGAATAGTTTTAACTATGTGTAGATCCTTCAAAAAACAGATTGCAACTCAGCATAAGAGATGTTTTCAAGCTCTGTAAGGAGCTTGAAGGCAAAAGTAAACGCGTTGTTAACGCTCATATTGGAGCCCCGGGGCACAGCCCCCCTATGCCTGTTAAGGATGCAATAGAATCCGTGGGAGAGTTTGGTGTCGAATATGCGCCATTTGCAGGCATAGAAGAGTTAAGAGAGGCAGCGGCAAGGTATATAGCTAGGTGTGGCGGCCCGAGGTTGGACTGGGAGAATGTCATAGTTACCGCCAGCGGCGCACATGCAATACACGTGGTTGCTCTACTCTTCAGGAGGGGCAGAGCTCTATTCCCCCGTATAGGTTTCCCCCTTTACTATCCGCAGATAAGCCTGTCAGGAACAGAGGTGGAGCTTTACAATCCTGTTGTTGAGGAAATCGACATTGAAATAGTAAGTAGAACGGAGTTAAACCCAAATTACGCGCTTGTAAACTATCCCCATAACCCAACAGGGTTCCAGCCGAGCTCAAGGCGTATATTCAACCTTTACGAGATACTCCAGGAGAAAGGCATATTAATGGTTAACGACGCGGTCTATCACCAAATCTACTACAAAGAAAAACCACCTGTGATAGGAGATATCATTGTGGACAGCGTATCCAAGGGTATAGCTCTGCCGGGGCTTAGAATAGGCTTTCTATACTTTAAAGACAGGGAGCTAGCTGAAAAAGCTGGCAGAATCGTATATCACACAACGGCAGGTGCCAGCGACATCTCCCAGCTTATAGTAGTAAAAATGCTCAGTAAGGCTGACGAGTCCTACTTTCACCGTGTAAGAACATATTACAAGCATAAAATGGAGATGCTTAGGAAGGGCCTTGCAGAACTAGGGTTCGAAATGACCGAGCCTAAAGGAGCCTTCTATATCTTCACAAGACATGAATCCATAAGAGAAGCTTCGATCTTTGCATTGTCCCTACTATCCGGGAACAGGGATGTATACATAGGAATAGTTCCTGGAGGTGTGTTTGGAGCCACGGATGAATGGATGCGTATAAGCTACGGGAAACTCACAGAGGAAGACATAAGCTTGCTTCTAGCAGAATTTGAGAAAGAACTTAGGAAAATAGACCGATAAACTGAGCCTACCAGCCACCTAGTTTTAAGGCCCATCTACCACTCCCTGCTCGTTATGCAACCCCAAGATAACAGATGGTACAAATCCACGATAGGCACTATCATAGTAGCAGCTCTACAATCTTCACACCAGACCAGATAAGAGCAGAGAGAAAAGCCTTACTTTTCGGTGTAAGGGACTACGACAACCTCTCCACGTTAATCGGTGTAAGGGACTACGACAACCTCTCCACGAGTCGCAGATGTGGCAGATGGAATGGAATATGGATCTATTACCATCAATCACGATGGGATACTGGGAAAAGGTCATATTAAAATTAGGGACTGTAGTTAGGCTCTAAACATAAACGTATTAATACGTTCCTCACAGCAGTCTCGTCGGTTCTTTTGGACAAGGGACTTTGATAACAAGAAAGCGAAGTATGCCGCTCCCCCTTGCTATACCAACAATGTGGAATCCTTGCAGGACTGTCAATCAGAGTGTCAGGTCCAACCTCGCATTTCTCGCCGCCTATCTCAACAACTCCCCTACCCTCAAGCACATAGAAGACCATGTCAACGGGGTAACCTGCTTCCTCATCTTCTCCCCCAGGCTTCAGCATTACATGAACGATCTGAGCATGCTCAGTATCGTAAATTCTGCGGGCATCCACGCCATGAGGATTCTCCGATCTACTATTCTCATATCCAAGCCTCTACCCTACATTTAAACGTATCCCAGTAACAATCCTACACCCCACCTAGGCATAGTATCACTCCAGTTAACCATGCCTACTTTAGATTGTCTAAGAGTATCATTAATAAGCAGACGCCTGTTATATAGCTTGTGAGAGAACTAAACCTTAACTGCGGGTTTGAACGCATAAGGGGTGTCAAACTCAAAGTATGCGAGTGCGATGGAAAGTCCAAGTTCACACTGGTCTTCCTTCACGGATGCCCAGGACAGATAAGCAACTGGAAGTATCAACTAAAGCACTTTTGCAATGCTTACTATTGCATCGCATACGACCAGCGGGGGTACGGCGAATCGGAAAAGCCTAGAAATGTGGTGTTTGAAGACTATGTTGAAGACTTAGCCTCAATCCTTAATAAAAAGGGTGTTAAGAAGCCAGTACTTATAGGTCACAGCTTCGGGGCAGCAGTTGCACAGCTCTACGCGAGAGATAGAGAAGTAAGCGGGCTCATCCTGATAGGATCTCTAGTCAGATGGAAGAGAGGTATAACTGACATTATGATTGATAAACTACCACCTCTTTTCTGGAGAAAACTTCTTTTCACAATGAACCCTCTCACAATTAGACTTTACCGTAAAATGTTCTTCAGCCCAAACACACCAGAGGAAGTATACCAAGAATTTGTAAAGGACAACGCTGACTACATCTCCAGCCTCCCACCCCACGTCATCCGATACGAGAAATACTTCAGCAAATACGACGCCTCCCAATGGCTCGACAAGATAAAAGCACCTACCCTCATAATAGTAGGAGAGGACGACACCGTAACACCACCAGAATATAGCAGAAAAATCCACCAGAAAGTAGAAAACAGCAGGTTAGAAATCATAAAAAACGCAGGACACCTTATACTGTACGAAAAACCAAAAGAGCTAAACAAACTAATAGAAGAGTTCCTCACATCACTGAAAGAATAATATACCAACAATGTACCGGAAACCAAGCACAAATCCAGACTACAATGGAGCATAGAGAACAGTAAACCATCTCCCCACGCAGAGGTTTCATGGATTGCCGCAGCATCCATAAAGTATAAATATAGAGAACAACTGAAAGGAGAAAAGGCCCAAACACACCTAGCCGCCTATCCAATCCACTTACCAGTATAGCTATTGAAAAATTATCAATATAAAATACCCTTCAAAGCGTGTGGCACATGATATAGGGACCAATCTCCATTATTATAGCTTGTAAGCCTTAAAAACCTGTCTAAGTGCTAGTTACAATGTAACTTTCTCACAAGCCAGCCCTTCAATAGTAGTTAACCCGAAAGAACTTTTATTATAGAGAACAAACACTGGAAACACGGATTTGTTCCCTATAATAGGGTTTTCACATGTTTAATAGCTGTATGAACCACCATTCATGGACATTTACTTCATGATAAGCTATAAGGAAGCGTTTTGTTCTCTACATTTAGGTGCGGGGTGGGGTGTCCTTCCACTCGAGAATAGCTCTGTAGGTTAGCTTATCTAATTTTTATCAAATAGTATACAAGTATTTCATTATAGTATTATTACTTACTTCGGTGCATAACACTGTGAGTTTCGAGTGGAAGTGCACCTCCCTCCTTCATATTTAAACTTTACCTACGGATCCATGTAGGTAAAGTTCAGGTGAGATGGTGAGATGAGAAGCCAAACCCACAGGTATGTGGATATAGCAGTAAGAAACATGAGGGGGCTCAATCACATACCAGTTGAGGTTCACTCCCCGAGGCCGGGTTTCTTGCCTGCGACAGCTGCCTTGTGGTGTCGAGGTGTGTGTCGAGGTGTTTGGTGGTGTCGAGGTAAACTTGTATTAATTTAAAATACAAGTTTAGGTTGTTCTATTGTTGTTATGCTGGGAGTTTTGCTGATGGTTTTGTCTTCACTTTATATAGCTTTGAGTATTGGAGCTAATGATGAGACTATGTCCGCTGTGGCCGGTTCGCGGTTTATTTCTGTCTGGAAGGCTGTCTTGATCGGAGGGGTGTGCGATTTTCTTGGTGCTGTGTTTATTGGTAGGAGGGTTGAGGAGACTATTGGGAAGGGGATTTTGGCTTTTGATGTTAGCGTTGAGTATGCTTTAGCAATTCTTGTTGCGATGGCCTTGTGGCTTACAGTTTCGTCTTTATTTGGATTTCCTGTTTCCACGACGCATTCTGTTATTGGGTCTGCTATGGGGGTGGGTTTGCTTACCGCGGGGGCTTCTGGTGTAAACTGGGGTGTGGTGTTTAAGATTATTGCTGGTATGCTTGTTTCCCCACTATTTGGCTTTGTAATTGCCTACGTGGTTTATTCTTTGTTGAAGGTTTTTGTACTTCGTAGGGCTACTGGTGTGACTGTGAGGGAGAGGGCTGAGCTTTTAATGGCTGTTCTCCTTACCTTGAGTTCGGCGTGGACCTCTTTCTCGAGAGGTGGTAATGATATTGGTAATGCTACTGCTTTTATATTGCATGTTATCGGTAACCCCGGCCTTGTTAGGTTTTTGTGCGGGTTTGGGATGATGCTTGGACTTCTTACTATTGGTAGGAGGGTTATTGCTAATGTTGGGATGTCTGTTGTGGGGTTGACCCCGGGCATGGCTCTTTCAGCCCAGTTTTCAACTGGTTTACTTACTTTTATTGCTACTTTGATTGGGCTTCCTTTGTCTGGTAGTCAGATACTTGTCGCCTCGCTTGTGGGGGTTGGATATGCAAGGGGTATGAGGATTAATGTGAGGGAGATTTTTGAGATTGTGCTGTCGTGGATACTTACGTTTCCTGTGTCAGCGTTAATCTCGGCTGGGGTTCTCATGGTAATTAGGCTTTTCTAACTGTGATGGTAAGGGGTGCCTTGGGGTTTAGTTTCTCTCTTGTTTGGAATAGCGTTGTTGTATAGTATCTGTCAGCTCTGTCTGGGAATACTGTGACGATTTTTTTGAGCTTGTATTTTTCTGCTGTTTTTATGGCTGCATATAGGTTGGCGCCGGATGAGATGCCTACGAAGAACCCTTTCTTAGCGTTTTTGTATTTGAATAGGGCAATCGGGTGTTTCCAATAAGGCTTAAAATGTTAGAGGCAAACTAAAACACCTTTGGACATATTTATACATCTCGCTCGGTATGTCATGTTTTGTTATTATTGTCAGCCATGTTTGTTATTGTTGGGAAGTTATGATTTTCTGTGTTCCAGTCTTTATTGTTCTTATGTAGACTTCTATGCTTGTTGTCCTTGAGGCTTTTCTTCCTGCCTTTAATACTTTTTGTGTTGGTGTTGCCTTTTTAGATCTATATACTGGGTCTCTTACATTCTGGTAGGGGATGAATTGTTGAACTATGTATACTGTCCTTCCTTTTCTGTTTGCCGCGTACTCTGCTACTGTCTTTGATATCTCTATTATGTCTTCCTCTTCTATTATGCCTGGCACCATTGTTGTTCTGAACTCGAGGAATGGGGTGTCTAGGGCTGCTTTTATGCCTTCCTTGATTCTTTCCAGGATTTCTGCTGTTTTCTTTTCTGGGAGGCCTATTGCCAAGGCATACTTGCTTATATTGTTCAGGGGGGCTTTAATGTCTATTGCTACGTGGTCTACATGTGGTTTGAGTTTTTCTATGGCTTCAGGGATTGATGCGTTGGTGTCATAGCTTGTTTTCAGGCTTGTTTCAGTCTTTACCATTTGAAAAAGTGTAGTTAGTGCTTTATGTTGGAGTGTCGGCTCTCCTCCTGTTATGTGTAGGTAGTCTAATAGTTTTTGTGATTCTTTTAGTAGTTCTAATGTTTCCTCTATTGTTATTTGCTTGGTGTTTTTACCTTCTACTACTGGGGTGTTTGAGCACCAGGGGCATTTGAAGTTACATCCCGTGGTCCATATGGTGAATGAGGGGTGCTCTAATACGTCTACTAGGCTTAGGGTTTTGTATCCAGCTATTTTTATGGTTGGCATTTTAGAGTTTGTATTTCATTGCTTTGATTGTTTCATGGGTTCCTTCACCGTACTGTACTCTTATGTTGAACTCAGCCTTCTTGCCTATGTTCCATGTTCGTACTGGCCTGTAGTATCCTACTATTCTACTCCACCAGTCAACCTGGGCGTTGCATTTGGGGCATTGGTCGTATATGCCTACGGCGTTCCATCCGCATTTTCGGCATACGCTCATTGTGGGGGTTATGCTTAGATAGACTATTCTGGTATTCGTTAGTATGTTTTTGATCATTCTTTTTAGGGCTTTGGGGTCTGGGGATTCGTAGAGGAAGAGGTGCATCATTACGCCGCCTGTGAATTCCTGTTGTACTTCTCCCTCCCATTCTGCTCTTAGAGCTATTGGTACGTCGGCGTAGTAGGGTACTACGCTGTTGCTGTAGAATGGTGCGCCTCCTTCTGTTGGTATGAAGGCGTCTCCAGATTCTAATAGGTGTCTCATTCTTTTCATGTCTAGTTTTGCTAGTCTGTATGCTACACTCTCAGCGGGGATTTCCTCAACGTTGTATAGGTAGCTGTCTGTTTTTTCAAATTCCTCTGTTTTTTCCCTTATCGCTTTTACTATTTCTTTTTCTATCTTTATTGCTTCAGCCATTTCCTTCTTGGATCCTTCCCTCCAGACGTTGTATCCCATGAGGTTTGCTGCTGCTTCTGGTAGTCCAACTATGCCTATGGTGCTGTAGTGGTTTGCTAGGTGTTGTAGGTAGAGGTTTGTCATTGGCATTAGTCCTATTTTAAGGTTTCTTTCATAGGTTGTTCTCCATATGGATAGTATTTTTCTTCCTTGTTCCATTTTCTCGTATACTTGTGAGATGAATATTTCCCAGTTTCCAGCTGATCTCGCCGCTATTCTTGGGAGGTTTAGTGTTATAACTCCGATGCTTCCTGTAGCGTCTGGTATGGCCCACATGCCTCTTAGCCCATCTGGCTTTACCTGTGGGTTTACGGCGAGTTTTAAGCTGTTGTTCATGTTTACCTTGGACATGTCTAGGGTGAGGCGGCAGCACATGGAGTATATGGCTGATACATCGGTTGTGTATCCGTTCAGGATGTAGAAGGTGCCTCTTTTTGCTAGTGCTTCGAATATGGTGTCTGTTAGGTCTCCCCATCTTCTACCGTTCCAATCGAACCTGTCTGTGACTGTTAGGGTTGGTATTGGGAAGGTGAAGGGCTGGTTTCTTGAGTCTCCTTCTATGTATAATTCGGTTAAGGCTTTATTTACCAGGATTATTTCATCTATGTAGTCTTGGAATTGTCCTACTATTTTTCCTCCATGTATTGCTTCTCCCTCGAGAGCTCCTGGTATCATGTCTATCATTAGGGTTATGTTTGTGAATGGTGACTGGTAGCCCATTCTTGAGGGGTAGTTCAGCTCGAATAACATTCCCTGCAGGATTTGTTTGACCTGTTTTAGGTTTAGCCTGTCGTAGTGGATGAATGGGGATAGGTTGAGGTCGAATGCTGAGACTGCTGTTGCCCCTGACCATTCCTGGGCTACTATAAAGAAGAAGTTTACAAGATGATATACTGCTGTATCTAGGTGTTTCGCTGGTTTCGATATGACTGTAGGTGTTTTCAACCCGTTTAATAGTATTTTCTGATAGTTAAATCCGGTACAGTATGGTATGTGAAGACTATGTGGCAACTTATGTATGTGAATCTCGCCTTTGAGATGCTCCTCTACGAGCTTCTCCGGGAGGTATTCTGACAGAATATCCTTTCTTTTTATTATTTTATCTAGGTAGAAACTTAGAAAATTAGCATACGCCCTACTTTCATTTGCATTTTCTCTAACCTCCCAGTCAAGCTCCCCTATATAGTCTTTAAGGGCTTGTTTGAGGCTCAACGCCGGAATAATTTCTGCTTCGGTTATTTCAGTAATTTTTTTATCTGTCAAGTCTAATCGTGGTATTTAACCATTGATTATTTATTTTTTTTATTAAATTCATCTATTCTAACTATTTTTATTAAGTGTGTATAATGCTATGATAGCATCCGCAAGATCTCTTGTAGTTTTGAAGACTGGATACCCTTTCTTTTCCAGTTTTTCTCTTGCTTCCTGTGTGTTTTCACCTTCAACGAGGCATAATAATGGATTCTGTGGGTTGGCGTCTATTACTGCCTTTACAAATTCTGTTGCAGGTTTGAATTTGGGTGGGATGCAGATTGCTGCTATAAGGTTGTTGTTTTCATCAACTGTTTTGATGGCTTTTAGGTATTCTTTGTATCCTGCTGTTGCTGTGAGATCTATCGGGTTCTTGGCGGTGCTTATTCCTGTTATGGGTTTTAATGCTTCCCTTAGGTGGGGTGGTGTTTCTTTTATCTTTATGTTTGCTTCTTCTAGAAGATCTGTTAGTATTACTGAGGGGCCGCCGGAATTTGTTATTATGATGATGTCCTTGAATTTTTTCTTTTGTTTTGTTATTGCTTTGATTATGTTTATCATTTCTTTTTCATGTTTTGCTATTATGGCCTTTGCCTGTTTCATTGCTGAAATGGCTATTTTGTGGCTTGTTGTCAGGCTGGCTGTATGAGAGATGGCTGCTTGCATTCCCGCTTCTGTTCTTCCAGCTTTCAGTATTATTACGGGTTTTTTCTTGGTGGCTTTTTTTGTCTCGACGAAAAGTTTTCTGGCGTTTTTAAAACCTTCTATGTATAGGGCTATTGCTTCTACGTTTTTATCCTCTACTAGGTGTGGTATGAAGTCTTCGGGTGCTAGGTCTGCCATGTTTCCAATGGATATGAAGTGGGATAATCCTATTTTTTCCCTGTGTAGTATGGGTAGAACTGCCCCTCCTAGGGCTCCGCTTTGTGTGATGAATGCTATGTTCCCTTTGTGTATTTTTGGTTCGAAGGATGCGTGTAGGTCCACTGGTTTTGATATTATGCCTGCGCAGTTTGGTCCTAGTATTCTGATGTTTCCTTCTCTTGCTGTTTTTACAAGTTGTTGTTCTAGGTTTTTATTTCCAGCTTCTGAGAATCCGGATGAGATTACTACGGCTGTTTTAAGCTTTCCAACTGCTTCTTTAATGATGCTTAGCGTGTATTTTGCTGGTATGGATATTATTGCTAGGTCTATCTTCATTGGGATCTCTTTTATGTTTTTGTAGCATTTAAGTCCGAGGATGCTGGAATATTTTGGGTTGACGGGGTATATTTCTCCTTTGTATCCGTTTTCTATTATACTTTTAACGAGCTGGTGTCCTATGCTTCCCTCCTTTGCTGAGGCACCTATGATAGCTATGTTTTTAGGGTAAAGTAGTGACTTGTACCAGCTCATTTTTGTGCGACCAACGCTCTCAATATATCTCTGTCAGAGATTATTCCTACAATTCTATCTTGTTCGGTGATGGGTAGGTGTCTTATCTTTTTTTCTACCATTATTTTGGCTGCCTCTTTGACTGGTGTTTCTGGGCTTATTGTGATTACATTTTTGGTCATTATTGTCGATACCTTGGTGTTTACTTTTCCAGTGCTCAAGGCCTTTCTTATTATGTCTGTTGTGGTTATTATTCCAATTATTTTGCCCTTGTCAATTACGAGTAGGCTTTTTATTCCTTTTTCTCGCATTTTCCTTGCTGCATCGGATATATTTTCATCTTTTTCTATTGTTTCAACGGTCTGGGTCATTACCTCTTTAACCTTCATTATAGATATGGAGGCCTCTGGTTCCATTAATATTTATCCTATAACATGGGAGAAGGTTAATACACATATTTTTGTTTTTTCCTGTATCCGATGGTCCACGGTCTTGAGTCGTGACTTTTGCTTCTCTATGTGCAATGTTCCTATCCATGTGACTCTTCTAAGGCCGTTATGGTATATTAATGCGTCGCTTTTAATGTCTGTTACGTAAATTTTCGCGTTAACCTCCACTTTACAGGTAAACTGGTATGTATAGGTGGTTCCTTCATTGTCGTGGTGTGTAAAGCGTAATTTTACCTTTGATACCACTTTAACGGTAGCTATTACTTGTAGCCTTAATTCTCCATACCCGGCTAACAGTGGCTTGATTTCCTCTTGGAGTGCCTGAATTATTTCATATTTGATTCTTAGGGCTTCTGGACACGGCTTGGCTTCTGAACTGCTTACAGATACACTTTTTTCAATCGTGTTTTGGGTTTCTGTCCCTATGTCATAGAGTAGATATATTCTGACTGGATGTGCGGCGTTTAGATTCGTTTTTCCATTGAGGGTGACGTTGCTGTATAAGTCTTTCATACTGTATGATATAAAGCCCCATATACCAATACACCCGTACCTTGGTTTCTTGCATAATATTGTTCTACATTGGTTTATATTCGCCCCATAAAGATATTTTCCTACAAGGATGTTAGCTGTCAGTTCAGAGTTTATTCCCTTTTCCTCTAATTCCTCCATCTCCAATGTTACATATTCGGTGTGTGTGGGGGGTTTTAGGGATAGGTATGGGTTTAGACCGTTTGTTGCTATTTGATACACCTTCTCGTCCAAATACGATCTTACGTATATTAGACAGTCTGATTCTATGAGCTGAGACTCAGTATAGGTTTTTATGATTCCTTGAAGTCTTCTCGCTCTGTTTCCATAGTAGTCTGAGTATTGAGGAGTCCATATTACCATGCTAATGGCAATCACTAAAATTGATAGTGTATATAGAAATGCTCTTAACCTCATCAAGGCCCCCTAGCTATTTTGATAGTTAGTTTATGGTTGTAGGCGTGTACTATATTGTAGTATTCCGCTCTAATATTGCCTACGAGTCCGGCTGACCACCTATCCACCGTGACCCTACATCTTCCCTCTCCATCGATTAGTATTAGGATTTCTTTTGCTATCTTTCCCCCCTGTTCTGGGCTGGAAAGTATTTTCCAATATGCTCTAAGTAGCTCCCCATTTTTAGCTATCATTGTTAGGTTGTTGCAGACCTCTGCATATTTTATTGTTACTAGCTCATCGAAGCTTGTGAGTTCAGGTAGCATTAGTGAGATTACTATTATAGATATCATGGAAGCCATTATAGTGTCAATGGATACTATGGATACTGCTTTAACCATTCATTTCACCTATTATCTTCACTATTTCTGTGATGTTGAATATGTGCCTGTGAACTTTCAGATTAGCGTCTATTATTAGTAGAAGTAAGACCGCTGTAAGAACTATGGTGAAGCATATTATAGTTTCAATGAGATCTTCCAATTTTTACACCTTCGTCTGACTTGTAGATCATTATAGTGTCTCCGGCTGTTGTTTCTATCTCGTATTCTATGCTGATTGGGAGAGACATGGTTTCGTTATACCAGCTGATCCTAACGTGAAGGTTTTCCCATTTGACTAAAGTTTTAGACTTAACTTCGATTTTTCCATTTGAAAAAGATAGAATGTAGTCTATACCTAGCTCAGGGAGGGTTATGGGTACCTGAGTATTCGTCTTCTTAACTAGTTTAACTACAACATCTATCTCCTCTAGTAGTTCTTTAAGAGCTTCTCTACCTTTGTACATGGAGATTACGCTTCGTGTATAAATCGTTACTGATATCAAGAGGATGCCTGTTACTATATATGATGTTAAAGAGAGTGCCTTTGAGATCTCAGCCATTCTCAGGTTCCACCTCTACCACTATAGTGTTGTTATATCTGAAAGTTCGCAGTGTGTAGTAGCCCTCCTGTATCATGTCTCTTGTTAAAACAATCTCTAAGGGGTATATGTAGCTTATATTTAGGCTTCTATGGTACATAGTGACTAAACAGGCAAAATTTTCTTTTCTTATTGTGATATTAACTCCGGGAGAATAGATCTTTTTGAATGTCGAGCCGCCGTTCATAACTGTGCAAATGGAACTATCTATTTCAGAGGCGAACTTGTACAGCCTCTTTTTATGCAAACCAGTGTCTACTGTCAATAGGAGTTCTCTTAACGGCTTCGATAGCATGAATCCCGTTACAACGATGCTTATGGTTAAAGTAATAGCTGATGCTACAACGTTATCCATTCGTTCACCCTCAAAAATATTGTTACTAACATGAGGATAGGTATTGCCGGTATCTCTTCACTATTTTTTGTCTTTTTCATTCTGTTTTTAATTTGGATTGATAGGAGTATTAAAGAGGCTCCCCATAAATAGTAAAGGAGAATCCTGACAGAATAAGTAGGGTAAGTCACGAGAGTGGAAAGTATAGCTATAGAATCTCCAAAACCATGGCCTGTCAAGGATAACGATAAACTGGCTATCACGAAGATTAGCAGGATTAAGATCATATCTCCCTTGTAAAGGCTATGGACATACGTCGATGTAACAATAGTAGCCAAAAGGGCTGTAATAGATATTTGTGAAAGTTCTCTATATCTTAAATCTTCCATAGTTGCAAATAGAATCGAGAAGGACCATATTATGTCTGTTATCATATTATCGCACCCCAAATTAGCTTGTAGAATAATAGAAAGACTATGATTGGAGGGATGATCCATATGGTTTTGTCTTGGGTGGAACGTACAAGAGCTATTGATGTTGCGAGCAGCGATAACGCTGGAAGAATGTTTAGGTTTGGTGTATTGCCTACTATTTGTCCTATAATATTTGGCATTTTCATAAGTCCCGATCCTATTATAGCGTAACAAAGCATTGCGATTCTTGTTGTGAATCTTTGGGATGAGATTTTATTTTCTATATCTTTGAGTATTGATGATTGGATGGCCACTGTGTTAGCAATCCTATTTATTATAAACACTAATCTTGAGCTGTATATATTATCGAAAATTATTTTGATAGCTACACCAATTATATAATTCCTGCCTGTTATCTCCTTTACTGCATCGTTCCACGTGTAGCTGTTGTATAAAGTTTTTAGGATTACCTTGTAAATTTCATCCATTTTAGTCTCTTTAGCCGATACAATTATAGCTTTTAAGGGTGGGAGATCACATTTTAGATTTTTTTCGAGAGCCCATAAGAATTCTAACGACCTTAATGTTGATTTGTAGCTTCCTTTCTCTAATAGTGGTGTTGTATACTGTATTAGGACTTTAGATATTAAAGGTATGGATGTGAGATAGAGGATGAACAGGTATAGAGTTAGGGTAAGGGGTAACGTGCCTATTGAACTGATCAGTAAAAGTCCTGCTGGTAATAGGAAATTGAATGTTACAAAGACTAGGAGCCTACTGTTAACCTGGTTTAGATATTTATATACCGGTGTTAGCAACTCCCTTCGAGCTACTTCTTCGACATTTATTTCCTTATCCGGATTTCCTAGCAACATTGTTGTTGCTTGAGATAAACTATGGAACCCTCTTTCTTCGAGGCGTTTGATAAAAGATTTTTTAACGGGTTCTCCTGATATTTTTCCATCTCTGTATGACTCCAGCGCAATTTTACATATAGGTTCTATTTGAGAATGAGCTAATAACAAGATAGCGTACGCCTCGTTGAATGTAGCACCTAGAAGTAGGTATATTAGTCCAAGATATGATCTTTCTAGGTTAGTTGTATTTAATTTCTGCCTTGTATACGCTTTACTTACTATTTTGTGGGTTATAACAATCCATGTAACCAACGTGGTTCCATACACTGCGAGTTTAACATCATATAAGGCAGAAAAACCCAGGATGGAGAAACCTACGATTTCTACTATTATGCGATGACGCTGTAGGGATGTTTTAGCTAAATGTATAGTGTGAGATGTAAATGATTTAAAACGATAGAGCATATGTAGTCTACTTGAAAAGCTGTATTTTTTAGAAAATCCCATTTCTCCACCATTTGTTGAATATTTCAGCGATATCTCGGTTTGTCGGGTTTCCCTTTAGACGTAAGAGCTCATTTACTAATTGTTTACATTTGTTATCTTGATAGGCGTTATGAATTTTTGAAACTCTCCGATAAACTCTGCCCTTCCCATCAACAGTTTTCTTAATTCCAATGCTTACGATTTCGTCTCCAATGGTTAACTTCCAAGCTTTAAACTTTGATAATAGGCTTTTGTAACTTAGTGAATGTATCGTTGCGATCGTTTGTATCCCGGAATCAACGCTGAAGGTGAATGCTAAGGCGTGCTCCCTAGTTAATATCTCACCAAAGAATATAAGATCAGGATTTCTATGAAGTAAGATCGTCAATATGTCGGATCTGTCTCCTGTCAGCGAGAATCTTTGGAATATTTTACCATTTTCGCTTTGATCTTCAATTTCATAGACATCTTCTATTGATAATATCCTCCAGCTTGGGTTTGTCAACGATAATATAGCATTTCCAAGAGTGGTCTTTCCGCACCCTGTCGGGCCATATATGATGAGGCTTCTCCGTCTAATCAGGGAGGCAATTATTTTCGCTGCTTGGTCTATATCCATCATTCCCAGCTTGATTAATTTGTGTATTGAAAGCTGTTTTATAGACATCAAGTTCCTAATGTTTATGCTTTCATATGACACCGGTGGGATGTCCACGCCCAGTCTGACATGATATATTGGAGATCTCAATTCTATTTTAACAGAAGGCTCTTCTACGTTGATTTTCCTGTTGCCTTGGATCTGTATCAATGTGATGATCTTTTCGAAGGTTTCGTTGTCTAATATGATGTTAGAAGTGCATCTACCATATTTTATGTGATCGAAGTAAATATTGCTATTTATGGTTCCATAAGATTCTGTGATGTTTGGATTAACGAAGAAAGGATATAATTTGTAAAGTTTCGTGGTCTTTATGGAAAGTTCGAAGGCTAATTCTTGTTTCTCATCATCGGGTATATTTGGGTTCATTAAAATAATCATTTCCTTTGCCTTCATTTCTCTAAGTTTTATAATGTCATAAAGAGTTTCTTCTATATTATAACCGCCGATGTTTTTAATTCTATTAAATATGTTTCTTATATTTTTATCCTTAATTGTTTGACTTAACCATCTTATTTTACATATGGGTCCGTCCTCGGTCATATAAAAAGTGTAAATTACTCCCTTATATCTCTCTTCCCCCATTAATATTGATTCTTTACCCTTTTTATCTTCCTTTTTTCTGAATTTAACTAATGGTTTAGTTGCATTAACGTACATGCCTTTCAGAAATTTTTCATCGAACTCGTTTTCAAGGTTTTTTCTGATTTTTGATAAAATAATCCCAAATACACATCTTTTACAGTTATATTTTTCTAAAAATTTATACATAATTTTAGGATTGATGTAGATTTTTAAATATTCTCCACTTATGCGATTTGTTATTTTCTTACACTTCGCACATTTTTCTATTCTGTTTATTTTGCTTGGGCTTATAGGTCTAACTGTATTTATATACTTTCTGAATATCGTTAAATCTTCGAACTTATATGTTGCTTCGCTGTTCTTAATAATTATGTTCGTAATTTTAGACTGTTTGTTAGCTATTAATATTCTTAGTATACAACTGAAACATGAGTCTGGGTCTTTTTCGCATTCGCAGTGAATTTCCGCATTGCCTCCTAGAATAGTGACGCTTTCCATGGTTCAATAATGTCTTAGTAAGATTATGCGATTTAAGTAGCTCTATAGCTCTTCGGTTTGGGTTATTGCGATAGCAAGTGATATCCACCTTATAAGGGAGTTAGTGGCAGCTCTTAGAGAGACTAGGTCCTTAGCATTGATCTCGAACTCTAAAGGATTGGTGTTGGCGATGTCAACTCTTCCCCGTTTTTTTATGTCGCCGATTTCAGGTTTAACAGCTTTCAGGATTACTTTTGAAATTTCTTTTGAAAGATTTACTCTAAGCCTGCAACTATATGGAAACTCGTTACTCAATAAGATCAACCTCTACTCTAGGCCCAAGTTCGAAAAAGGGTTCAATGTGATAGAAATCTATCATAAAGCCATTTTCGAGCGGTAAGATTAGAAGGGCACAGTCGCATTCATCATAATATCTAGATATCTCCTCTAAAGAGCTTATATCCCTAAACCTATCAAGATTTAAACCCTCTTGGAGATATCTTGCAACACCATACCCGGATTCGCTTGCCAAATTGAAAAGACATAATGAATGCATCGTAGGAGCCCTTCTCTTCGTGATTTCTCTTCGGAGAGTAGTGCGAGTAATCTTTAACTCACCCTTAGTATATTCAAAGCTGTCCGGTGACACTTTAAGGAATTTGATAGTTGATGGCTTCCCTCCTTTACTTCCAATGAGCATTACTCTATCGTACCCCATCCCGACAGCGATTTTCTGTAGATCCTTAATGCTTTTCTTTCCCCTGTTCATCCTTGCGGAATGCGGAATAACTCGACTTAAGTCTTTTATCAATGATCTCGTTCTTTGAGCAGGTCTTCGGGAACTCACTATTAGGATCATCTAACTAAGGCCTCCACGCTGCCCCCGTAAATACAACACCACATTTTCTACAGCGCCATATCCCGAGTTTAACGTTTTTCACGGCTTTAACTCCACATTTTGGGCATACATAGGTAGACTTCTGCATTCTCTTTATCTTCTCATATCTTTTCCTTATTTTTCGGCCATATCTAGCAGACCTTATTTTAACTGGCACCGCTATCACCCATAATAAGTAGATAAGTGCTTATACTTACTTATAGCTAACTTTGCAGCTTCTTCTACTAATCCTATGGATAATGAGCTGGGTCCCTTCTGTATCGCGCAAATCCTGCCATCTTCTTTTACCCCGAAAGTTATCCTTCCATCAGCTACTTGTTCTTCTTCTAAATTTGGATCGACGACGAGTTTTTCCCCTATTTTAACCATTGTTACAGTAGCTGGTTTAGATTTAAGTTCCAGTTTAAACCTCTCATTGGGGTCGGCAGAGATGTTTCCCTCCTCATCTACGTGGACCACAGGTATAGTAGTCTTCGATAAGGCGCCGACTGCGGATAGGGTAGCTGCGTCGAAGAGATTTCCATCATAATCAAGAACATAAATATCAATAAACAAGATGTAAACAAGTTCCCCAGGCTTTATAACAAGTTTTTTCAGGTCTATGGCCTCAGCACTTCGTATAGTCCTATCAACTACCCTGGCTATTTCTATTGACTCAGGCCCTGGCGGCCCGGGCTCAAATGTTGGTGATGCAAGAGGCAATAGCTCTACGTTAACGACAAAAACGCCCTTATCAGGTGTGTCAGGGTAGGGTGGACCTACATCAACTTTAACACCGGTTATAACTTGAGTTTTCCCGAGCTTAACCCAGCATTCTCCGTCGCCATGGGTAGCTGTTTCACTTATTATCTCTATATCCCTATAATCGTGAAGCCCTCTTCCGTCTCTTCTTATCCCCCTTTCGACTAGTGCGTTTATGTGGTCCTTTAAAAGTAGTTCAACTATTTTCTTACTCATTAATTTCACCTTCTAACCTAAGCTTCTCATATTTTTCGATAATCGCTTTCTTCTGTAGTTCGTATACTTGCTTGCACCCCTCATATGCGAGTTTTAAAGCTCGCTGGAATTCATCAAATGTGTACTGCCCATCAGCTTGTAAAAGCGTGATTTCACCTGTTTCCATGAAAAATGCTACTGGCATATCACCATCCCCCCACATGTCTTCCTCATGTCCAGGATCTAGAATTATGAAGTCTCCCACTTTACCTACGCTGCAACCTGTCACAAGGCCTCTTATTGGTATACCTGCGTCTGCAAGAGCCACGGACGCGCCTGTAATACCTGCTACTCTAGTTCCAGCATCTGATCTTAAAACTTCTACAAAAATATCAATCGCGGTTCCACCAAACATTTCTTTAAATATTACAGGTTTTAAAGCTTCCTCAATAACTGTTGAGAGTTCTATGCTTCTTCTATCTGGACCAGGCTTCTTTCTATCAGTTGATGGGGAAAAAGGCGCCATGTCATAACGGCATCTAACTAAAGCTTCATGGGGTATAGCTTGGTGTCTTGGATGTGCAGCTCTCGGGCCATACACAGCTACTAGAATCCTATTTCCACCCCATTTTACGTATGCTGAGCCATCAGCTCTTTCCAAAACACCAACCTTAATTTCGATGGGCCTAAGTTCTTCAGGCTTTCTACCATCTATTCGGGTACCATCCTCACTTATGAGCTTCTCAGGCTTCTTTTCCACGAATATTTGCATTCTTAACACCTTTCTCTAACATATTTCTTATTTTATCACTCAAACCTGAAATATGCGCTTCTCTTTCGATTTTTCTCAAGGCTTCTTCTATAAGTCTGAGTTTAGCGGGATCCTTACTGTAAACGATCACCTTTCCATTTTGACCGACTTCTATCCCACATCCAACTATTTCTTTCATCATATTTATCATAGATCCCTTACGTCCTATTATCCTAGGAATTTTCATAGGCTCTACATCAAATATTACTGCATTCTGCACTTTGCCAAGCTTTGGGCCACGAATCGTTAGTATAGGGTGGGAGATTCCATCGAAGCTTTTTATTCTAGCCTTTACTGTATCTCCTATTTTAATCCTTGTTCTACCTTTTATAGGCAATATACCCGGCATCGGAGACTTTATATCGAGGAGTAGATGCCGACTATCCGCATCTATAACCTTTCCAACTATGATGTCTCCAACTCTTGGGAAATACCCCCCTCTCAACGGTATTATTGAAACAGAATCTTCCTTAATCGAAGCAAGGCCTATTTTCATAGATCTAAGTTTGCTCCCATCCTTATAAACATGTGGACCTGCCTTTAAAGGTCCTTCTGCCAAGACTTGACCTGGTAATACAAGTTGTCTATCCTTTACGAAGACTTTAACTTTCTGACTCATTTTGTAGGTCTCGCCTCCCATTTCATATTTTCCATTCTTGATAAAAACTCCGCTTGTAATCCTACAGGTATTTCAACAGTGATACTTGCCTGATTGCCTAGAGCCTTTTCTTCTTTTATTTTACCATAGTCTCCCAGGACACCTCTAGCCTTCCCCCAATGTGCTACGGGAACTGTGACGATGAACGTTACTGTTCCGGTTTTCAAAGGTATTATCGGCCTTAGAGCAGAGATAATCCTATCTATTTGCCTCTCTACAGGCTCAAAGGGGTCTATCTTAACATTTGCCTCTCTCATCGCCCGCTCAATTCTACTCTTCGGATGTGGGGCTTTCGTCGTTGGATTTATGAAATTCTTATGGATGTACTCGATTATTCTAGCTCGTTTCTCCCTGATCAACTTCTCTCGTCTCTCAGCGGTTATTTGTATCTTTCCTTTTTCTATCATCTCTTTAACTATTTCTCTAATGTCATCAGTCCCGAAAACCTCTATCAACTCTTTCCTAGACGCAACTTCCCCCCTTCTGGCATCTCGAAATACAGATTCAACCGCTAGAAGATCTAGGGGGTCACCTTTTAACGTCTCAAGGTAGCGATAAGTCTCTTCAGGCTTTACGAGAATTTCAAAAGAAGATTTGCTCCTACCCTTTGAGTATCTGACTATTATCGGCTTGCTCATCTTATCCCTCCACTTTGGAGATAAAATTCTCTACCTCTCCTTCTCCCAACTTTTTAAACTTCTTATCAACCATGGAGATGATGGCTATCTCTATTCTATCTGGTGTCGGTTTCTCTCCCGTTGCTACTTGTACAGCCTTGATGCCTAGGACTATCGCGTCTTCCAATTTTAATTCTTCCTTATAGTTTTCTTTGAAAAATTCTATCGCTTTCTCCTTTCCCTCGCCAACGACTGCTACCTTGTAGGAGAAATAGGCGCCTCCCGGATGCGTCTGGAATAATTGAGGCTTATCATCAACTCCTCCTATTATTATCATTACACCAAATGGTCTAGATCCAGCATATAAGGTATGTAATTGTTTATACTCAGCTATCTTCTTTGTTAGATACTTTACAGGCGGAATGTCATTATATGTCAGTCTGAAAATCTGAGCATCCAGCCTACATCTATCGATAAGCACCATACCGTCTCCCATGAGCCCAGCAGCTATGGCTCCGACGTGTTCGTCTACCTTGCTTATCTTCTCAGTAGGATCCGTCAGAGGAGACACGATCATTCTTAATGCCATTAGGACAACTCCGTCTTTACACCTTATCCCAATAGCTATCGGTGTCTGCTTTGTGGCTGTTACAGCATATTCAACTTGTAGTAATCGTCCTTCCGGGTTAAATACTGTTATCGCCCGGTCATAAGCTCCTGTCATTTGGGGAAACATATACTCACCACTACAGATGGTTTGGTTTCTTAACACCCTTAAATGTTCCGGAAATTTTAACTATATGGATTGCTACATCCTTATCTCCGATAGAACTTATAAGTCCTATGGTTGAAAGTAAGATATCTATTGACTTATGATCTGTAGCAATTACCCCCTCCTTACCATTAAACTCTACCATTCTCTTGTAACATTGACTTGACCCCACAATCCCCCATAATCTAACAATTGATTTTGAAATCTCCCTCATAATATCCTCTCCTCGCACTTCACCGCCATATACCCTAAACCTAACATATCTTCTCCTTCTTTTCAGATCTACTGGGATTCTAACTTTCATTATTCTCCTCCGATCAATTTTTCAGCAAAGCTGCTTATACTATTTAACGCGTAAATCTTGGGTAAACCAAGCACGTTTGAAGCTATCGATGCAGATGTTAACGGATCTCTAACTTGAAATATGCTTTTCGCCCCACTTGCAATTATAATCGGCACTTTAGATTTTCTAGCTATTGACAATTCTAATCTTAAGACTCCTAATATTTTGTCAAATCCAGCTCGCCAAATATTTAAAAGATAAGATAGGTCCACTTCAACACACATTTCCCTCGTGTAAGCTTGCTCAGCTGCTACCTTATCAAATACTATCGTACCAGTGGGAGGTAGGATTATTGCGTCAAACACGTCTATTTTTGTGGCTTTCCTGCATTGTTCAAGGCTGTTAGGCGAGACTGCTAGGTAGTTTACCTTTTTACGCATTTCAACTGCTTTCTTATACCAGTTATTTGATGTCATGTCAACAACATAGGTTAATCCGAAGTCTACGTCTGCTTTTTTACATTTCGAGTCAATATCTATTGTAAAGCAATCCCAATCAATGGATAGTCCAACTTTTCTGTATCCCATTCCCCTTAGGAGCCTTAAAGTATCTAATAGTTCTCCCCTAGACTCTAAGTTTTTCACGTAAAGTCTGGCATCCACATACTTCCTAGGCATTTAGACACTCTACTTCTTAGGGAGTCCTCTTACCTTTCTAAGTCCCCGCCCCTTTTTCCCGGCGCTTGTGAGCCCTCTGAAAGCCCTTCCCTTATTGTTTGTAATCCAGTTTATTTTCGGATCGTTCTTTATTACTGGATGGTTTGGATCCACCAGTATTACCTCGTAGTACTTTCTCATGCCGTCTTCTGCAACATAATACGAGTTTAAGACTTCTAGATTTGGATATTTTCTTGCTGCTTTTTCTTCAGCTATCCTCTGAAGGCTCTTTTTAGGCGTTATTTTGTTAACACCCATCCCAGCTGGTTTTCTACCGGCTCTAGGTCTAGGTTTTCTCCTTCCGCCCCTTCTGACTTTCACTCTTACCACGATGTATCCTTGTTTAGCCCTATATCCTAGCCTCCTGGCTCTATCTATCCTAGTTGGTTTTGGTATTCTAACCACTGAGGGCTGTTTCCTCCATTTAATCAATCTTTCCTTCCATATTTCCTTGAGTTCAGGTATTTTCATCCTCTGTCTCCATGCGTAGGTCTCCATGTACTTATACAACTGGGGTCAAAAGTATAGAGTCTTGCATGTTTAAATTTCTTTCCAACAATGAAATATTAGATTCCCTTGCTGATCGGGATATGCGGTAAGACTAATGTAGGGAAGTCAACATTTTTTGCAGCTGCAACATTAGCGCCTGTTGAGATAGGAAATAGGCCTTTTGTCACTATAAAGCCTAACCAAGGCGTAGGATATGTTAGAGTACCTTCGGTTTGCTCTAAGCTTGGATTAAAGTGCCAGCCTAGGGAGGGCTTTTGTAATGGAAGGTACAGATATGTGCCTGTGAAATTGTTAGACGTTGCTGGTCTCGTAAGGGATGCACATAAAGGTAGGGGATTAGGCAATCAGTTCTTAGATGATCTGAGGCGGAGTGATGTAAACATAGTTGTAGTTGATGCTTCCGGTGGTACAGACGATGATGGTAACCCTGTGCCGTTAGGTACCCACGATCCTGTGGAAGATGTTAAGATAGTTACCGAGGAGTTTACAGAATGGCTTGCTTCCATACTCGATAGACACTGGGATAAGATAGCTAGTCAAGCCAGAATACGCCGTTTAAAAGTGGAAGATGTAATTTATCAAATACTAGCTGGGATGAACATTCATAAACACCAGATACTTAAGGCATTATCCAAAGTGCCCTTGTCGCTGAGTTCTAAGCCTGATACTAAAGAGTTACTAATGTTTTCGAAAGCTTTACTGTCAGTATCTAAACCCATAATAATTGCCGCTAATAAGATGGACATTCCCCAAGCAAGAAAGAACTATAAACTACTTATAGAGAAACTTAAACCTCTTCCAGTGATCCCTGTCTCAGCAGAAGCAGAACTTATCCTGAGAAAAGCGTCAGCCGCAGGTCTTATAGAGTACTATCCAGGCGACCCCACGTTTAAAATCGTAGAAAAAAGTAAACTTACCCCAGGTCAGAAAAAGGCTTTATCCATGGTTAAGGAATTTCTCTCCATATTCAGTACCACTGGAGTCCAGAAGTGTCTTGAAACAGCTGCATTTGACATTCTTAAGCTTAAAGCCGTTTTCCCGGTTGAAAATGAATCCAAATATTCCGATAAGCAGGGAAATATACTTCCCGACGTCTATCTTCTATGGAAAGATTCTACTGTCAAGGACTTAGCTATGAAAATCCATACCGAACTCGGGAGGAAGGCTCTCTATGGCGTGGACGCTGAGACAAAGATGCGGATAGGGCTAGACGAGCCTCTTAAGCATTTACAAATAGTAAAAGTAGTTTCTACAGCCTAAACTATGATTTTTGTCCCTGGAGGGAGCCTCGTGTCAGCTCCAATAACCAATGGGTCATCAACTTTACCAACAAGCTTGCTTTTATCCCCTAAAAGGCATCTGCAACCAATTATGGCATATTTAACATGTACCTTCCTCCCGATTTTGGTTGAACCCATGATTATGGAGTTTTCTATAATACTCTCCTCTTCTATCTCAACATTCTCAGATATAGTTGTATATCTATGTATGTGATTTGTAAAGACCTTTGCAGATCTGCTAATGTAGACCCCCTTTCCAGCCTCTTCTAAAATTATCCTATTAGCTCTAAGCAGCGAGTTTGGTCTTCCAACATCGATCCAAGGACGTCCAACATCAACGCATATTATTCTCTGCTTTTTACACATTATATTTATGGCATCTGTAAGTTCATATTCTCCTCTTGGTGATAACTTAACCATTTTAAGATAGCTCCAAATCGATTGGTCAAAAACAAAAATACCTGAAAGTATTTTACGGCCATACCTTACGCTTGATGGTTTTTCTATTATACTAATTAGCCTGTCCCCTTTGGTTAGACATACTCCATAATTCCAAGGGTCAACAACCTCAGCTGTTCCAATTATAGGCTGGCCTTCTTTCGAAAAATAGGTTATAATTCTTTCGTATGTTTTGTCAGCGAATAGGTTATCAGCGTAAATTAACAGGAACTCGGAATCGCCTATAAATTCTCTTCCAGCGTTTACTGCGTCGCTTGTGCCCGCAGGATAATCTTGCTTTATAAATTCGATATCTATATCGTTCCACTTTTGCCTAACATGTTTAACTACCAATTCAGAAAGATGATGAACTACAATACCTATCTCTTTTATCCCCTGTCTCAGAATGTTCTCTATATGTCGATCTAAAAGTGTGGTGGGCCCAAGAGGTATCAAATATTTTGGTGTAGTATGAGTTAAAGGCCTAAGCCTTTTACCTCTACCCGCTGCTAACAGCAATGCTTTCAACTATTTTTCCTCCTTCGCTTATCTTTGCAGGAAGCTTTATAACTTCTATCTTTAGAGGTTCAACAAGCTGTATCCTGGTGATCCTTCCAGCCTCCCTTATAATTGTTCTCCTAATATCATATGGTTCAGAGAAAATCGCTGAGATGACAAGCTCATCTATTGTAAGCTTTGGTATTAAATCAGTCATGATTTGGTTAGCTATGCGTCTGATCGCTTGCTCCTTACTCTTTCTTACCCTTCTTTCCGTCACTATAAGGTTGAAATAGTGTATCAGGTGCCCGTCGGACGTTTCGCCTCTCGTGAATACATCCACCCTGCTTGTTCTCCGTCGTATAATGCTTCTAACGTAGTCTGCTCTAAGCGCTTCTTTGACGAAAGTGGCATATGCTTTGCTTTCATCATAAGATATAATCTTAAACCACATCTTATAGTTTTCATGTGTAAAATTTCCGGTCGTGTCTGCTACGGATATTTCTATTTTTCTACCTATCAGTGCTTCTGGTTTACTCGCCCATGTCTCGCCCAGAACCCTATTTTTAAAGATATTAGTCGCTATGACCTCATATATATTCTTAGGAGCTTTTTTCACTCGTCTCGGCAACTTTGATCCCGTTACACTTTAGCCCTCTAAGGGCTTTTAAATTTCTTTAACTTTTACATCAAAGGTTAAGATAGAATGAGCATCATATTCAAAGATGCCAGCTTTAAATATGCTAATGGTGAGAAATGGGCTGTTAAAGCTTTATCGTTTAGAATAGAAGCCGGAGAGAAGGTTTTAATCTCAGGTCCTAGTGGTAGTGGAAAGTCGACTATTTGCAGAATGATTAACGGCTTAATACCACATTTCTACGAAGGTGAGTTCGAAGGCGTAGTAGAGATAAATGGATTGGATACTAGAAATGTTAAGGTTGCAAGATTATCAAGAGATGTTGGGCTTGTCTTTCAAAACCCCGAAAACCAACTCGTTGCTCTAAGTGTGGAGAGAGAAATCTCATTCGGTTTAGAGAATCTGGGTATAAAGAGAGAGGAAATCCTGCAGAGAATAAACTGGGTTTTGAGACTACTTAATATTGAAAGGCTAAGGGAAAGACTTATACATGAACTCTCCGGAGGAGAGAAACAGCTTGTCATACTTGCTGCTATAATAGCAATGAAACCTAAAATCCTAGTATTGGACGAACCAACTGCAGGGCTTGATCCTGTAAATTCGATTAGACTTGTGAACATGATAAATGACCTTTCTATTAAGCTAGGCTTAACCGTTGTAATAGTGGAACAAAGAGTAGATCTCATAGCCCCGATTGTTGATAGAGTTCTCGTCTTAGAAGAAGGCGAGATAATAGCTTATGGCAGGCCAGGGGAGGTTTACAGTATAAATAAAGTTTACAACAGCGGTTCCGCAATACCCAAACTCGTAGAATTATATTATGAACTGCGAAGGGCTGGTGTCAACTTAGATAAGCCAGCCTTAACTGTTAAAGAGTTCTTGGAGGTGTTAAGGGCTAAATGATCGAGGTAGAATCGGTATACTACGATTATAATGGTCATAAAGCTCTCATTGATGTCTCTGTATCTTTTGAAACCGGTAATATCTACGTAATAATGGGAGAAAACGGTGCCGGTAAATCTACATTGCTCAAACATTTAAATGGGATACTGAAGCCAAAGTCAGGAAGAGTCCTAGTAGACGGGATTAATACCAAGGAAGCCACAGTTGCGGAACTTTGTCGGAAGGTGGGGCTTGTATTTCAGAATCCGGAATTACAGTTTTTCTGCGAAACTGTCTTTAAAGAGGTGGCTTTTGGTCCTGAGAACCTCGGCCTCGACCCTACCACTGTTAAGAGCCGTGTTGAGAATGCACTAAGAGTTGTTGGATTAACAGGTTTTGAAGAAAGGGTTCCGTGGAGCCTAAGTGGGGGTGAGATGAGGAGGTTGGCACTTGCTTCTATTCTTTCGATGGAACCTAAGTATTTGGCCTTAGATGAGCCTACCGTTGGTCAGGATCGGTTTAGTAAGGAGAATCTTAAAGCATTAATTTGGAGGTTTAAAGAGATGGGTAAGAGCGTGATTATTGCGACCCACGATATTGAGTGGGTTTACGACTTAAAACCGGATGAGATGATACTTATGTCTCACGGGAGGATAGTAGCTCAGGGCCCTCCATGGGAGATTCTGAATGACGATGAACTATTAAAGAAGTGTAATCTTATTAAACCCATTCTTCTTACACTTTGTGACAGCCTTAGATTGCCTTTAAAAAACAGTACACCATCTGTAACAGAACTTGCCAGGGAGATACATAAGAAAATGGGTGGGAAGTTTGTATTATCTAGAAGCTTTTAAATTTAGGAAAAAAGACACATTTCTTCACAAGTTAAATATAATTTCAAAGCTTCCTATGTTAATAGGCTTTTCTACATTATCGATACTTTTTTCAGGTGTATATTCTCAGATTTTATTATTTCTTGTTATGATTCTACTTTTTTCTTCAAGTAGGCTGTGGACGGAGCTCTATCGATTATTTAGGGGAAACATCCTGCTCTTCATTTTAATTGTAGGTATGGATTATATTTTTACACGCGATCTATACTTTTCCATCTCGATGGGCTTAAGACTGATCAACTTAACTGGATTCTTCTCAATATTTTTCCTCACAGTATTGCCATCGGAGTTATCTGATCTAATGACTTTCCTAAGGATGCCATACGAGATAATCTTCGTTTTTACAACGTCGATCAGATTTATACCTGTGGTTATCGATGATATAAGGCAAATCATGGATGCTCAGAGATCCCGAGGTTTAGAACTTGACAAGGGATCGATTCTGGAGAGAATTAAGAAATACCTGCCAATTTTAGTACCCCTCGTAGTTCATTCTATTAAAAGAAGCCAGCAATTGGCTGAGGCTATCGAAAGCAGGGCTTTCGGATCAGGAGTTAAAAGAACCTCTATGTACCAGCTTAAAATCAAAATTTCAGATTTATTGTTTATTCTAATTTGTCTATTAGTAGTCTCATTGTTTGTTTACGCAAAGATCTCACAACTCCTCTATTAACCTCCTTTTAGATAATTTATGAGCTAATGCTAACGGTTTTGGCATCAATCTGTTTTCAATAAGATCTAACGTTATTTTTAGAGCTGAATCTAAGGTTATAAGGTGGCCTGGTGAAACAACGATTTTTTCTTTTCCTCTATATATTATGAAACCTACCGTCTCTCCCTTAAACTTAATAGTATAAATCCATAGTTCTCCATGCCTCATTACCTCGGAATGTTCGACTTCTCCAGCCAGACTGTTTTTAGTCACCCCAATGGTTGGTGTGTTAGTACTGAGCCCAATCTGCGATGCTAAACCACATTTTCTTGGATGATTGATACCGCAGGCATTAACAATTATCAGATCGGGCTTGATAAAGAGTCTCTTTAATGCTTTTAATGATAAATTATACTCTCTTAAACTAAAATACCCTGGGATGTATCTATTTACCTTTGCAATAGCATATGAAATCTCCACAGGCATAGAATATTTAAGGTTGAATAAAACTGAACAGCAGACTCCGATATCTCTGTAATATGCTGCGTCTAAGCCTGCGATATATTTTATATCAGTGTTTACATCTTCTAACCGTACTTTTTTGGAGAGATAGATCTGCTTCATGTGTAGACTATACTTGGCCCAAAGGCTATGTAAGAAACTCATCTTTATTACCATCGTATTCTACATTAGAATAGGATGATAGAAGGATTAAAGCCTAGGCACCTCTACGTTCTCCTTAAGATATTCCTTTCCTCGAACGGGAAGAGCACTACTTTGTCAGAATTATCTACAATATTAAAATTTCCAAAGCAAACTGTCTCTCGTTGGGTTTCGGAGCTTTCAAATCTTGGCTACATCGAAGCTAAGAGGTATGGGAGGAATCTTATGATTACTCTTAGCGATGATGGATTGTCTACCGTGAGAACCTTATATATGATTCTTAGATCCAGATTTGAGGGATTAAAGTATAGTATTGTAATTAGCGGGATTGTAGTGAAAGGCATCGGAGATGGTAGGTATTACCTTAGCATCCCAGAATATAGAAATAGGTTGAAAGAGTTGCTTGGATACTATCCCTTTCCAGGTACCCTTAATTTGAAACTTAACTCATCCGAAGATTATAGTAACCTGAGATTGTTTCTATCTTTAGAGGAACCCCTATATGTTGAAAGTTTTGAAGCTCATGGGAGAATTTTCGGCGGGGTTAAATGCTATCCGGTTCTAATTGATAGAAAAATTAAAGGCCATCTCATCTTCCCTGAGAGAAGCCATCATGATAACACGGTAATAGAGATAATATCTATGTTTAAGCTTAGAGACAAACTTAACTTAAAGAATGGGAGTTTGGTCAAGGTTTATTTGGTTAGTACGAGCCCGGCGGGACTTGAACCCGCGACCTACGGCTCCGCAGGCCGTCGCTCTGATCCTAGCTGAGCTACGGGCTCTCATCCATTATTGGCCGACAGTCAATTTAAAAGTTAAACCAATAGGTTATTGTGTAGAATGAGGTTTGTTTTACTTATAGGTGGGTTTCTGTTTGACCAGCCCTATACTAGTAGAGTGGGCTTGTTTAAGCAATATAGGGATTTGATATTAGAGCTTTCAAAAAGTCATGAGTTTTGTGTCGTAACAGGCGGGGGTTCTCTAGCAAGAGAGTCTATTAAACTCTTAGATTCGTTTGGCGTGTGTCCTACCATTAAAGATAAAATAGGTATAATGGTAACAGTCTTGAATGCTTCTATACTAACTTATATACTTCAACCCAAAGCTGTTTACATAGACCTGGATAGGATAGACGATGCAATTCATCATCTTAAGGCTGGTAAAATTGTTGTTACTGGTGGGCTGTCTCCTGGACAATCTACGGATGCCGTGGCGGCTCTCCTTAGCGAGCTTATAGGTGCGGAGATTCTGATCAAGGCTACCGATGTAGACGGCCTATACTCTACAGATCCACGTATAGATAAGAATGCGGTTAAGATAGACAATATATCAGTTAATGAATTGATTAAACTTCTAAGTAAACAGAATTTCAGCCCGGGAACCTATGAGATATTCGACCTTGTTGCCGCCAAGATTCTTAAAAGATCTGGTATACCATGTAGAATCGTTGATGGTCGAAATGTTGAAAATGTTTTGTACGCTATCAATGGTAAGGAAATAGGAACTTTAATATTTTCAAGTGGGTAGGGAGGTAGTTAAGTATGCGTTGGCGGGAGGTTTCGTTAACAGGCTTTATTATTGGTGAACTCATATATGGTTTGATATACTCTGTGATAGTCTTTATAGTATCGCTTGCGATCGGAGAATACGGGGTATGGGTTTTCCTCCAGTGGATGCTAGACCCTGAGAAGATTTATCGTTACTTCTACATTGTGGTTGGAATAGTTTCAACACTGTTTTGTGTAGTGCCGATGTATAACAAGCGTTTTGTTCAATTGCTGGGTGTAGTTCTATTCTTGATAATTTTCTGGCTTCTCCTAACGAAAAAGTTCGGATATGACCCGATAACAACATTCTTTGGATAAAAGGGTGCTCCGGTATAGGTTTAAATATCGGTTTAAATTTCCCGTTTTAATAAGAAAATCTTAGTTTGTCTGCAAATAAATTACAAAATTAATTAGCTATTTTACGACTAACCAAATCTTCCGTTGATATAATCTTTGGTTAATTTGTTTTTGGGGTTTGTGAATATTTTTTGTGTGGATCCATGCTCTATGAGGTTTCCCAGATAAAGGAACGCCGTGTAGTCGGAAACGCGGGTTGCTTGTTGCATGTTATGCGTGACCACAACTACAGTATAATTATTTTTTAATGTTCGGATTAGTTCTTCGATTTTTCTGGTTGTTGTTGGATCTAGGGCTGAGCATGGTTCGTCCATTAATAGTACTTCTGGCTTTACGGCTAATGCCCTTGCTATGCAAAGCCTTTGTTGCTGGCCAACTGATAATTCAAATGCGGAATCGTGGAGTCGGTCATGCACATCGTCCCATAATCCGACTACACGTAAACATTTCTCTACTACTCTGTCTAAAGCCTTCCTGTCCTTCACCCCGTGTATTCTAGGTCCGTATGCAACATTTTCGTAAATTGATTTTGGAAGGGGATTTGGCTTTTGGAAAACCATGCCAACTCGTTTCCTTAAATCTGTAAGGTCTATTCCCGGATTGTAAATGTTTTTCCCATTAAGCAAAACCTTTCCACTAACACGTGCTCCATCGACCAGCTCGATAAGACGGTTTAACGTCATAAGGAAGGTGGATTTTCCGCAACCAGAAGGCCCAATAATGGCTGTAACTCTCCTTTCCGGAATCTTTATGTTGATGTCCTTTAGGACGTGGTTGTCTCCGTACCAGACGTTTAGATTATCGACCTCTATTTTGGCTCTCATAGCTACCACTTCCATTTTTTACGGTAGTGAACTCTCATCAAATATGCAAAAATATTGAGTATCACAACCACTCCAAGCAGAACGAGGGCCATTGCGAAAGCACGATCGAGAGATACGCTTGGGCTAGCTACTAATAGTGTGTAAAGTTGGTACGTGAGAACCATAACGGGCTGAAAAGGCGTAGAAGGTAGTCCTTTCATTAGGAAAACGGAGCATGTGAAAAGAATAGCCGCTGTTTCGCCAGCAATTCTGCTTATCCCAAGTATAGTGCTTGTTGCAAGCCCGGGCGTCGCCGTTGGCAAGACGACGTCCTTTATCACCCTCCATTTCGGGGCTCCTAAGGCTTCGGCGGCTACCCTGAAACTTTTAGGCACCATCCTTAAGGCTTCTTGGGATCCCTTAACTATTATTGGAAGTACCATACAGGTGAGTGTTAGCCATCCTGAAAGGAGAGATATTCCAAGCCCCAGGAACCTGCAGAAGAATGCATATCCGAAAAGCCCGAAAACTATTGACGGAACTCCAGCCAAGTTATTCATCGCTTGAGTAATCATTCGGTTCACTCGGCCTTTTGGAGCGTATTCCACGAGGTACACAGCGGTAGCCACGCCTAGCGGTGAGGCTATGACTAGAGTTCCGGCTAAGAGGTAAAGAGTCCCTATCACCGATTCGTATATTCCTCCCTTATGAACACTCGTGGTCAACATCTTCCAGTTTACTGCCGGCAAACCTTCAATTCCAATAAACAGGATTATTGAAAGGAAAGCTAGAAGCAAAATGACTGCTGGGAAAGCAAGCAAGAACGAAATTGCCTTCTCCTTAACGAATTTGGTTTTCATATTTGGACCGTCCCCTTTGGAGCCTTTCTTAGAATGAAATCCGCAATGGCATTAACTATGAATGTAATGGTGAAGAGTATAACACCCAACCCAAACAAAGCATGGTAGTGCAAGCTTCCCCAGGCTACTTCTCCCATATCTAAAGCTATGGCGGCCGTTAAGGTATGGACTGGTTCAAAATAGTTCCAAGGCGGAGATGGAATCTTAGGTACGCATCCGCACACCATTAAAACGGCTACAGTTTCTCCTATGGCTCTTCCGAAGGCGAGCAGTATGGAAGCCACAATGCCTGGCTTCGCTGTCGGAAGGACCACAGACCTCAAAGTTTGCCATTTGGTTGCGCCGAGCGCCAATGAAGCCTTTCGGTACTCCTTTGGAACAGAAAAGATAACTTCGCTGGAAATGCTTACAATTGTCGGCACGGTCATTATTGACAAGATTATGGAGGCTGTTAGCGCGACCTTTCCAAAACTTAAATTGAAAAACTCCATGATTCTGGGAGCCAGAAACACGAATCCGAAAAATCCGTAAACTATGGACGGAATGGCAGCCAATAACTCTATTATTGGTTTTAACAAATCTCCTAACCAGCGAGGGGCATATTCC
The DNA here is from genome assembly GCA_037917685.1 of Thermoproteota archaeon. Lineage (GTDB taxonomy): Archaea > Korarchaeota > Korarchaeia > Korarchaeales > JAOZGB01 > JAOZGB01. Next base: position 161,471 of record JAVCBU010000006.1, read on the forward strand.
GCTAGGAACACGGCGGTAAAAATACCCAGCGGAACAGAAATTACAAGGCTTCCAAAAACTATCATAAGCGAACCGTAAAGAAGTGGAAAGGCTCCAAAACTCCTGTAATATGGCTCCCACCTTTGCCCAAACAAAAAGTTTGAAAGACCCATACTCGTGAATGCTGGTGCCCCCTCCTTTAAAACAAAAGCAGTTATCAGAAATAGAATCAGAACTGAGGCTGATGCTAATATAAATAGGACTATTTCTGCCTTATCTTCAATGTAAATCTTGGGATTCTTGAAGTATAAAAATTTGGAGTTTTTCAGAGGCATCAAATGCTCACCTTATTCTTTTGGGTAAATGGCTATGTACCCGCATTGCTCAACCAATTTTTGGCCTTCCGGGCTCTTCACAAAATCTATGAAGCGGTCGGTTAGGGAACCGCTCTCCGGAATCCCGCTAGTCACCATGTATAGGTACCTTGAGAGCGGATAAACTCCTTCTTTTACGTTTTCGTATGTTGGAGCATAGAAGGGCCCGTTGCTTTCTTCGGCTACGTTGATGGCTTCAATATTACCCCATAGGAAGCCTAGGCCAATATAGCCTATGGAGTAGGGTGTTTGCTCCACACTCTGTCTCATTGCGGGATTGCTTGGAACCTCCGATGCACCAGTCGTAACTTCGAGACCGAAGGGCTCCATACAGAATTCTTCGAATGTCGCTCTAGTTCCTGAACCATGTTCCCGTACAAACACTACAATATCTTCGTTTGGAAGACCTTCCTTGACTTGGCTCCATTTTGAGTACACCCCGGCGAAAATCTTTCCAATCTCTTCTAGAGTTAGATTTAACGGGCCGTTTAAGCCTTCCGTCACGCTGGGATGCACAATTACAGCTATTCCGTCTATGGCTATCTCGTGAAGAATAAATGTTACTCCTTTCTGCCTTGCCGCATCCAATTCGCTTGGTTTAGGTTTTCTGGAAGCATCTGCGATGTCGCACAAGCCGTCGATGAGTTCACTGTAACCCCGACCGCTTCCGCCACCTTCAACTACTATACTAGTCGTATTGTATAATTCCATAAACCTGATTGCGCATGCATTAGCTATTGGAAGAACCGTAGTTGATCCCACAACCCTTATGCTCTGGTGTCTCCAAGTGCTATCTTGAGGAAAGGATTGCTGAATAGCTCCTTGATTCAGCAGCATTGGAGCTAAAATAAACGTCCCAATTAATAGTCCAGCTATTAGCATTGAAATGCTTAAAGCCGATATTTTTGCAGATACTCTCATAGATTTCACCAAAAATATTAATATGGCAATAATTATATAGTTTCTCGCCGTAACCTCAATAGACGTAAGACAAATATGTAGATCTATGTAGATTATTATTAGGTGAAATCCATGAAAGGTTCCTCGCAACTAAGAAAGGTTCAACTGACAGGCGGTTCAACATATGTGGTTTCACTGCCTAAGAATTGGGCGAGAGTCGCGGGCATAAAACCGGGAGACTATGTGCAATTAATTCTCCAGCCTGACATGTCTCTATTAATAGTTCCGGGAGAAGGAAAGAAAAAGGAGGAACTCTCTGAAGTCCTTATAGATGCGTCCCTAGCAGAAAATCCAGAGGATATAGCAAGAGAGTTCATAGCTTGTTACTTAGTTGGTTATGACATAGTGCGTCTAAGGCTTGGAAGAAAAGCGGCCGAGCTCCGCACTTACATTAAGAATGTGATGAGGCACAAACTAGTAGGCGTAGAAATAATAGCTGAATCAGCTAATTACATGGCAGCCCGATGCTTGCTCGGGCACGTCGAGTTTCCGGTTAAGGATGCACTAAGCCGAATGCACACGATGGCCTTATCGATGCATAAAGATGCAATAGTAGCCTTAAGGGAAAGGGACATTTCTCTAGCACATGATGTGGTGCAAAGAGACGACGAAATAGACCGCCTCTACTTCTTCGTTGTTAGACAACTGAAAATGGTAGTTGAAAAAAGGTTTATGATAGAGGAAATGGGCTTGAAAAGCCTAAGGGACTGCTTAGGCTACAGGCTGGTCGCCAAAAGCATCGAAAGAATAGCGGATCATGCTGCAAGAATGGCTCAAACGATAACGACCATGGAATACCAAAGCATTCCAGACGGCATTATGGCCCTAACTACTAATATGAGTGCACTCTCAACAGAGATCTGCCAGAATGCCATGAAAGCTCTCTATCAGCTTAACACTAAAAAAGCGAATCAAGCAATAGCGGAAACCGCCCAAATCACCGAACTAGAAGAGAAGGCGATAAAACTAATCTTAGAAACCAAGCTACACATTACAGTAGTTATCGGTTTAAGGCTAATATTGGAAAGCATCCGAAGGGCAGCAGAATATGGTGCAGACATAGCAGAAATAGCTATAAATCTTACAAAAAAGCTATGAGCTTCACGCAAATCCAGTTTATGATAAGAATAGTACTCTAGCTAGGTCGTAATTGCAATCATGAGAAAAGATATTAACTCTTAGGGGGTAGTGGATTTCTTTCAAAACTTCTTGCTGACATGTACAAGTGTTACAAGAAAAACTAGGGTAAGGGTTGTGAAAAGAGTGAAATCCTGAAATCCAATTTTTCACGTCTATTTCCAAAAAATATCCACAGAACATGGAGAAAGACGCAGATTAAAATGGTGCTCCGGGCGGGATTTGAACCCGCGTCTACGGCTCGAGAGGCCGTTATGCTTTCGGTCAGTGTTGGCCGGGCTACACCACCGGAGCAATTAAGTATAGTCACTTCTAAATTTATAACCTTTGAGCCTCAACCTTATACTATTCAGAAGTTTTATATTCTCCTCTGTTAACCAGTTTACATGGTCATTAATGTCTCTTCCTTCAAGTATCTGCTTTACTAACTTGACTGTTTGTAGCGGTGTTCTTTTTGAAACGTCTATTTCTAAGGTTTTAATTCCCCTGTGACGGGCTTCCCATGTTATTACTCCGATTATCTCTGCCTCTAAATTTTCTAATATTTTGTGCCTATTTTCCTGGTCGTATCTTCGAAGTAGTCTTTTGTATAATAGTTTAGGTTCACATCTTAGCACTATCGCAATCTCTACTGGCAGTAGGTGAGAGATATGGCCTTCCAAAATAACTGTTTCTACTGTCTTAATATCTCTTACATACCTTTCTAAGCCCTCTATATCGGCTATCCTATCCCCTTCTTCTGATCTAAGGCTGAATCTCTCTATTATTAGCTTGTTGAGGTTTATTACTCTGATATCTCTATGGGTAGCTAATAAGTTAGCTATTGTGCTTTTACCGACACAGGGTACCCCTGTGAGAGCTACTAATTTATAGATCCCCATATCTCTTCTCTTAAATTTCTTAATAATAAGTCATTAATTTTGAGAGTTCTTTTAGGTGGTTCGATCTTCACAGGATAGGCTTCTGGTTGATCCTTCAGTTTTAATAATGCGCAAGATTGTGGTAGGGATAATAATACCGTGCTTTGTTCCTTGTTTAGATTTAGTTGTCCTTGTAATAACCTAGCATCGCTAGTGGCCCCGATTGTGTGAACTATTTTTGTTGCTGTATTTATTATTATGTTTCTAGGGAGGTTTAAAGGTGATTGGGAGATTATGATAAAACCCTCACCAAATTTTCTTAGTTCAGATACCACCCTCTCTCCGATGCCTATCTGACCTTCAGGCTTTTTCCGTATTAGTTTTTCAGCTTCCTCTATCACTGTTACGTGGGTTAATGTTTCCGATTTTTTCTTAACCCTATAATCGTAGAGCAGCTTTAGAATTATATAGCTTAGGAAGTTTCTATGTTCATCATTCCTTAGGTGCGCCAATTCGATGCTAACAGGTTTGTCTAATATTCTTTCTAAATCCCAAACACTTTCAGAGTTAAGTATTCTTCCTAGTTGACCTCTAGTTAGCATCTCCAACCTTCTTAGTATGGCTTTTTTTATTTCATACTCGGAAACAGACTGTTCTTTTAGGTTTTTTATACAATCAACAAGATCTCTGAGTGTAGGTTCTGTTTTTTCAGGGTCGAACATTGTATATAGGGTCTTAAGCGCTTTAGAAAGCAAGTAACACTGTGGCTGGGTTAGGGAATAAGTATCTTCAAATATACCTATTAGGAAGTCTATATGCTCGTCAACATCGATGCCTCTACGGATCTTAAGGGGATTAATAGTCAATGGAGAAATTTCAACACCTGGGGTGAAAACTTCCCCACCGAGAGGGACAACAACGTCTCTGTACTCATTATGATAGTCTAAGATAAGTGAAGGGATTCCTCTAAGCCAAAGGTTTGTAATTATTCTTTTAGCAGTCGTAGATTTACCGCTACCAGTTCTCCCAAAAATGGCGATGTGGCTTAAAAAATCAGTTAAACCTATTCTTACAGGGTAATCCTTGGTTCCAGGCCATATATATCCTATTTTTATTCCTTTCTTTCGAGATATCGGTGTGGGGAATTCAACTCCTCTCAGAAGAACCATGTCCCTTTCTACTTTTATAGGTAGATTTAGGGTTTTCTCAACAGTTTGAATTTTACCGCTGCTCGATGGATGTCTGAACAGTACGATTTTTCTTAATTCTTCTAAGCTCTGTTTTTTGTTCAAAATTTTAGCATTAAGCTGAGGGATTATTGCCTCGGTAATAGCTTTTATTTCATAAGCTTTTTGAACATTATTTTTCGCTCCCCATATCCACAGGGTTAAATCATATTTTAGTTTTTCATTATCTAAATATCTACCTTTTCCTATTTTGATAACGAACATGAAGTTTGGTGTCATGTTGATAAGTTTATTTATTAAGGCTCCCCAGCTGTTCCCTATATCTTTAACATTAGTTACATCTTCATTTATTTCTAATTTAATACAAGAAAAGTTGTTGGGTATATGTTTATTTCTTTTGATTTTTAGCAGGTAGTACATAGTCAGGTTCATTGCTATAATAAGGGTTAAGTAACTTATCATTCGCATGTTAAGTTCAATTCTTATATTGATCGTTTTATACAATCTGATAAGTAGCCCAAGTATAAACAATAGTAAATAGAAACTTATTTCTTTATTTCTCTTGTTCAATTTTCTTAAGCCTCATTTCAATGTACTCTATTTTCTTATAAATTTCTAAGATCATTTCCGTAAATCTTGCTAATTCCCATTCTATTTCCGCTATTTTATTTTCTCTTTTCATATGTTCTCCCTTATAATTTTATTATAATCTCTTATAGTTGTCTCATGAACTTTAAACTTTTTTGCCAATAATTCTTCAGTTAACATCTTTTTCAGATTGGTATCCCTTGTAGCAAGGTATACCGCCGAGATTGCAAGGATATAAGGGTTTTTCCCTACTATTCCTCTTTTTCGTATGTTTTCTAGCATTAATTCTGCCTTTGCTTTAACTTTGTCTAAGATTCCTGTTTCAATAATGTTTCTTAAACTATCGTCAAGATACCACGCTTCTTGTAATTCAGCTATTATTCTTCTAACGTATTCTTTCGGCATTACCACGTTCTTGAACCTTCGCCCATTTGGTGTCAACATGATTCTTCCCATATTTTTCATCAATGTTTTCTTCTTGAGATTATATCCTAACTTTTGGAAACTTTCCATAACTTTTGTTACGGGAATAGGAGAGATATGCTTATACCGCCTTGTTCCCAATATCAACGCTATAGCAGCAAGATAAACATAATTAGTTAGATGAAGTTTCCTTTTATCAGCAAGTAGACTCTTAAAAATATATTCCACGTGTAACCTTACCGGTTTAGGTAGATTAAACTGTTCACAAAGGGCCTTAAGTATTTTGTAGGAATTTAAAGCATAGGGGGTATAGATACTAGTTGGGATTCCTACTACATGTATCCTATCACGATCATCACACCATGACTTTTTTTCGAAGATTGTCTGAGGATGGACTAGGCCACATTTAGGACAAACAAGGTCCCAGCCATCTATTATTAGTATTTCTCCGCACTTCTCGCATCTTTGGTTTCGACTCATACATGGAAATATCTTACAAGCTAGTATAAATTACTTTAAGAACAAATAACTTATTAGAATAGTATTTATAGCTATAGGGAGGGGGTGACTTAAAGTTGCTAATTTTTTTGAATTAAGAGTTGAGACTAACACCCCGGTGGTAACACCGAGGAGGGGGTGACTTAAAGTTGCTAATTTTTTTGAATTTTTAGGATAAGTAGTTGATGTGGTGTCTCATTGGAGAGTCCGGATAGACTTTTCTTAAAGGAAATGTTAGGTATGTTAGGTAGGGAAGTTATTGTCAAATCCTCTGGCAATAAGACTTACAGAGGGATACTAAAAGGATATAACTCTAAAAACATGAGTTTATCCCTAATTAATGTTGAATCTTCAGATGGCACGAGATATCATAGAATGATAATTGCTGGGCATAACGTGCTTGAAATTTACCAGCTTGAGCCTCCCCTGAATTTAGAAGAGCTTGCAGAGAGACTTAAGCAAGTTTTTAAAGGGGATCTTGTGCATTATGATAAGGAAAATAAGGTGATTAGCATAATGCACGACCAGGTTCGCGTTACTGAGCAAGGTGTTAAAGGAAGCGGTCCAGCATATGAGCGTGTTAAAAAAATGTTTGAAGATTTCGTCAAAGAGAAGAGAGGAGGTTAAGTACTCCAATAATCTAGTGAACCAATGAATAATGCCTGAAAAGAATAAACTTGTCATGCTAAGAAACAGGATTATCGAGTACAAACGTATAATTAGATTAGCTGAGCAATCTATAGTCTATGGTGGGGATAAATTAGCAATAACGTTGATATATCAAGCAGCAACCGTGATCTTAAATGCAATAAACGAGACGGGGAACTTGTTCCCTCCCACTCTTAAATCTAAAGTCATGATAATCAAGAAAGAATGCGTTAAAAAGTTAGAGGGGGGTTGCAACAACTTGGCTATAAAGCAAGCACTAGAACAAGCCTTAGAAGTAATCCCAAAGATAGATCTAGTGCTTTTTAAAATGATTAAAGCTTATACGGAGGGCAATTCAGCAGTTTCTACGTCTTCCTCACTTTCATCCGGGATCTCATCGAATAGATTCTCACAAGCTTCTCATCCAAGACTATATAGTCCCTAACATGTTTAACCGTTGTAAACGGTATCAATACATTACCTCCCTTGTCATGTGGGAGGGTCCGGATAAGCTCCTGAACAAGCTCATCCTTAGAAGGTCTGCAAGCTAATCTCAAGGCTTTTCCAGTGGTTTCGTCCACAACCATGTCCACTAACTCCCCTATAGGTAGGCCTCTATCTGTTATAACCTGTTTCCTAGCAAGCCTTCCAATCGAGTATCTTGCCACAAATCGTAACTATTTTATACTAAGTAATAAAGTTTACAGTTTCTTCCTGGCTAGTATAGGAAAAGCAAAGGCTGCTATTAACAGTAGATCGATAACTAAAAAGAACATTTTTAGTTCGCTTATAACTTTAACATATTGATATTGATACCATGCTAATACAATCATAAACGTAACGAACAAAAGAAATAGTACGATTCTAATAGCTATCAATCTCATGGTCCATGCACAAAGTTTTTGTTATCTCAAAACTTTAAATTCTTTGGTGATGAGTCTTGGAGGTTAAGTGTCCATGGTGTGGTGCAAAAATAAATATATCACCTCCGTATACCCACCTCTGTCCGGAATGTAAAATGCCGATACTTGTCAAAACAGTAAAAATGCCGAATGGAAAATTTATAATACAGGTAGTCCAGGACAGAAGGCCTGCTAAACAGAGAATGCGAGGTACATAAGCTTTATTGAGGTGTGTTCAAATGGCAACTCCAACAGGAGATGTAGGAACCATACTGGCTAAACTGCCAGATGATATCAAGTCCAAGCTTTCACAGTTATCTCAAGAATACGAGATTAAAATAAGGGAGTACGAAAATACTGCAATCCAGCTGAGAAGTATGGAGTCCGAAAAAGCTAGTGTGGAACGTGCATTACAAAGGCTAGAAAAATTGTCGGAGGATGTTAAAATATACGAAAATCTAGACCTCATCCTTGTTGAGGTTAATAAGGATGAGGCAAAAGCAAATCTTCTAGACAGAAAGGAATTCTTAAAGCTTAATATTTCCAGGCTAAAAAAACAAGCAGAGGAAATCCTCAAAGCGGCTAGAAAAATAGACTCTGAGATTAGAGAGATACTTTCTGCGTATGGTCTATCACAGGGAGAGTCTAGCTGAAAACTCCCTGATAAACCTCTCTTTATACTTCTTTGGTATGGTGCATCCAGCAGCAAGCCTGTGACCTCCGCCTTCCCCCTCTAAGCTAGCGGAGATTTCACTCATTACTTTTCCTATGTTTAATCCAGTATCTGCCTTAACTCTTCCAGAAACCTTCAGGAGGCTGTTATTTACTTTCGAAAACCCGATTGCAACGTTAACTTGTTCAAATTCCTTCAATCCTAGTAAAATAGAAGTGATCGTTCCTATCATAGTGTCTTGAATGATGTCTTCTCCGGATATGAATGCTACCCCATTACTTACAAGTACCCTTTCATTAAAGTTGAACAGTACGTTTTTAATCGCGCTAGAAATGCTTTGCCTATACTCCTGATATACCCTTAGAGCCTGTGCTAAGTACCAACCCCTATAACCCATACATAGAGCAACACCGAAACCTCCATACCCCATTCTTCCGCAGGCATTGAGAATAGTGCTAAAATCCCGTAAATCCTTGATAGGTGATGAATCATCTTCAAAATTCCAAAAGTATATCTCACCTATCAATTTCCTTGCAGCTCTAGCCTTACCTGATTCAGATGCGATTCTCTTCACCAATTCTGATACAAGAATTTTCTTTTTCCGCTCGTTAAGGTCTCGGAGAGTTATCCATGCACCCTGCTTCATAGGTTCAATGCCAATATTTGTCAAAAATTCAAAACAAGCTGACTGGTCTGAAGTAATTCCGGGTATATATGGATCTACAGTTCTCTCCAAAGCGAAAAGTAGAGGGTATTTGGGCCCTCCAAAAAGGTTAACTTCATTAACAACTTTAATTAGCCCTGTATCCATGGCGTACTTAAGAAGCTCCCTATTAACCCCTTGAAACCCTTCTTCATGTTGCCTATCACCTATTGCGCCAGCTATAGCAACAGGGAGAAGATGTTCATATCCTCCTATTCTTTTAGCTATTAGATACGCTAATCCTGATGCACTTATCTCTCTGCTTCCATCAATGCCGTGGAAGTAGGGATTAAGAATAAATAGGTGTCTAGGCTCATACTCCAATATAGGCTGATGGTGGTCAATTACGTAGACTTCAACGCCCTCCTTAGCTACTCTATCAAGGTATTCGATGTGCGAAGTTCCAAAATCTGTAAGTAATATAGAATCGTATCCTTTAGAAACCACAGCCCTAACATCCCTTCTTAGCATTTGCTTATAGAAGGTTAAGTGGAATGGAATATGTAAATCTGATAAGACGGCAGAAATAATTCCCGTAGAGGTAATGCCGTCAGCATCTATATGTGAAGCTACTAATAAATTTCTGTCTTTTGAGAAACCTTCTAAAGCATTCGCTATAAAGTTAGCCTGATCTTCGAATCTCTTATATATTTCACCCAAACGTTCTACCCTAAGTCAAGTTTCCAAGTCTGAGGTAGCCTTCCTATTCTTTTGTAATATTTTTCTAAGCGATGTATTTTGGATAGTGTAAGCAAGAAGCCCCTCTTACTATGGAAATCCTTCCTGTGTGTTTCTAAATGTCTTTTAATGATTTTTGCCTTCTTTATTAAATTTTTGAGGTCTTCTGGGATGTCCATTGGGACTCCCGCGTCTTCTAATATCTTGTTGATCTTCTTTCCTGTAACAAGCTTTACTAATGGAATACCATAAGTGTCTCTCAGTATAACTCCTATCTTACTTGGGGGAACCCCCTTCCTAGCAAGATTTACAACTAATTCCTCAACCTCTTTTGGGCTCATTTTAACCCAGCTAGGCTTTACTGGGTGGGGTGGTCTATTTGAGTGTGATTTACCCTTCTTTCTGCTGTGCATCCTAGCCAGCCTTTATCACCTTCCTATGATATACTCGGCTAAGTCTTTAAAGCTTTTGTAACGATGGGATAATGTATTCTTAAGCCTTCCTAAAGAGGCATATGTATGGCTAGGTTGATCCCTTGGCGAAAAGATAGGGTCAAATCCCCAACCCTTACCCATAGGGCTTCTTGTGATATATCCCTCTGTCTCTCCCTTGAATAGTTTTACCTCACCATCGGCTATTAGAGCCGCTACAGACTTGAATACAGCGTATCTATCCTCTATACGTTCCATCAAACGTAAGACCCCCCTTATACCTATCGTTTTGTATACAAATGCTGAATATACGCCCGGAAAACCATCTAACGCTCTGATAAACAGTCCAGCATCTTCAGCAACCAATGGTCTTAACTTATACCTTTCAGATAGCCATTTTGCAGCATAATTCATTACTTCCTCAATACTATCCGCTTGAATCTCTGGGTAGCCTTCTGGAACATGTTTTACTCTAAGGTTATACTTCGACATTATTTCTCTTACTTCCATAAATTTGTGTATATTACTTGTAACAAAATATAAGCTATCAATCTCCATAGTGCCTCCTCCTGTGTTCGATCTCAGCAAGTTTTAATTTTACCAGTTTGAATAACCTCCCTACTTGATTAGAATATCCTTTCAAAAACAGATTAAATAGTTCTAATCCTCTTAATCCTATGCTTGCCCGTAGGGAACATCTTAGGACAAATAGGTCCGTAGCGAAGTCCTCTGGATCATACGTGAACTCGCTCAGGCCAAAATCTACGAAGTATGGTTTACCATTGGAGATTATGATATTGTGCACAGTCAAGTCTCCGTGGGTAATACCAGCCGTGTGTAGTCTTCCAATATATCCGCCTATATCCTCCAAGATCGAGGTAGACCCGCCATTCATTAAATATGTGTGAAGTTTAGTTCCATGAATAAATTCCATAGTGATTTGGAAATCATAGACGTCTAAAATAAAAGGAACATGTAGGCCTGCTTTTCTAGCCTCAATCATCGCTTTACATTCTCTTTTAATCCGTTTACGCCTTAATGAAGCATCTAAATCTGGATTCCTGTATCCTTTGGGAATCCTATATTTTACTACCACTCTTAGCCCCCATAAGCTACCGATATATACTATGGCCTCTGCCCCCCGGAATATCTCACGCTCTACCTTAGCTAGGAGTATCATATCTAATCTATCTAGTTCCTCTACCATCCTGCTTCTCCTCTTAACGGAACAAAGGAGACGTATCCATAATTCTCTACGCGGATCTTTCCCTCCTCATTAATAAGCCTGACAAGTCTCTGAGGATATAAGAAACCTGGTGGTCCTACCGGAGAGAGGAGAATCCCACTATCCTTTAAAAATTCGCATAACCACATAGGAATCCTAGGAGAGGAGGCTGTAACAATAATTCGATCAGCCTTTATCCTCAGAGGAAAAACCTTACTAGCATCTCCACACACAACGGTTACCCTATCCAAATAACCAGCCTTTCTTAGATTCTCATACGCTCTAAAGGCAAGAAAAGGTATAATTTCGAAAGTATAGACGTGTCCCCAGTCTCTTGGAGAGATATCTGATGGCGCTACGGCTTCAGCAATGGTAGCAGCATGATATCCGCTCCCTGTTCCAACTTCAAATACCATCATTCCAGGCTCTAAATCCAACAGTTCATTCATTATAAATACCATGTGTCGCCCAGCCACTGAGGTCAGCGGCTGTGTGGCGCGCTAATAGTCTGTCCCCTGCCTATAGGTAAGGGAATATCCGTGTAAGCATCACCAACAAGCTTGCTCGGAACAAAAATATGTCTTGGAACCGTCTCACATACCTTGGCCAGCCTTTTCGATTTAATTATCCCGCTTCTTATAAGTTTTTTACAGAGTTCTCTTCTTCTACGAAGATTCTCATCTTCCAATTGTGTCACCTTATTACTAGGGTTAGGGGAAACTTATTTAACCATCCTTATACTATTCACTAAAGTAGGGGCCCGTAGCTTAGTATGGTAGAGCACCGGGCTCTTAAAAGTCCGGAGATACCCGGGGGTCGTGGGTTCGAATCCCACCGGGCCCGTTTAATAAATAGGGACCGATTATGAGTAAACTGACGCTCATACTTATCCTCTTACTAATTCAAACTCAAAATAGATTTGACCTTATAATCGTTAGGGGAGACATCTTTGCAGATTGGGTTGTAGCCCAAGCATACGGTTGGAAAATAGGAGCGCCAGTGCTTAGTATAAGCAAACTAGACTCTGAAACGGAACAGTTGTTGCTAACGTATATCAGTATGGGCGCTAAGAAAGTGTTAATTATAGGAGACCCAAGTGTGCTTCCTCTCGAAGTAGACTCGTTCCTTTCCTCACACGGCTTAACTGTTAGGCGGGTTATGGGGGTCACTAGGATTGAAACTTCGATAGAGTTAGCAGTCTACTTCTGGGATGATGCTGAAAGAATAGTCTTAGTGAACGGTTGGAATGAAACAAATTATCTTGAAGCTGTTAAAATCTCTCGAGAGGTTGGTGGACCTGTCATATTTACTAGAGTAGATGAAATATCTCTTTCACTTCGCGAAGCACTCTCAGCAAGGCTGCCTATGGTTAAAGAAGTATACGTGGTTGGCTCCGATATAGAGCCATCGGTCATAGAAGACATAGAAGCGATGGGATTTAAGGTTATCGTTACCCAGGTGGGTAGCTTTAAGAATGCCAAAACAAGGAGTTTTATCTCCCCGAACTATCTACTTATGTTAGGTTGTACACTCATTGGGATAGCCATAGGTATAGTCATTTCACGTCGAATGAGAAAACTCGGTGTTACCAGTCTTCATTTCTTACTCTCTGACGAAAGACTGATAATTAAAAGTATAATAGATGCAGGGGGGAAAATAGAACAGGAAAAGCTTGTAGATATCACCGGGTTTTCAAGAGCTAAGATTTCCAGGTTAGTTGCGGACATGGTAGAAAGGAAGCTAGTTGAGAGAGAAAGAAAAGGGAAAACATATGTGCTGAGGCTTTCAAAGGAGCTTAAGAGATTTAGCTAGTCATAAACCTGCTAGTACAGGGTTCTTAGGCTTCATGATCTCCCTTAGAAAGACACTGGCGTATTCTCCTCTTTCTAAACAAAATTCTATACTTAAGTTGTTTCCATGCGTCTTTACCCCGATAATTCTGGGTACAGCTACGATTTTCCTAATACCCCCATATACACTTATCTCCGGAATGCTCTTTATTAGAAAGTCTGAATACCTGATCCCTTGACTGTTCATGACTTCCCCCATTATCCTGTCAGCTAATGTCCCGCGTTCTTTAAAGCCATAGCCTGGGAGGCGAACTGCAGGGACCTTCGATGTAAAGGATTTTTCTTTAAATCCTAGATTTTTAATTTTAACTTCCAATTCGCCTTCTACTGGAGTTAAAAGATCTTTGGAGAACTCCAGTCTTCTGCTTAGGTACAAGTTGAACAAGTAACTTTGGAATGATTGAACGTAAAGTCGTAAGACCTTTTTAGGTATCCTTCTGAGAGCTCCTATGTAGTCCCTTGACTTGTTTGAAATGTATTCTTTAACCTTTTCCTCGTATCCCCGCCCCCTACCTCCAACTATAGCTTCAATGGCTGCTTTAAAATTCTTCATGATCAAAAATCTTCCAATCTCATGGTTGTAGGGTTTACTATATCCAAATCTTTGATATCCATAATAATTTGGGAATACCCGAATCTTTTCGGCTTCTATATTTGGAGCATTCACATTTCTAACTGTTATCTTAAAATAATTCCCAGGATTCGATCCAACTACAACTCTCCTTCCCTCTCCGATGTAATGTATCCTAACACGCTTTAACCCTAAGGTGGCTTTTGTGGCATTTATGGGGGTGATTCTCTCAATAGATATACGTTGAAACGAATAACTCCTTTTATCCTTTAAACCTGCATAACCGATATTTCTTGGTTTTAGACGTAATTTTTTGGACAGGAGCTCAATAGCTGTGATAGTGTCTATGTTGCTTTTTTCTAAAATGAATATTCCGGTCTTAACTGTCCGAAAGGGGATATACAGTGATAATGTAGATAGAACTGATGCTGTGATGCCGGGTTCGACGATCTCATCAACAATGAAGTCTGTGCTCCTAACTCGAGTCATTCCGCCTACGCCTTCTATGTTAGTCCCATAATGCTTCATACCGATGTCTATGTCGATCTGCATGTTAAAACCTCAAAGTAAAGGCAAGCTTCCGGTAACCTTATCTATTATATTTGTATAGTATGGTCCAATGCCAACTGCTGTAACTGTTCCTGGTGGGATCTCGGTGAGACCTGCATCTTGTATGCGTGTAACGGGTAGTGAAAGCTGTAGAGCCTTATCATAAATGGTATTTAACTCGCTCAAATTCTTACACTTAACGACTACTTTCTTGCTTCCTTTTATCCTCCATAAATACCATATACCGGGATTTTTTCTCTTCGCTATTTCTGAAGCTTCTAGAGATGCATGAGCTACCTGGACAGCCAGCTTACCAATGCTAAGCTTTAAGTCTTCTCTTATAACTATCACTTGTTTAACTTCCATTTAGGCCTCGCCTTCCTATCTAGCTAACTCATAGAAGAGTTTTATGTATTTTTCAATACAATTTCTCCACGAATACTGCTTAGCTGTCTCGTAACCTTGGCTAACTATTTTTGATCTTAGCTCGCTACTCTCTATTAAAAGGGTGATTTTCTCAGCCATCCCCCTTATTGAGTTAACCTCTACCAGAACACCATTATTCATGTCTCTGATTATCTCCGGAATCCCACCAGTTTTAAACGCTACTACAGGTACACCGGCAGCCAGCCCTTCAAGGCACGAGAGCCCTAAACCCTCCTCTATAGATGGTACAATTAAAATATCAGAGGCTTGCAGGTACATTCTTACCTTTTCATGCATTACATACCCTGTTATTATAACCTTCTGACCTGCTTTCTCAGCTCTTTTCTGTATCCAACTCCTCAGAGGCCCATCTCCAATTATCAAGAGACACACGTCTTTCTTTAACATTTTTTGAGCCATTTGTGCAATATCAACTGTCAGATGAGCTCCTTTATGAATGTATAAGCCTCCTAGGAAGGATACAACATGATAGTCTTTATTTAGGTTTAGTAAAAGCTTTTTAAGCTCCGCTTTTCCACGTACGGAGGGGGTTGGCTCGTTAACGCCGCCAGGGATTACTGAAGAATATCTCACTTTAATTCCAAGTTCTCTTACCTTCTCTCTTAGGTAATTGCTCACAAAAACTACGTGATTAGAATTTTCAATAACATATTTAAGAACCCCTCTGTAAAGCAAATTTCTAAAACCATTGAATACGTCAGTTCCATGACAAGTTATAACCCTCGGCCTTAAGTTTGAAACTGTTGCAGCTAAACCGGAAGTCAATGCATAATGTGCATTATAAACGTCAAATTCTCCATCCTTTAACTTAGTATATAACGAAGACAATATAACATAGGATAAACCTCTGAGATATTTCATGTTAACCGTAGGTAGTGCTTTAACTAATTCGTTGTCAACAGGTCGGCCATAACTGTAGGTAACTATTTGGACATGAATCCCTCTTTCTGTCATCCCCTGTGCTATTTTAGAGAGGTATATCTCTGTGCCTGCTGTCTTAGGTAGATACGAGCCTAAAAAGGCTACCTTCAACTCCACCATCTTGTTACTCTTCATCGAATGCGGGAAGGCTAGGAGTACCTTTTGACAGGATTATTTTATATACACGCCTCTTCAACTCTCTTACTATTACTAAGCCCATAACCTCCAATTTCAAGAGGTATTTTAGGATCTCTCTACTTTCAAGTTCCTCCCCCAAGTTCTTAAGCTGTTCTTTGAGCTCATCCAACATCATACTCCTATTTTCAGACCTTTGGAGCACTCCGATTATTTTCTCGAATATTTTAGTATTTGTCAACCCTGTTCACCGCAACCATAGCAACTTATATAATTCACTTTCAAGATTTAAACAGGATGAATCGTTGCTCAAGATGTGGTAGAATAGTTCATCATACAAGGAAGTGTATTCTATGTGGTAAGGAATATTGTTTGTCATGCTTCATCCCTCAAATGGGGATTTGTAAGAGTTGTGGGTCTAATTGGAGTCGATTGCAAAGCAGAAAATTCAAATTAAGGTGACCTGTTCAACGTTAACGGACCCAACGCCCTTAATTCTACTGAGCTCCTCCTCTACGAGGCTACTTCCGATACTTGGATCTTCAATAACAATAGCAACCCTTACAGCTGAGATTCCGAATGCTATAGGCTCTATGCTTGTTTTCATTATCTTAAACCTTTCATCTCTTAGGTTGTTCAGCTCTCCAAGTATGTCTTCGGCTTTAAAATTTTCATCAGGCATCAGTTTCACATTCATCAACACTTTTCCACACAAACCACATCACCTAAGGACCCTCAAATCCACAGTTCGGGCAGACATAGTCCCTGCCGAACATCCTACATAGTCTACATCTATGGATCCTTGCTTTACCACAGTTAAAACAATAAAAGCTTGTTTTCTCTCGTTCATAAGTTATGTCTCTCCCACACGAGCTGCACGTTATCTTTTCGACCAATTTGATCCTACCTTTTTATTGGTGTCTAATCTGTTTTCTTAAAAATTTGAACTTTCATATCTGGCTTACATATATATAGTATCCGGTTAACCGGCTAGCAAGTTCAGTCATATCTTCAATTTTCCGTCTCCATCGTCTGTAATCTTTACTGGCGATAGTGACTCTAAGAGCTTTCATATCGCCTGGAAGGTGAACATGTCCTACCGCTAAAACCCTTACAGGTTTATAAAGTTCTCTCACCAACTGTTCAGGATCGTCTGATCCTATTACTATCTGAACTCTACTTCTAAGCATCTTTGAGAGCAAATTTCTCATTCTTTCGGTTTGTTCCATGTTTAGACTGCCTCTAATAAGCACTACAATCCTTTTTTCTATGTTAATCGACTTTACATACTCAACATCCCTATCAATGCTTTGTACAAGTTTACTATCAAGTAAAATTTTCAGAACTTTAATATCAAGCGGGCTTACCAAGCCCTCAGCGATTGTCGATTCACATTTCTGGCAGTATGTCCCTGTTTTAAGACATATCTTACAAAGCGGGATTTTCAAAATTATCACTCTCCTTTGTTTGCCCCGTAAGGTAGAAATTCTGATTTTAAGGTAAACTAGTATCTATTCTGCTTCAATAAAATCTTTCCCTGCACTAGTTATCTTATAATATATGTAACCTCCATGTTTAAAACCCTCTATGAACCCTTTCTCTTCAAGCGACTTTAAGATCGGTAATACTTCATTAAAAGTTAGGCCCATCTCTATAATAATCCTCCTAAGATGTACAGTCCCCCTCTTTTTTATGAATTCAAGTATTCTGGCAACCTTTTCGTTTTGAGTCTCGGCAGGGGCATCCATTGTCCTCACTATTCTCATCACCCTAAAGAAAATAAACTTTTATAGCATGTGCGGATTATCATATCATCCGAAGGGATTAAGATGCCTATCACAGATCCGTTGAAAAAGAGGATAGCATGGGAAGCCTTGTTGAACTACAAAATCTGTAGAAAGTGCGGGTCAAAAAACCCGATAAATGCCGTTAGATGTCGTAGGTGCAAGAGTAAAAACCTTAGGAAGAAACATACAAAACTTGCTAGGAGGTAGGGTGGGCCGATGGTCTAGCGGTATGACGCCGCCCTCACGAGGCGGAGGTCGAGGGTTCAACTCCCTCTCGGCCCACTCCCCAACACTATTTCCAACACGTATTCTCTAATGCCTTCGCCCCTATATTCTATAAATGATTCTATTTTATCGGGGTCTACGATCTCATAATCTATTAAACCTTGTTCGTGTGGAATCCCATCTAAGATAAGACCTGAAACCCTTATGTCATCTGGATATAAGACTATGACAGTGTATAACTTCTTTTCTTTAAACAATGCTATCGACTGTATATTACCAGAAAGCCCTCGAATAATAAAATTTGTAAACCTCTGAGATAAGTCTGTTATAAGTGAATCTATATTTTTAATCCATGCAACTCTTATTCCTGGCCGTTTACTCCTCAAGACCTTACTTAGGATCTCTTTAACATTGTCTAAAACCTGGTCTACCGATGATTCCACTTTAAAAGCTATCTTTTCATCTTTCAACCCTAAAACCAGATTTAAAGCAGTCATCCCTTGATATGTTCTTCCTGCTGATGTGTATGAAGCTGTTACCGGGTAGCCGTCGACTAAATATATTTTGCCTATTCCTTCTTTACCTACAACATTTACAATACCTGTTAGTCTGGAACCCCATACCGTTGTTTCCAGCATTGATAAGAATTGCCTAGAGGCTACCTTACCCTCAAGTTCTATGCTCAAGTCCTTTACCCAAAGAATGATAGTAGTCCTCTCTTTGGAGGTTTGATGTTTAATCCTGCTATGATGGACGCTATCTTATAGAATTCCCTAACTGCTTTGTTCGCAGAGTTGCCAGCTACTATTTCCAATTTTATCGAGCTAAGTTTAACCTTCTTGTCATGCGGAATAAGCCCTATACACTTAACGCCTAATAGTTTCTCGAATTTTGGAACTGCCTCTTTAAACATGCTTATCTTACCCTCTACGTCGTTTAGTATGAAGCCTTCCGGTTTTGCTCCTATCTTGTCCCCTATTAGTTTAAGCTTAAGCGCTGCATCAATACTCCAGGGGGTGGGTTGTGCTACTATTACGTAATTTCCTGTAACAGCCATCAGATTAACAATGGTTTCACCAAGCCCGGCTGGCGCATCTATAAGAACATAGTCGTAGTCGTTCAGTGAATTTAACATGCCTTTAAGTCTGTTAAAGCCCCTCACCTCAGATACCTTAATCCTATCCTTGCTTGGAATAATGAATAGATTTTCTATTCTTGTAGGGTAAACTATGTCATTCAAGTCCACGTAGTTGGACTTAAGTAGGTCTACCAAATCAACTCTAGCATTTATTTTGAAAAGCCTTGTAAGACATGAGAGGCCGTGGTCGGCATCCACTAAAATAGTCTTAAACCCACTTTTAGAAAGTATATAACCTATATTTCCCACTATAGTTGTTTTACCAGTTCCTCCCTTACCTGAGACCCAGCTTATTGCTTTCATCAGATCTCCTCGAGCTGTCTTCTCAGCTCCATTTTGACAGACTGAAGATTTTTGACCATCATTTCAAGGTCTTTTTGGCTTAGCCTAGGCTTGTGCTTAAGTGTTAGCCTAATTCTATCGGTTGCGAGAACCCCGGCTAATACCCACCCGGATACCGAAACAATATCCATACTCACTCAACATTTACCATCTCGTGAGTTATTTATTAATGTTGCTTTTGTCTCTATCTACGGCAAAGTTATCTTTCCCTCCACAACTCCTGTTTTTTGTCTTTCAGCACGGGTTAATGCAAATACATCCCTTAAGATCTTCTCCTCTATGGCTGATGCTTCAACATTTCTCCTTCTACACATCCTTCTATAGGTAAGTATGGCGCTTTCGAGGTTAAGTTCAATGTTTCTTCCACCTATTCCTTCTAAAAAGATTGTGAATGACGGAACGTTTTTTGTTACAACTCCATGGATATGTGATGCTGTGCCTATAGAAACTCCAGAGTATATTAAACACCCGATTGATGTCTTACAGTGGTCTCCGATGCATGCCCCCAGCTTTATTAAGTTAGTCTCTATTCTTTCAGAACCCAAATAAACCCTAATAGTGCCGTATGTATTCTTTAAATCCGAAGTTGTTGTACCAGCACCAATATTAACCCATGAACCAACATAGCTATGGCCTAAAAAACCATAATGATATTTGTTAGTATAAGCTTCCATAATTGAGCAATCAACCTCCCCTCCAACTCTACATGTATCACCTATGTAGCATGTGGACAAATGGGCTGACGGCATAATATATGTGTTATTTCCGATGTATGCAGGACCCTCGATCGTTGTGCCATGCCCTAGCTTTACACCACGTCCTATGAAAACAGGGCCATTTGTGCAGTCAATAAATATATGACCATAAAACTTTACGTCTTTATCTACATGTAAGCCCCCTGTTCCTTCAACGATTACGTTTGCATCTTTAAATTCGGTCTGCTCGCATTCAACAGTCTCTTTAAGTGCATTCTCAAAGACGGCTATTAGATCCCAGTGATATTTAAGCTCTTTCATGTTTGCATTGGGTTTCTGTTCCAAGGGCTTAAACATATTTTTCCTTATTACAGATAGCTCTTCCTTGCTATTTGGCCTGAAAGCATAAATCGTATCCTCTGTTTGGAGGAACTCTCCAGGTTTCAGATCTAAAATCTGGTGCATGTCCCTTTCAGAGGGGATTACTCTGCAATTTACAAATAAGTATCCTGTTACATCATCTAGAATGTCCTTGTTAACTTGAATTCTAGGGTATAGCCATGCTGTCTTCCTGGCAACCAATTCTCTACAGAAAGCCAGCTCCGGCTTCATTCCTAAGGCCTCTGTGATGTATTGGAGCAGTGTTTTTGCACCATATCTAAGCTGAAAAGTAGGCCTTGTATACGTTAATGGTAGAAAATATCTATACCTATAATCTTCGAAAATACATAGCTTCACAGCAAACTCAAATATTAGCCCACACTATAAATATATCGTAGCATTGCGGTGTCAAACTTGGAAGAAGACTCATATAATCGTTATATATTCAAAAAGAAACTATCAATCCTCAGGAGTAAGGAGGGAAGAGGGACAGAACTTATAAGTCTCTATATCCCTCCAAACAGGAACATTTTCGAAGTAACACGATATCTTAGAAAAGAATACGATCAAGCAGGGAACATAAAAGATAAATCTACCAGAAAAAACGTTCAGGCAGCTCTAGAGTCGCTCCTTCAACGGTTAAAATTATATAAAGTCCCACCGGAAAATGGAATAGCATTATTTTGCGGCGCGATCCCTAGAAATAAGATTCGAGGCACCGAAAAAATCGAATTATATGAGGTAATCCCTCCCGAGCCTATAAGGTCATTCATATACAGATGTGACCAAAAGTTTTATCTCGAACCTCTCATGGGGATGACTAAAGAAAAAGAGTCGTATGGACTAATAGTCATGGATAGAGGCGGAGGAAATATTGCTTTGATTAAAGGCTCCAATTATAAGATACTCGATAAGATAACATCACTAGTGCCACCTAAACATAGTGCGGGAGGACAATCTCAGAGGAGGTTTGAAAGGTTACGAGAGGTATCTGTAATCCAATTTTACAAAAAACTTGGTGAGCATGTGAATAAGGCATTCCTACCCCTACAAGATTTAAAAGGAATAATAGTCGGAGGCCCCGGAGATGCTAAAAGGGAATTTATAGAAGGAGATTACATGCACTATAGCTTGAAAAAGAAGGTAATAGCATTAGTAAATCTATCCTACACCGGAGAATCCGGTGTAAGGGAACTCGTTTGGAAAGCATCTAGCATAATATCCGATACTATTCTTGCAAGAGAGAAGCAAGTTGTCGAAAATTTCCTGAAAGCCATAATTAACGATCCTGACGCCGTTGTTTACGGCAGGGAAAGCGTGGAAAACACTCTAAAAATGGGGGCCGTAGACAAAGTCCTAATACTTGACAACCTTAACCTTTACCTCATAGGTAGAAAATGCTTAAACTGCGGTTATAGCCAAACAGAATGGGTAAAAGCGGTGGACATAGAGCTGCTTATTGAGAAGTTATCGTCGGAACCCTGCCCCAAATGTGGTAGTACAACATTTGAGATAAGCGATCCCAAGGACATCGTCGAATATATGGGGGAGTTAGCAGAAAACTACAATACGAAAATCGAAGTAATAACGTCAGGAACAGAATGGGGAAAGCAGGTCGAAGCCTTTGGTGGTATAGTTGGACTGCTAAGATATAAAGTTGAAGAACTATAGTCATGCCAAAATTTTAATTAGCATTATTCACCCTACATATTAATGGGCCGGTAGCGCAGCCTGGGAGCGCGCCGCCTTCGCAAGGCGGAGGTCGAGGGTTCGAATCCCTCTCGGTCCACATGGGCCCGTAGCTTAGCCTGGTTGGAGCGCTCGACCCTGAGCGAAGCTGATAACCGAGAGGTCGTGGGTTCGAATCCCACCGGGCCCACTCATCGATGCTCTCCCATTTCACATGGTGGAGTTACAATGAAGTTGCTTATCGATAGTAGCTTTATGATTATGGTATTTCAAAGAACAGGACTCTCAATAGATAAGATTATGCAAGCTGCTCAAGCATCCGAAATATTAACACTTAGCATTTGTGTAAACGAGCTTAAATCTATTGCACACCGTAAGAAGGGATTTAAATCTAAATTGGTCGAAAATGTGTTGGAATCTCTAGATAATTTAGGCATTAAAGTTTTAAGATACTGCGGGGTAGAGAGCAAAGCAGACATGGCAATAATAGATTTTGCGAAGAAAAATAGAAATATCATTGTAGGAACATGCGACCACGAGTTAGTGGTAAAATTAAGACAAGCGTCCATTCCAGTAGTCTATATAGGTTCTGACGGCCGGCTCATTGTTGAAGGCATTGGGTAGGTGTTATAAAATGTTTCATAGAGTTAGATTGAGAGATGTTTCTGTTGTACTTCCACACAAAATTTCAGATAACTTAGCCGAAGTAATACTTGAAGACCTCAGATCGAGGTTTATAGATACCTACATACCTGACGTGGGCTTGGTATTGGAAATACTAAATGTGAAAAGCCAGGGAATAGCGAAGATCCCACCAACATCCTCAAGTCTACATATAGAAGTAGAATTTGACGTCTTAGCATATATTCCTAGGGTGCAGGAGATAGTGGAAGGCCCGATCACTCATGTTGAAAGCTTCGGGGTCTTTGTGAGAGTTGGACCTTTTGATGGAATGGTTCACATTTCTCAGCTGGCGGATGATTATTTTTCATATAGTGATGGCATGCTAACCGGTAGAAAAACCGGTATAACTTTCCGTAGAAATGACCTAATAAGGGCTAGGGTTATATCGGTAAGTAAACCCCAGAAAATCTTTCCAGAGAAGGTTGGTGAAATAACCGAGGAGGAGGAAAGAGCTTTTATGAAGATAATACTGACTTGTAGACAGCCGGGCCTTGGAAGGATTAAGGAGGAGACTGAAGGTGAAGGCGTGTAGAAAATGTAAAACCTTGACTTTCGACGATACATGCCCTAAATGCGGGTCTAAAGAGCTTACTCCGAACTGGAGAGGGATAATAATAATTCTTAATCCTAAAGAGTCGAGGGCTGCAAAG
Organism: Thermoproteota archaeon; assembly: GCA_037917685.1. Lineage (GTDB taxonomy): Archaea > Korarchaeota > Korarchaeia > Korarchaeales > JAOZGB01 > JAOZGB01. The sequence goes on from JAVCBU010000006.1 coordinate 184,801, forward strand.
CTGTTTAATATTGACGATGAAGGAGTCTATGCACTCCAAGTTAGATAAATTTTAAGTCTAATGGAGGTGAATAAAGGCTGATGGAGTTGGAACTAGTTAAAAGTGAAAGACAAGATCTACTGCATAGAACACAATACATTATACTTCTAAAAAATGCTGAATCTCCATTAAAGAGGATTGACGCCAAAAGGATGATTGTAGGACACCTAAAGGCTGATCCATCTAAAACGTTAATAGGGAAGATGAGGTACATCCCTGGTACACGTGATATTGAGGTGAAGGCAAGAGTGTATGATAGTTTAGAGTACGCTAAAAGAATAGAGCCCAAACATATAATTAAAAGAAATATAACAGCAGAGCAGGAAGGTGAATGATATGAGTAAAGCGATCGCTAAATATTACAAGATCGAAGGCGAAAAACTAATAAGACTGAAAAGACAATGTCCTAGATGCGGAAGATTCATGGCTGAGCACAGTAACAGATGGACATGTGGATATTGTGGCTTCACAATATTTAAGAAGGAGGAGGGCCCGTAGCTCAGCTAGGATTAGAGCGCTGGCCTCCTAAGCCAGTTGTCGCGGGTTCGAGTCCCGCCGGGCCCGCTTCCTCTACAACCTTGAAATAGCGATCTTTTCAAGAATTATTTTCTCCGCTTCTGCGGGATACTCCTCCAACCTTACTCCAAATACCTTCTCCTGATATCTTAACTTTTCTTTCCCGCTTTCTTCTACAAATTCGGGACGGATTGACCCCTGTAGTGTTTCAACAATCCCGTTTAATGCTAAATAAGCAGAATCTTCGTCTACGGATAGTATCACTACGCAAAGATTATAAGATCTCTCTGAAAGAACCTTTTTTAAAGCATCAGATATCTGTGTTGTTGCTAGGAGATAAAGGCTGATCTCAACCTTTAAATCTCTTCCACTATCCATGGCTGCTCGTGCAGCATGCTCAACCGCCGATATTACATGTAAAGGAGAGAAGATCAACCTACTATTCACAAACAAGCAGCAAACATTATATTTTCCATCGATCTTCATGGATAACTCGATCAATTCCCTTCTAGAGTAAGGTTTTTCGATGTGTACTCCATTGATGAGGATAAACTTGTACCTTGTGTACTTGCTTAACGCCTTTGACCTGTAGATCACCTCTAACACCCGTGTTAACCGGTATAATTTATAGTTAGCCTTCGCCTTAAATACTATTGTATGATTGAACTACCGAAGAAATTGTTTCCTCTCCTACTTGCAGTAGTCATGATGACAACAGCAACCTCGAGTTACACGACGGGTCAGCTAAACTCTAATGTTATCTTCGTTGCTAGTAATCTCACAGATTATTTTCTATTATCTCCCTTAACCTCCTATACAAATCCCATGAGACTTCTAGTCCTCTCTAACGGCGGAGATGAGATACGTAATCTTCCAGTTTCATCTATGTTTAGAATTCTATACTTTACCAGGAATCTTACTGTTGATAGCTTACTTGATATAGCCTTAGAATACAAAATACCCTTCAACTCTGCGATAATAGGTCAAGACCTCCTCTCTCCTGATGTAATGCCATACATCTGCTACCTTGCAACTTTAACAAGAAGCATAATAGTTCCAAACGCCAGTTACAAGATTCTCTCCAAGCTATCTTCACTAGGGGTGAACAAACTTATAATCTACGGTCAATCCCCCATAGAAGCAGCTGGATCAATATTAAAATTGAAGACAGTTAAGGACGTTCTAAACTATGCATACACCCAAGCTTGGATGAAGAATTATCTTATAATGGCCCTAACAAACGATACTTCTTACATGCTTATCGCAGCTCATTACGCAGGGATTCGAGGGGGAATCCTCGCCTCCTATGATCCCGAAGCTATCCACACATTTAAACCTGAATGGCTTGCCGTAGTATCACCACCAATAACACGTGAAAAATATCCGCTACTAACATACCTGTATAACTGCTCTACGAGCATAGATGGGGATAAATACATTGATGTTAAAATAGGACTGCTAACATCCACTAACATTTACTCAACCTCAAGACTCATAACTGTATCTCTGGCTTTCCCCGAGTTACAAGGAAGCTGGGATAATAGGGGCGTAGTGATAAGCATGGAATCTGGATCTGCACTTGCATGGAAGATTGCCCGTGAGATGAGAAGAGCAGGCTTAGAAACATTTTATTTAAGTGACAGCGAAGAAGCCAGAAACCTTTCATTCCAGACATTTCTGAATACACTAATACAAGGTGGACTTCTGACATACATAAACCTACACGGCAACATTTACGCCCTCTCTCCCCAGCAGTATGGAAACCCCATATTGGATTTTACAGACATCCCGCACATGCCCCCAACCATTATACTGACACTTTCATGTGAAACCTGTGCCTTTTCACAGTTAAACAATCCGAATGAAAGCATAGCATACAAGTTCATAGATAACGGCGCTGTATCCTACATTGGATCTACAAGCTTAGAATATGGAGGAGAAGAATATGGAAGCACCTATCCAGAACACATGGTTCATATGCTCCTTATTCAAGGGTTACCCATCGGCGAAGTAGTTAGGATAATAAACAATATTAAAATAGCTCAAGGCAGGCGAGCCCCCAAACTAATCCTAATAGGTGACCCACTATTAACCATAAAGAGCAAGAAAAGGCTACCATGTATGGTTGAAACCATAAGCTACGGACATAAATATAGGATTACAATAAAATCTGATACAGCATCCGTATACATAGCAGTACCTGTGCCAAGCCTGGACTCTCAAATAGTAATAGGCAACGAATCAAGACTTCACCTTTCAACAGTTTCGTATATAGAACTTGAGGCAAATAAACCAATATTACATCTACTGTTAACCAGAGAGCTTGCAAGCTGGGGAATAGGAGATTTAAAGCCGGGAGAACAATTCACAGTTGAAACTATAAATCCGAACAGGTATAGAATAATAACGGCATTCATATCAGTTCTGACAGTTTCCATTACATTGTCAGCTCTATTCTTAAAGTTTAGACAGGGAAAACAAATAATACAAGCTGAACCATCAACGTTACCAAAAGTTGAAAACATCGACGAGCTTAGATCAAAGGTCATAAGCTGGATTAAGAACCATCAAATGTATTTTAAAACAAGGCAACCACCAGAGGAGGAATTAGTGAAATACCTCGAAGAGTACTTCAACGTAAAAATCCAGAAAGATGAGTTAAACAAATATATACTAAAATTTGCTATAGAGCATTCCATATAGAAATATTCAAAAAGTGCCAAACCTAACTATTAATGAAGCCCCGGTAGCACAGCCAGGTAGTGCGACGGCCCGGTAAACCCTCTAGAAAGCCGTAGGCCGCGGGTTCAAATCCCGCCCGGGGCTCTCTTCTTTTCAGAGATAGAACTATAGTCAACTGAATGCTAATTGAAAGAAGTGTTAGAGGAAGCCCCGGGAGGGATTCGAACCCTCGACCAACAGCTTACAAGGTTCGACCTACATCTGTCGCTCTGCCAGCTGAGCTACCGGGGCTTCGCAGAGTGGTTTAGTGGGGACGAGGGGATTTGAACCCCTGACCTCCGGCTCCCAAGGCCGGCATCCCACCAAGCTAGACCACGTCCCCATAATACATAGTTTCAAAGTATTCTTAACTTTTGCAGTTACATTTTAAAACTTACCCTGGTACTATAAAGTGCCGGGGTAGCTCAGCCTGGTTAGAGCGCCGGACTCATAATCCTTATTGGTAAGGCTCGGTGAAATCCGGAGGTCGCGGGTCCGAAGCCCGCCCCCGGCATACTTCTCTGAAAATAAGTTTCCTTTATATGAATGTATCGCTTATCCGGAGTAAAGAAAGGGGGGTTATGTTCTTAGGGCAGCTCTTATATCCTCTTCTGTTACTGTCTTTCTTCCAGTGTGTCTGGCGAGTTCATTGGCTCGCTTCGCGATTCTCATACCTTCGTCTTCTATGAATTGAGCCAGTGCCTTGACTGCGCTCTCTGAAACTCTTCTTGCTCCAGCCTTTCTGAGTATTCTGTCAACGGGTGCTAGGGGTAGCTCCATCAACCATGGGATGGACGGTTTACTATAAAATATTTTTGGGTTTTAGTCCTATTGCCCATGACTAATATGCTTCATCTACCATTCTCATGGAAACGTCAAACGGTTTAGGTTTACATTTATATACTTAAATTTTTTAAGATTATTTAGTGTGAATTTCTATAATATCTTCATCATTAAGTGTAAATAATGGTCCAACACGCTGTGGACTAGGTCTAATTTTCTTAGACCATATTCTGGCGTAGCAGAACCTTTCGGCAAACCTTTTATGTATGATCCTAGCAGCTTCGATGACTGTAGCCCCTTCTTTAAGTAGTAACGGCCTCGGGCTTGGTTCTTTGGTACCTATCTTTTTTGTGTATACACGGATCAACCCCATGGACTTAATTATAGCTTCTCCTATCTGATCTATGGTTTTAGGCTTCTCGACCATTGTTATTCTTGAGTAATATTTATTTAAACCCTTAGCGTCGGGTAAAAGCGCTAAGGCGGGTTTTATCATGGGTTTATATTTTACTAAGTTCACAATATCTGCTATAGGAACCCTTCCCCTTATGTTAACTAGAAGATCTCTTATGCCACTATTTCTAAGACTGTTAAGGATGTCACCTATGATATTCTGCTCAGGTTTTGGTTCTAAGATGAGTTTCAGTCCTGATCTTGGGGGGAGTTTTTCGATCTCTAACTGTAGGTGGGTTGCAAGGTAAATGTTGCCTTGAGTAAATAGTAAATCGTCTATCTTCTCTATATTTTCTTTAATGTTTCCGTCGCTTAGAACTATTAGCGCTATGTCGCTGTTTCTTATTTGTGCTAGCCCTCTTCTGATGATATTTTCGTCTTGCCACTTATCTAATACTGGTATGTTGACAACCTGCATGTAAACGCCTCTGTACTTAAAGATCCCTGTATACGGCTTCCCTGATGGGGTGATTTCAGTATAGCCCGGCTTTACTCCGGTTAACAGTTTCATAAGCTCTGCTTTCACGTTGTATTCTGTTGAGAGCAATGATACTTGGATATCACCAGTTTTCTCTACTATATATGAGAAGCCTGTTTTCGTTTTTCCTTTCTTCCGAAGTTCTTTTTCCAACGTGGCGATCTGTTTTCTAACTTGTTTGATGAGTTTCTCGGTCCCTTTGTGCTTCGGAATGAGAGAGAGAAATTCTCTGAGTTTGGTGAGTTTTTCCTCAGGAGTTCTTGCTTTTTCAACTTCCTCCTTCTTTTTTAACGCTTCAACAGTTAAGTTTGTTGGCATCTAATTCTTAAATCTCGTAGGTCAATTTAAATTTCCTTCACGTGTTTGAAAATCTTGTCAACGGAGAATTCCATTGCTGAAACCGGCATTTTCAAGCCCCAGTTCTCAAGGACTTTAGGATGAATTTCCCCGAAATATCCTATTTCGTCTCGTCCAATAAACACTTTAGCTGCTCTGCCAGCTATGAAGCACCCCTTATTTAACTCTTCAAACCTGTAGTCTTTTAATCCGATATTTTTTAGGAAACTTTCAACCAAACCCTTTATTTCATGGAATCCGGTTTCTGCATGGCATATTGCTGCAGCTATCTTTCTTTCTGTTCTAGCTCCTGTATCTGTTTTTTCGTCGAGTTTAACGACATCATCCACTTCAAAGATTCGCTGTGGATACTCGTTGTGCTGGTTTCTTGATAGTACTTCCATAAGAGAAGGTAAGAGCCATGTTCTCAATACGGTATACTCTTCTGTTTTCGGATTGGATGTTTTCACAAGGGGTTCGGCTGGAATCTCCATTTTACTAAAAAGCTTGTCTTCATTAGACAAGTAGAAGGTTATCACCTCTTGCATATTAAATCCAACCATTAGATCTCTAAGTACATGAGAAAACTTCTCAAGGGGATCTTCTTCGCCGATGGTGGATATAGAAGGCAGCTCAGGTTCGAAGTTGCCGTAGCCATATGCTATTGCAATATCTTCAACAAGGTCTATTTGATGCATTATATCTGTCCTGTAGCAAGGGATTAAGACTTCGATTTCATTATGCTTTCTCATACCTTTAACTTCATACCCCATCTTTCTAAGGTACATCTTGACATTTTCTACTGTAAGGCTAACGCCTAGAAGTTTTTCTGCATATTTTATGTTTAGAACCATCGACCTCGGGTTCATATCAGGGGTGACAAGCTCTTTGTTCGGGTAGAGGATCCTGACAGCCCCTATCTTCCCTCCCCTTTCCGCTATATTACTAACAACTATGTTTAGGACTTCAAGCACCGTTTTAAGGTGCGTCCCTGTAACGTCGATCAATAGGTTCGTTGTGTCTAAAGTTACCCTTGTCTCTTCAGAGTTAATAATTGGAGGCATCGATAAAACTGTTCCATTATTGTCGATTAGGATCGGGTAGCTGTCTAGGCCTTCAAGGATATGAGCATATTCTATGCCTTTTGGATGCTTAAGGAGTATGTCTTTCAAAGTGATTTTCCTGTCCCATTCTAGTGGTTTAAACTTGAAATCAGACGGTTTAGTAGTGTAGGTTATAGGAAAGCTTAAGGCGTCCAAATCGTATATTCCTATAGAAGCTTTCCTCCTTTTCCTACAATGTGTGATGTGTAATTTTTCTTGAAGTTGCATCATTGAGACCAGAGCGTCCTCATCGACTGGAAAGTCTAAGATAACAGACATACCGATGTATGGTCTTATAGAGGATACTCTTTCTTCTACCCTTGTAATTCTACCTCCTGGCGGTTCAACGTCGAATTCCCGTAATCCAGGCTTTACACCTATGAAAGATGAGAAGGCTCGTGCTAAACCCTCAACGGATAGCATGTCTGGTCTGTTAGGGAAGACCTCCACCGAGAATTCGCCTTCAGTATACCCTTCCCAGGCTACTCCTAGCATGGGAAGGGACTCTGCGATTTCGGTGATTGTCAGATCAGCTCCAACGAACCTTACAAATTCCTTAAGATTCACGCTTATAACGGGCAAGACAGACACCCATCATCCGATCCACAGTCTAGCTGATCTTAGAACTTCTAAATCATTCATATAGAGGATTCTTATATCCTCAATATTGTACCTATTCATGACGGTCCTCTCAAGTCCTGGACCCCATGCAAGAACTGGGATATCCTTGCCCAGTAGTGGTTTAACTACCTCAGGTCTAAAGATACCGGCCCCACCTAATTCAACCCATACCTCTTTACTTTCGTCAAAGACCTCTATCTCAACAGACATCTCAGTGTAGGGGAAGTAAGCTGGTCTAAATCGGCATTTTCTGATACCTAACTTGTTGTAAAACTCTTTTAGATACCCTAATAAATGTTTAAAGCTAACATCTCCAACTACTATACCATCCGTCTGGTAGAACTCGGCAAGATTTTTCCAGGTTAGAGTCTCATTCCTAAAAACTCTTCCCACTGAGAAGTATTTAGCGGGAAGATTTCCATTCTTGATGTCGTCACGCAGCTTCGCGAGAGTTCTTGCTGAAAGCGATGTTGTATGTGTTCTAAGCACACATTTTCTAGCCTCCTTCTCATCCCACCTGTAACCCCATCCGGTTGATCCAGTAGTCCATCCATCTTCATGAGTTTTCCTAACGGCATCTACAATTTCTTGGCTTGGAAGCCTTCCATAACGGGGGGTCTCTGCGTAGAATGTATCAGCTAGATCTCTAGCCGGGTGATCTTGAGGCTGATATAGAGCATCGAAGACCCAAAAAGCAATGTCAAGAATAGGGCCTTTCATCTCTTTAAATCCCATCTCAAGCCAGATTCTCCTTATATAGTCAATGACTTGTCTCATGAAATGCTTCTTACCAGGATAAATGGTGGGTGCCTTAACATGGATATCATATGGAGTTAAAACAACATCACGCCATTTCCCGGACGCTATAAGTTCGGGAGTAAGTTTTGAAACCTCTAAAGAGATGCTAACCTTTGTAGCAACCTCTCTACCCTTTTCAGTGAGGCTTAAAATTTTCTTTTTTTCCTCTCGCAATCGTAAAATCTTTCTTTTAACAAGTTCGTCTATTGCCTGTTTGTTCTGCTTCGTTACAAGCACCGGGCCAGCTGCGGCGCTTTTAATAATCTTTTCCTCAGGGAGTTCAACGCTAATTTCATTTAAACCCTTTTCGGTTAACCGGACAACGTTACCCTCTATCTTAACCCAGCCTCTTTTTCTAGCCCACCCCATGGCTATATCTAATCTTCCTATATTTTCCTTTAAGTCAGAGATACTCAATGGCCCCTCTTTTAGAATCCGTTGAAGTCTCCTCTCAGGTAGGCCGTCCCTGAGTGCATCACCGCCTTCCTTGGTGAGTTCAGCCACTATGCGGCTCTCCGTGTAAGTAGTAAGTAAGCCTTTTTCTGCTGCCCATAGAGAGGCAACTTCAATTGCATCCTTTTTAACTCCAATATTTTGTGCTATTTCGCTAGTTGTAGAGGTGCCCAACTGTAAGAGCGCTTTAAGTATAAGCCTTTCTAATCTGTGCAGCCTAATCTCAGTATTATATCCCAACTTTAAGTTATCACCACTCTCTCAACTGCTGGAACAGATATACTCCTTTCATATAATTTTAATTCGTTGCTAGGTGTTAAAGAGTTATTAGTATCTTTACCATAATAATGTAGAGGTTACATGCTTCAAGATGTTGTATCACGATATTTACCAAAGATAAACAGGGAGATAGAAAAATATCTAGATGATATAATTGGAAGACAGAGAGATGAGCTGGTAAAAAAGTACTACTCGGTGATGAAGGACTACATCTTGTCTGGAGGGAAAAGATGGAGACCCATTAGTTTTATAATGGCTTATAGGGGGGTTGGTGGACAGGAGGAGGAAGAAGCAATTAAAACAAGCATATCAATAGAGTTCCTTCATAACTCGTCCCTTGCCCAGGATGACATTATGGACAAAAGTCTTATGAGAAGAGGTAGGCCAGCGCTGCACGTGAGATACGCTAATGAGATTGGTGGAGGGAATAGAATCCTAGGTGAAGCTTTAGGAATTCTTGGTGGGGACAGCCTTTTGGAGCTTGGGCTTGAAGTTATAGTGTCGTCTAATTTTCAAATTGAAGCCAAGATCGATGCTGTTTCGATGTATCTTTACTATTATAGACGACTAATAGAGGGGCAGACACTTGATATGTCTTATCCTACGATCTCTCTTATGAATGAAGAGCAAATCGTAAATATGATGAGACTTAAGACTTCTTCACTTTTCGTTTGCTCTCTACTAATGGGCGCAAGGCTAGGAGGTTGTACATCTAGTGTCCTCGACATTCTCAAAAAATATGGAGAGAATGTTGGTATAGCATTTCAAATAAGAGACGACATATTAGGTGTGTTTGGTAATCCCAAGGTAACAGGGAAATCAGTTACAGATGATCTTAAGGAGGGAAAGAAAACCCTGCTTCTTTATAAGACTCTTCAGCTTGCTGATCCATCTGAAAAGAGATTTATTAAGAGTAGAATCGGTTTAGGTGATATTTCTATCAATGATGTAAAGAGGATACGTGATATAATGATAAAATCCGGAGCATTAGACTACGTGGAGGCTGAAGCAGAGAGATACGTGCAGAAAGGTATTAAGGTCTTAGACTCTGTTTCAGGGTTAACCGCAGAATTTGTAGACTTCCTTAAAGAGCTAGCATTGAAATCGGTTAAGAGAAAGCTTTAATAATAGCGAGATACCTTAAAATATTGGCGTCAGCCTAGTTTATCCTCCTCTGTTATGACCGGAGGGTAGAGAGGATAGCGTGGGCTGATCTATGACCCTCTCGGATTAGTCGGGGGAGGTACAGGGCTGACGCCCAAACATTGGAGGTTGATCGATGATGAATTCTAAGAGGGATGAAACTACGAAGCCAACTGTGTTGAAGTATGAGTGTGTTTTTGATCTATTCGTTTCCGGGGTTGTTGAGAGGAGCGATGTTATAGGAGCCATATTTGGCCAGTTAGAAGGCCTGCTCGGCCCAGAATTAGAGCTTAGAGAACTCCAGAAGACCGGCAAGATCGGCAGAATCGAAGTTGACATTAAAAGAGCTAAGAATGGGGTTCAAGGTATCATTAGATTTGAAAGTGGATTAAACAAGGCTGAGACAGCATTACTAGCTGCGGCATTTGAAACTGTTATTAAGATAGGACCATACGACGCTGAAGTAAAGTTGAAAGACATGCGTGATTTGAGAGAGGAGAGGAGAAAATGGATTGTCCAGAGGGCTATGGATATCTTAAAGCAGTGGCAGGTCAAATCTGAAGTTAGCTTTCAAGAGATGGTAAATAGACTTAATGAAATGCTTGCATCATCCGAAGTAACTTATTATGGTCCTGAAAGACTTGTGTGTGGGCCTGATCTCTTAAAGTCAGATGAGATTATTATTGTCGAAGGACGAGCAGACGTACTTAACCTACTTAGGTACGGATGGAGAAACGCTATTGCAACAGGAGGGGCTAAGGTTCCTAAAAGTATAATTGAGCTTTCGGAAAAGAAAGTAACCATCGCATTCGTAGATGGAGACAGGGGTGGAGAACTTCTACTCAATGCTCTTCTTGATAATGCTGATATCGATTATGTAGCTCGGGCCCCTGAAAACAAAGGTGTGGAAGAGTTAACCGCCAAAGAGATTCTATCTAGTCTTAGAAACGCTGTTTCTGCTGACGAGTATAAAAGAAAGAGTACGGAACAACAGGTAAAAGCCCCATCTCAACAGGACAAGGTAAAACAAGTGTATAATAAAGTTAAGGGGACAGATAAGGTGTTAATTTTAAATAAGGATATGAAAGTTCTCCTAGAGACAACAATAAAAGATCTTCTTAGCAGTCTACAACAAGTCCAAGATGGATTTTACCTAATATATGACGGAAATATAACCCAAAGAGTTTTGGATCTAGCAAGTAACAAGGGTATTAAAACAATAGTTGCAAGAGAGATCCATGAAGTTGTCAGATATCCACCAGATGTTAGAATTGTAACCATGGAGTGAGAATTGAAGATAATCGACACTGATGAAAAAACATTTGTAGAACTAATGGTCGATAATGATTTAGATCTCCTATTTGTTCCGCTTATAATAAGTAAGGGAGATGTTATTAAAGCAAGAACAACTAGGCGAGTTAGAGGTAAGTCTCTTAAAGCTGAAAGCAGGAGAGTTTCTTTAAACATTAAGGTTGAAGTACACGAGACGGCATATAATCCAATTACAAGTGTAGCCAGGGTTAAAGGAAAGATAATCGAAGCTCCGGAGCGATATGGAATCCAGGGTAAATTTCACACTATTAATCTCAAGGTTGGGGGCAGGTTTAAACTCTATAAGAGGATTAATGAGCTTGATCTAAAAATCCTGGAAATGCTGAAAGGTAGAGAGGAACATCCATTGCTGGTTATTCTAATAGATTATGATGAAGCAAACATTTTTGAGCTAACCGGCTCGAGGATAAGGCTCCTGATGTCCCTGGAATCGAATCTTCCCGGTAAGAATCTTCCAGACCATAGGGCGGCTGCTTTGAGGCGATTTATAGATGATACATGTAGGATTATTCTAAAATACGCAGAGGGGAAATATTCCCACGTTATAATAGGTGGTCCAGGGTTTATGAAAGACCATTTAGTTAAGGTGCTTTTATCTAAGAAAGTATTCCCCTCTGAAAAGATATCTGTGTTTCCAGCTTCAAGTGTAAATGTTTCAGGAGTTTATGAGATTATTAAGCGGGGTTTCCTCTTAAACGTTGAGAAACGGTTAAGTATTGTAGAGCAACAACGGCTTTTAGAGGAATTCCTCATTGGGATCTCTAGAGAAAGCCCGCTCTTTACCTATGGCCTTGATGAGATTTTTAAAGCTAAAGATTATGGGGCTTTAGAATGGGTTATAATTACAACCAAAAAGCTGAGTGAACTTGATTCGTCAAAATTAGAAGACTTTAAGGATATATGGCTTAGACTCAAAGGGAAACTATATATTGCTAACGTTGATAATGAGATAGGAAAGATTATAACGTCTTTTGGGGGTGTTATAGCTAAACTCAGGTTTTCGCTATCTGACTAATTGTAAAAAGATCCAGAGAACAAACCCGGACATTATAAGCCTTCTACCAAGATATGCAAATAGATGCGTCCCGTACAGTACAAACCCGACGACAATTGACGTTACAGCTAAGACCTCACCTACTTCGATGGCTTTTTCCATCAGAATATCAAGGAAATTCCTTATCGCATCACTGAACTCCATTATCATATTCTCAATGTTATTTAAACCCCTAGGATCACAGAGTACGATTGAAGTACCCTGAATTGTTAAAAAAATCATCAATGCGAATGCAATACTGATTCTTCTCATTTCAAACTACTTATGGCTGAATTCCAGAGTATTTAATTGACTCGCATATTATACTTAAGCCACTCTCTTCCTAAAATAGGGATTTTTCATTAGTTTTTTAACAGCAGATTCTATACTCTCATTTTTCGAAATCTCGTACTTTATGAAAACCCCCGTCCTACCATGGAGACTTCTCTTAAGCAATACCCTTTCTCTTTCCCTTACAGTTTCAATGGAAACACCAGTAATTCTAGCTACATAGCTCTCAATTCCAAAAACAGGCTTTTCAATATGTCCCCTCCTATTAGGTACTATAAGTAGGAGTTCTTTATTCATACCCGGAACTCTAAGCCCCTTTTTCAAACCAGGCAGGTCTAACATACCAGCTAACTTGTAAAATTCCTCTTCTCTCGGGCTTGTGCTACCCAGCGGAATGGTAACTGTGAGCAGTGGCTCGATATAAAGATGTACCTTAGGAACACTCGTTGGCGTCGCTTGCACAATTAATCTTTCATACAGCCCACCAAAAGACTTTTCTAAGGTAAACTCGACCATAGAAGGCAAGCTGGAAAGAACTAAAATATCTATATCACTGGTTTCACTAACGTCTCCCCTTGAGATACTGCCGTAGATAAAACATTTAAAACCTGCACCATCAAGGGTTTCCATAACTTTAAGGGCTTTTCTCCTAAAATCCCCCAAGAGCTTCCAGCGAAATGTATCATAAATGACTTCTCTTTCCATACCAGTCTTTGAGGGTTTACTAGCCATAACCCTAATCCTAATATGTAACCCAACAGCTGAATAAAAGTAATGAATGAAAAGTGTTCGAAGTGCGGAGCCCCCTCAGTATACGTAAATAAACATTCTGGAATAAAACTATGCCTGACTCATCTTAGGCAATATGTGGAATATAAAGTGCGTAGAACAATAGGTAAATATAGGCAGCTAACAGAGACGGATCATTCGGTTATGTACATATGTAGCGGGCATGATATAGAAAAGCTGTTAACTCTAAACAAGATAGAGAAAGAATTTCCAGCTACAAAACTAGAAGCGATTATAAATAGTCCCATAAACAGTTTAGATACGATATGTAGTGAACATAACATAAAACTTTCAAAGGTAAACATAGAGGTAAAGTCAATCATACATGGGGTAAAAAGCCTCTATAAAATTTCAAGAAGTTTCCACGCTACCAAACTATTGTTGCCTCTAACAGTAACAGACATATCTGATTTGATCTTATGGCATATCTTTCATCAAATAAATCCAGGGAAACTCCTAAATCTCGTTAACTCCCAGGGGATAGTTTCACCATTTATGGAAACAGATAAAAACATGTGGAAGACGTTATCACGTAAGATTAAGAACAATGTGTGTTGCATTTTAAATCCACCTAAATGGTTTGTAGAGGCTACAAATACGTTTAGAAGCGCTTATTTGGGGGCTGACTTCAACATTTTAAGAAGTGTTGAAAAACTTGCAGATGGTAAAAGTTAAGAAAGTAGAGGAACCTATTCCAGACTGAAAGGAATGGTTAAAGATAACCTAAATGTTCTTTGCACACCTACTTGTCCAAACTTCATATGTCTAAAAAGAGCGTTGAGGCCAGGAAGATCCGATGGCAAACCTTACTGCATATGGTTTAAAGACGTTTGCATGGGGGCAAATTGTAAATATGCAGCATGTAGGGTTCACGCTCTCCTTGCAGATAAAAGATGTAATCTTAAGATAGAACCGAAGAGACGACCCGTTAAGAGGAAAGAAGACAGGATAGATAAGGAAGTATCAAGATTAGAGGATAAAGCTAGAAAGCTCCTGAAAAGATATAAAGCAGGTTTGGAAGACGAGTTTATCGGCTAATCCTTCTCTTAATGGTGTTCCATGGTCTAAGAGTAAATAATGCGACTGCCACGACCACAACAATCGGGGTAGCTACGTAAAATAGCGACTTTGATCCACCTATAACCTTGAACTTAACAGAATATTCTCCAGCATGATCCGTAAAAACGTAGTACCACTCTATCATCCCATATGACTTTAGGCAATTGTTTGGGGTAACATCTATAGCGTAAAAAGTGTCCGGTGGGTACCATAGCTTCAAACTTCCTATAGTATTCGGAGGCAAAAGATCGATGATCGGTTTCAGGTCTACAATAATAGAACTCCCTTCTTTTTTCTCAATCTTCGATAGTTCAGCTTCAATATTATATGTAACCTTAAGGACGGTTTTTGAGAGATAGCCGCTAAAACTCCCTCTAAGCTCTTTTACGTATACACTCCTAAATCTAAACTCTGCATAACCCAACACATATACTGAGCCATCAACATCCTTGACCTCTTTGTTGATGTTTGAAACACTAGCACCTTCAGGCATATAGAGCAATCTCATAAGCTCGAAAAAGGCAACCTCGTCGAAACTGCTCAAAAATGCACGAATCTGGCCAGGTGAAAGATTTCCCATGACCTCCGGCGTAACCCTAATCTCGTAAGTACCAGTCAGATAGTCTCCAGATAATGAAAGGTTGAAGCTTCCGTCATAAAAACATTTAGGTAACAGACCTTTAGGCATATTCTTCTCAAAGAAAAACATTCCCACCTCTAACTTCATATCTACAGTGGCTGTTAGATCTCTATTAATGTAAATATTGATTACAGAATTCGCCTGTGCACTGCTATACAGCATAGAAGTTGCAAGGCCTACATAGAACGTGAAAAGTAGAATTTTGCTTATCACCTCATATCACCCTCACTTTTCCATCAGCACAAAGAAATATTAACATCAATATTCGCTATAAAGCTATCCCCTCTTTAACCTTCAACTAATAATTAGTGGCAATAAACTCTGAAGAGGTAGTATTAAAATACTACCTTCAATTCCAAGACTTTATCAAGCAGGTCAAAGGGGTTTTACTTGGCAAGCTATGAAAGAAAGCAGTATTATAGAACTTGTGGCAATAATTTTGACTCTAATTTACCTAGTAGCGAAGATTCTCAAAATCTTAATTGGCCTTCGCTAAACATAGTCAAGAAGACCTGTCTGTTTTCTTTTATCAGCTAATACCCTGAAATCAACATTTAACACGTCTAAGATCTGCTCAAACGTGGATTTCATTATTTCAAGATATTTTTCAACGTCTATCTCCTCCTTTCTGGCTTGGGAAAGGGGCTTAACGCCCTCTTTGCTTTTGGTTTTGACGTATTCAACTATATCTCCAGGCATAAGTTTTCTGCCTTCATAAACTTCTATCATTTTCGCAGCCTTTACGTGTTGCGGAGTTGTCTTAACATACTGTGACAACGGCTTAGATAATACCATACGGAAGGCCATATCTTCTATATTATAATCTCCGTTCCTGATCCTTGTTATGTATTCATTTAATATCTCTAGGATGGTCTGTTTTGCCCTAACAAAGTCCTCGGAACTGTTTACCTTTCTAAGAACATCTATAACATCAGTAAATGCGTGTCTAATGAGTTCAGGAACGTTTCTTTTCTTTCCTAACAGGCCTTTTATGTCAACAGTTCCATCGTCCCTAACTCCTAGATAGTTTTTCTTTAAGCTTGAAAGCAGAACGTATCTATAATGCTTATCAACTTCTATGTCTATTCCAAGCTTTTCTTCAACTATCTTTTCAAATTTTTCAATATCGGAATCTTTAGCATTTGCTATAAATAATGAATCTGTGTTGTGAACAAGAATTAACCCCTCTGCGTCGACAAAGTTATGTGCACCTTCAACTTCGATGTCATAAACATATGGATGCGTCGTGTGGACTTGCTTAACATCCTCCACTATTGCTGGTAAATATGGCTTCCTATTTATGCACACTTTCAAACCGATTTTTCCACGTTCCCAATCAAATTTTACCGAGTACGAGCATTCATTGCCTAAGTTCAAACTTTTAATTAATAGGCTTAACTCTTCCGCCTTTCTAGGCTCGTCAACCTCTATGTACGTGCCTTCCTCAATCTTACATCCTATTCCTTCGAGAAACTTGAGCTTCGTTTCATTATCAGTTTTGTAGATCCATGGTGGGACATATTTATCATATCCATAGAATCTCTGTATAATCGCGGTTATTTCTGGTACGTTGATCTTCACGGATGTTAACTTCGAGCCTTGCGTGTAGCGGACTGATCCTTGGGGGAAGCCATGTAGGAATCTCTGTAAAGAGGCCAATTCTGACTTGGAAATTCCTTTAAGCACTACTTCCCCATTAGAGTTGATCATCCCGCATTTATAGTATAGCCCTAGAAGCCATGCTACGCCCTTTCTGTCTAATCCTGCGACCTCAGCCGTGAAACGCTTATCTTTTGTACTTATTGGTAACATTGAAATCGACACTAGTGCGTCCCCTCTTTTGATCAATTCAGCATTAACTAATTTGATCTTACCGTTTACCCACGCGTAAACTGAATGTTGAGGTGTTACTATAGTCCGCCCTCTGTTTGTCTTAATCTCTAACAAATATCCGGTATACCTGTGCCTTATAACTCTCCTAATAGGTGCGAATACAGGTTTACCATCAATTAGCGCCAGGGCCTTTACTTCATTTGGAGTCTTACTGTAAAGTTCATAAAGTTTACCTATTTCTAATAGCCTAATGGTCCCATCTTTCTCGAGGACTACTATTCTTCTATCATAGGGTAGACTGTCCCCATATATCACCTTTAATCCCAATTCTTTAGCAATTTCTAATGCGGTAAGCATAGCTTTACGTCCTAAGGCTGTTATCATTTCAGCGACAGGGGGAGAGTATAATGGGAAGTTCTCGTAGCCGAAGACGCCGTAAGAAGCGTTTAACATAACTTTTAAGCTGTTTTGTACTAAGTCGTACCAACGCCTCTTCTCAGATGGTACTTTTTTACTCTTGGCCATTTTCTTATACCATTCAACTCTTAGATCTCGTAAGCCGCCGATTAAACGGTGTATAATTCCTTTATCCAAGTATGTACATATATGATATGGAAGATCTACTATTGGTCTATTTCTCCTACATTCAGCGTGTGAGCAGTTTATGGTTTCAAAGCTCACGTTCCATCTCTTTATTACTGATGGATAAAGGCTTGCAAAGTCCATTACCCAAACATTAAAATGTATTCCTGGGGTGGGCTCAAGAACTATAGCTCCTAGATACTTTTTACCCTTTATTATGGCTTTTGTATGTGTTTTAGAACCCTTAATTTGCATTATCTCCTTCTTATCTGGAATAAGCCAGTTTCTTCTCCTATATTCGTTGTAGATCATGCTTTGTATCCAATAAGAAATCCCTCTGCGGCTTACATCCTCAAGAGGTAGTTTACTTAGCCTTGAGAAGAGTATCAAAAGCTTTATTAGGTTTCCTTTCAGGGCCATGCCGAGCTTATAAGTAAGATGTGCATCTTGCAAGCAGTATATAGCTAAGATTCTCTTTGAGATCTCATTAAGGTTTGTAGTCGGGAGCTCCAGTTTTCCCTCCCCCAAAATAGCTTTAGAAACGTCGTCGAGTGTGAACCCTAAATACCGGTTCTTAAATACATATACTTGAATCGAGTGATTGCTGTATAGCTTGTAAAGATCTATATGGATGCCTGTTTCCACTGTTGTACGGTCTGTCTCAATGTTAATCGGCGAAGGCTCAATCGAAAACTTAACAGCTCTCCTTGCGAGATATGGTAGGTCGAAGTTGTCCCCGTTATATGTAAACACCACTGGAAACTTAGATATCTCCTTTAAAACCTCACGGATAAGCTCGGATTCATCGTCGTAAGTTCTAACTTCAACCCCTTCTAGATCAACATCTCCTCCTAACAGGAAAATTTTCCTTTCCCCATATGTGTTCTCCATGGCAACTGCGACGATAGGTTTACTTGCCTCTGCAACCCGTGGAATCGTTCCCGGAGCGGCAGCAACTTCTATATCTACGGAAGTTGCTGGTAGTTCAGGGGCTTCAGTGCTAAAAACTGATATGATTGACTTGAGAAATCTTTTGGTTTCAGGATCTTTAGATATTCTATCGGCTATCCTAAGCTCTTCGGGTGTAACCGTAACAATGGGTTTTAAACCTTCCGGGCCTATTTCATATAAGATACCAGGGATTAGGTTTCTATCGTATATGTAACAGTTATAGTATTTTATCCTTGCTTCCCAGACGTGAAATCCAGCTTCAGAGAGGAGATCCCTGATGTTTTTACCTGTCCCACCGATTGCAAGTGGATCTCTCGTTTCAACCTTAGCAAGGTCTATCTGTTTTTCTCTTAGGACATCCCACTTTTTAACGTATTCACACCCAGTAATTCTATTGTATAATTCGCTTGGGATAGTTTTAGCGATGTCGAACTTGCTTGCATCAGTAAGCAAATATGGTTTATGATCCGTTTCATCAAGTATCGTGAATATTTCCTTTTTTACAGGGTCGTAAAACTTTAGCTTTGCTTTCCTATGTTTTCTATCATAGTAGACAGATAGTAAATACCCTTTCCTATGTCCGTTTCTAGAGCTACGTTTGATGTTAACTTGTATATGATTCTTTAAGAATGCATTCGACATAGTCGTGAACCACCTTTCCGTCTATTCTACCTCTTACTTCTTTCATTACTAGCCCCATCAAGGTATTAAACGCTTTCTTAAATTCCATTTGACTTATTTTTTCATAATTTTCTTGTATGATCCTCCGTATTATATTTTCAAGCTCTTTCTCTGTTATCTTGAGTCGCTCTGCGTATCTTCTAATATTTACTTCAGGAACCTTTACTACAGCTGCAAGCAGATCTGGAACGGCCTCTTTACCGATGATACCATCAGATACTGCCTTAAATATTTCAATTAAATGAACATCGCTAATATTTTCCACGTTTAATCCTTCTCTTGAAAGATACTTCATGGTTTGAACCAACGTTGAACCAACAAGTGTGGGTTTAGCCCCCGTTTCCTCTATAATCTTGAAAAAGATGTGATGTTGTCCATTATCAAATATTTGCTCTGCTATTTCCCTGTTTACTCCTGATTCTACTATTTTCTTTAATATATCTTCAGGGTACTCGAATCTTATTGTTGAGATCTCTTTGATCAGTGATTCGATGCTAATTGGTGGTATATCTGTCTCCGGATACATTCTGGCGGCCCCTGATATTGGTCTCATATATTTCGTGTTTCCATTTGGGAGAGCTTGCCTAGTCTCAGAAGGGATGCCCTTAAAAGCGTGCTCCAGTCTTTCACGGACTATTTCAAAGACCTTATCTACCTTTTCCTCTTCCATAAAGATTAATATGAATGCACTATTATCACGTGGTAGCCCAACTCTTTCTTCTATTAGTCTTACCTTGTCATGGCTTATACCATATCCAGGCAACTCGTCAGAATGTATTATTCCCTTAACACCTACCGTTCTAACTATGTCCGCTATTTCCGTGCCGAATCTCCTGCCAGGTTGCAATTCCCAAGATAAAATTCCTTTAAACCCTGGAGTAGGGATACAGTAGGCCTTAAGTCCTCTTTTTAGGCTTCGACCTACTATCTTGGATTTAGAATCCCTGAATACATCAGTTACATCAGTATAGTAAGTGTGAAATTCTTCCTTGCTCATTCTCCTGTTAAGCTCATCCTTTATTTCGAGGAGGTTTAACTGTCTCTCTATCTCTCTCTTTACTATTAGAGGCAATAAACTTAGCTCTTGCACCCCCTTTATCTCTTGTCTCGCTCCTCCCTTAATACTTATGTTAATGTCCTGCCTTATGGTCCCAATTCCTCTTTGAACTTTCCCTGTAGCCCTTAGTAGTCTGCCGAGTTTAAGTGCGACATCTCGACACTGCTCCGGATGATGTATATCTGGTGCAGTCGCTATCTCTATTAATGGAATCCCTAACCTATCTAATTTGTAAACCGCTGTCCCCGTTGTGCTTTCCACTATATACGCAGACTCTTCCTCCAGACATAAGGTGTTAATTCTTACGTTTCCCCATTTTGTCTTTATTACTGAATTCTCGTTCCCTACTGCGATAAGAGCGGTCCTCTGAAATCCTGTTGTATTGCTTCCATCTATAACAACCTTACGCATAGTATGTATTTCGTCGACTACGCTCATATTAAGCATCATTGCAACCTGTACAGCTACTTTCAGAGCCTCAGTGTTCATATCTAAAGGAGGAGACTCATCTATTTCAACCTCACATGTTGTGTCGTAATAGCCCTGGTATACAAATACTCTATTTCTAAGCTTTTCAAATTCGGCGGCGGGGTCAATTTCGCCTAGTTCGCTCATGGAAACTCTAAGTCTTCTTTTCACGGTGTACTGTGGTTCGTCCTTTCTAATAATAGAAGGACACTTACAGAAGAGCTTCCTTGTATTTAATCTTTGATGGATCTCTATTCCGACGGTTAGGCCGAGTTCCTCATAATTCATCTCCGACACCCTGGAGGATAGACCTCCATGCTTGTACACTCTCTTATCTCACCAACCATGTTCTGTGCCATAAGTAGTCTAATCTCATCTAAGTCTGTTGTGTGCCCCAAAATATACATTAATTTTACGAGAGCAGTTTCAGGGTGCATATCATAGGCCGGTATAGCACCTGCAGCTAGAAGCTTTCTCCCTGTGCTGTAAACCTTCATGTTTACTCTTCCGAATATGCATTGCGACGCTATAACGACGGCCACCCCTGAAGAGACTGCTTCCTCAACCTTTGGTATTATCCTGTTTGGAATATGTCCCAGCCCGGTGCCGGCTATTACTATGCCTTTATAGCCTATATTCATATAAGCATCGATAACATCAGGTTCCATCGAGGGCCATGAATATATAAGTCCAACTCTTGGCTCTAACCTCGTATCTAATTCTATTTTCCCGTCTTTTCTTTTGTTATAGTCATTTGTGAGGTATTTGATTTCCTTCTTTGTAACTACTGCTATTGGCTTATCGTTCACCGACAGAAAGGCGTCTCTTCTAGAAGTATGCATCTTTCTCGCTCTCACTCCCCGAATTACATGGCAGTACTCATCTTCTGGGGTTGCATGCATGACAATAACCGTTTCAGCGATGTTTGATTTTGCTGCGACCATTGCTGATGCTATTAAGTTTAAAACAGCGTCGCTTGACCCCCTGTCAATAGATCTTTGCGCTCCAACTAGAACTACAGGGGCCGTCTGATTTCTCAACATAAAAGATAGGGCAGCAGCAGTATAATGCATAGTATCTGTTCCATGTCCTATTATAACCCCTTTAGACCCGGAATTTATAAGTTTAGCCGTAATCTCTGCGATTTTGATCCAGTTCACTGGTGTCATATCCTCACTAAAAATACTCATTGCAGTGTAATATTCGATATCTGATATCTCCCTTAGTTCCGGTATTAAAGATTCGAGTTCATCAGGAGACTCGTAAGGTCTAACAGCTCCGGTTTCATAGTCAACCTTAGACGCTATAGTCCCCCCGGTAAACACAATAGAAATTCTCTCTTTTGAAGTAGCTCTTTTCTCAAGTTTTCTAGGCCTGGCAGGTGGAACTCCTCGGCTTAGTATTTCAATAGTAGTTTTGTCGTCTATTTTTACTCCTACATTATAACCATTGTTAAGTTTCAAAATGATGTGTCTGTCATCGAGAAGTTTAGGCCTAGGGACTAGTAGACCTTCGAAGACCGCGTTATCCTTTACAACCCTGATCCAATCGTAGTCTTTTATCCCTAAAGCTTCCAGCCGGCTCTTAGTGTAGCCTTTATAGGATAGCATCAAGATAATATTCTATCCCTCTAAAATAAAACAATAAAACTTCAAGATGGACGTGATAGAGAATTGAAGACTCTCAGTGTGCTGGCTTAAACTTATAGCCATATTGAATTATACCACTTTTTCCATCTACTGAGATTCTTCTAAACGTCATTCTGACTTTTAGTCCTATTTTTACCTCGTCAGGGTCTATGTCGACTATCTGCCCTATAATTTTTGTTCCGTCTTTCAGCTTAATTAAACCAATTATGTAGGGGTTATGCCTCTCAAATCCCTTCGGTGGCGAATAGACTACGGTGTAACTATACACTTCACCTTCTCTAGGAAGTCTAACACGTTCAACATCGTTTGAACCACAATTTGGACATCTTCTCCTAATAAGGGGAGTCTTATAACCACAGTTTTTGCAGATGGTCCCTTCCAACCTGTAATAATGGGGTGTGATCCTCCAATATTTTGGAACACTCATCCTAACTCACCTTTAACACGGTTACATAACAATTCGAAGCTAGTCCCCCAAGATTTAATGCTACACCAATTTTGGGATTATCGAGTTTAACACTGACTGGTGTACCTCGTAACTGTAGTGCTAACTCTGCAACTTGATACACCCCAGTAGCTCCAACAGGATGCCCTCTAGCTTTTAAACCACCCCCAAGGTTTGTGGGAATGGCTCCGTCGGGTTCGATGTCGCCATTTTCTAAGAGTTCTATACCTTTACCCCTCTCAGCAAGTCCTAACGCTTCCAGAGAGAGTATCCCCATTATTGTGAACGCATCATGAGCCTCCACCGTGTCTATGTCTTCTGGTCTAATATTTGCCATGTCGTATGCTCTCTTTGCTGCCAGTTTAGCGCCGGTTAGTGTCAACAAGTCTTCTCTGAGAAAGCTTTGAAATTTATCCGTGGCCATCCCTATCCCTGCTACTTCTACTGGATGACTCTCCGATTCTTCACCGCTAAGAATGAGCGCTGCGGCTCCATCGCCCACGGGGGAACAGTCCATGAACCTTATAGGCTTTGAAATCCACTGGGATGACAGATATTTCTCCATGGTTATCTCGAATCTTAATTGTGCATAAGGGTTCTTAGTAGCATTCTTATGCATCTGGATGCTCCAAAGCCCGTAGTCTTCAGGTTTGACGTTGAATTCATAACTATACCTTTCCATAATTAAAGCGTTCAAAGCTGTAAACGAGACTCCGTGGTAAAGCTCATATTCGGAGTCTGCAGCTGTGGCCAAAGCTCTTGTAATTCCTTCAACTGATGTTTCATCACTCATTTTTTCAACTCCGACAACGGCGACGTTTTTGAACATTCCAGATTTTATAGATATGAAGGCTGATGCTATAGCTGCGGCTCCTGAAGCGCAGGCTGCTTCAACCTTAAAGGCGGGTGTACCATAAAGGCCCGCGTAGCTTACTACCAGTGAAGCAAGATTTTCCTGGTTATTCACTATTCCTGATAACATGTTTCCAACAAAAACAGCGTCAACGTTCTCTATTCTTGCATCGTTGAGTGCTATCCTTAACGCTTCTGATGCAAGTTCAGATATAGTTGTATCCCAGTGTTCATCTATTTTTGTCATCCCGATCCCTGTTATGTAAACATTAACCATAAGGTATCACCTTTCATTGAATCTAATCATACCCCTATATTTCAGGTATGTTGCATAATCGACTGTAACAAAGTAGTCAATGTACTCGTCTACCCTTGGAGCTAAATTCTTCTTCTCCTCTACCCCATCTTTTACTTCGATATGTAATGCGTCACTACCAGCTCCGGATCCGAAAGAGCAGAATAATATTTTATCTCCTGGTTTAGCGTTGTCAAGTACTCTAGCCAGGCCTAGTAGAGCTGACCCGCTATATGTGTTTCCAATTCTATCCACGACAATAGACTCCTTAACCTGTGCTACACTGAATCCTAATTTACATGCAACTTTAACAGGGAACTTACCGTTTGGTTGATGAAAAACAGCATAATCATAATCTTCGGGTCGGGTGCCCATCTCTTTCATTAAACGGCTGCTTGCTTCAATTATATGCTTCATGTATGCGGGTTCTTTAGTAAACGTGCGCCCATGGGATGGATATGGTTGCTCTGCTCTTCTCCAAAAGTCTATAGTATCTGTAACATAAGAATAAGTTGCTACGATCTCAGCGGCAAATTCGCTCTTATTTGAACCAACGATATACGCCGCTCCTCCAGCAGAGGCGGTATAATCCAAGTCATCCCCAGGCTCCCCCTGTGCGGTATCAGAGCCTATGGCCATGCCATATTCAACCATCCCTGACGATACTAGCCCTATTGTTGTTTGTAAAGCTTCAGTTCCAGCCTTACATGCGAACTCATAATCCGCAGCTAAGACCTGTGGTGTCGCTCCAACAACTTCGGCAACTATGGTACTTCCGGGTTTTACCGCGTAAGGTTTTGATTCACTACCTACAAAGACGCAGCCTATCTTGTCAGGGGAAAGTTTGGACCTCTTTATGGCGTTTGTAGCTGCTTCGACAGCGATTGTGATCATATCCTCATCATAGGACGGCACGGATTTCATCTCAACCTGTAAGGCCTTGGCCATATTGTTCATTCCTCCATTCCAGACTCTAGCTATTTCTTCAGCTTTGAGTCTATACCGTGGTATGTACACTCCCCAACCTACTATTCCTACAGGCTTTGATGGTTTCATACTATCACCATGCTTTCTGATAATAGGTGTAATAGTCTATATCGATGGGAATATTGGTGGGATCATGACATGGTTTATGTCCGATTCAGGGTCACTAATACTCTAGCCTTTTAAATAAAAATATTTCGCTGTTCGTCTATCCAGCTAAACCCCTCATCCTATTAATTATCTCCTCGACGCTTTCTGCTTTTGAAAGTATGAACGGAATTTTCATAATCTTAGCAAGCTCTATGGCTAGCTCATCAGCGTTCTCTGTCCCATGGATGACTACTGCGCAAGGTTTGATGTTCACAACCTTTAGTGCAATCATCGGAGATCTACCAGTTGTGACTCTTGTAAATATCAAAGCCCTTTCTGTTGTCATACCGAAAAGCTGCATGAAATCATTAAAACCAGCAAGCCTCTTTATCGCCTCTATACTGTCTATTATCGTGTATCCGTACATAAATTCGTTCAAATATTCATTTCCGTATAATACTTCACCCTTAACCCTATCAACAAGTTCCTCTACTGACATAGGAGTTGCAAATTCTTTAATATCTACTATTCCTATAAGGGTTGAGCTCAAGCCTGTCGTCTTTGATAGAAGCGCTATTGTATTTCCCCCTCTATCCTCGTCCACCTTTATAAGAGTCTCGATGAACCTTCTTAACACTAGAGAACCCGGGCTCTTCCTCCGTCCGGATTCATAGTCAGAAATTACCGAAGGTGAGACATTTAATAGAGAAGCTAGTTGACTTTGCTTTATCCCAAAAAACTCCCTCCACTTCCGCATGGCTAGACCTATATTTTGTGAGAAAAGTATATCTCCTGCTATCTTTTTAGCAACCATCTCACGGATTATCCGACCATGTTGCTCCTTAATTTCCATACCGCTCTTAAATTAGCTGTCGAATATCCTTTATAAAATTTATTAGTAATAGTCGATGGCATTAAGAAAAATTTTTCATAAGAACCCTCTGAATGATAGTAGAGAGCGTATGAAAAAACAAGTAATCACAGAGGGTAAGATATACTTCCCACTCAGTGAAACACTTAAAATAGTAATAGAAAACATCATGAAAAGGTTAACAAGGGCTCTCTTAACAATGAGCGGGATTGTTCTTTCAATAGCATTTTATACAACCTTGATGATAACTGCTTCTGCATTGAAATATACGCTAGGCGCCCAGCAAGTTATCTCAGAGTACTATTGGTGGATGCTATTTCTAGCCTTTCTTGTTTCGGCAACCGGCATAACAAACTCAGTGTTAATGGCAGTTGCTGAAAGGGTTCGTGAAATAGGCACTCTAAAATGTTTGGGGGCAATGGATAAACATATCCTAGAAATGTTCATACTTGAGAACGCGTTCATTGGCGCTATAGGGGGAATAGTTGGGTTCATAGTAGGTATAATAGCGGCAATCGTGTTAAATGCATCCACAATAGGGATATCTAGCTTCTTTGCGATACCAGGCATACAATTTCTAAAAGCCCTCTTAAGTTCAGTCTTAATTTCAACGATACTCTCAGTGGTAATGTCATCGTATCCTGCGTACCGGGCGGCTAAACTCCAGCCAGCTGAAGCCCTAAGATCTGTAGCATAGGTGATCCGGATGGGAGAGGAAACGAGTTATGCGTATACAGTTGAGGTTGAAGGATTAAAGAAATATTACAGGATGGGAAACACCATTGTTAAAGCCTTAGATGGAATTGACATGAAGATATACCGTGGAGAGTATCTTAGCATCATGGGGCCAAGTGGCTCAGGGAAAACAACCTTGTTTAATATGATAGGAGGACTTGATAGGCCTACGGCCGGCAAAGTGTTTATAGACGAGGTTGATATAGCCCAGTTAGATGCCTATGAACTTGCCTGGCTTCGGGCTAGGAAAATAGGGTACATCTTCCAAACATTTAACCTCATACCAGTGATGACAGCATATGAGAACGTAGTACTCCCAATGATTTTCGCTGGAGTTGAAGCTGAGGAAAGAAGGAGAAGAGCACTCGAACTCCTAGATAGGGTCGGCCTCCTTAAATTCAAGGATCACAAACCATATGAGCTTTCCGGGGGGCAGCAGCAGAGAGTGGCTATAGCTAGGGCTCTAGCCAATAATCCCGCTATAGTTCTAGCCGACGAGCCGACAGGAAACCTAGACCTAGAAACGGGAAAGGAGATAATAAAACTTCTAAAAGAACTTAACGAGGAAAGAGAGGTGACGATAATTACAGCAACTCACGATATAAAAATGCTCGCTGTCAGCGATAGAATAGCCTGGCTTAGGGACGGCAAGATTCAAAGGATAGAGAAGAGAAGTGAGGTTAGATTTAAAGTATACAAGGTGGAGGGCTAGGGCAGTAGGTATTCAATAATCCTCCTCAGCTCTTCCCTGTCCAAATTATACGTATCATATTTTTCATTTTTTTCAGCAATCCTCTGGGCCAATAAATGGATGCAGTACTTCTTTTCCATCCGCGAGACCACTCTCACATAAAAGTCTTCACAACTGCAATAAATATCTGGGAGAACCAAGTAATCTCTTTCTTTTCCTACGACAACCCATAAAGCAATTCCATTAAAGACATACTTTTTAACCCTGCCATCTCTCACAAGATTCAAGGCTTCAGCATTGTCAGACCCAAAAGTACCGGTACATCCCATTGATTGTTTATATTCTTATGCTGGACTTATAATGATAGTGCAGCCTATCTGGGGGGAACCAGCATTTGTATCACGATATAATAAGCGCAGAACTCTAGTCATCGCCGACGTCCACCTCGGTGTATCAATGAACTATCCCGGTAATCCTTACAGTAATCTCGTTACGGAAGCACAGAGACTATACAATGAAATACTTCTACTCATCGAAAGAGAGAAGTGTAGAAAACTGTTAATATTAGGCGACGTAAAACATGACATCCTCCCACTAAAGGGTAGGTATAAAGACGTGTTACAGGATTTTGTAAAGGAGCTATCTGAATTCACGGATATTGTGATTATAAAAGGTAACCATGACGCTGGAATAGAGAAGATAGCAAGCCGATACGCCTCTGTTATAGAAAGCAGTGGCATGCTAATGGGTAATTACGCACTATTACACGGCCATGCAAATCCTTCGCCCATACTAAACAAAGCAAATATTTTCATAATAGGGCATATTCACCCGGCTTACCGTCTGTCAATAGTAATAGATCGCACAGTAAAAGTTTGGGTTAAAATGAAAATAGATAAAAACATGATATTCAACCGTAGACCTTTTTACGATGTAAATGAAGCTAAACTAATCGTTACGCCCGCGTTTAATCCATATATTATAGGTTTCCCGATCAATGAGAAATGCATTAGAGAACATTTGCCCGTCTGCCCTCTTGTTAGACGTGGCGTAATAAAGGGGTCTCCAATCCATTTATACTCGCTAGATGGCACCTTACTCGCGAAGGTGGAGGCTATAAGTTTGTAATGGGGGCACTGGGATTTGAATTCCTGCTATGCCCCAGGTCTCAAGGTTTCTCTGCTGTGCACCCGAACCTTGAAGGCTAGACCAGGCTACCCCATGCCCCCACTTATGAGAACATGAATCTAATAATTAAGCTTATCCCTATCTCTTCATTTTCTCGGATAGCAATTTATATATACTTGCCAAACTTGCAGATATAACTTTGACATCAGCAATAACGGGCATGAAGTTAGTGTCCCCATTCCATCTTGGTACAATATGTAGATGTATATGACCTATCACTCCTGCACCAGCTGCCCTGCCAATGTTAAATCCTATGTTAAAACCATCCGGTTTTAATGTGGAACTTAGAGAATCAATACACCTTATTAACATCATCCTGATTTCTCCCCAAGTTTCAGGGTCTATCTCGTTAAAGCTGTCGGTATGTTTATATGGGGCTATTAGCAAGTGACCAGGGTTGTAGGGGTATCTATTCATTACTGTAAAACATTTCTCCCCCTTCATCAGTATCAATGTGTCTAAGCCTTCCTCTTTTCCAGCTAGTACGCAGAAGAGACAGCCCTCTTGCTTGCTGGTCTTCTTAACGTATTCATGTCTCCAAGGAGCCCATAGAAGCTTCATTTCTTTTCAGCCCTCAGTCTTATTATAGCCTCTGCTATATCGCCTTTACTTTCCATGAGCGCCTTTTCCGCCTCTTCTAGACTACATCCAACCTGCTCTGCTACAAGTTTTATATCTTCTTCGGGAATCTCAACCTTTTCCTCTACCAATAGAGGCTTCCTACTGGTTTTACCTGTTATTTGAAATATTTTCTCCCCCTGCATCTTCATAACTTGTATTTTAGGTTCATCTATGACAATAATCTCTGTGTTTGTCTTGATGGTAACTTCAATGGCATCTGGTATTTCCTCTACTGTTATACCCATTCTCTTCAGGGTTCTAGCGAGAGCCCTAGGACTCATCTTTCTACCTATCATTCACTATGGGATTAGACTGAAAGTGTTATAAAATTTAGGAACACACATCAAAGTGGTGCATTAAATTAGTCCTCAGATGCGAGATTTGCGGGAGGATCATAGATAATCCAATCTGGATTACTATGGGGGGGAGGACAGTACCTGTATGTAAAAGGTGCTCCCCTCGGAGATTTCAAAGAAAGCCCCATGTAAAAGAAAAAGGGTATAAGCCGAAACCTACAGTTAAGAGACGCACGCTTGCAGAAGAGCCAGAATATACACTTATTGATGGATATGGGAGACTCATTAAAACTGCAAGAGAAAAGCTTCATCTGAAAAGAGAGGATCTGGCGGCGAAGCTTGGAATTAAAAGATCGCATTTGGAAAACATAGAACTTGAAAGAATAAAACCAAGCATAAACCTTGCTAAAAAGTTTGAGAGACTTCTAAACATTCAAATCCTCGAGAAAATAGAGGAGGAACCAGTTGTTCTAACGTCTTCTAGCGTGTCAGGTACGAGTCTAACCCTCGGTGAGGTTTTAAAACTGAAAAAACGGGGGAAGAAGTGATAGTCAAAAATTAAAAGGAAGGAAAAACCTATCTATAATGAGTTCATGAGGAAGATAGCTGAACTTCTCGTACTTGCGCTAATCAGTATTGGTATCGACGAAAATGTTGCTGATAAATTCGAAAAAGTATTCTCTGAAAACAATGAGGTTCTTGAGGGTGAGATAATAGAGGAGTTAGGAGTTGAACCTGCATCTGCCAGGAGAATTCTATTCAAACTTCAGTACGAGAACATAATGCGCTATAGGAAAGTATCTAACATTGAATCTGATAGAAACTCCGAAGTTTACTGGACACTAAACAAGGAAGGAATATTAAAACTTGTCAAGAGACGGGTGAAAATGATGAAGAAAAACCTAGAGAAAAGGCTAGAATACGAAACTTCAGAGATCATTTATGAGTGTGCTAATGAGCCAACACATGCTAGAATGCCCATTTCAGATGCTATGGCTCAAAACTTTGTATGTCCGGAATGCGGGGCGAGTCTGGTACAGACGGCAAAGGAAAATATTGTAGAAAACTTAAATAAACTGATCGAGTTCCTGGATCACATGATATCTGATTTGGAAAGATAGACTAAGCCTGCTACTCCAAACTCCAAGTATGATATCGACGAGATTATAGTATAAAGCTTAAATTAGTCTACAACACTTTACCTTATTGCCGGGGTACTCTAGAGGCAGTCGCCGGAGAATCCGGTAGGAGGCAGAGATAAGCCTAAGCCTGCTAAGCCTGTGCCCCATCGGGGCTCGTGGGTTCGAATCCCACCCCCGGCGCTATGGGCCGGTAGTCTAGCGGTATGACACGTGGCATAAGGCTGCCCTTACGAGGCAGAGGTCGAGGGTTCGACTCCCTCCCGGCCCATTTCATAATAGACCATTCAGCTGCTTGCCCAGGAATCCATTAGATAGAATCTATCGTAACTAAATATGATAGAAATGGGCGGCTGGGCTTCCCCGAGGTGGATGCCCCTAGGCATGCCCGTAGGTAGGGGGACTCCTCAGCCTCGTTGCTCAGGAGCACCTAGCGTCCAGCTTACGGCTGCTCTCTTCCGAGCCTGGCCGGTTTCGCTGGCAAGGGGGTCGGGGTCCCTTCTCCAAGGGAACGCCCCCTCCGCCGGCCCCCTGAGGCGAAGCTTCATCAGATTCCACTCCAACCCCGTGACATGCTTCGGAGCACCGCCCTCGGGGATTACTGGCCCCGGCTTTAGCCTTCCGGAAGTAGGAGGCGGCTACCCTCCCAGCCCTACCCCAGCCGCCATATTTTAAACACACCTCATCTTATATAATGGTTGCCTTAGTCAAAGATTTTAATAGTGGCTGAGGTATTATTTTGCTAAATAAGGAGGGAAAGAGCTTTGCCGCCAAACTTTGGATATTCATACAATGAAGTTAAAGAGAACCAAGTGAGAGTTAGCCTTAGAGATGTGAGAGTTTCATTTAAGGACTCAGTAGAAGTCTGTAGAGTTATCAGGGGAATGAAGATAGATGATGCAAGGACCTTTTTGAAAAACGTGATAGACGGGAAAAGAGCGGTCCCATTCAAACGTTATAAGAAACACGTCGGTCACAGAAAGGGTTTACAGGGGTGGCCCGCTGGTAGATACCCGAAAAAGATCGCCAGTAAAATCCTGGAACTCCTCGACCATGGAGAAGCCATGGCTGAAGATAAAGGGTTAGACATAGAATCCCTGTATATAGTTCACCTTGCTGCACAACAGGGTCCTAAGCTTAGAAGGTATTTCCCACGTGCTTACGGAAGGGCCACACCAAAAATAGAGCAGCTAGTCCACTTTGAACTAGTTTTGGAGGAGAGGGTACATGAGTGAAAAGAGGCAACCCATACATAGACAGATCGTGGCTGAACAGCTTAAAAAAGCAGAGTTAGACGAGTTTCTAAAGAGGGAGTTAGAAGACTCAGGATTTGATCATGTCGAAGTAATATCGTCCGCCGTCAAAGAAAGAATACTAGTGTTTGCAGAAAGACCGGGAGTTGTCATCGGGCGTCATGGGAGAACCTCTAAAAGGCTTGCTGAACTTATCTCAAAAAGATTTTCAATGGAAAACCCATATGTAGAAGCCATCTCTGTTAAGAACTCATATTTAAGTTCAAGAATCGTGGCTAACAAGATAAAAAGGAGAATACTCTTGGGTTATAATCCAAGACGGGTTGGTTATTTCACCATGCGAAATGTTATGGACGCAGGGGCTCTAGGTGTGGAAATAATTATAAGCGGAAAATTTGGTGGAGAAAGAGCTAGAAGCCTTAGGTTCAGAGACGGAGTAATGATGAAAACAGGAACTACAACGACTCAGTATGTAAGTGAAGCTGTGGAACATGTTCTTCTAAAACAAGGTATGATGGGCGTGAAAGTTAGAATATTACTTCCGGAAATAAGAAAGCCGGATGAGCTAAGAATTAGAGAAAATAAAGCCAAAGAATTGTTAAAGGAACAGGTGAGAGAACTTGCCGCTAGTTAGACTGTCAGAATTAAGGGAAATGGATAGGAAATCGCTTGAGGATAAACTGTTGGAGCTTAAAAGGGAACTGTTTAGGGTAAGAGTCCAGAAAGCTGTTTCTGGACAACTAGACAATCCTTCTGTCGAAAGAGAGCTCAGAAAATCCATAGCGAGAGTTCTAACAGTAATGAGGGAAAGGGGATACATAAAACCTAGAGGAAGGTTAAGATGAAAATAACGAGGAGGAATATATTGAAGCACGAGCTGATAGGATTACATGTTAAAGTGGTTAACTCTCCTGACCCATCCCAAACAGGTATAAAGGGGGCCGTTATAGACGAGACCAAAAATCTTTTAGTGATTAGAACGGAAAAAGGTTTGAAGAAAATAGAAAAGAAGTATAGAACTTTTGAATTTAAGCTACCGAGCGGTGAGCGAGTTCAAGTTGATGGTAATAAAATAGTTCTGAGACCCGAAGACAGGGTGAAAACATGGCCGTGAAAGATATGTTTAAGGATGTAGAAAAGCCTGGAGGCACCTGTACAGATAAAAACTGTCCGTATCACGGTAGCATTAAAGTGAGAGGTAGGGTAAGAGTAGGAAAAGTAGTTTCAGCAAAGATGACTGGTACTTGTACTGTTCAAATAGACTACCTAAAGTATATTCCTAAGTATAGGAGGTACATGAGAGCAAGATCTAAAATTCATGCGCACATACCTGCTTGTATAAATATAAAGGAGGGTGATATTGTTAAAATAGGAGAGTGTAGGAGGCTTGCAAAGACTGTCAGCCACGTAGTTTTAGGAAAGGTGATCAGGTATGGCTAGAGCTTTAAGGAAAAGGAAAAAGATAGGGCCTCGGAGAAGAATAGCACGGGGACTACCGGTAGGGGCTAAAATAAAGTGCAGTGATAATTCCGGAGCGAAAGTCCTTCAAATAATCGGTGTTAAAGGATATAGGGGGCCTAAAAACAGGCTACCTTCAGCTAGCGTTGGGGATCTAGTTATTGTAGCCGTTAAAGAAGGTAAACCAGATCTTGTACACACAGTTCAACGGGCTGTCATAATAAGGCAGAGGGCGCCATTTAGGAGAAAGAACGGTGAGGTAATAATGTTCGAAGATAACGCAGCTGTCTTAATAAAACCTGATAACTCTCCTAGAGGCACGGAGATCAAGGGTCCTGTAGCAAGGGAGGCTATCGAAAGGTTTCCAGCTCTTTCAGGTGTAGCTTCAATGGTGGTTTAGAATGGCGAGACCTCGCTCCTCGAAGCCTGGAAAACAGAGGAAATACGAAGCCACAGCCCCCCTTCACGAGAGAAGGAAATTTTTAACCGCCCCCCTGTCCCCTGGCCTTCAGGAAAAATATGGTGTTAAAAGGCTGCCGGTGAGGAAAGGAGACAAGGTGTTGATTGTTAGGGGAGACTATATGGCGAGCGAAGGGAAAATAGTTAGAGTAGACTATAAGAAAATAAGAATCTATATAGAAAATGTTACAAGGAAGAAAGCTGATGGAACAGAAATCCACGTGCCGATACACCCCTCTAAAGTTATGATAACAGAACTCAAACTAGGGGATTCCCCAAGAGAGAAGATAATAGAAAGGAGGAGAGGTTAATATGGTCCATATGGGTGGATCTAAGCATCTCAAAAGATTTGCAGCCCCGGGGGTATGGCCAATACCGGTAAAAAGATACACATGGGCAATAAAACCTTTACCGGGACCTCACCAGACTGGCCTGTGTATACCTTTAGGGATGGTTTTGAGAGACATACTTAAATTTGGGGAGACCTTAAGAGAGGTTAAATTCATCCTAAATAGTGGATATATAAGAGTAGACGGGATCGTTAGAAGAGAATACAAGTTTCCAGTAGGGATGATGGATGTTATCTCTGTACTGAAGTTGAACAAACATTACAGGATTGTTCCCTCAAGCGGAGGGATGAAGCTTATCGAGATCCCAGTCGAGGACGCAGATAAGAAAATAGTGAAGGTAACCCGCAAAAAAACTACTAAAGGAGGGAAAATCCAGTTAGGGACGAATGATGGAAGATCTATCCTCTTAGATGAGACTCAAGAGATAAAAAGAGGAGATTCCCTCTTAATAAGGATTCCGGAACAGGAGATACTGGAACATCTTCCCTTAGCCGAAGGCAATGTTGCAGTATTTTATAGGGGGAAAAACGCTGGGACAGTAGGAGAAATAGTCGAAGTATCAGATCTGGTAAAGATCTCATGCGATGGTCAGATTTATAGTGGATTGAGAGACTATATTATGGTAGTGGGAAGAGATAAACCTCTAATTAAAGTTGACGGTGCCTGAACATGAGCTACAGAGATGAAGTGATTAAAGACTGGAAGAATAATCCGATGAGAAAGCCTAGAATAGCATCGGTATGCCTTAATATCTGTGTCGGGACAAGTGGGGAGCCTCTAGAAAAAGCCGTGCGGATACTAGAGACTCTAACTGGTCAGAAACCATCGAGAAGGAAAGCTAAAAGGACTATTAGAAGCTTCGGGATACATAAGGGAGAGGCAATAGCATGTATAGTTACCGTAAGGGGTAAAAAAGCCTATGAAATTCTAGATAGGGTATCCCAGGCTGTTAACAAGGAAATTCGCAAGAGTTCATTTGACAAAAACGGAAACTTCGGTTTTGGCATTGAAGAACACATAGATATACCTGGGATGAAATATGACCCTGACATTGGGATTTATGGCATGAACGTCTACGTTACGCTCGAAAGGCCCGGGTATAGAGTTAAAAAAAGGAGAATAAAAAGGCACAAGATCGGTTCTAAACATAGAATTACCAGAGAGGAGGCTATTATATTCGCAGAGGAGATTCTCGGGTTTAAAGTTAGATAGGTGTAGAGATATGGAGAGGAAAAAGGGGAAAGGGGCATACCGTTGCAGAAGATGCGGAAGAGTAGGATATGGCATCATTAGAAAGTACGACCTGTACCTATGCAGATCATGCTTCAGAGAAATCGCGGAAAAAATGGGATGGAAAAAGTACTATTAGGTGGATGAAATGACAAAACCTGATGTTTTAGCACATGGGCTGATGACTATAGAAATGAACTCCAAACTTAGGAAAAGAAAGTGTGTCATAAACATGACCTCAAAACTTCTCGGAAATGTACTCAGCATACTCCAAAGAGAAGGATATATCGGCCAATTTGAATACATTGACGATGGAAGATTTGGAAAATATGTAGTAGAACTGTTAGGAAAGATCACTAGATGTAGGGCAATAAAGCCCAGATTCAACATAAAACATACCGAAATAGAGGAATACGAACAGCACTATTTACCTGGTAAGGACATAGGGGTACTCGTCCTAACTACTAGCAAAGGCTTGCTAACCAGTAAAGAAGCTAAAAAAATGAGAATCGGGGGTGCACTAATAGCATATTGTTACTAGGTGGTACATGTGCCTGTTGAAAGTCTGCCTCCGTTAACAGTTTCCATCCCGGAAGGGGTTGAAGTTCGTGTCGAAAAAGATGTTGTGAAAGTAAAAGGACCGCTTGGAGAACTTTCTAGGTCGTTTAATGGAGGGATCCTCAAAGTGAAGAAGAAAGATAACATGATAGAAATAATACCTAAGGGAGCAAGGAAATTCCATAAAGCTTATCGCGGAACAATCGCTGCCCATATAAGAAACATGATCACAGGCGTTACTCAAGGCTTTAAGAGAAAAATGATCATAGTATACTCTCACTTCCCCATGAAAATAGAGATTGATAAGGATAGAGGTCTAATTCTTATAAATAACTTCCTTGGCGAGAGAGCACCGAGGGTAGCAAAGATCGTGGGAAATGTCAAAGTATACATGGAAGGAGACGATAAAATTGTAATTGAAGGTATCAACATAGAGGAAGTTGGACAAACAGCTGCGAATATAAGGCAGGCAACCAAGATTAAAAAGAAAGATCCAAGAGTTTTCCAAGACGGAATATATCACTATAAAGAGGAGGTGTAAGTTTGAAGAAGAAAAAATTCATCAGGATCGGGGTAAAACCCAATAAAATGTACAGGTGGAGAAGACCTAGAGGAATCGACAACAAACAGAGGTTAAAGCTAAAGTCTAGGCCACCCATGCCTGAAATAGGTTATGGGAAACAAAAGTCTATTAAAGGACTACACCCTTCAGGCTTAAAACCTGTTTTGGTATACAATGCTAAAATGCTTGAAAATATAGATAGGGATAAAGTTATAGCGATTGTAGGGAGAACAGTCGGAAAAAGAAAAAGACTCGAAATAGCAAAGAAAGCAGCTGAGTTAGGAGTCAAGATAGCTAATCTGGGTGAGTTAATTGACCAATCTAAGTTATCAGAGGAGGCTAGCAGCTAAAGTCCTAAAATGTGGGAAAGACAGGGTATACTTCGACCCGGAAAACCTCGAGAGAATCGAGATGGCGGTGACAAGAGAGGATATTAAAAGGCTCGTTCATGATGGCATTATTAAGAGAAAACCAGTTAAAGGCGTAAGTAGGGCGAGAGTCCGGGCAAAATCGAAAAAACGTCGGGGGCCAGGTAGCTTTAAAGGAACATTCAATGCCAGATATCCCAAGAAGAGGAGGTGGATAAACAGAATTCGGCCGCTTAGAAAGCTACTAAGGCATCTTAGAGACTCTAAGAGGATAGACAGACATACATACAGATTCCTCTATAATAGGCTACACCTGTTTAGGAGCAGGTCTCATCTGCTAAAACATCTTAAACATGAAAAACTACTTAAAGGTGAAGAACTTGTCTAAGCAAAGCAGGTACAAAGTCAGATTTCGCAGGAGAAGAGAAGGTAAAACAGACTATAGAAGGAGACTAAGGCTGCTTCTTAGCGGGAAAACCAGATTCGTGGCGAGGAAAACTAACAGGTATATTACTGTTCAGTTTATTGACTACTCCGAGAAAGGGGACATAACCAGGGTATGCGTAAGTTCACATGTTTTAAGGAAGAAGTATAACTGGTACTACTCTTTGAAGAACTTGCCAGCCGCTTATATCACGGGTTACATAGCGGGTAAAAAAGCCCTTAAGAAAGGAATATCGGAAGCCATAGTAGATATTGGTCTTCAAGCGTCTACAAGGGGAAATAGAATCTATGCGGCTGTTAAAGGCGCCATTGATGCTGGTGTAAAGATTAAATGTGGAGAAGAAGTTCTTCCACCCATGGAGAGGATTTCAGGGGCCCATATAGCCAGTTATGCTAAACTCCTTAAAGAGAAGAATCCTGACCTATATAATGAAAGGTTTTCTAATGTAATATCTCAAGGTAAAGATCCAGCAGATATAGTTTCTGAATTTAATAAGCTTATTGAAAAAGTTAAATCGGATTACGGGTGAAAATCTTGGAGGAATGGTCACCGAGGACGAGAATAGGGAAGATGGTAAGCGAGGGAGTAATAAAAGATATAGACGAGCTACTATCTCTTGGTGTTCCGATTAAAGAGGTTGAAATAATAGATGTCTTACTACCAAATTTGGAGGAAGAACTTGTATGCGTTAATACGGTGCAAAAACAAACTGATGCAGGAGAAGTTAGTAGTTTAAGAGTTGTTGTGGCAGTGGGAGACAGAAATGGACATTTAGGTGTGGCTAAGGGTAAGGGCAAAACCTTTAGAGTGGCGATTCGAAATGCCATAAAACAGGCGAAGCTAAATATAGTAAAGGTAGTGAGGGGTTGTGGCTCATGGCAGTGTGGGTGTGGAAGAAACCATTCTATACCATATAAGACGAGTGGATCCTCCGGTTCTGTTAGAGTAACGATTTACCCTGCTCCCAGAGGCACGGGTCTAGTGGCTAATGAAACTGGAAGGATATTACTCTCCCTTGCCGGAATCGAAGATGTATGGGTTTTCTCCAAGGGTAACACTGGCAATAGAATGAACTATGCATACGCCATTTACAAGGCTTTAGCTAACCTCACAACAAAACCTATCTACACTCGTGGGTGATGAAGTTGTCTCTAGATCCTGATGGAAGGCTTATGGCTGTAATTAGAATTAAAGGTAGGATAGGTCTAAAGCCTAAAGTAAGAAAAACATTAGAACTCCTCAGGCTTAAGAGAAAGTTTTATGCCACAGTAGTACCATATATGCCTGAAATTAGGGGAATGTTACAAGTAGCTAAAGATGCTATAACGTTTGGCGAGATAGATAAAGAAACATTAAAACTTCTCTTAGGAAAGCGTGGGAGGACGTATGGAGATAAGAAAGTAGACTGGGAGGAAATGATTAAAAACTTAAACATGCAGTCTATGGACGAGCTATGTGAGGCACTTCTATCAGGGAAGATCAGGATAAAGGATATACCCGGGCTTAAACCCTATTTTAGGCTTACACCACCTTCTGGAGGATTTAAGGGGAGCACCAAGAAATCTTTTAAAGAAGGAGGGGAAACCGGATATAGAGGCCAAGAAATAAACAAGCTGCTAAGGAGGATGGTCTAATTGACTTTGATGAAAAGGAAGGAGAAAAAATCCAGAAAGCTTAGAGGCAGCCGGACGTGTGGCTATGGAAGAGAAAGACAACATAGGAAAAAAGGTAGAAGAGGGGGCTTCGGAAAGGCTGGTGGGCACAAACATAAATGGAGCTTTTATGTTAAATATGACCCCGAATACTTCGGCAGAGGAGCCCGAGGATTCAAAAGGCCGGCTATTGTCAGCAAAAGACCTCTTACAATAAATATCGGTGACATTGAGGAGAATCTAGACGAATTGATCGCTAAAGGCTTGGTAAAGAATGTAGATGGCAAGATACTTCTATCTAGAGAACTTCTAGGGAATGTGAAGATAATAGGACGTGGTAGGGTTACCCATGCCTATCATGTTAAAGGTCTTGAAATATCGAGAATAGCCCGTGAGAAAATAATTCAAGCAGGGGGGATGATCGAAGAGTGAGGGGGAGATTATGGGGCTATTTAGAGATATTGTGAGGGGTATTGTATCCTTTATTCCAGAAGTGGAAACTCCTAAAATGAAAGTTCCTCTGAGAAGCAAATTGCTATGGAGTGGCATTGTACTCATACTTTACTTCATTTTGACAGAGATACCTCTTTACGGTGTTGCCCCCTCAAGGTATGACCGTCTTGCGACATTTAGGATAATATTCGCTGGGTCCCAAGGTTCAATCGTAGAGCTTGGGATAGGGCCTATTGTAACTGCTGGAATAATACTCGAGCTTCTTGTAGGGAGTAAAATAATACCTCTAGACCTTACAGACCCAGATGATCGATCATTTTTCCAAGCGTCTCAGAAACTAGCCTCGATACTATTCATAGTCGTTACAGCAGCGCTTTACGTTGCAGGCGGCCAATATGGGGTTTTAGATAGGAGGACATCGTTCCTAGTTTGGCTTCAACTAGCCGCGGGCTGTTTTATACTGATGTATCTCGATGAAGTAAGCTCCAAATGGGGTATAGCAAGCGGGATAAGTCTCTTCATTCTTGCCGGTATCGCTCAGACTGTTTTTTGGGCTGCCTTCTCACCGTTTACTGCTCCTGACGTTGATAGAGTAGTTGGCGCGATACCAGCTCTTCTCACAGAGGGGGCCATGGCTATTACCCGGGGTGGGCTACCAGACATAGCAAAACTTACAGCAACTTTCATCGTTTTCGTCGCTGTAGCAGTGGCGTACGACGTTAAAATAGTGTTTCCGCTTTCATTCGCCAGAATAGGTGGGTATAAGGCAAGCTACCCCTTAAGACTGTTATATGTTTCAAATATCCCTATTATATTCACATCAGCACTTTTCGGGGACATAGCTATCGTTAGTCAAACGTTATGGAGCAGATTTGGATACTCCGACAATGATTATCTAAGAACAATTGTCAGAATTATAGGTGAATATCAATACGTAGAAGGAAACCTCGTGCCTAAAGGAGGCTTAGCATACTATACCGAACCTCCATCAGGGATGCTCTCATTTTCTGCGGATCCACTACGTGCAGCCATATATGGAATTATACTAATAACTCTCTGCGTGGTTTTCTCGGTGATCTGGGTCCTTACATCAGGGATGGATGCCGACTCAGTAGCAGATCAGCTCGTTTCTCAAGAGCTAGTGATGCCCGGTATGAGGGTTTCAAGGAAGATTATAGCCAACAGGCTACGGAGATATATAAATTCGGTAACATTACTCGGCGGATTATTTATAGGTGTGATAGCATTACTAGCAGATTTGACAGGAGCCCTTGGATCCGGCTCGGGGATTCTCCTAGGCGTAACTATCACATACTCCATTTACGAATCCCTGATGAAGGAGCGGCTCCTAGAAATATACCCAATAGCTAAAAGATTCCTATAGGTGTAACACGATGCCGCCTAATCTGGTAAACCTAATTTCCTACCCCCCAAATTCAATAATCTTCCTAACAGTGCTCGCCATCATACTTAACTTCGTAATGGCTCTTGTAACCAAGCTTACTGTAGATATCGAAAAATTGAAAAAATACAGTGAACAGAGAAAAGAGTTCATAAGGCTGAAATATGAGCTGAAACTCAAAGGGAAAAAGGGAGAACTCAAAATCAAAAAACTCGAGTCAAAAATGAAACCTGTAGAGCAAGAGTTAATGATGATGCAGCTTAAACAATCAATCATAACACCTCTCCCAATGCTTCTTGTGTTTATACTTCTACGCAAGTTTTACGGGT
Organism: Thermoproteota archaeon; assembly: GCA_037917685.1. GTDB lineage: Archaea > Korarchaeota > Korarchaeia > Korarchaeales > JAOZGB01 > JAOZGB01. The sequence goes on from JAVCBU010000006.1 coordinate 225,615, forward strand.
CAATACCGGTAGCTTCACTACCATTTAAATTACCATTTTCAAGCTTCCTCCACAGAGGCAGCCCTTTAAGCGAATATGAAGTTGGATTCATAGGTTTCTACTTCATAGTATCCATCGCTTTCTCCCCAATAATACAAAAAGCCCTGGGTACCTCACCTACCTAAAGTTAAAATTTAAAACACTTCTCCAGTATTGCATATAACCGGTGTCAAGATGTCACTGTTCGTAGTTGGGAGGGTCTGCACAAAGACTAAAGGTAGAGAGAAAGACAGAAAATGCGTGATTGTCGATGTAATAGACAAAAACTATGTGTTAATCACCGGACCCAAAAAACTAACAGGGGTAAGGAGGAGACGGTGCAACATAAACCACCTAGATCCGCTTCCAGTAGTGATAGACATAGATAAGAATGCATCGGACGAAGACGTTATTAAAGCCCTGTCTCAGACCGAGATATATAAAGAATTCACAGGTAAAGGGGGCAAATCTTGAACCAATTAATAGTAAGGGAAGAGGCAGCAACAAATCCTTCATACGGCTCTTACCCTGAGGAGCGAGCTATAAAAGACTTGCTAAACTCGTCTATCATCGTACTCGACAAGCCTCGAGGCCCCTCGTCTCATACTGTTACAAAATGGGTTAGAAGTATCCTAGGAATCAAAAAGATAGGACACTGCGGGACTCTTGAGGGCAAATAGCCCGGAGAAATCCCAAAGTAAGCGGAGTTCTACCTCTTGTAATCGGTAAATCAACCAGAATAGCTAAGATTATCTCAGGCTTTGATAAAGAATACGTGGCCCTAATGTACCTTCATGGTGATGTGGGATATGAAAGATTAAATGAGGTAATAGCGAAGTTTCATGGTGACATATTCCAAAGACCTCCCGTAAGATCATCGGTGAAGAGAAAGTTACGGGTAAGAAAAATCCATAAGATAGATCTCCTTGAGTACGAAGATCGTTACGCCTTAATACGAGTAAAATGTCAAGCCGGAACCTACATTAGAAAACTGATACATGATATCGGTCAGGTGTTACTTGTTGGGGCAAGCATGTCTGAACTAAGAAGAATAGCCGCTGGGTCTTTCACTGAGAATGAAGCTGTAACTCTCCAACAATTACTTCAAGCTTATAATACCTGGCGTGAATCAGGAGACGAAGCCCCTCTTAGAAGAATATTTAGGCCCATGGAATATGTACTGAGAAAGCTTCCAATGATAATTATTAAGGATACAGCTGTTGACGCAATCTGTCACGGGGCACCTCTCACTGTAAGAGGAATCTCTAAACTATCACCGAATATTCAGCCCAAAGATATAGTAGTTATAATGACCTTAAAGTCTGAAGCAGTGGCTATAGCTGAAGCATCTATGTCATCTGAGGAGATGTTATCTTCATCCCGGGGTATAGCTGCGAAGCCTATGAGAGTTCTAATGGACAGAGGAGTTTATCCTCCTGCTTGGCGTTAAACTTTAAATCCGAGCTAAGTCTTTTAAATTAACGCCGGGGTACCCTAGCCCGGTCAAGGGGCGGGCCTGGAGTTCATGCCCGCGAGCCCGTGGCCCCCTGAGCTTTGGGGACGGCCGCGTGGGTTCGAATCCCACCCCCGGCGTGTTAACAGGGGATAAATATGCCAGAAATGGAGAGAAGAGTTATAAGAATAGCTGGTACAACATTGGATGCGGAGAAGAAAGCACTTGTAAGCCTTACAAAGATACCGGGGATAGGTTTCACTTTATCCAACGCCATACTTAGGAGACTAAACCTCGATCCACAAAAGAAACTTTCCGAATACACCAACGAAGAAATAGAAAGGCTAGAGGAATTCTTCAAAGACCCCTATAAATACGAGCTGCCTTCGTGGCTTTATAATAGACAGAGAGACCCTATAACAGGTAAAAATTTGCTTATTCTAGGATCTGATATTAAACTGTACCAGAAGATAGATATAGACCGGCTTAAAAAGATGGGTTCATACAGGGGACTAAGACATTCCCTAGGTCTCAAGGTTAGAGGGCAAAGGACACGGACAACTGGCAGGAGAGGGCCAACAATAGGATATGTTAGGAAGAAGAAGTAGGTGTGAAAATGGGAGACCCGAAGCAACCGAGGAAGAAATATCGAAGACCAAGAAAGCCCTGGGACAAACAGTACTTAGAATGGTCTATAAAACTGGTTGGAGAGTATGGTCTAAGAAATAAAAGAGAACTATTAAGGGCACACCATGAAGCCAGCAGGGTTCGAAGGCTGGCGAGAATTCTACTCTCCCACACCGAGAGTAGGAACATCAAGTTGGAAGAGCAGTTGCTGTCAAGGCTTAAAAGATTTGGAATAGTACCTGACGACGCTGTACTTGACGATGTACTCGACGTTACAGCTGAAAACTTTCTGAGAAGAAGACTCCAAACAGTAGTTTATCTCAAAGGATATGCTAAAACACCCTACCAAGCGAGGCAGCTTGTAGTACACGGACATGTCCGTGTAAATGGGAGAATAGTCAAGATTCCTTCGTATCTTGTTAGTGTTGAGGAGGAAAATACCATAGAAGTTGATAAAGAGATACTGAACAAAATAATGGGTGAACAGTCATGAGTTCAAGTAAAAAGAAGGAGCACATTGGTATAGCACACATTTATTCGTCATTCAACGATACCATCGTCCATATCACAGATCAAACCGGAGCTGAGACAATAGCAATATCGTCAGGGGGAAGATTTGTAAAAGCCGACAGGATGGAGGGCAGCCCGTATGCCGCTTTTAAAGCAGCAACTGAAGCTGCAAATATAGCGAAGAAGAAGGGGATAACATCTTTAATAGTCAAAGTCAGAGCCCCAGGAGGTTTAGGTCCTAGAATTCCAGGTCCTGGAGCCGCCGGCGCTGTAAGGGGACTTGCAAGGGCTGGAATGAAGCTTATAAGAATAGAAGATGTGACGCCAATACCTCACGATGGAACTAGAAGGCCACATGGAAGGAGAGGTAGAAGAGTTTAAAATCTCATGCTTCTATTTCTCTATAGGAACTTTGGAAAGTATATCCTCAAAGATCAAAGAATACTACATATCAAGAGGATTTAAGATTGTAGGCGTTTCAAAATTTAGAGGTTTTTACTTAGAAAACCCCAAGGGGAGACTAATACTAGCTCTAATATTTGACCCACTCATAGATAACATAGAAGAGTTAGTCTCTTCAATAAAACGAAACATTAGTGATGTAAATATTATTCAGATATGGTTACCTGAGGGCGCAGAGGATTATGTCTCTACGTCGGTCTCACGCAATATTGAAAAAGGGCTTTTAATGAGAAAGGTCTCTCTGGTACCCTTTACACAGGCTGAAATTGAGTGGAAACCATACCCTTTGGAATTAAATGTAGAAATCCATAAGAATGATGTTCAATCCGAAAAAGAGGTGATAGCCAAACAGACATATGCCGAATCTCCCATCCAAGAGTCCTCCATTAACTTGTTATTGCAGAAGTACTCTGAAACGATCCAAGAACTAATATCCAGATTTGAATCTCTAGAAAAAACCCTAAAAAGACTAGAGGAGACATTAAAACAATCACAACCGCAACAAGTTATAAGCCATACAACTGCTCGTGTTCAATACAATCCACCAGCGAAAGACGCGTCTAAAGAGGTAATAATAGAAAAAATCAGCACATCTGATTTACCAAAGGCCAGTCCTCACAAGGTTGGAAACATAAACGCGCTTGATGAAGCTGTCAAAAACAACCCGTGGTTCTCGATACTGAAAGAGAAAAAGAAAAGACAAAACTAAAATCATAGCTCGGTACTATCTATAGAGGTGTCCGAGTGGAGATCAAAATTATTGATGCCTCAGAGCATCGGATAATATTTGAACTTTCAGATGCTAACCCGGCAATAGCCAACGCATTAAGGAGGACAATCATTTCTGAAGTTCCAACGATGGCTATCGACTACATAGTTGTGATAGAAAACAACACAATGTACTTTGACGAGCATATAGCACATACACTTGGAATGATCCCCCTTACCACCGATCTTGAAAAGTATAATTTACCTGAGGAATGTGAATGCGGAGGATCCGGCTGCCCCCTCTGTACTACTAGGCTTATTTTAGAGGTAGAAGCTAGAGAAGACAATACAATTGTATATTCGGGGGATCTTAAGCCCCAAGACCCGATGATAAAGCCAGTAAGATCCGATATCCCTCTATTCAAACTGAATAAACAAGACCGCATAGTTCTAGAAGCAATAGCGAGACTCGGTAGAGGAAAACAACATAGCAAATGGCAGCCAGTGGGGCCAATTGGCTATAAATACTACCCTATTGTTGAGATTGACAACTCCAAATGTAACTTATGCGGAGAGTGCATTAAGGTATGCAATAGGAGAGCCCTAATCTTGAAAGATACAGAAATTGTTTTAGATCCATTAAAATGTTCCCTATGCAAGCTATGCGTTGAAGCATGCGACAGGAAAGCGATTTCATTAAAGATGGACGATACAAGATTTATATTTCAATTTGAAACTACCGGTGCACTTAATCCTCAACAAATACTTCTAAAAGCCATAGAAATATTAGTCGATAAGCTTGAAAGCTTTAAAAAACAGGTAGCCGCAACGTAGCAAAATTTATAATACCCCCAGAGTATAAAATACCATGCGGAGGTAGCCAAGCCTGGTCAAAGGCGCGGGAATGAGGAGAAACTTGTAGATCCCGTCCCTGAGGGGTTCGTGGGTTCGAATCCCACCCTCCGCACTTAATAAGGTGTCCACAACATGGCTCGAAAGAAGATAACGAAGACGAATCCTCTTCTAATAGAGATCGCTGAGAAACTCGCAGGGAGAAGAAAAGCCGGATTATGGAGGAAAGTTAGAGAAAGGATACTAAAACCCAGAAGGAAAAGAGCTGAGGTGAACTTGTGGAAGCTAAACAAGCTAACACAGCCCCGAGAAACAGTTGTTGTACCAGGAGTAGTCCTAGGGCACGGAACTCTAGATCATCCCATAACAGTTGCTGCACTTAAATTCACAAGGAAAGCAAGAGAGAAAATACTAAAAAGCGGCGGTGAACCTCTTGAAATTCTAGAACTCTATGATAAAAATCCTAAAGGTTCAAACATAAAAATAATCGTATAGAGTTGAGAAAATATGGCAACACCACAATTTGATATTATTATAGATGCCTCCGGACTAAAGCTCGGTAGAATGGCAAGCTATGTAGCCAAAAACCTTCTCTTAGGAAGAAGAATAGCTATAATAAACTGTGAAAAAGCCGTAATTTCCGGTTCGAAACATGACATTCTTAAAAAATACCTAAAGAGACTAGAGATAAGAGGACAAAGCCGGCCGGAGAAAGGCCCAAGACACGTTAGAAGACCGGATAGAATAGTGTGGTACGCCATTAGAGGCATGCTCCCGATAAAAAAAACTAAGGGGAAGGAAGCGCTTAAAAGACTAAGAGTATATATTGGAACCCCGAGCTGGGTGGATAACGCTAAAAAAGTCAGTCTCCCCGAATTCCATGTGGACAGACTTAAAGGTAAGTATATACCAAGATATGTAACAGTGGAGTGGATAAGCTACCAACTAGGATATAGGGGGTTAAAGAATGAGTGATAACGAGCAGATCAAGACAGCTTTTGCATCTGCTAAAAGAAAAACGTCTAAAGCATTTGTCACAATAACTCCAGGAAGTGGAAGACTTCTCATAAACAGTATGCCATTAAATGTTTTCTGCACTAACAGGATATCCGTTATGAGAATACAGGAGCCGCTTCTTCTCATAGACGATAAACTGAGGAACAGCATAGATATCAAGGTTAAAGTGAAAGGGGGGGGATTCATGAGCCAGGCTGATGCAATTAGAACCGCCATAGCTAAAGCTATAGTGAGATACACGGGGTCCGAAGAATTAAAGAAAACATTTATAGAGTACGACAGACACCTACTTGTCGAAGACCCGAGGAGGACCGAACCAAAGAAATACGGCGGTCCTTCAGCTAGGGCTCGTGTTCAAAAATCATACAGGTAGATGTACATGTCAATGTATAAGGATGTTGGTTCCCTGAAAAAGGGTGGTTACGTCATTATTGATGGCGAGCCATGTGAAGTTGTCTCAGTAGAAAAGTCAAAGCCAGGGAAGCACGGGTCAGCTAAGGTTAGACTAGTGGCAGTAGGCCTATTTGACGATGTCAAAAGAGATATGGTTGCACCAGCCGACAAAAAGGTTGAAGTTCCCATCGTTGAGAAGAAGAAAGCGCAGGTAATATCAACCGCCCCTGATTCCATACAAATAATGGATCTAGAAACATACAATACATTTGAAGTTAAACCTCCAACAGATCAGGATCTTCTTTCTAAACTTAAACCAGGAGTTGAAGTAGAATACTGGGAGAGTATGGGGAAAGTAAAGATAGTCAGACTGTTATAAGGGAAGCATAAGTGGTACTTAAGGAAGTAGGGATATCTCTGAATAAAGCTGTAAGGCGGTTCCTAGGGCTCCCTCTGCCCGATGAGAAAGCAGTCAATGAATTTATTAAAGATGTCCAAAGAATTCTAATCAAAGCAGATGTAAACGTAGAGCTAGTTTACAAGCTAACGTCGAAGATAAAAGAAAAATCACTTAAGGCGGAAGTGCCAATTGGATTTAGCCGTAGGGACGTAGCTGTTAAGACATTATATGAGGAATTAATCAATCTGCTAGGAGAAAGGCAGAGAAAACTACCAATAAAACCCGGAAAAATAAATACCCTCCTATTTGTGGGTATAGAAGGCTCCGGCAAGACCACTGTTGTAGCCAAACTAGCTAGACTTCTAGATAAACAGTACGGTAGGGTCGGGGTAATCTCTACTGATACGATAAGACCAGCAGCCAACATACAGCTTGAACAAATGCTACCTGAAAGTATTCCTGTATATTTTAATCCTAACAAAAAACCTGTAGAGATAGCGATTGATGGTATAAAAAGGTATAAGTCAAAGGGATACAATATCATTCTCATCGACACCGCCGGCCGACACAGAAATGAGAAAGACCTGATAAATGAAATGGTTGAACTCGAAAAAAAGATTAAACCAGATATAGTTATCCTGGTAGTCGATGCTACCATAGGCCAAGCAGCATACGCTCAAGCTAAAGCTTTCTCTGGAGCAACGAATGTGGGCGCAGTAATTGTAACAAAACTTGATAGTACAGCTAAAGGTGGAGGAGCCCTTTCAGCAGTTGCGGCAACAGGAGCTCCAATAGTATATGTTACTTCTGGAGAATCTCTTGATGATATAGAAGAATTTAACCCTCAGAGGTTTGTGTCAAGACTTCTAGGAATGGGAGACATTGAAGAGCTTGTAAAAAGAATGGAAGAAGCAAGCGTTGAAATAACACCCGAGGATATAAGAAAAATAGCCTCAGGAAAATTCACACTGCTTGACTTTAAAAACCAGATAGATCAGCTTGGTAAGTTAGGCCCTCTTAGCAAACTCATCGACCTTATCCCAGGATTTAGCTTTAATCTACCATCCGAATTTGGATATCAAGCTCAGGACAAGATGAAAAAATGGGGGGTGATACTAAAATCAATGACTAAAGAGGAGTTGGAGAATCCGGAGCTTATCAAAAGAACAAGAATCATCCGAATTGCAAGAGGCTCAGGAGTCACTGTAAGAGATGTTAAAGAACTGTTAAAGGCTTATCATACAATGAAGAAAACTCTAAGCTCTATGGGACGGCGAGACATGAGAAAACTTATGAAAAAACTTGGGATGAAGGGGATGTAAGTACTTGCCTACGATAGAGGATCTAAAATCACTATTGGCTACATACAAACTTTGTAACAGGTGTCTTGGGAGGCAGTTTTACTACGCATGCCTATGGATTCCAACAGAAATCAAGGGGAAAATCGTGAAGGAGATAGCTGATTTCACCACGGTTGAGGAGGAGAAAGACTGCTATATCTGTGGGGGGCTTATATACCAGTTGGAAAGCATTGGAGAGAGAATCCTCGACAAGTTAGGAGAATACGAGTTTGAGAGCTTTAAGATTGGCACCATCTTCCCAGCGGATGTGCTTGAAAGGGAGGACGAGATTAGAAGTTTAATTTATCCGATAGATGCTGCCAGTATCAAAGTTGAATTTAACCAGTACCTAGACAGCTTTGTACATAGTAAAACTAAGGCCGTAATAAATAATCGAGATCCGGACGTAAAGATAACAGTGAACATACCTTACGATGCAATATATGTCGAAGTTAAACCCATAGTCATTGCTGGCCGCTACCTTAAATATGAAAGAAACATTCCTCAAACATCATGGGCGTGTAGACACTGCAAGGGAATAGGCTGTGAGGCGTGTAACTGGACTGGTAAAGAGTATGGAACATCAATTGAGGATTTACTAATTAACATCATCCTCCCATACTTTGAGGGCGAGAGGGCTATTCTTCATGCGGGAGGAAGGGAAGACGTAGATGTAAGAGTTTTAGGGTCCGGTAGGCCCTTTGCATTAGAGATAATTACACCTAAGAAAAGGAATGTCGATCTTGAAAAGGTGGAAAAGGACCTCAATGAAAAATATGAGGGTGTAATAGAGGTTAAAGGGTTAAGGTACGTCGATAAAAGCTATATTGGCAAAGTTAAGAGTGAAATGGAGAAAGCCGTCAAGACTTATCTTGCTCTAGTAAAATCTGACGATCCAATAGACGATGTAGCCATAGGAAAGGTTGTCAAAAGACTTAAAGGGGCGCTGATCCATCAGAGAACACCAAGAAGAGTTGCACATAGAAGGGTTGACAGAGTTAGGCTTAAAAGGATCTACGATATAAGTATTCAGAGGGTATCGGAAAACATGTTTAAGATGACAGTAAAGTGTGAGGGAGGAACATACGTGAAGGAGCTGATAACAGGTGATGATGGTAGAACAAAACCAAGTGTCAGTGGCATACTGGGTTTAAAGGTGGAATGCATTCAGCTGGATGTGATAGATATATAGGTGAGCCTAATGGTGAAAAGGAGTAAAGGTTTTTTGTCGAGATCTAGAAAATTCCTAACGAAAAAGCCAAGGGAAAGAGGGCTTCCCGGAGTCTCGAGATTCCTACAAGAATTCAAAATCGGTGAGAAAGTGTATATCGACGTAGAACCAGCAGTTAGGAATGCAATGCCGCACAGGAGATACCAGGGTAAAACCGGGATAGTTACAGGCAAAAGGGGAAGAGCATACCTAGTTGATGTTAAAGTGGGCTCAAAGGTAAAACATCTTATAATTCACCCTGTTCACTTGAAGCCGGTGAGGTAAATGGAAATAGTAGAGAAGACATCGGTTCTATCAGCTCCGGAGGTCAGGTCGATACTCCTAAAGTTATGGGAAAATAAGGGTGTAGAGAATCTGACAAAAACACAAAGGATGACAATGGAATATCTAAACCAGTTTTCAGATATTAACCCGGATAAGGCACGGGCGGCAGTAAAAAAACTCATGGATCTTGGTTTAAAAGAGGAAGATGCTGCCATGCTTGTAGGTTTGAAAATTAAAAAGCGAGAGGAAGTTAGGACAGCCCTATTCGTAGCCTATCCCTTGTTGACAGGTAAAACATATGATGAAATTATAAAAATACTCTCAGAGATTCGGGATTAGGGGGCTTAAAGTGGGTAGCAGAACGCCCAAACTTCTTGAAGAGCATGGTATAATACTTAATATTTATAGAAGGAGGGTTGAGAAACGCATGAGGACTGTTGCTGAAGCGATAGGGACAAAATACTTTACGCTTCTGGAACTTTTGATCCTAGAAGGCGTTAATATTGAAGTTGGTGAAAAAGTCTACATAGGAAGAGGCTTCCGGCTCAAAGTTGAAGCAGTCCTGAGAGTGTTGAGATACGAAGAATTATCCTCTCTTGCTCGAATGGAACTTGAGAATGCCGTTAGAAAAATTGTAGAGGAGAACGAAGAGAGATTTTTGTCATTTTTCAATAAAAGTAAACCTATAAACATACGTATTCATGAACTGAATCTTCTTCCAGGTATTGGAAGGAAGACTATGTGGAAGATACTTGATGAACGTTCTAAAAAGCCATTCACCAGTTTTGATGACCTAGAAGAAAGAACGGACGTTCGCAACCCAAAGGGGGCGATAATACAGAGGATATTGGAGGAACTTCAAACGAAATGTAGACATTCCCTTTTTGTTGCTAAGCCGCTCGAAAGACAATATCCAAGGTTTATTTATAACTCGTAAGCTCTTCTTTTCTTAGATCTTGGAAATTCGATCATCATATCTTCTAGTAGCTTCATAACTGCGTCCTCACGATGTGTAGGTTTAACCTCCCCCTCCTTCGGATTACTTGGATTCCTGACAACATTAAAAAGCCCGGATCCGCAGTTTGGGCATCTGAGCTTACCATCCTTTGTCCTCAGCTCTTCATCAGTAAAGAGTTTCCCGCATACTCTGCATCTTCTTAAGATGCTTGACAATGTTATCCACTATATGGAATCTTTACTTTCTTTAAAAGATATGTGAACTATCAATTAGGTGAACTACGTTGACAGACACCAAACCTATAATTCCAGACTTAAATTCAATATTGTACTCCCTGATACTGAAAGAAGAAGGGTTAGACCGTATTAGAAATAGAAAAATCATAATTCCCTCATCCTATGTAAGATTGTTTGTCAAAAGGTCAGAGGAAGGAGACAAATGGGCTTTAGATGGGCTTAAAACCATCCAGAAACTTAGAATCATGTTCAAAAAGGGTATAATAGCCGGTTTAGACATAGTAGACTCCCCTATAATGCCCCAAGACCGTCTTTTACCATTGCTTGCATCTAAATATAATGCGGTCATTATCACTGGAGACTACATACTATATCAGATGCTTGTGACACTGGACATAAACACAATCTACATCGGTCCACCAATAGGTCAGATAGAAGCGTTAAAGTATTTTGATGCTCAGACTTTGAGCATTCATCTAAAAGAAGGCGCGAAGCCCCTGGCAAAGAAGGGTAAGCCAGGAAGCTTTAACCTAGTGGAGTTATCTAATAAGGTTTTAACAAGAGAAGACATGCTTAGAATGGCGTATGAAGTCATAGAGAGTTCAAATATAGACCCGAATACAACAATTGAAATTAAAAGACGGGGAGCCTATGTAATACAGAAGGGGGAATACAGGATCTCAGTATCATTCCCACCCTTCTCTGACGGAATCGAAATAACTGCTGTTCGACCACTTGTAAGAGTTCTACTGGAGGACTACGACCTCAGCGACAAGTTAAAAAAGAGGATTAGGGAGAGAGCAGCTGGCATAATAATAGCCGGTCCGCCAGGATCTGGTAAGACAACCTTTGCAAGTGCTCTCATAGAATTCTACAGAAGAAACAGGAAAATAGTGAAAACCCTTGAATCACCCAGAGATTTACAGGTAGATCCAGAAGTGACGCAGTATACAAGGCTGGAGGGAAGCTTCGAGAAGACAGCCGATCTACTACTCCTTGTTAGGCCGGATTACGTCTGCTTTGATGAAATGCGTAAAACTGGAGACTTCAAAATCTATACAGACATGCGTCTTGCAGGTATAGGAATGATAGGTGTAGTTCACTGCGGGTCCCCTATCGAAGCAATTCAGAGATTTATAGGTAGAGTCGACCTTGGACTACTCCCTCACATAGTAGACACAATAATATTCATAGAAAATGGGAGGATAAAAGAAGTTTTGAGCCTTGAGATAACAGTTAAGCTCCCTGAAGGAATGAAGGATAGAGCCTTAGCTAGGCCTGTTATAGTTGTAAGAGATTTTGAATCTGGCAATCCAATATATGAAATATACTCGTTTGCAGATGAGGTTATAATATTCCCTGTTGGGAGGAGAAAGCAGCCTATAAAGGGTGAAGTCGTTCCATACCAGTATAGACGTAGAAAGAAAACGCTTCAGTTGATGTTTCCACCATCATATGCAGGAAAACATATTTCATTGTACTCGAATAAGGTGAGGCTAGGAAGCAGATTAGCTGACGACAAAGCTACTATAGTTATACCACTCAGATCTAAGCTTGGAAAAGTATTGCTTAAAGCACTTAGGGAGGGTATTCTCGAAGTTAGGTCTGAGGAGTAAGTGAATAAATAGTCCTGAGCCTCTCAGCAGCGTTTATCTCATTTAAAAACTCTGCTACAGAGGCTGGGACAAGAGGTTCCCACCTCTCGCCGTTTAAAATTTTCATTCTTATTTTCGTTGCTTCATAAATTTCTCTTTTGTAAAAAGGTATAGGCTCGACTTTTACATTCAAATCCGCAATCTCACGTTTAGTCCATGGGTCATTAGTAAATACAACATCAAAGCTTGGACACCTAGATTTAACTATCTCAGACCATTTTTCACCTGGTCTCGAATCAGGGATAGCAGTAATACACAACCTTCCAAAATCAACATTCACCTCTTTTAACGCTAAAACAACCATTGTAAATCTCTCACTGATAGAAAAGGGATTCTTAACCGTATCTTTAAACTGTGAACTACCGATCCCTATGATCAAGAAGTTAACTTTTGAAAGGCAATACTCTACAGCCCTAAGATGACCGTAGTGGAAAGGTTGGAATCGGCCGATATACAAGCCTCTAATCAAATCCTAACACCCTCAACCTGTGAAAAATGGTTACCTTTATTATAAGACTTAGAGGGGTAATCACCCCCACAGGCATAGTTAAGCCCTGGCTAATACTTTTAAGAATATTATCAAGCTCAAAATCAGCTTCGACTATGGTATAAGCATTTCCAACCTCCCATACTGAGTGGGCGTCGCTACCTCCTACACAGCTTAATCCAAGAGCCTTACACTTTTTCTCGGCTTTTCGATTCTCAAATCCTCTAGCTCGAGCATTTAAAGTCTCAATACCGTTGAAATCTAACCTTAACATATAATCTCCTAAGCTCCCTCTCGAAAGTATAGAATACGGATGGGCGGCGATGGCTAACCCACCTCGTTCATGTATCTCATCCACGACTTCTTCTGGTTCTACGTCAGGCCGAATTTCATCGTACACCCCCAGAGCAAGGATGTCTCCTCTTTTGCTTCTGACTTCAATGCCTGGGATAACAATGAAGTTATCAATCTTTTTGGCTATTTTAATCGCTTCTAAGCTTCCAGCGATAGTGTTATGATCTGTAATAGCAATTCCATCCAGCCCTTTGGATTTTGCAACCTTAATTAAGCTATATACGTCATGTATTCCATCGGAAAAGGTACTATGAACGTGAAGGTCTATTTTAACTTTCAAACCTACATCCCCCGTGTAGATAGTTTTAGTTCAGTTGCCTGCATAATTTTAAACTTAACAAGCTAAATTCAATCATACACCAATCAGTCTGTGCATGAAAGACAACTCCATGTTGATTTAAAACTCACATAGCGGTTTCCTAACACAGCTTGATATCGTTCATCCATAACATTAAGATTTTAAGATCGTCCGGCTTAGATGTGTTAACATGGCAAGAACTTCAAGACTCCCTGGTTTTTACAATCTTGCAGTTGATGAAAGACTTAGAATAGTGGCAGACTTCGCGGGTCTCTCGGATGAGGAGGTTGCTCTACTTAAGAATACAGGTTCCTTAGATGTTGATTTAGCGAATAGGATGATTGAAAATGTAATTGGTGTAATGCCCGTAACACTTGGTATAGCTACTAACTTCCTGATAAATGGTAAAGACTACTTAATCCCAATGGCCATAGAAGAACCTTCAGTAGTAGCCGCTGCGAGTCACGCAGCTAAACTTGCTAGGGTGAAAGGTGGATTTTCAACAAGTAGCACAGAACCTGTGATGATAGGTCAAATACAAGTTGTAGGTCTCAGCGATCCGTACCGTGCAAAGTTTGATGTGCTTAACGCGAAAAATGAAATCATAGAAAGAGCTAACGAAAAAGACCCAATCCTAGTCAAGCTTGGTGGTGGGGTCAAAGACGTTCAAGCTAAAGTTATTGAGACATTTATGGGTTCAATGTTAATTGTAGAGTTGCTTGTTGATGTAAGAGATGCCATGGGGGCTAACGCTGTAAACACTATGTGCGAAGCGGTGGCCCCCCTTGTAGAAGATATTACAGGAGGGCGGGTTAGACTCAGGATAATCTCAAATTTAGCCACGCATAGAATTGCAAGGGCTAAGGCTGTTTTTGATAAGGACGCTATAGGGGGGGAAGATGTCGTCGAGGGAATAATGGAAGCCTACGCATTTGCATGTGAAGACCCATATAGGGCGGCCACCCACAACAAGGGGATAATGAATGGGATTACAGCAGTCGTCTTAGCAACAGGAAATGACACAAGGGCTATAGAGGCTGGATGTCACGCTTACGCGTCAAGATTTGGGTGGTATACCTCGCTTTCAACATGGGAAGTGAATGATGATGGAGATCTCGTTGGATACCTTGAAATTCCAGCGGCTGTTGGCATCATCGGAGGAGCAACAAAAGTTCACCCAATAGCCAAGATAAACCTTAAAATACTAGGTGTAAAGACTGCAAGAGAGTTGTCTGAGATTCTTGCAGCTGTAGGGCTTGCTCAAAACTTTGCCGCTCTCAGAGCTCTCGCAACTGAAGGAATTCAAAGGGGTCACATGGAACTCCACGCTAGAAACGTTGCTATAATGGCTGGAGCAAAGGGAAAGTTAGTTGACCTGGTAGCTGAGAGAATGGTTAAAGAAGGTGTTATACGTATTGACAAAGCTAAAGAAATATTAAGAGAGCTTAAATCCTAGCCTTCAGCCAATATGCAAGCTTAAGGAGGCCGGCGTGGACAAGGTCGAAATTAGACCCCACATAATCTAAGCCATCTCCCTCTATAGTTGCATTTATTTCCCCGACGCCTGAAAGCCATGCTTTCCTAATATGGGCTACTAGGAGAGGGTTAAAACCCAAAATTCTGGCGCATACCGAGTCAACAGCGACAATGTCTTTCCCAGCGATAATTAAACCAGTTCTCTTAGGGTACCCATATGTGGGTCCTTTTTCTCCTTCCATCGATATTATCCCATCAACTATGGAGAAATCTACCTTCATTGCAATATTTGCATCCACAATAGCATCATCGAGATACTTGTGATATACTATCTTCCTCTTATTTGGGATTGCTCCGAACATATTTTTCAAGCCACATGTAACCTTTGTCAGAAGATGCGTCTTCAGCTTGGAAAGCGATATTATATAATCTGCTTTACCAATCGTTCTAGCAATTTTGATCTTTCTCAGCTTCCTCCCATTCAACGTTACTTCATCAGTGACGTCCTTAGTCAAGTTTACAAGTTTAAAACCAAGCTCTTTGGCCATATCTTCAAATCCCAGCCATTTAAAGAGAATGTCAGCATTCATGGAGGTAGCATCACTTTCAACAACATACACCTCTCCAGGAGAGTACTTGGCTCTTATGTGATTTACGAGGGCTTTTAGGACTCTCGGGTCAGTTGTAGCGCCTGAAGTATAATCTCTAAAATTGCAAAGGTTAATCTTAATAACAACCCTGCCTCCTTTCTTTATCCCCATACCTCCAGCTATTTCGATGGCACGGCTTACCGCACTATATATATTCTTTGAAACCCTAACTACCGATACTTTAGGTTTCAATTGCTAGCTCATTCCCTCGTGAAACATATAATAATAGTTAGACGTTATATCAAAGAAATGTGAGAAAACTAAAAATTGGAATCATCGGATGCGGGTCGGTAGCTTTAAAGGGGCATATTCCAGCATGGAACTTGTTTAACAATGTTATCCTAGCAGCGGCAGCGGACCCAGATCCAGTTGCAAGGAAAAAATGTAAGAAATA
Organism: Thermoproteota archaeon; assembly: GCA_037917685.1. GTDB lineage: Archaea > Korarchaeota > Korarchaeia > Korarchaeales > JAOZGB01 > JAOZGB01. The sequence goes on from JAVCBU010000006.1 coordinate 241,398, forward strand.
TGTAGATAACCTTTACGATGACTACAGGGAAATGTTAATGAAGGAGGAGCTTGATATCGTTGACATATGCACTCCTCCTCATTTGCATCATGATGTGTGCTTACATGCGGTTGAGCGTGGTGTTAATATCCTTGTGGAGAAGCCGATGGCTATATCTAAAAATCAAGCAATCGAAATGGTTGATAAGGCTCATAAATATGGTGTAAAACTTTGTGTGATGCAAAATCATCGTTATATACCCGTAGTCATGGTTGCTAAGAAGATTGTTGATAGTGGGGGGCTGGGCTCTATTGTTGGAGTTTCAGGTCAATTGTTTCTTCCTCCCCCGTTTGGCTGGACCTATTCTACGTGGCCCTTTGAAAGAAGTAAGGGGGGAGGTGTTGTCTTTAACGTAGCTATACATGTTATTGATCTTGCTTTATGGTTTGCAGGGGACGTTGAAAGTGTTTTTGCTTATGGAGGGGATTTTCTTGGTAGAATGGACATCGAAGGATACTTTTCAGCTCTGTTAAAGTTTAATAACAAGGCAATCGGTGTAATTGAGTCGTCATGGTACAATGGAGGACTTAGGAGCACCTTCGAGCTCAGGGGAACTGGCGGCGAAATCAAAATCGACCTAAGAAATAATCATATGTTAAGGTACTCTAGCTATCTAACCCCCTATGAAGAGGTTAAATCGTTGCTGTCCAAATTTTTAAAGGTCGGATTAGAGGTTGTTAAAAAGAAATATTTTAAAGGGTTCTTAGCATACCAAGCTAGGCTTATAGGCGACTTCATAAATTCGATAGTTAACGATACCCAGCCCCCTGTGCCCGGTGAGGATGGGTTAAAATCGGTATCTGTTGCTGAGTCTATCTCACTATCTATAATAAAAAATGCTCCGGTCCGGGTTACTTAAAAAAGATCCACCCCTCCATCACGTTCCAGTCCCATCCATAGCTGTCTGGAACGGCAGCGCCATATACGATGGTTCCTCTCCATACTGAATACTTTGGATCTTTAACCATTCTTACATTAACATTCTCCAGCCCTAGTTCTTTCATCATTAACTTAACCTTTGTTGGGGCATCTACAGCTATATCCGAAAGCTTCCTGGGAACCTTCCAGCTGAAACTCCCGCCGGAGAGGATAATCTGCTTATAAAGTTCAGCCTGTATTTCAACCGCGCACAGTTCAACTGCCGTTCTAATCGCTTCAGACAGTTTTGCCTTACCAGGTACGACCCTATTACCTATAACTGTGTCGTTTGGAGGTGGGAAACCTCTAGTATAATAGCTTTCAAATATCTCATGTGAAGGATTGAACATATATTCCCCTATTAGAAATCTCTGCCATGCCTTATCGCCCATGTCTATTTCAACCATTGTTCCAGGAATCCTAAATTTTCCACTTATCCTCTCTGGGTACATTCTACACCAATCTATGGCTTTATCCAGTGCTACAGGTATTAGGCCGGCTTGTTCTTTGAAGAGAGTGACAAGCTTCTCCTCCCTAGCTAGGTCTGAATAGCCCAGATCTCTAAGAATCTGTCTTGTAATAGCGTTCGAATCACTTCCTCCACGGTTTAGAGGTATCAGAGCCGTCCTAATTATATCCCTGCTAATAGGGGCTATTTGCGTGTTGCCGTGGCCGCCCTCAATTACAATACAAGTTGTAGCCCCCTCAGCTATAGCAACAGATAGAGGCTGAGGGATTATAGTGAAGGCTTTTATTAGTCCCGTTTCTGCCTCGACTTCCCTATGGATTTCTATAAGCCTTTCATACATATATCGTGGAGCCTGAGCTGCAAGTGCCGCAACTACATAGTACCCGTTAAAATCTCTAAATTTTTCATCCTCCATGGGGGGTTTAAACTTCTGTATCCCGTATCTAGTAAGTTCTTTAACAACGAGCCATCCCCTCTCATCTTTTCTTTCAACTACGCCGTTCCGCATCGGATAATAAAGCCTCACAAGCTCATCTCTAGACTCTATATACTTCGGTACTTCTGGTCCTACGATGACCTCCTTTTCCTCGTAGCCTCTTATCTCAGAAATAACACGGGACATCCTCGGGAAATACCCCCTGTTTTCTACAATTTCGGGTTTGTCACCAAGCCAGCCAGGCCCATACTTATACAACGAAGTGCCGTAGTCTTCTCCGAATACTTGAGCTACACTCCTCCCCACCTAAACCTACCCCCAACTATCTATAAATTCTGGTTAATAAAGTACTCTCCGCACACCTTTAAACCTTTAAATAGAACACCCTCTCTCTTCAGGATCGCCTTCTTAACCCTTATGCCGTAACTGTACCCTCCAATGTCACCATTCTTCCTAACCACCCTATGACATGGGTACAATAAGGGGAAGGGGTTTTTTGCTAGGAGTTTCCCTGCAAGTCTCGGTTTTACTCCTATATTCAATCCAAGCCAACTGTAGGAAGCCACTTTCCCTCTTGGTATTCTTTTTAGCACTTCTAAAGCCTTTCCTAAAATCCCCTTGGGAATCATTAAGTTTTCTTTTTCTATTCTTGCATGCCTTCCATAGTAAAGTCGTATTATTTTCGAAGCATATCTTTTCGCGAAATCGTCATCTGTGTGGACCTCTAGTTCACCCCTATATTTCGAGGTATGTTTTATAATCAGTTTCAAACTCTTCAAAGGGATAGTATTCCATGTAATAAAGCCTTCTTCGAGGCCTATTCCCACCCATAGGTTATTCATCCTTACTGCGAGTTTTCTCATCTGGTTTTAAAGGCATGTCTTATCAATTTATACTTGATGATCGAGATAGATGGTAGTTACGGGGAAGGCGGCGGGGCCATATTTAGGAATGCACTTGCGCTTTCTTCTGTTACACTTGAACCAGTAAAGATTTTTAATATTAGAGCTAAAAGACCGACACCCGGCCTTAAACCTCAACATCTTACAGTAGCTAAAGCTCTCGCCCGAATAACTGATGCTGACGTTTCTGGTCTAGAGATAGGCTCGACTTCAGTAACATTTATACCTCGAATGAGAAGGGCTGGAAACTACTTTTTCGACATAGGAACAGCCGGAAGTGTAACCCTATTCTTGCAAGCCCTGGTTCCAGTTGCAGTATTCTCCAAATCCCCTGTTACACTTAAAGTGAAGGGGGGCACAGATGTCAAATGGTCTCCAACAATAGACTACTATAAAAACGTTTTTTTAGCCACTCTTAAAAAGATGGGGGTAAATGCAAATATAGAGGTTAGCAGAAGAGGGCACTATCCAAAGGGAGGGGGAATTTGTATTTTTGAGTCGAAGCCTGTCGGTAGACTCAAACCTATACGAATAGTTAAGCTTGGAGAAATATTAGAGATAAAAGGCGTTGCTCATTCCATAAAACTACCTAAACACGTTGCTGAAAGGATGGCTAAATCTGCAGAACATTACATTAGAAGGACAGGGTTTAACGTGCCCATCGACATAGAACTTGATGTTAAAGAAAACTCTGAGCACCTCGGACCTGGTGCAGGGATGTCCTTATGGGCTATCTCCAGCACGGGAGCTATCGTCGGATCAGACTCGCTAGGCGAGCGAGGGAAACCCAGCGAAAAAGTTGGTTTCGAGGCTGCTAAAAAACTTCTTAAAGTGATAGAAGCAAAATGTCCCGTTGATCCCCACCTCTCCGACATGCTTATATTGTACATGGCTTTAGCGGGAGGCACATCCACCATCGTTACATCCAAACTTACTATGCACACAAAGTCAAACATATGGGTAGCCGAAAAGATGTTAAATGTTAACTTCAGTATTGAGAAAGATAAAGGCAAATGTATAATATCAGTACAGGGTATTGGATTATTAACTCAATAAAGGTGTTTCTCACAATTGGACTTTGAGAAAATCGTATCCTATATAGTTGAGAAGTCTAACCTAACCAGGGAAGAAGTTTATAGAAGAATAAAGGAGTACCAAGAGGAGTTCAGGGGTTTCCTTAACCCTGAAGGGGCGGCTTACGTGCTCGCATCGGAGCTGGGAATAGAACTTCCCAAACCCTCAACTTCTGAAGTCATATTGTCAATTAACAAGCTAATTCCAGGAATGAGAAGAATAAGGGTGGCGGGGAGAGTTGTAAGGATTTACCCTGTGACTAGCTTTACAAGAAAGGACGGTTCAACAGGATTTAGAAGAGAGATTAAAATTGCGGACGAAACAGGCCAGGCATACATCGTAATATGGGCCCCTAAGGAAGCTCTTGAAAATATAGAGTTTGAGGAGGGAGACGTAATTAAAGTCATCGGTGGAAGGGTAAGAGTTAACAGTAGAAACGAGAAAGCAATCCATATAGACCCTTCTTCAGGTCGAATAGTTCCCTATGAGGGTGACACCTCTAAATTTCCCAATGTACAGATACCAATGCTAAAAATAAGTGAAATCTCATCAGAGACCGCCGAGGTAGACGTTACTGGTACCGTCGTATTCGCATCAGGTGTCAAAAACTTTGAAAGACCGGACGGCAGGGAAGGTCGTATGCTATATGCAATCTTAGAAGATAATACCCAGCAAGTGAGGGCTGTTTTCTGGAGGAAAGCCGTTGATGAAGCTGTAAACCTCAAAATTGGAGATAGAATAATAATTCGATCTGCCAGGATCAGAAGATCCGTAGATGGAAACTTTGAAGTCCACGCAGGATCCAGATCAAGCATTAAAGTCATCTCTTATGGTGAAAAAGAAGAATTAGAGTTTAGAAAGCTTTCCGAGATTAAGGGAGACATGCAATATGTTAATGTAAAAGCCGTCTTACTTAGGAAATTCGAGGTAATACCCTACACTAGGCGGGATGGAAGTACATCAGAAATGCTGGAAATATTGTTAGGAGACGACACAGCAGTTGTCAGAGGATACGCATGGGGCGAAGCAGCGAAACACATCAAAGAGATGGCCACCCCAACCCTCCTGGAAATTAAAGGGGCGAAGGCAAGGATCGAAGGAGAAAACATATCGATCCACATAGGAAAGAATGTTAGTATTACAGAGCTTCCATTAGATAAAGATTACAAAATAGTAACGGTTAACGAGGATAATTTGTACCCGCGAAAATGGCTTGGCGAACTGTCCGAAGGATTCTACGAAGTTAGAGGTACTGTGGTATACGTCAGCGACAGCCTCTCTATTACAAGATTCTGTAAAAAATGTGGCGCTCACACAAGTTATGAGTACGGGAGACACATATGCCCAAAATGTGGGGAGGTCGAAGATGTTGAATTCTTACCCTCATTTTTCATATTCATTGACGACGGCACAGGCTCAATCCAAATTTCATTCTTTAGAGAGGTAGCGGAGGAGATAGTAGGGAAAACAGTTGAACAGATGCTTACAGAGATTGACCAGCTGGGTTTCCAACCATTCAAGTATCCACTAGACGCTCTAAGAGAGAAACTTTTAGGGAAGGAGGTAACAGTAAGAGGTAAAATAAGGTTTAAAGGGGATATGCAAGCATTCACCATGAGAGGCAAAGACTTGAAATTCGCATCTCCAATCACCGAAGCTAAAATGTTAATCTCAGAAATAGAGGAAAAACTCTTACCAGAAATCACAAAGCGGTTTGAGGAAAATGAGTAGCCTCCCACCCTACACCCTATTTGGCATCCAGTCTAAACTGCAAGAGTCAAAATATGTGGTATTACCAGTCCCTTACGATTCCACTTCATCATACATTCCTGGAAGCCGATTCGGCCCTCATAAGGTAATAGAAGCATCACGGGAAGTAGAACTCTACGATTTCGAAACAAGATTTCATCTTTCAGACGCTAAAATTCATACTTTACACGAGTTGAAACCTTATAGAGGGAATTCTGAAGAAATGTTGAGGAGAATAGCAGAGTCGGTGGCTAGAATATTCACCGATAGGAAATTCCCAATTGTATTGGGAGGAGAACACACTATAACTATCGGGGCTGTGGAAGCCGCACTCACACTATTCCCTGATCTGTGGGTAATAATACTCGATGCTCATGCAGACCTAAGGGATAGCTTTGAAGGTACAATGTACAGCCACGCCTGTGTAGCTAGAAGGATATTAGATTTAACAGAAAATGTCATGTTATTAGGAGTGAGAAGTCTAAGCTTAGAGGAAGCTGAGCTGATAGAAAAAACTAAAATAAGGGTGTTATATTCGGATAGTCTAAAACAGGACCTTGCATCCCAAGCTTTAGCTATAAGTTCAGAAATAGGGCAAAACCCTGTCTATCTATCTATAGATATAGATGTCTTCGATCCAGCAGAGGTACCATGCGTTTCAACGCCGGAACCAGGAGGTTTAAATTGGGATATCACGATCCGGCTATTAAAAAGTCTATGCAAGCTTGACGTGATAGGCTTTGACATCGTGGAGTTTACACCCTGCATAGACGGAGGAAGATCTGCCATCCTAATATCTACTCTTATTAAGAAATTGATTTCATATATAGAATCAGGTAGTAGTAACCAAATTTAACCGGCGGCTTAAAAACTCCATTATAATGCTAAGAACCCCAATCTCAAACCAGGCCTTCGCTAGGATTCCAGCAATCACGGCAAGTGAAAAAACTTCAGCTGCTTCAGGAGGCACAAACAATCTGACTAGGTACCGGAGAGACAAGAATGTAAAGATAAATTCAGGAACGTAACCAATAACTACTGAAATCAACGGTCTGAATCTCCTTTTTAAGAATCCAACCATTAAACCAGTTAGCATTTTCCCAGGGAAGAAGAGTAGGCCGGCAACCGGCCCTAAAAAACCTCGTATTCCAAACCTGAAATAGGGCACGATAGATATCAATACACCTTCTATTCCACCCATGAGTGACCCGTATCTCAAAGCTATTAGTAAAGTAGCGAAGTGGGATAGGTCAAGGGCTATCTGAGGATGGAAAGATCCCAATTCTGTGGAAAGGAGAGCCAACCCATTCCCTACTGCACCCCAAATACATAGATCGGTGAGCTTCCTTGAATCCATACCTGGTTTTTGACCAGCCTTTATTTTAATATTTGAGACAGTCTCAAAATTAGGACAAATCTTTTAGGTGCTTAACAAGCTCACCAAGATTCTTGTTCTCCTTAACAGAAATGTAAAACACTGGTTTATCCCCGATTAAGGCCTCTATTTCCTTGAGTTCCTTAATTCTCCTTTCTTTAATCTTATCAATCTTGTTGAAGACGAAGGTTATCTTATCATCCGCACCGATTTCTCTATACATCTTTAGAAGCGTGCAGACTTTTAATTTTAAAACCTCGCTCCTATCCGAGGCGTCAAACATAACTAAAAGCCTATTTGCGGAACGTATATCCATAAGGTTTAATTCAAATGACTGGATAAGCCTAGGGTCCTGGTCCAATACGAAGCCTATTGTATCTACAAGGTATAGGTTTCCATTGAAAATCGATGAATACTTGCTTGATAGAGTTGTAAAGGGCATATCGCTAACGGGTTTCTTGCAACCGGTAAGTTCGTTGAATAGCGACGTCTTACCAGCATTATAGTAGCCCGAGATACATACTATAGGAGCCCCAAATTCTCTGATCTTATCGATCTGCATCTTCTTTCTCTTCTTAATCTTTTCTATTTCACCCCTGATTCTCTTAATCCTTTTGTGGAGCGCTGATATAGTCTTATGGTAGGCATACTCGCCGGGTCCTCTGAACCCGGCTTTATGTCTCAGATATTTCATGGATGCTCTCAGCTTCACATAGGGAAACTCTTTCTCAATTGAGGCCAACTCTATCTGCAGTTTTGATAATTTGTCAGTTGCAGCCTCCTTAAATATTTCCAAAACCACATCATATCTATCGTACACAGGCACTTGAAACAATTTTTCAAGATTATATCTCTGCTTGCTTGTTAGAATGTTATAGAATACAACTATATCTGGTTTGTTCTTATAGACTAAATCCTTGATTTCGTAAGCTTTACCCTTACCGACACAGTAGTTCACGGTAGGTTTCAATCTACTCTGTATAACCTTTTTGATCGTACTATATCTAAGGGTTAATAGAAGCTTCTCTAATTCTCTAATCTTTATCAAGTATGCTAGGTGATCATGTATGTCTGTTTTCACCATACATAGAACGGCTTTCCTCATGCATTGCACCTATGGGAATGGTGGGTTTCTTGAAGAGTTTCGGGTCACCCTTTATCGTAGCATCTATAATAACCTTACTCCGAGGTGTTTCTATAAACTTTCCCCCCATTCTCCTCATATTGCTGTGATCCAAACTCGATCCTCTAACGTTTCTTATTATCAAGTAATCTTCAGAGGGATTGGCTCTTTGTATAACAGCGCTCATTACTTCCAAGTAGTTAGTAACATCCACATCAGGATCCACAATTATCACACTCTTAAGGCTTTTATGCGCGTATATCGCAGATAGCCCTACCAGAAAAGGCTGATCGTCGGTCTCCTTTTCTATGCTTATCGCAACTTCAAGCCAGCCTTTACCAGCTGGAGTGGTGGCTACAGCCTTAACATTAGCATGCTTCCTCGCCGCCTGAATTACCGCAGCTTCAACAGGGATACCCATTAGAAGAGAATGTTCCATTCCACCTGGTAGTATAGCTTGGTATACAGGGTTCCGTTTCATGGAGATCGCTTCAACCTTTAAAACAGGCTGCCTTCTAACAATATCAACACCAAGAATCTCGTAGAAAGGCCCTTCATCAGCCCTTTCACCAGCTATTAGCCTTCCCTCCAGAACAACCTGACTACACGATGGAACATACGCGTTGACAGATCTAACCCTTGACATTTCAATAGGCTCCCCTGCAATGCCCCCCGCTACCCTAACTTTGTCTTCCATGGTAGGTATCGCTGAGGCGAGAAGTAAGGGCATAGGCAATCCTATTGCGGTAGCCACCTCCAAATCCTCTCCCTCCATTTCAGCTCTTTTGAACTCTCTGAGAAGTCTCCTTCCAGCGACAATTCTCACAGCCAGTTTATTCCTAGCTACGACCATCATCCTGTGAAAAGAAGCTGAAAAAAGCCCTGTGTCCCGTTCCTTAACAAATATGACTCCTGAAGTTATGTATGGAGAAGGTTCGCAATCGTAATGATGCAGAATAGGGAGTTTTCTTAAGTCTGGGTCTTCCAAGTAGATATCCCAGGCGTAATCTCTTAAAAGATAATCTCGCTTCTCCTTAAGCCCTCCTTCAACCTTAGCTGTCAGGCCATTTATACTTGTGTTAAGTAATGTTGCTATATTAAGTCTTGAGGTTGCAATGTTCGCTGCAACATTCCACAATTCACCAGTCAAACTACGAACATTCTTAAGATAAACAGCGTACCTCCCATCATATCTTGCAATTATACTTGCAGCCTCAAATTCGCAGCTAACTTCATCCCTGAAAGTTTTAATTAGTCCTTTGCTCTCGAGTTTATCGAGATCTTTCCTTAGATCCACATCTATTTGACGCCTAGCACACATTAAATTTTTTCCTGATAAAGTTTCTTCCTTCGATAGTTTAATTAATTGCTTACTGTGTAATTCATAAGGTTGAATTGGACGCCGAAGAAAGAATCGAAATTCAGAAGATATGGGATTTACCTCAGGGTTCAGAGGTTAAAATAAGAGGATGGATATACACAAAGAGCCACGTTGGGGGAATGTTATTTATAAATGTGAGAGATTCCACAGGTATAGTGCAATCAGTATTTAAAGAAGATACGCTAGGCCCTAAGTTACAAGAAATCCTGACGGTAGGAAGAGAATCATCAATTACTATAACAGGGACGGTAAACATAGATGAAAGAGCACCATTAGGCAGGGAAATTATCGTAAAAGACTTTAAAATCGTAGGTGAAAGCAAAGACTATCCTATTAGGCCAGGAATGTCTGTTGAAACCCTATTAGACCTTAGGCACCTCTACCTACGAGGTAGAAAACCATCAGCTGTCATGAAAATAAGGTCTGAGGTTTTAAAAGCATTGAGAGAATGGTTCAACGCAAACGGATACGTGGAAACAACAGCTCCAACATTTGTAAGTTCAGCGGTTGAAGGTGGGGCAACCCTGTTTCCAGTAAACTATTTCGGCAGAGAAGTATATCTAACCCAGAGCTCACAGTTCTATCTAGAAGCCATGATATTCTCTTTGGAGAAAGTTTATACCATTCAACCTAGCTTTAGAGCCGAAAAATCAAGAACAAGGAGACATCTATGTGAGTACACTCACGCCGAGGCAGAGATAGCATACGCAGACCTAAACGACATAATGGATATATGTGAGAAACTCGTTAAGCATGTCTGCAAAGTAGTAGTTGAGAGGTGCGAGAGAGAGCTAAGAATACTTAACAGAGAATTTAAGCCCCTAAATGACCGCTTCCCAAGGATAACATACGATGAAGCCCTCCAAATCTGCGGTGAGGAAGGAGTAAACATTGCATGGGGAGAAGACTTATCCACCGAAGCCGAAAGAGCTATTTGCAGACATTATGGCAAGCCTGTTTTTGTTTATAAGTTTCCAAAGCAGACAAGAGCTTTCTACCACATGCCAGATCCCAAAAACGAACAAGTAGTGCTATCGACAGATCTTTTAGCACCTGAAGACACGGGAGAGCTGATAGGTGGCGGCCAGAGGATATCAGATTACGACCTTCTCAAAACAAGGATACTTGAGGAAATAGGAACAACAGAGGGATACGAGTGGTACTTAGATCTAAGAAGGTACGGTAGCGTGCCGCATGCTGGTTTCGGTCTAGGTGTAGAAAGACTTGTAAAATGGATAGCAGGGCTCTCACACATAAGAGACGCGATACCATTCCCTAGAACTCCGGCAAGGGTATATCCATAAACTTTAAATGTAGACGCTGGCTCAACCGGTAGGGTGACAAGGATGGGAATGCGTGTAGGTGTACCAATGACCGATGTTATCCTTGAAGAACTCAAAAAGAGAGCTGTAGATGCAGTGGTTTGGAGAATATACTATCCCATGAGAAAAGAAGACCCGATAGAGGTGACCGTAGAACCCGGCACAGCCACGCTACCACTTGAGTTCACGGTCAACAATAGAAAAGTTGTGGTGAAAGAGGGAACAAGGCCTCCAAGGGCTGCCGCGAGAAGAACAGAGTAAGTCATATCCGCACACTATATATAGCATCCGGGAGGGGAAATTCATACTTGACCTTCCTCCCTCTTCTATACACCCTTAGTGAACACCTCCCACTTTTTAAAACTCTCCCGATAACTGAATATTCTACACCGACTTTTTCAAATTCGTATTTTAGAGCTTGAAACTTATCAATTGGAATCGAAATAAGTAGGGCCCCTGATCCCAACAGCCTATATGGGTCGATTCCCACAGCCTTGCATATTATAACTGTCTCCTCTCTTAGAGGAATCTTTTCAAGCTCAACTTCTATCTCTACGTTTGAGGCTACACAAAGCTCGTAAAGACCCGTGATTACCCCTCCCTCTGTAGGATCATGCATGGCTGAGGCGCCGTACTTATAGGCAGCAATAGCCTCCCTTACAACACTAATCTCATCCATAAGGCTCATAGCTCTCAAAAGCACCCACTCCTCTACTATCTTACGAAGTTTATCAGAATATTCGTGGGCTATGACAGCAGTTCCCTCAAGACCAGCATACTTTGTCATAACTATAATATCACCCTCCTGGCATCCGGAGGAAAGTACAGGTTTACTTCCAAGCCCCAAACCTACCATTGCCCCAGCAATCATAGGTTGGCGGACTGACGGAGTAACTTCCGTGTGGCCGGCCACAATAGAAACTTCAAGCTCCCTCGCAGCGAGATCCATATCATTCATGATCTTCTTAAGTTCTACCTGTCTACTTCCTTCCGGGAGCAGTATCGTAGGCATGAAATACTTGGGTTTTGCCCCTACACATGCAATATCATTAGCATTGATGTGGACCGAAAGCCATCCAGCCTTTTTCACCGCCGCAGTGATGGGATCACAAGCTAAGGCTATAAAACCATCTTTCCATCTGATTACAGATGCATCTATGCCGATTCCAGGCTTTACGATTACATCCTCATTTTGAAAACCAAGTCGGCTGTAAACGATTTTCTCAAGTACATCGTACGGGACTTTTCCTATGCTAAACGAGTTATTCAAGGATCTCTCACCAGAACGTACCACTTTAATAATACCCTCAAACTTCTATTACCGTTGACTATAGAAATCGAAGTTAAACTTAAAATGTCCCATAGAGCCTTTCTCGAAAAACTAAGAGAAGCAGAAATAGAATTTAGAATCACCCACACGACAGAGATGATGGATGAGTATTATGACACCGCCGATATGAAACTTTACAAAGACGATAAGGCCCTAAGGATAAGGAAAATAGACGATAAAGTTTTTCTAACTTTCAAAGGACGTAGATTTACACGCAAACCTAAGTATAGGGTTGAAAGGGAGGCCGAGTTATCAGATAAGAACGAGATAGCCAAAATATTAAAGGAAGTCGGCATAAAAGTACCCAGCCAAGAGCTAACGATAGGCCGACTAAGGAGAATACTCATTCAAAATGGGTTTACAAAGATCCTTAAAATATCCAAGAAAAGGTCAATAGTTCAAATTCCAAGATCCAGCAACCTTAAAATATACCTAGATAGTGTAAGACGTCTTGGAGAATACGTAGAAGTCGAAGGTAAATCCTCACTTGAATTTATCTCAAGTCTTAACCTCACTGATAAGATAGAACATAGAACTTACCCTGAGATTATGATGGAAACTGTTAAAACGAAGGAAGCAGATATTAATAAATGAAATGAAAAGAAGCACTACCCTGCTTATACTCCTAATCCTTCTTCCTTTTACAAGCGTTAAATGCGCATCTGGAAAGCCGACTTATCAGTACACCTATTTCGTCTCCAGAGAAGGCTACATAAATGTTTCAATAACTTTTACGGCGGAAAATGAAGGATATTCATGGCTTCTTGTGCCAAGATATGAGCCGTGGAATCTTATCATTTCACAGGGGGAAATCAGGAAGGTTGAAAATGAGCCTATCACTATATTCTACAACAACTACAGCTTCTACTACTCTGGCAACCCCGTAACATTCGAACTATCCTTTTCGTACAGGTTTGGTGCATTAATTGTAGAGCCCAACGGTGCATTCTTTTCTACGTGGATCGCTGTATCCCCAAGCTCTTCCGGAAGTGTCATTGTGATTATGCCAGAAGATTTCAAGGCTAAGGGAAGCGAACCTAGGTGGGAAAAGAAATGGGCTGAGGCTGGATATATATACTACAAGTATGGACTGCCTCCAAACGGGAGAATCCTAATTTCTTTTGAAGTAGAAGGAAGAGGAGATTTTATAGAGATAAATGGCGATGGAATTACAATACATACCCCAAAGCGATATACCGACGTAGCAAGTAACCTCACGCAGATATATGATAGAGTTAGGTCACAAATAATAAAAACCACTGCTACAAGCATAGAACACATCCACGTATATTTTTACGTGCCTAAAGACATGAATGAGATACTTGAACTCGGATACACCCCCTTTTCAAATGTAAACAATAAGCTAGGAAACGTCTATATAAACCTAATAACAGTAAGAATGATAAGTGGCGCCTCAGAACAGGCAATGCTTCATGAAATAATTCACCACTACCTGTGGAAGGCAGGTATAGACGTAAACCTGCTATGGGTTCACGAAGGATTGGCAAACTATCTTAGTACTGAATTCCTAAAGAACAGGGGATACCCTGTTGAAAACCTGACATATGAAGACTTAGAGAAAGTCCCTCAAACTACAGGAGGGAAGTACGGCTTCCTCCAGGACTGGAGGCCGGGGGATCGCGTCCTAAACATTGGATTATACTATGCTGCGAGCCTATACATTATAAAGACTATAGGAGACCAATATGGAGGCCTTCAGCTTTATTCGAAACTGTTTAAACTGATAGTAGACAGCAAGACAACTATATCCAGCACTGGACAATTTGTGGACTATCTTAGCAAAGCAGCAGGTAGAGATCTATCGCCAATGTTCGAAAGCTGGGGTTTCACAATGGAAAAGCCCGGGGTTCAAATAGAGAAGGAGAAGAACTACCTCCTATACGTTATAGCTGGCTTAATCATAATCCTCCTAATAGTCCTCGCTAAAGAAGTTCTTAAACCATCCTACTATGCAAGTGAAGAATACTACTATATAGTCTGACTAGAATACTATTCCAGACTCCTCCATTTTCAATAACATTTCAAACCTCCTAACAACCTCATCTTCCATGAGCTTAATTTCTTCATCAGTCAAACGTTTAAACCTTCCCTGTAATGAGATATACTCCTTAAGAGGCTTTCTTCTAGGCTTAACTGTCACTCTAACCTTTCCATTTTCAACTTCGTATAGGGGCCATACCCATGTATCTACTGCAAGCTTGGCTATCCTTACAGTGTGCGCTGAGTCGTGCCTCCACCCAACCGGGCATGGTGAGAATAGATGTATATACCGGGGACCTCTGGCTTCTTTTGCCTTCCTCAGCTTTCCTATCATGTCCGCAAGGTAGCCCATTGAGGCAGTGGCCACATAGGGTATCCTGTGCGCTGCCATTATTAATGGTAAATCTTTTGGAAACTGCTTCTTTCCTACAATAGGAGTAGTAGTTGTCCATGCACCATAGGGGGTGCTTCCAGACCTCTGAATTCCCGTATTCATGTAGGCCTGGTTATCATAGCAGATGTAAAGGATGTTTTCACCCCTTTCAGCTGCTCCCGACAAGGCTTGGATCCCTATATCAACGGTTCCCCCGTCTCCAGCCCAGCCGACGACAAGTACATCTTTGACACCTCTTATCTTCAGCGCTCTTGAAACGCCTGAGATGGCTGCACCTGTGGAAGCGAATGCGATATTCATGGTAGGAGCGTTAAAGGCCACCTTGGGGTATGGACCCTGGATTACAGAGGAGCAGCAGGCGGGAATTACAAGTATAGTCTTTTTCCCTAAGACTTTCAAAACTATTTTGAAGTTTATGGCGAGACCGCATCCGTGGCATGCAGCATGTCCTGGTAGGAGGAACCTCTCCCTTGTTAAACCTAGATTCTTAGCTACCGACACAGCATCACCTCACCCTTAATTTATACCACATGTAATTGTCCCTCGGCTTTCCAGCTTTGATTGAGTGCTTAACCATTTTAGCCAGATCTAAGTATGTAATATCCCGCCCCCCGAGTCCAGTGACATAGTTAAATATGGGAACATCGGTTTTCCCGTAGAGTAGTGCCTTAAGCTCTACCCCTAAGGCGCCACCTATTCCTCCCAGGGATATATGCCTTTCTACCACTATAACCGCCTTTCTACCAGGGACAATATCAAATAATTGTGTGGGGAAAGGCCTAAAAACTCTGACTCTCACAGCTCCAGCCCTAATACCTTCCCCTCGTAACCTGTCAACCGCCACTTTAGCCTCTTCTCCGAGGGTTCCCATGCTAATCAGTAGGTAGTCAGCATCCTCCACCTTGTAGAGTTCAAGAAGCCCACCATGATCTCTGCCGAACATCTCTCTGTATTCTTTTGAGTACTCCAATATCAGGTTTCTTGCGGCCTCCAGAGATCTCTGGATGTCATATCTCATCTCCATGTAATGCTCTGGCAGGGTCAAGCTGCCGTAGGTCAAGGGTTCATCTGGATCTAGGAGGAATCCTTTAGGCTCGTATGGCGGTAAGAATGAGTCTACATCCTCCTGGTCAGGTATTTCAACGGGCATATACGTGTGGCTAAGAATAAAACCATCAAGGCATACCATCGCGGGCAGCAAAACCCTTTCATTTTCAGCGACTTTATACATTAGAATAATCGTATCAAGAACCTCTTGATTATCTCTTGCGTAAAACTGTATAAAACCACTATCACGTTGGGAATGGGAATCCGTATGTTCAACATGAATATTCCATGGCGGGGCTAACGCCCTGTTAACGACGGCCATACCTATCGGTAGACGAGCTCCTGCAGCCCAGAAAACCATTTCGGCCATGAGTAACAAGCCGTGGCTTGATGTTGCAGTGAAGGCTCTCACACCCCCCGCTGCGGCGCCAATACACGCGGCCATAGCGCTATGTTCAGACTCAACCCTTATGAACTCGGCTTTTAGTTCTCCGCGCTCGACAAATTTCGATAAGTACTCTACAATGGTGGTCTGTGGAGTTATAGGATATGCTGGGATGACCTGGACGCGCGCAAGCTTTGCCCCCACAGCGGCGGCTTTATTTCCAGTCATCATTTCCCATTTAGGCAATTTCCTCCGCCTCCATACTTATGGCTTTGACTGGGCAGACGTCGGAGCATATGCCGCAACCCTTGCAGTAGTCATAGTTTATTTCAGGGGTGTCGCCTTCCTGAAGTTCTATAGACTCATCTGGGCAATAAATCCAGCATAAACCGCATCTAGTGCATTTTTCATGGTCTATAACAGGTTTAAAAACCCTCCAAGCCCCGGTTTTACCTACAGCCCCTGCTGAGGGCTTAGAAACTGGCATAATGTGAAAGAGACTGGCCATTTCCATTTCTTAAATCCTTGGGAAAATTAAAAATATTGATTAAGTAGGGGGTGGTTAAGTATCAGGTGTTCTATAAATGGTTAAGATACTTCTGTTCATGGGGACCAGACCTGAAATTATCAAAATGGCTCCAGTAATCTACGGTTTGGCTGGGAAGCCGGAGGCTGAATTTATAATATGTGATACATCGCAACATTACGATGAGGAGTTAAGTAGGGTTTTCTATGAGGAGCTGAAGCTTCCTGAGCCTGAAGTTAAGCTTGAAGTTGGATCTGGAAGCCATGGGTATCAGGTTTCTACTGTAATAAAAAAGGCGGAGGAGGTAGTTGTAGAATATAATCCAGACGTAACCATGGCTGAGGGGGACACTAATTCGGTTGTTGGGGCGGCCCTCTCGTCTGTTAAACTTAAAGTTCCCTTTGCACATGTCGAGTCTGGGTTGAGATCCTACGATATGACGATGCCTGAGGAGATAAATAGGAAAATAGCAGACTCTATAAGCTCGGCACTGTTTGCCCCCACAGAAAGGGCCGCGTTAAACCTTCTGTATGAGGGGGTTAACCCAAGTTATATCTGGGTTACAGGCAACACTATAGCCGATATACTTCATCTCTACGTAGATAGGGCGAAGATTGAGTCAACAATAATCCAAGACTTAGAACTAGAATCTGTGGATTTCTTGTTAATTTTAACGGTTCACAGGCCCGAGAATACGGATAATCCGGAAAGACTGAAATCTATATTTGAAGCTGTTAGGGAGCTTGAGGAGTGTACTGTACTTTTTCCTGTGCACCCAAGGACAAAAGCTAAACTAGAGGAATATGGCATGATGAAGAGGCTTAGAAGCCGGAAATTCAAAAACTTAGTTCTATTGAAGCCGCTTGGATATGTTGACTTTGTAAGACTCTTAGTTGAAGCAGACGCGATTCTTACAGACTCTGGTGGAGTCCAGGAGGAAGCAGCTATTCTGGGCAAACCCTGTATCACTCTAAGGGACAATACTGAGAGACCTGAAACCGTCGAGCTAGGGTTTAACATGATAGCTGGAACCAGTAAAAATAGGATAGTAGATTTAACAAGAAAGGTTATTTATGATCCTTCCTACATAGACCGTCTAAGCAAGATTAAGCATCCGTTTGGCGACGGCCACGCTGGGGAGAGGATAGCAAATATAATAGTTGAAAACTATGAAGACTTTAGGATTAAACCTCCCAAGTACCATCTCTCCGGTGCTCCGTCCTTCAGAGTATACAAAGTAAACGAAAAACTTTCTGGTAAAACCGTTGATAGTCTTAAGCCTCTGATTGTAACATTAGTATACCGTAATGGCCAGCCTGTAATCCCTATGCCAGACATGGTTTTAGAGGAAGGTATGCTTATTAGATGCCTTGCTGAAAAGCCAATTCTAGAGGACTTGGAGAACAGGTTCAATTTGGCGTAACCATATAATCCTAGCACAGACTATATATCTATGGGGGAGGCTGGGTTGAGTGTTCTACTACTCGGTGTTATAATTCTTATAGTAGGTATCATACTGATTTTGCTATCTCTGATAGGGTTTGAGAGACACGTTAGCAAAGGAAAGACCTCGTTATTTGGATTTATACTTATAGGCCCTATTCCAATCGTTTTCGGGAAGAATGTTAGTAGAGAGACAGTAATCATCCTCGTCGCCATAGGGCTCTTGCTCACATTACTAGCTATAGGTGTTATAAGATGAGAAAAGCCTTCAACATGCCTATCTTATTTGCCGGCATAGCGCTCGTAATGCTTGGAATAGCCCTCATAATAGCACATACACAAGGAGAGTGGGGCTTCATCATAATAATAGGTCCTATCCCCTTCTTCGTAGGGTCAAACATAAAAGCCCTACTTGCAGCGTTAATACTTCTAATAGCTGTTTTGCCGATAATATTGTACTTTATCTGGTCCTACGGACTAATCAAAAGCCGCGAGGAAGTGGTGGTATAGCTTGGATATCTATGTATCTCTTGATTTTACGGATTTGAAAAGGGCCTTGGAGGTCGCCTCTAAGGTTGTCCAGGCAGGGATAAAACATTTGGAAGTAGGCACCCCATTGATAAAATCTCAGGGGATATCTGCTATCCGGACAATAAAGGACAGGTTTCCAGAGATAACTGTCTTTGCCGACATGAAAACAGTAGACACCGGCAGGCTTGAAGCGACATTGGCATTCAATGCTGGAGCTGACATCGTCAGCGTTCTCGGGGTTGCCCCAGACAATACAATCCTAGGAGCTCTAGAGGCGGCAAGAGACCAAGATAAAGCTGTCCTTGTAGATATGATAGGTTCAAGGGAGCCCTTAAAGCGGGCTATAGAGGTTAAAAAACTAGGTGCTAGAATGATATGCTTCCATACAGGAATCGACGAAGGTACAATCGCAGAAAACGTGGAGTTTCTTAAAAATGTGAAGAGCAAGCTTGCAAATATACGCATAGGGGCAGCTGGGGGTATAACGGTCGATACAATTCTTCATATTAAGCCGTATGTTGACTTCGTACATATAGGTAGGGCTATCGCAAAGGCGGAAGACCCATACAGCTCAGCTATCAGATTTATTAAGACTGTGGAGGGCTGATTATGAAGCTAATAAAGAAAACCTACAAGTTTTACTCCAGTAATAAAAAGTATAGACTTACATTTTACAGGTTTGAGGGCGAAAGGAAGCCTTCATATCTATTTGTAGCCGGCATCCATGGAAATGAATCTAACGCGATCTATACCGCTTTCCTGCTAATAACCAAACTCATTAAACTCAATAAAATACACAGTACTGTTACAATACTCCCAAGAGCTAATCCCCCCGCTATCAAGGGGAAGTTGAGGTTAAGCCCGGAAGACGGGAAAGACATGGCAAGATCGTTTCCAGGCAACCCTAACGGTACCCTAACAGAAAAGGTAGCTCACGTAGTATTTCAAGAAGCTGTAAAACATGACTACGTAATAGATATCCATAATATGTCACTACCCTCTATCTCGTTCTGCTCTACGTATTTCTCAAATATGAATTTAAGCCTAGCGATGAAAACCGGGGTAAACTATATTGTAGAGTCTAAAAGAATTCCCGGAACTTTAAGTACCACAGCGTCTACAGAGGGAATCCCAGCAGTTGAAATAGAAGTTGGGGGAACCGGAAAAGACATTAAGGAGTCGGACGCCAAAAAGGTTTCAAATAAGCTCCTAAGAATGCTACTGGATGAAGGCACACCCGACAGCCCGAAGTTCCTGGGGATAAGAGAGACAGTAAAATCTCCTGTAACGGGCTTTTTCTACCCTATGGTTAAGCCAGGCGCTAACCTGACCGTGGCGAGTAAAATAGGTGTCATAAAAAACGTTTTTAGACGAGAAGTAGAGGTTCTCTCAGGCTTTTCAGGGGTATGCATTACTATCTCACACGCAAATTTTGTAACTAGAGGTCAAAGAATAGCATCCATCTCACGATATCTTAAAATGAAACTATAACCCCTTATAGAGATGGTGGTTCTCGCCGATGAAAAGCATATTATGCATGCTTATTTTGCTGACCGCATTATCATTATTTTCACCTCGAATAGTGACAAGTCAACTGTATAATGTAGAGATCTTCCTTGATAAAACCGAATACTTCCAAGGTGAGAAGTTAAGGATCTTGGTTTGTGCCTACCAGAATGGTGCCCCCGTTGGGAACGTCTACTTAAAGGTTTTTATCTTTAATCCCAACGGCGAGCTTATGGATGAGATTTCAGTCTTCCTCTCTAAGGGATGCGGGTCAGCCCTGTATGCAATCCCATCTTCTGCTTTACCAGGAGTGTGGACCGTAGAGGTGAGAGATTTAGAGGGTAGGTTCCTAGCGGTTAAAAGGTTTACACTGAAAAGAAAACTAATTTCTGTAACAAAGATCTGGTACCCTTCCAAAATCTATACCACTGTGGATAAGCTTGATATATCCCTTTACTTATTACTACTGACGAACGAGACATTCAATGGAACTATAGATATCGTAGTAAGCAATTCTAATACGTCTGTCGCACTTTCTGGTGTCTTAAATATAAGCGGAACACCTGGTGAGAGGATTGTAATAAAACTGTCATCAATAGGGATCGAGATCCCTATATCCGCTCTTAAACCCGGGAACTACAGCCTTAACATAAGGATCTCCCACAATAAGAATTTGATACTAGACCACACAGGCTCTATTACGATAACTTCTCCTGAAATACTGGTAGATATTCCCACACAGAAAATTGTGCAAGAATACGGTTCACAAGCTACAACGACACTTCTGATAAAAAACAATCTTTCATATAAGTTCAATCTCAACATATCATGGGAAATAGTAAAGAACAGCAAGCAAATTATAAGTGGAGAAATCTCTGAGGACGTACCTGCCCGGAAATCTAAAAATGTAACGATAAAAATTCCACCATTAGAAGATGTAGGAGGCTATATCATGGTAATTAACGTGTTTGGAGACAACACCATGGTGTACTCTGGTATAGTGACAGTTGAAAACATTGGAGCCGTTCAAATAGTTAATATTCCCGAAAAAGCTTACATAGGGGAAAAGTACACTATGCAAGTGTTAGATCAAAACGGCAACCCGGTAGCTGTAAACATCTCTATAAAAAGACCTGATGGGACTATTGAATTCAAAGAAGCAACTGATACAGGGGAATTTCAGTTTATCCCTGTGACACCTGGAGATTATAAAATCACAGCTTTTGGAGACTACTATAAAGAAACATCGGTCACAGTAGAGGTTTCAGAAAAGCCGGTTCAAACAACCTCCTCTCCGCCTCCAACATCAACCCCACCCCCAGAAGGTAAAAAGATAAGTAAGCTCTTATTCCTAATCCCGATAGCCATCGTAGTTGTCATAATAGTTATTTTCATTTACACAAAAAAGTTGAAAGAGGAGAAAATAGAAGAAGTATTAGAAGAAGTAGCTAAAGTCTAAGTTTTCTCCTATAATACTCTCTCTCAGCTAGCCAAAGCTCTTTTAAAAGATGCCTGTTAATCTCTTTAAACCTCTCAGCTAGCATCTCAGCTCTTTCTATATTTAAACCATCAACGGCTGCAAGCAAATACACAATGTTTTTGCTCCTGTCATAAATCCTTCTCCACCTGAGTAGTTCTTTCTTTAACTCAGCACTTTCTATTTTCATGAGACGTGAATAGCTCTCATCCTTTACACCTATAACGCCCTCTAACCCGCAAAACTTACATTTCAGCTTTCGACCAACTATTCTACTTAATCTACTATAACCATTATACTTCCAACAGTTAGTACAAACAAGATGCAGGATTTCATCATATAATCTTTGTTTGAAAGCCTCCACAAGAAAATATTCGTAATTCTCCGGCTGGACAATTTCATACCTGCCTCTGGTTATATTTCTCGCTATGGGCGAGAGTTGTCTGACATCATAGGCCTCTACAATGATGCCCCTCCCAATTAAAGACAGGAACTTTGAAAGTCCTTCAAGATCCATATCCTGTGTTAGGGTTTCGTTTAAAGCCTCATCATATACTGGGGTTCCCTCAAAGATCTCGGTAAGCTTTGAAAACCCAATATCTCCACGGATCTTCTCTCTAGGTATAGCCCCAAATCTTCTACCCACGTTAAGCAATCTTATCCTAAACCTAAACGTGTTAGGAGCAACCTTCCTTATCATTTTCGCTAGATCAACGTGTTTTAGCTCTACGAGCTTATCAGCAATGTATGCTGATGACAATGGAACTTGAGATGTAAGTGTTATGCCGTACTGGCTTTCTCTTGTTAAAACGGGAATACCAATTTCATCAACTATAATCTTAGAAAGAATTATGGATAGAGTTCTGTTTACCAATGTTCCAACTGGGCATAAAATCGCTACATTCAGACCGTTGGATTCGATAACTATACGCTTACCACCCCCTGGTGGAACCCCATAAGAAAACTGTTCTCTAAACAGCTTTAATGCTCTCCTTATGGAAGCAATATCTGTATAAGGATAGCTTTCTATTATCTTGGTTGCTATTGCTATCTCATCTAGGCCCCTCATCATCATCTCCCAAATTAAACTCCATAGTTCTCCAACCTCCATGGCTATCTCGAAGGGCACTGGAAGTTCTTCGCCTGTCCAACTAGGAATCGCACCTTCAGCGCTTTCGGATAATAACCCGTACACAGCATTCTCCTTAAGTTCCTGGATCTCCCATGGTACTCCCTTGAAAATTACTTTCCTTCCTGGAGCGCAGTACTCTAAAACAAATGCTTCATTTAACACGCCTACAGGTAAACCGTCTTTTGCATCTATGAACGGTATGACATTCTCCTCAGGGATGGTTGATACATTTTTAAAATAGTATTCGTAGCTTACCTTCCCACCTTTTCTAATAATTCCCCCTCTTACTTTAAGAATGGGAGGCCACATATTGGATAAATATTCTATGACCCTCACGAGCTCAGTTATATCAAGATTCCTGTACGGAAAGCATTTTCTAAAGATGCCTAGAACTTCTGAAACGTCGATATAGCCCTCGGTGAGAGTTAAACCTACTATCTGATGGGCTAAAACATCTAAAGGCTTATTAAAAATCCTCTGGACTTCAATATGTCCAGAAATAGCTCTTCTAGCAACCACCAAACTTTCGAACAAGTCAAGTTCGTCGATAGCAACGATTATACCTTGTGCCACTAGGCCAGGCTTATGGCTAGCCCTTCCCACCCTTTGTATTAGCCTACATGCCTGTCGGGGGGACATATACTGGATAACACGGTCAACCTCACCTATGTCTATCCCAAGCTCAAGGGAGCTCGTACATACGATAGCCTTTATGAGACCTTTTCTAAGGCCTATTTCAGCTGATCTTCTGACATATCCGGATAGTGAGCTATGGTGCACGGTTAGTATGCTTTCTAAACCCATAAGCCTAAGCCTAACCCCCAGAATCTCAGCTAATGACCTTGTATTTACAAATACAAGGCTAGATTTCGCTTTTGTTATTTCTTGGGAGATGTAGTTTAAATCGTCAACATTCCCTCCAGAAACACCACTTCGAAGGGGGGACTTCCTTCTCCGCCTTAAAAATTCAACTTTTACCCTAAAAGGCCTTTCCTCCATGGCATTCACTATCTCTAGCTTTCCGGGGTAGCCGTAGAATCTTGCAACTTCATCTGGATTACCAATGGTAGCTGATAAAGCTATGAGCTGGAAATCATCAACTAACATTCTTAGTCTTTCAAGTCCAACCACAAGCTGTGTCCCCCTCTTGTTACCAACGAGTTCATGAGCTTCATCAATAATAACATATCCGACATTTGAGAGGTGTTCCCTTAATCTTCTTCCGAGAAGAAGAATCTGCAATGTTTCTGGTGTAGTAATCAGAATCATAGGTGGTGTCATCGCTTGTCTTCTCCTTACCGATGTAGAGGTGTCCCCATGTCTTACTTCCACATCTAGACCTACAGCCTGCGAATATTCAACAAGCCTCCTAAGTAAATCCCTGTTTAGAGCTCTAAGCGGTGTAATGTACAATATTCGAAATCCTGAAGTCTTCTTTTCGGTATAAACATTTGTAAGAACCGGCAGCAAAGCTCCTTCTGTTTTTCCAGAAGCTGTTGGGGCGATAGCTAAAACATTGGCCCCAGATAGCACTCTAGGTATTAACATCTCTTGTATCTTAGTAGGACTAATATATCCCTTTGCCTCTAACAATTTTTTAAGGGGTTCTGCTAACAGTCCAAAAACATCTTTCAATCTAAATAGTTCATTATAAGCGTTTTAACCTAAAAATAATAGCATTTTATCCTTGTCAAAGTTTTTAATTTCCCTTAGGCATTTAATAATGTATAGAGAAAACACTTTGAAATACTGTTTTATGAGGTGATGAGCAATGGCTGAGTCGAAAGCAAAGGAAGTGCCAGCGGGAATACCGGTTCTCGTTTTGAAGGAGGGAACTCGAAGGACAACGGGTAGAGAAGCAATGTTGCAAAATATAACTGTGGCTAAAACCCTATCGGAAGTTTTGAGAACAACTCTTGGTCCCAAAGGGATGCAAAAGATGCTTGTCGATTCCTTTGGAGATGTTGTAATAACCAATGACGGAGCAACTGTCATGAAGGAGATAGAGGTTGAGCATCCAACTGCAAAGATGTTGGTTGAAGTTGCTAAAACACAGGACCAAGAGGCGGGAGACGGAACCACTACCTCAGTTATCCTAGCTGGAGAGCTTCTAGGGAATGCTCAGGAGCTTCTAGAGCTAAACATACATCCAACCATAATAGTTAAAGGTTACAAGCTTGCAGCAGCAAAGGCGCTTGAGATTATAAGGGACTCCGCCGTCGAGGTAAAATGGGACGACAGAAATGTTTTGAAGAAGGTTGCAATGATAGCATTAGGGTCCAAAACAAGCGGTATCCACAAAGAGTACCTGTCTGATCTGGCAGCTGAAGCAGCACTTAGAGTTGTACAGGAAAGGGATGGTAAAAGAATAGTTGATCTTGATGATATTAAAATCGAAAAGAAGGAGGGAGGTACGCTCACCGATACCAAACTTATCAACGGCATAGTCATAGACAAGGAGATAGTTCATCCAGGCATGAAGAAGAGAGTACAAAATGCTAAGATAGCTCTTATAGAAAGTGCATTAGAAATTAAAAAGCTGGAATTCGACTCCAAGCTAAGCATAACATCTCCTGAGAAGATGAGGGCTTTCATGGAGCAGGAGAGAGAGCTCCTGAGAGAAATGGTTGAAAAAATAAAGAGCGTCGGTGCAAACTTTGTTTTCTGTCAGAAAGGAATCGATGACGTAGCACAGCATTACCTTGCGAAATATGGTATATCAGCGGTGAGACGTGTTAGAAAGTCCGACATGGAAAAGCTTGCAAAGGCAACAGGAGGAAAGGTAGTGGCAAATCTTAGAGACTTATCCATAGAAGATCTTGGAGTAGCAGAACTTGTGGAAGAGAGGAGAGTAGGAGAAGACAAGATGGTGTTCGTTGAAGGCTGCAAAAACCCCAAGGCCGTAACGATTCTAGTAAGAGGAGGCTCCAAACAAGTAATAGATGAAGCGGAAAGATCGGTTCATGATGCACTATCGGTAATAAAGGATGTAATAGAAGATGCAACCATTGTTCCAGGAGGAGGCGCAATAGAAGCCGAAATTTCAATGAAACTAAGAGATTACGCCGAATCCGTTGGGGGTAAAGAGCAGAAGGCTATCGAAAGATTCGCAGACGCGGTAGAAGTCATACCAAGAACTCTCATCGAGAATTCGGGATTTGACACGGTTACGAAAATGGCTGAACTTGTGAAGAAGCACCACGAAGGAATGAAAAATGCAGGGATAAACATATTTACAGGTGATGTTGCGGACATGGTCGATCTCGGAGTCATAGAACCTGCGAGAGTGAAACTGCAAGCGATAAAGTCCGCGGCTGAAGCGGCAGAAACAATATTAAGAATAGACGACATAATAGCATCATCAAAAATAGAGTAGATCCAAATGGTGAAAGAAAAGAAATCCGGGGGGGACTTAGGCCCTCCTTACCTCACAATTTATGAAAGAACAAGGATAATAGGGATCAGAACGGAACAGCTAGAAGCGGGAGCTAAACCTCTCTTGAAAGATATACCTGAAAATATTAAAGACCCTAAAAAAATAGCTGAACTTGAACTTGAGGCAGGTGTTCTCCCAATTTTAATAGAGAGGGTATCCTTATCTGGTAGGAGAAAAATAGTTCCCCTTAAGAAACTACTTGGGAAGTAAAACATTTAAAAAAAGCCAGTATGGATATGAAGCCAAGAACCTACAACAAACAAGGTGACATGAATGTCCGCAGAAGTAGGAACTGTATACATAGGAAATAAGCCAGCCATCAACTACGTGATGGCTACGATTCTCCAAATAAACCAGGGAATAAACAGAATAGTTCTAAAAGCACGTGGAAGAGCTATCTCAAGAGCTGTTGATGTTGCAGAAATCGCCAGGCAGAAGTACCTTCCAGGCCGTCTGGAGGTAAGGGATATAAGAATAGGAACAGAGGAAATCCTAGCGGAGAACGGAACAAGAAGAGACGTTAGCGTAATAGAGATCGAACTAGAGTACAAGCCAGAGTAATAGACTTCCTTCACCCTTTCTTTACATTTTGGTGGTAAATCATGGGCGTAAGAGTTGAGGTTAGAGGAAGCAAGGGGGAATTAGAAGAAAAAACATGTCAAAATTGTTCATCGATCTTTTATATAAACCCACGCAAGAAGAGAACAGTTGCCTATTGTCCAGTTTGCGGATTCAAAATAAAGCTTAAGTAAAGAAAAATTTATGATTAAGGGTTAAGCTTTCAATAGTGAAATGGCTAAAAAGAGGAAGAACAGAGGTAGAAAGCTTAGCGGAGCTGGTCATCAAAGGACAGTTCAGTGTTACCAATGTAACAAAGTAATTCCAGCCGATAAAGCAGTTAAAGTCACAAGGCGATACCTCGTCCTAGATAGCTCATTAGCAAGAGAGTTAAAAAAACAGGGAACCTTTATATCCAGTAGGAAAGAGACTAAATATTACTGTGTAAGTTGCGCCGTATACCTTGGAATTGTAAAGGTACGTAGCAGAGAGGAGAGGAAGATTAGGGTACCACTTCAAGTAGGGGAAAGAAAGGTAAAGCAGGGCCCCCCGCCGCGCATTAAAATCTAAAATTTCGATATTATCAATGAGATTGCGATGATTATAAAGACCTCCGCAATTAAGATGTAGAGGAGGAGACGTTTAATTCCTTCTATCTTTACGCGATATATTTCATCCCGTAAGATGTCATATTCTGAGATAGCCTGCTCAATACTAATTTCTCCGGAGATCAGACGGTGTTCTAGTGAATTTATTCTTTCTAAGTAGTGCGATACGTCTATACCAGTTATTTTAGGAATTCTGAGATCCTGCCTAAGACTATTCAGATCTTCTAATAATCTTAATTTTACACTTAATTCTCCAGTTGAGTTCTGACATGGATAGGTAATAAAATAACCCCTCTCCAGTTGCAGCAAAGCCAATATGCTTAACACTACAAGAAGAGTATACGTCTTGTTCAATCTATATATTGATTATCATACATGCTTTAAAATTCTATTCCAGTATAAACTTATCTCTAACTACTTTTAGAATCATTCCCTCAACAGCTATAGGCTTCCTACTCAAAGCAACTTTGATAGCTTCCTCAAGTCGAGCCTCACTACTGCTATAAATATCGTAAAGGGTATCCCCAATACTAACTTTATCTCCTCTTTTCACATAGAGATAAATGCCAGCGCCACTATCCCTAGGAGCCCCTGCTGCTCTTGCTATTTCCACAAAAGCCCTGTTCGACACCGCTGTGACAAATCCCTCAACTTGACTTTTAACTGAGTATTTATATTGGCCGATCTCGATATCCTCTGGTTTAATGTCAGGGTTACCTCCTTGCTCTCTAATTATCATCTTCATCCTTTCATAAGCTTTCCCAGTCTCTAAAATATGCCACGCAGCAGCCTCACCTTTACCCGGTGCGGCTGCACCTCCCATTTCTAATAGCAGGCCAGCTATAGAGACTGCTTTTTCGACAATGCTTCTTGAACATTTCCCGCCTGTCATCAAACATATTAACGCCTCCTTTGCCTCCAGAGCAGGACCGATGGCCCTACCTACAGGCTGACCACCATATGAGATTGCTACCTCAATATTTATTCCAAGTCTTGACCCTATTTCCCTGAATTTATTAGCCATTTCAGTAGCTTCCTTCACGGTCTCTACCTTCGCCTCTTCTCCAGTAGGTATATCTAAAACAAGGTTCTTCACTGATGCCGCCAGCTTTTTTGAAAGGATAGATGCGAACATTAAGGGTTCAGGATCTAGTGAAAGGGGAAACTCAACGCGGGAAATAAGGATGTCATCTACAGGCGAGATGTTCGCAGTTTTAGTCCATGCTATGGTCCCCCTAACCTTTAAACAAGCTTCAACTATCTCCTCTGCAGTCAAATCTACAGGGGCTAGAACCTCCATCGTATCCACAGTTCCTGATGGGCTTGTTATGGCTCTAGTGCTGGTTTTAGGAATGTGTAAACCAGCCTCAGCAACTATGGGAACAATTATAAGGGTATCCTTACTTGTGCCAGGTACTCCTCCGATGCCGTGCTTGTCGAAAACTGTTATATCACCAAATTCCAGCTTGTTTCCAGCTTCAGCCATAGCCTTGGTAAGGCTAACAATCTCATCAGTAGACATGCCATGAAATTCAAGGGCTGTTACAAACGCGGCAAGTTCAGCGTCGCTTACAAGCCCCTCTTTAATATCATTTATGAGATCAAATATCTCTTCTTCGGAAAGTTCTTCTCCCCTTAGCTTGTTCTTCAAATACTTTACAGTGGAGGGTGCTTCCACTCCTTTAACGTAAACATAGGAGCCATCATCCACCTCTAGGCTCCTAGAAGCCTCGGAGAAAAGACCTATCTCACCTCTCTTGATTATATCTCCACTGGTTATACTAACTATCGCGACTATAGACTTGTGATCCGTTGAGACCCTAACCCTACTGTTCGTCCATATGCCATATTTTTCTGCGTCTTCAGCATTCATTAAGATTCTTACATCGCCTAAAGCCATGTCTAAGATTCTAACTCTGAACTTCATAATTCATCAACCTTATTGTGGGAAAATATCATAATGCAGAATGGCCTTAATAAAATTACCGGTATGGATGCAGTCAAATACTATATAATAAGCTTTGGTTGTGCAATGAACAAGGCTGACGGAATGATAATGGAAGGTATACTTCTAAAATCCGGGTTTGCAAAAGTCAAATCTCCAGAGGAAGCCGATGTTATAATTCTTAATACATGTAATGTTAAAGGCCCGACAGAAAGCAGAATGGTTCACTACGCTAGAAAACTTTCATCTACTGGGAAACCCTTAGTAGTAACCGGGTGCATGGCTGTCACCCAGAAGAATCTCCTTAAAAGGTACTCAAAGGTATTCCTAGGACCTAGGGCAATAGATAAGATTGTAAATGCTTGTAGTTACGCGTTGAGAGGAATCGAATTTTCATGTTATCACGGAGAACCCATCAAAACGTGCCTTCCAACACCACAGTACACTGGCATCACAGCCATTGTTCCCGTTGAGGAAGGATGCTTAGGCTCCTGTACATATTGCATCACAAGATTTGCAAGGGGGAAACTGAAAAGCTACCCATTGAACAGTATAATAGAGAGAATAAAGCTCTATATCCGAAAAGGCGCCAAAGAAATCTTCTTAACAGGCCAAGATATTTCAGCGTATGGAAAAGACATCGGATTGACAATCATCGACTTATTAGAAGCAGTAACACGAATAGAGGGAAGTTTCAGAGTGAGAGTAGGCATGCTTAATCCACTACATGTAGTAGATAGGGTAGAAGAGCTGGTTAAAGTCTACCGGGATGAAAAAATTTACAAGTTTTTCCACATACCTGTACAAAGTGGGAGCGATAAAATATTATCGTTAATGGGTAGAAACTACAGCGTAAAAGATTTTCTAAAGATCATCGAAACTGTAAGAAAGGCCTATCCTTATGGGACCCTCTCCACCGATGTAATCGTTGGATTCCCCTCTGAGACCGAGCAGGACTTTATGGACACAGTTAAGCTGATAGAAACCGTTAAACCAGAAATAGTTAACATATCTCGTTTTTCGCCGAGACCCGGAACTAAAGCAGCCAATATGGAGCAACTTCCCAAACACATAGTTAAGAATAGAAGTAGGAGGCTTACAGAAATATCCCGGAGAATCAAGTATAAGAGGAACAAACAGCTCTTGGGAAAAGAGTTCGCCGCGCTGGTTGTTAAAAATATTGGTAGCTGGTTTATGGCTAGAACAGATGTATATAGGCCAGTTATAATTAGCAAAGCTAAGCTAGGCGCTTTCATAAGGGTAAAGGTGGTAGATGCAACTTCAAGAGGCCTAATTGGAGTAGTCCTAAACAATATAAGTAGTAGGTGAAAGGAAGTGATGATGCCTGTAGATTACTATATGGCTACCAGGAGATGTAGACTTGTAAACTTAGCATCCCAGCTCCAAAATCCTACTCTCGTGAGGATAGATATTAATGTCCCTTTAAAGAACGGTAGAATTATAGAGAACAGCTTGCGACTTGACGTATACGCTCACGTGCTAGAGCTACTCTCTGAATACACTGGACTTGTAGTGCTAGCACATCAAGGGAGGCCTGGCGAGCCAGAGCTAATACCGCTTAGGCAGCACTGGATCATATTGAGAAAGTTACTTCCATCCGAAATAGATATAGAGTATATCCCAGCAGATAAAATGTTAACAAAAGAAACCAAGGAGAAAATTTTGAAACTAGAGGTCAGGCAGATCATCTTAATGGACAATGTAAGACTTTTAAGAGATGAATACAACTTCGGTCCTGAAGCAGCGCTCTACCGGTTTTTCAAAGGGACAATAAAGACATGTGTAAATGATGCAATACCTGTATGGCATAGAAACCACACGAGCTTAATGATGCTCCCTTACATAGGAAAGACCTACGTTGGGATAAGATCGACCTACGAGCTAAAAGCTATATGGGATATAAACCATTCTTCCGAGACGTGCGGGATAATTATAGGTGGAAGCAAGTTTGAAAAGGCAGACTACATGTTCAGGCTACTTAAAAGGATGGACGCGTTTACAGGGGGCATCCCAGCCCAACTTGTTCTTATAGCAAAGGGATACGACATAGGAAGTAGAAACGAAGAATACGTGAAGGCTCATCTTAAACCAGAGCAGCTTCAGATCGCCAGGGAAATAGTCAGAAGATTTGACGTTAAACACCCGATAGATTTCGTTGTGTTAGAAAATAAAGTACCAAAAGTGGTCCCACTTGAGAATTTAGGAGATTCAAAGGGATTGATAGTTGACATTGGCCCTGAAACCGTATATCTCTATGCAGACATGCTTCAGGAGAAGGAGATTAGAATAAGAGCTGGACCTCTTGGAATGTATGAATTAGGGTTTGGAAACGGGCTTAAACTTACTAAGATGATAGCGGGGAACGGATTGATATTTGTTGGAGGAGATACTACTCAAGAGCTAGTGATGTACAACATGGAGGAGGTGATTTCAAGAACAGGTGGCCTAGTGCTTATAAGTGGCAATGCTTTCCTTCACGGGCTCTCTGGTTTTAATTATCCATCAGTAGACTTGATAATAAAACAAGCGGAGGACAAGCTTCCCCCTATTCAATCTTTATCTTAGTCCCCTTTCTAGCCTCCTTCTTTTTAACTCTTACCTCTAATATACCATTATTAAATGAGGCTTTTGATGTTTTTGGATCTACAGGTACTGGTATCGACTTCACGGTTTCATATTTTCTATCTTTCCTCTCAGCTTTTATGTAGATGCTATCCTCCCTCATCTCAAGCTCTATATCCTCCTTGTTCACCCCAGGAAGCTCGGCTATAATCACTATTTCATCATCCTCCTCCATTATGTCTATTAACGGTTCCCTCTTATCACTCACCACCGGCCTCCCAGCGATTCCTGGCCTTACATTTCCAAACTCCCTGAACACAGGTTTACCATCAGGTCCAATGCTGTACGAAAATCCGTAGACTATAGGACCTACCTCTCTAATGGTTCCATATGGGGTCTTACGTTCTCTCACGAGCTCCTCAGGAAATGAAATCATATCCTCAAACATTTCCTCCATCATTTCCCTAAAATACTCAAAAATGTCCATTTCTCCCTCGAAATCCTCCGGAAATCTTCTTTTACGTCTCCACCAAGACAAGTTCATCACCTTAACTATAATAGCTCCTGCTTCCAATATTAAAATTTCAACAGACAACAATTAGGAGGATAATCTTCGACGTTCAATTTCAACCTTTAAATTTTAGAGTTACCCTTCTTGATTATAGTGGAAGAGAACCTGAAAAACCTGTTTATTTCCATAATCGCCAGATCTGGCAGAGTTGAAGGAATAAAATACTCAACTTTGAAGAAAATATTTGGTCAAGATATTGATAATATGCTTGAAAAACTAAATGAGAGGATCAAAGACCTTGGACTTAAAGTGGAGAGAATAAAGAGAGGCAACAGAGTAACTATTAAACCTCTAAGCCCGGTATCAAGTATTAAATTAACTCCCTTAGATAGCAACGCACTTGCAGCATTGGCTATCATCCTTGCCTTAATTGTTCTAAAGCAAGAGGCTGTCGACAAAGAAGATTACTTTAAAATAATGGAAAGGAAGGTTGGCCGAACTGAAGCCAAGATCTGTCTTGGAGAGCTTATCAGGGACGGATATATTGAGGAAAGAGGTGGGAAACTGTTTGCTGGTTGGAGATCTGAAGTTGAAGTTGACATGGAAAAGCTGAGAGATAAAATTGTTAAGACAATAGAGGAGATGTCAAAATGAAATACAGGGATCTCAATGTTTTAGTATGCCCTGAATGCAAAAGTTTTCCTCTAAAAATGTGGATAATCGAGAGAGAGAAGGGTGATAAACGATTCTTGAGTAGTAGATGCGAAAGATACTGTGCATTCCGAGGCTTAAGTGATCAACTATCAGAAATTAACATCTCTACGTGTGAAGAATGCCAGATGTACGAAATAAGAGCAGGACTCCTCTTATGCAATAAATGTAAAAGGTGGTATCCAATATTTGAGGGGGTACCTGTATTATTCAAAGCTGCACAGAGAAACAGGGAAGTGGAAAAAGAGTTCCTCAAAAAATATGGAAGCAGGTTGCCTAAAGAGATTAAAGTTGAAGAATAAACCTCCTCTGAAGCTCGATTACCTCAGAACTGTTTTCAGCTTGGGAGTAGGCCTCTAAGTAATCCTTGTTCATATTGACAAAAACAATACCCCATTTAAATATCGAAGCAAGCTTCAAAGCTAGTGCTTTAAAATCCATTATATACAAAGCTGCTACTGTAGCCTCTAAACTAGAAAGTTTAGCAGGTTTACCGAAATTGATGGGATTAGCAGCGATAAGGAAAGGCAGTGATCTCTGAGTACCCATAGGAAACTTTCCATATTTTAGCTTTGCCCAGGATGCATCCACAACGATTAAACCCCGTTTAACAGCTACTTCCCTATCTGCTTTGCTAAGGGCAATCTTGGAGAATGGATTGAGAACGACACCTCGTGGAACCTGTTTAAAGTCTCGAACAATGGTTCCGAAACCCATCCTCTTCATCTTTTTCCCTGTGCACTTCTTAGGATCGCACTCTCCATAATGGAGAATATAAATTCTAACAGCATTCTTCATTCTTCACCATCATGTTAAACCTTTCAATGTCACAGAAATTCCTTTCAATCCAATGCACAACTCCCTGTATTTGCCTTGGAAAACCTTCAATAAGGGCTAACATATTTCTTACTGTTTCATCGACATGCCCTCCATACTGTACTATCAAATTCTTAATAGTAGAATAAAGCCTTCCTCCTTCATGATCAAAGTCTGTTAGAATAATAAATGATCTCCGGGACCCTATAGCTCTCTCTCCATCATTCATAACTCTACTAATGAATATGGACGCATATGCGTATTTTCCATTCACTCCAAGGCTTTCCAAAGCGCTTTTGTCCTTAACCCCCTCTACTATCACAAGAGAACCCGTTCTGGCGAGAAATCTAAGCCTTCTAAAGGCTTCTAACAGTTTTAACTGTCTCTCAGATGGCTTCATCTTACTCTTCTATAATTGTAGATCATGATTTAAAATTATAACCACCCCCTAGAATACCAATGAACGTTAGGGTCGCCCTAATTCTAATCTTAATTTTAGGCTTCAGCGAATCAGCAACGAGATCCCAGAGCATACAGACAATATCCGGAAGGACTATAGACTTTTACTCGGGGAAACCAGTGCCCAATGTCACTGTAATTCTCCTAAATTCTAAGAGTCTAAGAAAATTCCAAGGCCTTTCCGATGGGGAAGGAAACTTTGAAATCCCTGTGGAGCCAGGCGAGTACTACATATACTCATATTACGACTCACCTTCAACACTTGGATTTGACTCTCCGCTTATCAGGTCTAAAAATACCTACAAGCCTGGCTCCATAAACATTACAATACCAATAACACCAGGCGGCTCGATAGTTTTAGAGGGGGTTCTCTGGGATGTTGGATTAGGATATCCAGACTTCTACGCCTTCACGTTAAATATCTCAATGGATTTAGGTGAATTTTACACGGTTAAAACGTTTGGTAACCCGCCTTACAAGTATAAGGAGGGAGATGAGATACGATACATCGATTTCGACAAGAGGACGGTGTTAGTTCCATGCAGAACCGTCGAATTAATGTTAAGCCTCTTGTACCTAAACATATCTGTCGGCAGTCTCTTCTCCTCCTTTGAGATAAAAATTTGCGATAAAACCGGGGAGGGTTTCAGTATAAAACAAGGAGAAAGTCTAACGATAAACTTAGAACACGTCATGATTCCTTGGAATGTAAAAAGGGCGGAGAAATCCATCTCTAAAACTAGATCCCTGATTTCCTCAATGGAAAACACAGGTTTTTACCTGGCTGTCGAAAAAGAACGGCTGAATGAGGCTGAAAGGCTTCTATCAGAACTGGTAACGTCGTCTAACCTGTCATTTCTCGAGTATAAGGAACCCATATATGAAGCATACCATATCGCAAGCTGGGAGGTACCAAGAAGGATAGAGCTGATGAGGATAAAAGCTAGGTCTAGTGCATTAGTTCTACCGCTATATGTATCCTTATTCTCAATTCTATTATCATATTTTATTTACGATGAGAGAAGGAGGAAGCTTACTCAAGCATATGTACTACTGTCTATTTCGTCGTCGGCCTTGTTGTATTTCATCTTTCCTGGCGCTAAGTTTTTAGTGCCGCATTTATACATACTATCATCGCTGTCATCTATATTGGTTGTTTACTTCCTTCTCTTCAAGCTTCCTAACAAACTTACGAAAGAACTTAAGGTAGAAGGGCTGGTTTCCTTTAAGGATTTAATAACCGTTTTTTCATCGCTAGCCGTACGAAACCTTAAAAGGAGAAAGATTAGGGCTTTCTTTACAGTACTAAGCATAGCAATATTGGCAGCTGCATTTACCGATATGACATCATTCTCCGTTGTCTACGGGGTTAAAACGGAAAACTTAAACATACAATACTTAGATAACATGGCATACCTCGTTATACCTTCGCAGAGATTCGATTCAGCTCCCATACCATTAGAAGAAGTAAACTGGTTGATCGAGTATTATAAAACCTCGGAATTCCACGTTAAAATGGAGACATTTCCAACCTACCCAGTCGAGTTCGCGAAAATAGGATCTGGCGAAAGAATCATCGGCATACATGGCGTTATAGGACTAGCAGACAATATCACAGAGCAAATCTTCCATTTGAGACCAAGAAGTGAAGATTGGATCATTATCTCTGAAAGATTAAGCATAGCAATGGGGCTAAGTGTGGGCGACACCGTCCAGATTTATGCGCAGGAGCCTAGTGGGTACGTATCAGCGTTAAACCTGACCGTTATAAATGTCATAAGCGACAACGAAGTAGAAACAGTGGTAGATCCAGATGGAACCTCGTTCTTACCAGTTAAAGATCCGAATACGGGGGAAAGATGCAAGCCAGAGGAAACCATAATAATTGGGCTTCAATCATGTAAGGCGCTTGCTAGATCCATCCCGCTGAAGACCTCAGGCATATACGTTTTCTCGGAGCCTGAGATGTTATCAAGACTAGCCTACAAGTTCGCCTCGATGAGAATGTATAACGTTTACTTACATCACAATGGCAGGGTTAAGCTTTACCATATTGGCGAAAAACTTGAAATTAGAGGATTAGGTCCTCTTTTAATTCCCATGTTAATAGTAATATCAAATGTTGCCGCTGTGACCCTTAATACCGTGTATGAAAGGATGAATGAAGCTAGATTACTATCAAACCTAGGGCTGAATCCTAAGTATATCTCGACGGTATTCATGATGGAGTCAATAGTGACAAGTATGATAGGCGGATTTCTTGGCTACTTTACTGGTCTTCTAATCTATAGAGGCATGGTGTTTTTCAGTTCATCTTTACTAGTTAGGGAGAAAGTTGAGTGGTACTGGCCTATAATAGCTGTATTCCTCTCACTGGCTGTTTCTACACTAGCTTCTGCCAAGTTCGCTGTCACGGCGTCTCTTAAAATAGTTCCATCCAGGATGCGGAAAAAAGTGAAAACCGATGCTAGAGCGAGATTTAAAGCATATGGGGTTAGGACATACTCTATGCCGGTTAGAGTACCTATAATCGATGAAGAGTTTTTCCTGGGATTTATAGAATCGGAACTGTCAAGCTATAGGGGTTACACCCAAAGTGTAAGCGAAGTTAGGAGGGAAAAGCATGTTGAAGACGGTAAAGTTATAGTAACACTTTCATATAAGTATAAAAGACTCTATGGAGCTAAACACCATGAGATTGTGGTTAAACTTCGCCTCATCAAGTATCCTGACCGCGATTACTATCTTATAAATGCTGAGGCATCTCCAGTTATACCTGGGACCCCTGAGAAAGCTTTAGATGATGCAATATCATTTCTTAGAGATATCTTAATGTATTGGTGTAGAAGTAGGGCATGACGTAATAGTTTTAAGCATTAACCTAGCTATAAGGATGACCAGAGTTGGACCTCATAACAAGGTTGATAGTAGGAACAATAGTGTGCCTAGTAATAGGGCTCCTGAGTTATAGAAAGAAGCTAGTTGACATGTCCGGCTTAATAGCTGGAATGATAGTTGGCGTAGGGATTTTCGCTATGGGAGGGTGGGAGCTGTATGTTCTCATCTTATCATTCCATCTTACGGCAGGCTTTTTCACCCATTACAAGTATGGGGAGAAATTGAAGAAGGGAGTTGCAGAGTTCAAGGGAGGCGCTAGAAGATGGAGTAATGTGTTTGCCAACGGCTTGGTACCGCTTGCCGCAGCATTTCTTGAGTTTGCTTCGAAAAAGGAGATATACCTGCTAGCCTATATGGGTTCTGTCTCAGCAGGCCTATCAGATACCTTAAGTAATGAAATAGGTGTCCTCAACCCCTCGCCTCCTCGGTTGATAACTAAACTTAAGGATAAAGTACCTCCAGGTACACCAGGTGGAGTCTCCCCGCTGGGTATACTAACTTCTTTCCTAAGCCCATTACTGATAGGAATCCTTGCTGTCTTTTTGAATGTAGCGAGGCCGGAACACATACCCATTATAATGTCAGCTGGGGCAGCCGGAAGCATAATTGATAGTATCGTTGGAGCAAGCATACAGGCAATGTACCGTTGCAGTAGGTGTGGAAAACTAACTGAGAGAGAGTACCACTGTGGTAAAAAGGCGGTCCTCGTCAGAGGATCAACAAAGGTTAACAATCATGTAGTCAACCTTATAATGAGCGTTACCGGAGCTTGTGTTTCAATTCTGCTCTGGCAGCTCTTTTCATAGAGCCACGGTAAAATTTAAGTAAGGGTTTTAATTCTATTCTAGCTGGAGGTGTTATTAAATTAGTCGAAAACCTTAAAAAGCATATTCGCTGCCCCACCTGCGGGAGCAGCGATATAGCAAGCGATCCTGACACCGGAGAACTCGTATGTGTAGAGTGCGGCCGGATAATAAGTGAAAGAATGGTTGACGTCGGCAAAGACTGGAGGGCATTTAGCAACGAGGAATACCAGTCAAGAGCCCATGTAGGAATAGCGATAACACCTACCCGGATAAACTACGGACTTGACACTTCCATAGTTTCAGGCGGGGAGTCGAGGAAGATAACGGAAAAGCTTAAGAGGGCTCAGAGAAGGGTTACAAGCGGCGTTTCACGGGAAAAAGCCCTTAGAATAGCCCTTAAGAAACTTAGAAGAGCAGCTGTAAAGCTTAATCTCCCCCCTGCGGTGTACCAGGATGCAGCAATCCTGTATAGGAAAGCATCCGCGAAGGGCCTCGTAAAAGGCCGTAGCATGGATTCAATGTTGGCAGCCGTTGTCTACGCAGCCTGTAGAAGGACGCACACTCCCCGAAACCTTAGAGAAGTCGCGGAACATTTTAAGATGAAGGAGAAAGAGGTTGGAAGAAGCCTAAGGTTCCTATTTAAGGAAATAGGGATCCAGATACCGCCGCCAAGACCAACAGATTACGTGTCTAGAATAGCTTCAAAGCTTGAACTTCCCGATAAACTAGTTGCTAGAAGCCTCCAAATCCTAAAAGTTGCTAAGGAAGTCGGAGTAACAATGGGTAAGGAACCCTGCGGTGTAGCCACCGCGGCGGTATACCTAGCATGCCAAGAGGCTGGAATTCATAAAACTCAAAGGGAGCTAGCTGAAGTTGCAGGCGTAACTGAGGTAACTGTTAGAAACAGGTTCAAGGAGCTACTAGAAAAAGTTAAACCTGTACTTGATCAGAGAAGGAGATAGAGGATTACTCTAGCTCAATACTGTCCTCCGGAATCCCCCATTCAACCAGCAACTTCTTAACCCTTGCTTTGTGGTTACCCTGAAGTATGATAACGCCGTCCTTAAATGAGCCGCCGCAGGCAAGTTTAGTTTTTAAGTCCGTGATAAATTTCTTAAGATCCAATCCTGAAGGATTTAGACCTTCGATCAATGTGACCTCTTTCCCCCATCTTCTTCTCTCGGTTCTGATCCTAACTATTTGCTGCTCCTTAGTTATCTCACCACATATACACAAGTCTTTGGGAAGCCCACAAACCGGACATCTCTCAGCCATACCCACTGCTCCTAACCCTTTCTACCTTAAACATCTTCAGCCTTATATAAAAATTAACAGGAACTATAGCAAATCTCGGTATTACAATAACTGTTATAAGTGTTACTATAAATTAAGCCTGATAAACCCTCTGTTTCTTTTAAAATAATACGTGAAACATAAACTACCCATAAAAGCTTGTTCCAAGAAAGAACTGGAGAAATAAAAGATTCGTGAAATGTTGCAAAACAAAACAGCTTTAAAAATACGCATATTACACATTGAGAGGTAAAATGAAAAATAGAAAGATAGTATCTATCCTGCTGCTAGCCCTGCTCATCCTCCTAGTAAGAGTACCAAGCGTAGAAGCCTTCCCACGACTCACGGACTTCCCAGCTCCATTCGTACAAGACGGAAAGATCGACTACGACCTAGACGGAGAAAACGAGATTGCAATAATCCTTGGGGAGACAGCGGCGGCATCCGACGTCCTAGGTGCAGGTATGATAGGTCTAAAAATAGGATCCCATCTCTACCTTAGCCATGCTGCATACCCACCTGAGCCATTCCAGTTGCACGAGGTAGACCTAAATATTACACTCTACGAGTACGACTTCAGCGAATACTACACTGAATATGCTCCAGTATTTGACTATACAAGCTACTACGCTACATGGGACGGGTCATATCCGCCGCCGGTGTTCGAGCTTAACTCAACATTCTACCTTCCAAGCATATATGGCGAGCCGGGCTGGACAATCTGGGTGAACGAGTATGGTGTAACCCCAGTCGACCCATGCCTATGCCCAATACCCTACATAGAATACTTCACCTACAGACTTGGATGCAGAGGCTACTACACATACGAGAACGTTGACTACCCGAGGCCAGACCTATACACATACTTCTACCAGTGGGGATACTATTATGACCCTACTCCAAGGCCATATCCACACTACACGTTCAACATAGAACATCACCTAGTCTCATTTGAGTTCTACAATGAACTATCCGTGTGGATAGTCGGCGAACCTGTAGTTATACCATGGGCATGGAACGTGATGCTTGAGGTAACCGCAATACACATTGCTCCGTGGGACTTTACGAACCTAACATCCAGAAATCACACGGTAGCTTTCGCGCTCAAAGATCAGGCGGGAAACATCATAGATTGTTGGATACAAAATGTAAGCCAGATATACAATGTAACATTCACCTACGTCTCATCATGCGGACTTACATTCCCATCGCTACTGCACATACACGTTAGCAAGGTTTGCCCTGACTCAAACTGCGCCTATGTGGAGGTATGGAGTGCCCCAATACCGAAGCATGTTACAGTATATCAGGTTGACGGGATTGACTTCATATGGGGCGTGAACGAGACCCCTGTATATGGTAGGCCGCCATGGTGGTACACACCTCTAACAGACCTAGAATGGGCGTATACCATACCGCCAGACTGGATATGCGGCGGAGATGTTGCAAGAATCGACACGTTTATGCCGGTGCATCCTCCATGGACTGGAAGAGCCTACCGGTTCATATGGATATCTCCATATGAACTAACGGAAATCTGGAGATGCTACTATGTTAAGGTCATGGGGTGGGACACATGGCTTGAAAACGGGACAAAGATAATAGGCGGAGAGAAGTTCGTCTTTAAGAAATTCGTATGGACCGATAGCTATGGTAACATTCACGACATGACAAAGGCCGTCTACAGGATAAGGACGGTAGACCTACCATGGATGTTTGTAGAATACCTAGATATATACCAGACTGATTTCGACTGGGATGAGAACGTATGGGACAACGTACTATACCTAGGCGATTATCCGATGGTTACAGAATACTTCGAGCTTTCAAGCATCATCGGAGCTGACGTTACAGGTGTCTTCGGCGGCATATTTGACAGATTCATTGAAAGCGAGGAATATACAGGTACTACGAAGTATGATATGACGACGATGCAGGACATAACCCCAGCAGAGGAGAAGGACTCAATATTCGACGGAGAAGACGTATTCAGCTACGTTAAGGCACCAGCATTCTACATAGCAGGTAGTCCTGATGCTGAGCGTGCAAAGAGCGAGAAGAACCTAATCCTGATCGGAGGGCCACTGGTCAACAGTTATGTTAAGGAGCTTAATGATACAGGCCTGCTGCCAATAAGCTTCATAGGAAACGACAAGCTTATGGACTGGAACAACCAGATATGGACCCTGGAAAACGTAACAGGCGTATACGGCTGGCCACCAGAACTAGTACCAAGGATAACCTCAGGCCTAGGCGTAGTACAATATGCAAAGGAAAACCCATGGAACCCAGACAAACACATCCTAGTAGTAGCAGGAACAGACAGATTCGGAACCTACGCAGCCTCAGTAGCCCTAGCAGACCCAACAAAGATAATCCGTGAGACCGCTGAGAACTGGTGCAAGGCTGGTGTTGAGACTCCGTTCGCAGCCGTCATAGTGCTTGGCGTAACACCGGGAGTTGGAGTGCCAGGCGTGCAGCCGCCGCCGGGCGTCGTCTACGTATCAGTAGGCGAGCAGCAAGGAGAGACTCCAATAGCTGGAGGCTAACCCCCTCCTTTTTTACATATAGTAGCTTATCCTCTTTATCAAAGTACTTTCCACTGATACTGGCGGATTTGTTCTTGCAATTGTGCATGCTTCTTCGAGCTTTGTATGTTTCTCAGCATAAATTTCAAATAGGGGTTGGCCTTCTCGAACTCTTTCACCTTGCTTCCCAAATAGTAATATACCCGCCCCTTTGTCGACCGGGGCTCCTGCAGCTCTTGCTACCCTCTTAATGATTTCATTACTTACTTTGGCGACGTATCCATCCGCTGGACTGTAAAATGTTTCCTTTAATGGCCCAACTGGAATATCATCTGGTTTAATATCCGGATCCCCGCCTTGTGCCTCTATAATTTCACGCATTTTCTCATAAGCCTTTCCACTACGCAGTATTTCTTTAGCTCGTTTTCTCCCGTTTCCATAGGTTGCTTTTCCTCCCATTTCAAGAAGAATACCGGCTAAAGCTGTAGACTTCTCTACTAGAGAGCCGGGTCCTCCACCCATGAGAGTTTCTAAGGCTTCCTTTGCCTCTAGGGCTGGTCCTACAGCATGGCCGACAGGTTGCGAGCCATATGTTATACCGCATTCAACCCTAATTCCAAGCTTCTCCCCCAGTTCAACAAACATTCTAGAAAGCCTTACAGCAGATTCTAAGTCGCGGACTTTGCTACCTTCCCCATATGGGACATCCATAACTAGAAAGTTTACGCCTAAAGCTGCTTTCTTCGCCATTATAGAAGCAACCATCTGGCTTTCAGGATTTAGGGATATTTTATAGCCAACTTCAGCGAAAACGTCGTCTGCCGGAGCCAAGCCTAAAGCCTTACCCCATACAATTGCTCCACCAATCTTTTCAACAATCCTTTTGAACTCGTCGATTTCAAGCTTTACATTTGCAAGGACTTCCATAGTATCAGCGGTTCCAGCGGGGCTTGTTATAGCCTTACTACTAGTCTTAGGTATTAGGAGCCCGTCAGCTGCCACTATGGGGACTATAAGCAACGAAACCTTATTACCCGGTACTCCCCCTATCGAGTGTTTAGAATAGACAGGCCTACTGAAGCTAATCTTTTCTCCGGATTCAACCATGGCTCTACTCAAGTAGAGTATCTCCTCAGAATCTAAACCCTTTACATATTCAGCTATTAGAAAGGAAGCTATTTCAGTTCTACCCAGTCTTCCCTCAATCACATCATTTACTATCTCTTGGATTTCCTCCTTCGTCAGTTTCGAACCATCAAGCTTCTTCCTAATATACTCCATCGAGC
Source organism: Thermoproteota archaeon (assembly GCA_037917685.1). Classification (GTDB taxonomy): domain Archaea; phylum Korarchaeota; class Korarchaeia; order Korarchaeales; family JAOZGB01; genus JAOZGB01. Next base: position 284,396 of record JAVCBU010000006.1, read on the forward strand.
TAGAAGGCGGGCAAGTTTCTACATTTACATAGTCTCCAGGACTTGTGTGCAACTCTTCAATAATGAATCTTGGAAGCATAATACAGCTACCCTCAAACTTATCTATCGTCCCCACTATTTCCACAACAGCCCTCCTCTCTTTATATATAAGGGTTATCCGCTCCCCAACCTTAAAATTGAACTTTTCTAAGCAATCTTTTGATAGAATCGCGATCTCCCTGTCGGTATCTATATTCAGATTAACTATTTTAAGTTCAGGCAAGCAATCCCAGAACCATCTAAAGTAATTATCTATATAAAAATCTGTGCCGTATGGATGGTATGGACAACCTTGCCAGATGGGTTGAAGATGTCTTCTATAACCTCACTGATAATATTGGACCGAGGATGGCAGGTACAAACGAAAACGTGCTTGCAGGAAGCCTTCTATCCAGCTACGTCCAAGATATAGTAGGACTTGTAGATAAATTCAAGTTCAAGGTTACAAAGTGGATACCTAAAACCTGGAAAATCCGAATTGATGGGGTAGAGTATAAATCCCTGCCTCTAGGTTTTTCGCCTTCTGGAAATGTTTGCTCAGATCCAGCCTACGTTTACAAAGCATCAAAATACGAGTTTGAAAGTCGGGATGTATACGGTAAAATAGCAATTGCCACTCGAGGTGGGGATCTAAGATGCGAGCAGAAATATCGGAATATAACAGAAGCCGGGGCCATAGGCTTCGTTCAAATAATGGATACCCCAAACGGCATATTAAGAGCTGAAAAGATAGCGTCAGATAAGATAGGTCCCATTCCAGCAGTCGAAATAACCTATGAAGACGGTATGAGACTGCTCAGAAAAATGAAAAAGGGTGTAAATGTAAACATTTCAATAGAAACCAAGGTTGAAGACGGACGTATAGAAGTGTCCAATATAATCGGTGGAGATATAGATAGGAGCCCAATAATATTGACAGCGCATTTTGACAGTTGGTTTAATACCCCTGGAGCATTTGACAACGCCTCAGGAGTTATATCGGCCCTTTTAGCAGCTAAAATATCAAAGCTAAAAAACATAGCAGTGATCCTTTTTAACGCCGAAGAATTTGGTTTGCTAGGATCTAAAAGCTATTCCCGGGAGAAAGCATGCGAGCTCTCCGAAAAACTAATCCTAAACCTAGATGTTTGTGCATGTAAAAATAGCATTTCATACACGCTACAAACCAACAGCCGCAGGCTTGCCAAGGCCGCTGTAGAAGCCTCAGACCAGACGGGAATAGATATATCTATTACCTCCAAACTCTCACAACACAGTGATCACTGGCCCTTTGCCAAAGAAGGTCTTAAAGTAGGATTTCTATTTCAAAATTCCTGTAGCATCCATACCCATACCTCCTACGATACCCCTGAGAAAGTTGGAGTTAAATCTATAATCAGAACAGCCAAGCTTGTAGGCAAAATTATTGAAAACTTCATCAATAAAACAAGCAAAGACTATTAATATGTAGATGGTCTCATTGAGAAACATACTGCTGATCAAGTACGGAGAACTGTTTTTGAAGAGCCCACCGATTAGAAAAATATTTATTAAGAAACTACTTGAAAACATAAAAGCCTCTTTAGATGTAAAACTAATACCTTACAATATTCTAATAGTCAGGCATGATAGCATAATCATGGAAGCTGATAGAAAAGCCTTCAAGCATCTATCAAAAATCCCAGGCATCGCAAGCGTCGCCTACGCCTATGAAACTAAAGCAGTATATCACGAAATACTGCAATGTATACTTAAGAGCCTTAAACCAACGTTTCAAAGCATTTACATCAGGGCGAAAAGAGTTACAAAAACCTTCCCTTTAAAGTCAATGGAGCTTTCTCAAAAACTCTCATACGACGTAGCATCTAAGCTTAACGTAGAGGTCAACCCTAAAGAGCCAGAAGTTACGGTATATGTGGAGATAATAGGCGATAAAGCGTACATCTATACGGAGAAAATTAGAGGAATAGGCGGCCTTCCCGTTGGTACGGCTGGGAAGGCCGTAGCACTATTGTCAGGAGGAATAGACAGCCCTGTCGCACTATGGCTCATGTTGAAAAGAGGAGTAACGGTCACCCCCATATACATGAGAAGGTCTGAACAAGAACTCTCAAAGGTTAATAAAATAATATCAAAACTCCAAGAATATGTATACCCTTCAAAATTAAACCTAAAAATCGTAGAATGGACAAGGTATATGCTTAACGTCCAAAGTAAACTTAAAGCTGTTAGAAAAGAGCCGTGGATATGCATCTTCTGCAAGAGATACATGTTAAAACAAGCTGAAAAAGTAGCGTTGTCGATTAACGCAAACGCCATAATAACAGGCGAGTCGATAGGACAAGTAGCCTCCCAGACTCTCTCAAACATGAGGGTAATATCAAAAGGGATAAAACTACCAATATTAAGACCGCTCATAGGCTTCGACAAGGCTGAAATAGTACAGCTTGCTCGGTCAATCGGCACATATGAGATTTCAATAGAGCATACGGTAAAATGCCCATTCATGCCGAGACACCCTGTTACAAGGGCTAGTTGGGGACACTATGAAAAAATAGCCGAAAAAGCTGGTTTAGAACCTTAACATTTAATCAATCCGATGACATATTATAGCTGTGAGAATTAAGAACTTTGATGAGTTAGCCCTCGGCCAGACAGATGCCGATACCAAGGCAAGGACTATAGCGTTAGAATGTATAGAAAAGGCGATAGAAGCCGCTGATCCTCAGATTGCGGTGCAAAGAAACGTTAAATTATCAGGAGAGGAACTTAGAATAGGTTCATACAAGATAAACCTTAAGAAAGCTGATAGAATAATCGTGGTTGGGGGGGGAAAGGCCTCTGGACGCATGGCTGAAACATTAGAGTCGATATTAGGTGACAAAATAGAATCCGGAGTAGTCAATGTACTTAAAGGGACGGAATCCCTCTTTAAAACAAGAAGAATAGTACTTAACCCTGCTGGTCATCCGATTCCGACTACTGAGGGAGTAAAAGGTGTAAAAGCTATGCTTAGCCTATTAAAAGGGCTAACATCCCGGGATATTGTCATAACACTCATATCAGGTGGGGGCTCGGCCTTAATGCCTTACCCTATCGAGAAGATATCTATAGAAGACTACGTGGAGGTCAACAAACTACTGCTGAAGTCGGGAGCGGACATAAATGAGATAAACGCGGTAAGAAAGCATCTCTCTAGAATAAAGGGGGGATGGCTTGCAAAATACGCCTATCCAGCAACCGTTTTCAGCCTAATAATATCCGATGTAGTAGGCGACCCACTCGAAACTATAGCCTCCGGTCCAACATCGCCAGACCCCTATACTTTCACTGACGCATATAACGTGTTAAAGAAGTATGACTTGCTAGATAAGGTACCCAGTAACGTTCTAGACACGCTTCGGGCAGGTTTATCAGGCTATCTTCCAGAGACCCCTAAGCCAGGAGATAAAATCTTCGAGAAAGTAAGAAATATTATAGTGGCAAGTAATAGTATTGCAGTAAACGAAATGGTCAAATACGGGAAACATATGGGATATAAATGCCTTAACCTGTCGTCATATATTGAGGGCGAGGCGAGGGAGGTAGGTAAGGTTCTAGCGTGTATAGCAAGAGGTATAGATAAAGCGGGAGTACCCGTTAAAAGGCCAGCTCTAATCGTAGGCGGGGGGGAGACTACAGTCCATGTGGTAGGCGAAGGATTGGGTGGAAGAAACCAAGAAGTCGTTCTAGGCTCTGTGGAAAAGCTTTCAGACATAGAAGGATGTGCATTGTGTTCCGTCGGAACAGACGGTATTGATGGCGTAACAGATGCAGCCGGGGCCATAGCAGACGGGAAAACATACAAGAAAGGTTTAGATATGCATTTAAAACCAGAAGACTACCTTAAGAACAACGATTCATATAACTATTTCAAAAGGGTAGGGGGGCTCGTCATTACTGGCCCCACTTTAACTAATGTTGCAGATATATTCGCGGTTGCACTAGCTTCCATTAACACTTAAAAGTACGGTGTGCTATGAATATGTGATTAAATGCCAAGAAAAAATCCTAAAACAGTAAGAAGAAGGACAAAAAGAAGGCTAGGTAGGAAAGCTTACGGCAAATTATCAAAACCCCTGTTCAGTAAAGCAAATAAGAGAGACATCGAGATTGGACGAGAATACGAGGTCTTAATAGTCGATACGACAAAGAAGGGCCAGGGTGTTGGCTATATAAATGGTAGAAGAGTCCTAGTAAGGGGAGCTGAGCCAGGGGAAAAAGTAAAAGTGGTTGTTAAAAAGTTAGTATCAGATTACGCAGTTGCAGACCTAACTTAAGCTATGGAGCTTTGCTTTACACCATGTTCCCTCTCCCACTGTTCCAGAGGAATTGCGAACTTCTTTTCAATCTGCTTCCTGTAAAGGCTATTACCATGTATATCTGTAAGGTTCATAGCACAGAACGGTATTAGCCTGCCATCAGGGGTTGAGTAGTGTATTCCACACCGCATAAGTCTCTCGAAGTCTAGATTTAACGAGTCTTGGAAGTGCATTATTCCGATCATTACCATCCTGCTAAAGTGGAACTTTGCAAGAGACTTGTAATCTCTTTTAACTATTATATCTTTAAGGACATCTGTCAAGTTTAGGCCTTCCGGTGCTTCGTCGGATTTTATAAGCTTAGGTAATATGCTTAAGAGTTTAAGTTTAGCCGCCTGCTTAGAAATCCATCCACCTTTCTCAATCTTTTCCACACTTTCAGCACAGGTTTTCCAGAGTAGATCAACGTCGACAAACCTGGTAATCGGAATATAATCACCGTCTTCTGTAACATAGATATATGTTGCCATCCCGCAGTGGGGATTCATTGTGAACTCAACCATCTCCCTACCTTCTAGGAGCCCTAAGAGCCTGGAAAGCGTTGCTGGATAGGTGACCGGCCTGAAATCATCAACCTTCACCTTCCCGTTGGTTTGTTCCTCTATGAGTTTCAACACCTCATCCGTGGTTATCCTATGCTTGTTGATGTCTTTAAGTTCAAATCTGCCAACGAAAGATACTGGTTGTATGTTTAGACATCGTATTACATCTACATTCCTAGCTGCAAACTCAACCATTTTTCCAAGCTGATTATCATTTACTCCCTTAATTAACGTTGGCACAAGCACTACGCCTATACCTGCTTCTCTACATCTTTCAATCGCTTTAAGCTTAATATCAGTAAGATCTGAACCTTTATGGATATAAGCAGACTTCTCGAAACCTTCAAATGACAGATATATCGTTGTACACCCGGCTTCTCTAAGCTTTTCAGCGTAACCAGGCTCCATCGCTATTCTAACACCATTCGTATTTACCTCCACATGTGGGAACCCCTCTTCCCTAGCCATTTTCACTATCTCAAAAAGGTCAGCCCTAATTGTAGGTTCTCCACCAGTAAGTTGGACGGCTGGTGTGGGGACAGGTTTATTCTGTCTAAGTCTTCTAAGCATCATCCTAATCTGCTCTTTCGTTGGTTCATAGACGTATCCTGTTGCAAATGCGGCATCGAAGCACACAGGGCATTTAAGATTGCATCTGTTGGTGACGTCTATTATTCCAAGGCTTGTGTGACTTTTGTGAACTGGGCAGAGTCCGCAGGCATACGGACAGTTGGTATCTTTAATAGCCGGGTTCTCTACTCCCTTCCCTTCCCAGCTGTACTCCATAACTTTTTTAAAGAGCCCTGCGTCTCTCCAATACACGTGCTTAAACTCTCCGTGCTCTGGACAGCTCTTTACAATAAATACAGCGCCTTTTTCTTCAACTACCGAAGCGTCAACTACTCTTAAGCACTCTGGGCATACACTTTTTGTATCGTAAAGTTTCATCAGCTATCTTACCCCTCGATAACAAATATAAAATATGTCACCCTTTCAACCATGTGTTAAGTATTGAGATGTCGAGGGAAATAGAAAACATAGCAAAAAGACTTGGTATCGGAAAATATGAGATAAACGCGTATCTAACATTACTTCTTCATTCAGGCATTACCGCTACCGAAATCTCATCGAAGGGAAGAATTCCTCTTAGTAAAATATATACAATTCTAAATAAACTGCTAGACTACGAGTTTATATACGCCACCCCGGAAAGACCGAAAAAGTATTATCCGTATCCACCTAGAACGGTAGCTCAGAAAATAGTCCAGAGAGAAGTTGAACAAATAGAAACAATAGTTAAAAAGCTTTCCGACCTGCTTGAAGCAGCAAAGGTTAAGATAAGAGAGATGCCGAGCATAGCGGTGATATACGACATCAATGAGCTGGATAACGTTATAAAACTGTTAATCCAAACGTCAGAGGAGAAAATCCTAATCTCGTACAATAAAACAATGGAAAGAGCAATAAGGGAGAGCATAGAAGATCTTAAGATAGCCGTAGCTAGAGGTATAAACCTTAAACTCATACTCCCAAAGAACATCGAAAACCCTTTCCCTAAGAACCTATTAGAAGAGAGAGTCTCATATAGAAAGAGACTCTTTGGAGGAGGAATAGTGGTAGATAGCAGGAAAGTGTTAATAGTTCTCCCCAAAACCCAGCTTGTAAGGCAAACGATAGGAATCCTTTCAAGCCACATAGTGCTAGCGCAAATAGCAGAGGAATATTACGAATACATCTGGAAAGAATCAGAGTAGTCCGTCTCCTCCGTAAAGGGCGTCTAATACATCCTTAGCCTGCTCTGGATCACCTTCGACAAGCTGGCATTCCGCATATCCCTTCTTCCAATCTCCTCTCTTACGCTCGAGCTTAACATACTCTCTAAACGGGTGTAAGACAACATTTGCAAAACCTCTGATAATCCCAGTAACAGTTGCCTCCTGAAATACGATGATTAAGCCATCTTTCAGCTTCATTAAAGTTCTGTAATGTAAGTGGTTCTTAGGTTTACCTATGATAACCCATTCAACATCGCAGTTTCTAACCACCAGGGGAATCCCTCGCTTTATCATCTTAACTAATTTACGGGTCGAATCCGCTACTTCTTCCCCAATCTCCTCAAAGTTAAACCATCTCACCTGTTCAGCGTCGCCACCAGCCTTAACCTTGCCACCGAGGACGTCACATAGATAGTCAAGGATCACATAATGGAAGCCGTCTTCCATGATCTCGCTGACAAACACAAGCCTTGTGGGCGAGACTTCTAAACCTGTTTCTTCAAGCACCTCTCTAACAACAGCATCGTATACTCTTTCGCCATACTTAACTCTCCCACCTGGGATAGCCCATAAACCCTTCCCTGGGGGTTTTTTCCTTTTCACAAGGAGTATCCGGTTATTACTTATTATTAAGCCTCCAACCGCTATTTCAGGGTTTTTCATTATTCAATCACCTAATATGCTAACCGCTGCTCCTATGGCTGCGCAGTACTCTGAATCCTTAGGGACTATAGCCTTACCTCCGAACAGCTCTATGGTTGAAATTACGATAGGGGCCAATATCTTACTTTTAGAAAGTCCTCCTACGATAACGATATTATCTTCTAAACCTTCGCTCCTTGCAGCAAAGTAAGCAACAGTACCTATAACTTCTCCTACAAGCGAGAAAATACCTATAGCTGTGTCTTCTGGCCTAGTATCATCCCCAAACTTTCCAAAATTAGATGCTGTAACGTCTGGCGGGAGAATTCCAACCCCGCCTCCAGTAATGTCTCTAATCGTTAAATTTACCCTAGTAATATCACCCATAGAGGCAAGCTTCTCCAATGTATCAAGCCTATACTTGCCAAGAGTGCATCTTCCGATACCTATAAGGGTCCCACCGCCAACTCCGGTTCCGCCTACATGCTTAACCCTTTCCCCGCCATCCCTAACCGAGACCATCGCAGTACCCGTACCAATACTAACAACTAAAGCCTCTTCCAAGCCGCTAAGGAAAATCCCCCCTAATCCTATAGCCGCTATCTCATCGACAACTGTAACAGGAATATTAAACAGTGAGGAGCCTATGTCTTCCCTTCCACCACCTGTAACAGCTATACTCCCTATTTTCTCAATGTTAATGGCAAAGTCATGAACGAGCTTACCCAGCGCCCCGGAGGCCGACGATACGTGATCATAGGTTGGCGTATTAGTTTTAGCTATCACATCGTTGCCATCTAGGGCCACAGCTTTAGTTGTAGTCCCACCAACATCAAGCCCTACTATGACCATAATATCAAACAAATTTAGCATTTTCATTATTTAAACAACACGCCAGTGTAAACCCTGCGAACTAATAAGGATCAAAGTATCATGAATTTACATATATTAACCCAGCATTTAGGACATAAATCCGACCAGATTTCACTAGTAACCCTTTTGCGAGCCATACCTATTTTACAAATACACAAAATTTGGCAGGCATGCTTGCAGTAAATTTTAAAGTTTCATTAAAATAAGAGGTTAGGGGGATAGGAATTGAAATTAGATACTAAACGGTTAGCCTTAACCATTATGAATGCAGCCCTATATGCTGCAATAGGTTACTCAACATATTTTGGAATCATAGTCTTCGGCGTAAGATTCTGGCCAGCCGTAGTCATCCCAGCAATCTTCTCAGTACTCTTTGGACCCCTAGTCGGAGGCCTAGGCGCCGCAGTAGGAATCTTCATAGCAGACATGTTAACCCACGGCATGCCCCTGCTAAGCTTATCTGTCGGTGTGACAGCAAATTTTGCATGCTTCTATGTAATAGGAGTTCTAGCGGGCCAGGAAAGATATGAGCTTAAGAGGTACCTGCTCGCAGCAATAGTAGGATTAGGGCTTGGAAGCCTCATCATTGGGATAGGAATCTGGGGGTGGAGCCAGTTCTTCGTACTACCGGGAAAAACGGCGGTTGAACCCATGAGAATAATAGGCGCTGCTTTAACAGCAGCATGGACCTTCATCTCAGAAATACCATTCCTCTTGATAATCCCACCAATCGTGGTTAAAGCATACAAGGGCTAAGCCAACCACGAGCCTAAGATATTTAACATTACTCTCCTATTTAAAAGAATGATGAGTCTTTAACCCCTATTTGAACCCAGATCTATTGCTATTGTTGGAGCCTCAGAAAAACCAGGCAAGGTAGGCTCAGCAATAATGAAAAACCTACTAGATATAGGTTTTAAAGGCGAAATATTCCCTATAAACAAATCAGGATATTCGGAAATATTCGGTTTTAAAGCATACAGGTATATAACAGAAGTCAAGGAGACAGTTGACCTTGCGGTTATCGCGGTTCCAGCTGCCATATGCCCACACGTAGTTCGCAACTGCGGAGTAGCAGGCGTCAAGGTTGCCATCGTAATATCATCCGGCTTCAGAGAAGTCGGGAATATAACTCTAGAAAGCTTGTTGAAACGCAAGGGAATTCGGGATGCGGATACTCGGCCCCAACTGTCTTGGAATATACTCTCCAATCTCAAAGGTAGATACGATCTTTAATCCAAACCTAAGCAGTCAAAGCCATCCCCGGGGGATATAGCTTTGATCTCACAGAGCGGGGCTCTAGGTGCAGCGATGCTTGACTGGATGACGATGGAGAAGCTTGGAATTTCAAGGTTTGTAAGCTATGGCAACGCAGCCGATATAGACGAAGCTGATCTCCTAGAGTACTTAATGACCGATCCTTACACGAAAGTAATCGCAGTTTACCTAGAAGGTGCTAAGAGACCCAGGAAAATGGCTAAGATTATAGCAAGGCATCCCGGAGAAAAGCCGGTAATAGTGCTAAAAGCTGGCCAGACCAAAGCCGGCGCAGAAGCAGCAATGTCGCATACAGGCTCCCTTGCCGGAGCCTGTTGTGATAGCACTACTTCAGGCTCCTATGCTCAACGCCGAAAAACTCGTCAAAACCATTGTAAGGGTTAAGAACTCAATAAGGAAGCCCATAGTGGCAGTAATGCCTGGAGGCTCATTCTCAGCAAAGTATCGCCTTATGCTCGAAGCTGATAACATACCAGCTTATAACTCCCCTAAGGCGGCAATAAATGCTTTAGACGCCTTGGTTGCTCACTCTCTCTAAGAGAGGCCCAGACTTCCAATATTTTAAAACTTTTAACTTAAAAGGTGCTCGGTAGACATGAAGGCTTATGCTTCAAATAGCAGAAGATAATGTGGGTAAGAGAGTCCTCCTAATGGGTAACCAGGCCATCGCCAGGGGAGCCATAGAGGCAGGGGTTCAACTTGTAACTGGGTACCCTGGGACTCCCGCCTCTGAAATCATAGAAACACTTTCAATGTCTGCAATAGACGCACATATAGAGTGGGCTGCAAATGAGAAAGTGGCATTTGATGTAGCTGTTGGAGGCGCGATAGTTGGAGCAAGAAGCATGTGCTGCATGAAAAACGCAGGCCTAAATTGGATTGTAGACATGCTCATGACCATAGTCTACGGGGGGGTTAGAGGCGGCCTATCTATAGTTGTTGCTGACGACCCAGGTGCACATTATTCTAGTAATGAGCAGGACACAAGATTCATGGCATACTATGCCAGGATACCATGCTTAGAGCCCTCAAACCAACAGGAGGCGAAAGATCTAACTAAACTATCATTTGAAATATCTGAGAAGTTGGAACTACCAGTCATGGTAAGGTCAGTCACAAGGCTAAGTCACTCAAGCGGTGACGTAACATACGGAGTGATCAGAAAGGAAAGGAACAGAGTTGTATTCGATAAACACTGGAAGATACCCTACAGATGGAATGTCTACGGCCCACCGGGCCCAGTTTCAAAGCATAGATGGCTTATAGAAAGAATGAAACCGGTGGAGGAGATCATAATGTCAATAGGAGAGCCGTACAACAAACTTTCGCTTGAAGGCGACGGTAAGCTTGGAGTAGTAGCCTCAGGAATAGCCCATGGCTATGCTGTAGAAGCGCTTAGCTCCCTAGGTCTTAAAGTAGACTATCTCAAGATTTCAATACCTTATCCAGCACCCAGAAGCCTTCTTACAGAGATAATGAGGAGAAACGAGAAAGTTGTCTTTATAGAGGAAGGAGAACCCGTTGTGGAGAACCAGGCAAGAATCATTGCTCAATCCGAAAGGATAGACTGTGAAATCCTAGGTAAAGGCGTAAACAAGGTTCTACCAGAGTATGGCGAGCTCACCCATGAGAATGTTAGAGTCGCTCTTGCATCCGCTTCAGGTATTAAATATGAGACTACCCGTCCTCCTGCAGGCAAACTCGAGGGAATGGTCGCCCCAAGATCATCTACACTGTGTGCTGGATGTCCACATCTAGGTATGTATTGGGCCCTCAAGCTAGCATTAGCAAAGAAAGGCGGGAAAGTCCCAATAATAAACGGGGACATAGGCTGTTACGAGCAAGGTGGATATGGAATAGCTGCTAAGGAGGTTAAACCAAGCTTTTCCAATGAATCGGTTAAGTACAGGGTTGAGTCCCCCTATGAGATGCTTGACACCAATTACATAATGGGGGGAGGATTCGGCCTGGCCCAAGGCCAATACCAAGCAGGATACAGGGATGGGGTCATAGTGGGCCTAGCAGGTGACTCTACATTTTTCCACGCATGTTTGCCAGCGGTTGTAACAGCTGCGCTAAACAAGGCGAATGTTCTGTTCTTAGTCCTAGACAATAGGTGGACCGCTATGACTGGGCACCAGCCAAGCCCTACAACAGGAATAGATGCTCGCGGCGTGGAAACAATAAAATTAGATATTGAAAGGGTAGCAAAGTCGCTGGGCATAAAATATGTTTCGAAAGCAGACCCGTGGAATCTTAAGGAGATTCAGAAGGCCATAGAGGAAGCTGTGGAGCGTGAAGGACCGAAAATGGTTATATCAGAGCGTGTCTGCACGCTTCAGGCCATAAGACAGAAAAAGCTTAAACCTAAAGCACTAAAAGTGTACGAGGAAAAATGTACAGGATGTAAGTTGTGTGTGCAGCTTGGATGTCCAGCTGTAACCTTCAATACAAAAACAAAGAAGGCTGGAATAGATCCAATACTATGCGTTGGATGTTACATGTGTGCCCAAATATGTCCTGTAAATGCCATAGGTGATTAAGATGGTAGTGGAAAACATTCAGGTAATTGTTGCTGGTGTCGGAGGCCAAGGGAGCGTTCTGATATCCCATGTGATAGCAGAAGCCGCCATAAGAGAAGGATACTCTGTTAGGGTAGGCGAAAAATTTGGTGCAGCCATGAGGGGTGGAGCTGTTTCGAGTCACGTTCGTATAGCTAAGGGGGAAATGGCACCCGTAATTCCACTTGGGGAAGCCGACGCCATAATGGCATTAGAACCCCTGGAAGGCCTTAGAGCCATGGTTAAATACCTTAAGAAAGGCGGTGTTGTAGTCTTAAATACAACTCCCCTATACCCAATAGACGTGAATGTCGGCAGAGCTGAGTATCCAGAAGTCTCAAAGATAATAAATGAAGCAAAGAGTCTCGGCTTCAAGGTGTACCATCTTGATGCTACATCTCTTGCCATCCAGGCAGGGACAGCTAGAGCCATGAACTCGGTAATGCTAGGGGCTCTATACGCGACAGGAATACTACCAATAAAAAAGGAAACGCTAATAGAAACGCTTAAGGATTATGTTCCTAAAGGAACAGAGCACGTCAACGAAAAAGCCTTCAATCTAGGCTTAAAAGCCCTCGGAGGATCTAAATGAACTATGTTGAAAAACTTGTATGTAGATGGTGTGGTAAAGAGTATAGATTCGAAGATGGACCATTAACCTGTAGAACGGAGGAATGTCTCGGTAGATTAGAGGTCCACTACGACTATGAGAAAATAAGTGAAAAACTCACCAGGAAAGTGATAGAAGATAGAAGGGGAAGAGGATTCATAAGATACATAGAGTTGATGCCCCTCGAATCCAATGGACCCATCATAACCCTTTACGAAGGGGCAACACCCCTGATACACGCGAAAAAACTAGGTGAAAGGATAGGGTTAAGAAATCTCTACCTAAAAGATGAGTCTAGGAATCCTACAGGATCGTTTAAAGATAGACCGATATCAGTAGGGGCGAACCGTGGCTTGCAGCTTGGATATAAAGTCACAGTAACAGCATCAAGCGGAAATGCCGCGGCAAGCCTAGCAGCGCACTCGGCAAGAATGAGTATGGCATGTGTAGCATTTGTACCCGAACATGTATCCCCGGGTAAAGCATCCCAACTCCAACAATATGGGGCAAGGGTTATCCGAGTAAGCGGGCTGGAAAAAGGCGTAGATCCAACTGTTAAGATGATGAAAACAGCATACGAAAAATACAAGTGGTATCCCTGTCCAAGCTTCGGGCCCTTCAATCCTTACCAGTCAGAGGGAACAAAAACTATGGCTTATGAGACGGCAGAACAGCTTGGATGGCATGCTCCAGACTGGGTATTTCTACAAGTAGGAGGTGGAGGCTTACTTTTGGGCAACTGGAAAGGCTATCTAGAGCTGGAACGGCTAGGATTAACGGATAAGATCCCTCGGATAGTTGCCGTCCAGTCAATAGGTTGCATGCCAGTGGTAAGGGCGTACAAGCAGAAAATGCATCCTCACAGGATAAAGCCATGGGAAAAACCAGACACCATTGCAAGCGGTATAGAGGATCCCTACCCGTGGGACGGAGACTCTGTGCTTGAAGCGATACAGAAATCTAATGGTACAGCCGTGGAAGTGACAGATAGAGAGATAATCGAAACGTGCAAGACCCTAGCTAAGACTGAAGGGATATTTACAACCCCGACAGGAGGGGCAGGCCTCGCTGGAATAGTAAAACTAGCTAGAGAGGGATATATAGATAAAGACGAGGTGGTTTTCGCAGCCATAACTGAGACCGGGTTGAAAGAGCCTGAAATATTCTACAAAGAGATGGGAATGCCACCTTTGATAGAGCCCAGATTGGAAATACTTGAAGACATGATCTCCAGAGGAAATTTTTTCACTAAATAGAACACGTAGGAGAAACAGGTGCTAAGATATGGAGGTTGGAATCCTCAGAGGCCGGGATTACATATCTACCCAGGAATGGAGCATAGACGAGCTTAAGAAGGTATTAGATCTAGCATTCGACCTTAAAGATAAGCAGAAGAGGCGAGTACCTCACAGGTACTTAGATGGGAAAACATTGTTTCTAATGTTCTATAATCCAAGTCTGAGGACGAGGAACAGCTTTCAGACTGGAATGTTCCAGCTTGGAGGGCAAGCGATAGACCTTTCACCAAAAGCAGTGTACAAGCCTGCCCTTGCGGGGGAGGAAATCCCCTATACGACAGAAAGAATCTCAGATGTGGCAAGGGTGTTAAGCAGATATGGGGATGGAATAGCCATAAGGATCTACGGAGAAGCTGTAAACTGGATCTACGGCAAGGGAAACCTTATAGTTAGAGAGTTTGCCCATTGGGCAGACAAGCCGGTAATAAACATGGAAGATGACATCTACCACCCGTGCCAGGCGATGGCGGATCTCATGACAGTCATGGAGTACAAAGGGAGACTTGAAGGTCGGAAGATAGTTGTTAGCTGGGCCTATTCCGGCGGGGTAAAACCGGTTGCCGTACCGCAGAGCGCAATTCTAATATTTACAAGGTTCGGAGGCGACGTTGTACTTGCCCACCCCAAGGGTCTTGAACTGGATCCCAAAATAGTTGAACAGGCTAAGAAGAACACTGAAGAGAGTGGTGGGAGCTTTGAAATAAAATACGACATGGATGAAGCATTCGAAGGAGCGGACGTCGTCTACCCAAAATCATGGGGCTCCTTAAAATTCATGCCGCCAAACGTACCAAAAGTTGACAAGGAAGGAATGATAAGCCTCATGAACAAATACAGAGACTGGATCACAACCCAGGAGAAACTTGACAAATGTAGCAGAAACGTCATTTACATGCATTGCCTACCAGCCGATAGGGGGATGGAAGTTACCGACGATGTAATCGATGGACCTCACTCAGTAGTCTTCGACGAGGCAGAAAACAGGCTTCACGTCCAAAAAGCAATAATGGCCTTGATAATGGGAGGAGAGTAGTACATACTCACGTGAACATCGATTCTACTCCCAACCTTTTATTATTTCACATCCTTCACTTATAGGATGAAACCGGCAATAGGTATAATAGGGGGCAGTGGACTTTACAAGCTACTCGAACACATGACACCCCGCAAGGTTGAGACTCCTTATGGAATTGTAAAAGTTTTTACAGGTACAATCGGCGAAACAGATATAGTTTTCCTCCCAAGACATGGGGAAGAACATACTGTTCCACCCTCAAAAATAAATTATAGAGGTAATATCTACGCGTTGGCAAAGCTTGGTGTTAAAAGAATTATTGCCACCAACGCCGTAGGCTCGTTAAATCCCAACATGCCCCCGGGCTGTTTAGCTCTACCCCACGACTTTATAGACTTTACCAAAAATAGAAATTATAGCTTCTTTGATGGAAAATCAAACTATAAGGTTGGAAATGTAGAAATATGGGGGGTAGCTCATGTTTCCATGACCCCACATCCCTACTGTCCAGAGCTAAGAGACGCTCTCATGAAAGCCATGTCAAAGGTCGGAGTTAAATGTTTTGCCAAGCAAGCCGTCTATGTATGTACTGAGGGAAACAGGTTTGAAACAGCAGCAGAGATCAAAGCGTTTAGGATTCTCGGCGGTGACCTAGTAGGGATGACGGGTGTTCCAGAGGTAGTACTTGCAAGGGAACTTGCACTTTGCTACGCAACCATATGTCTTGTAACCAATTTTGCAGCCGGAATAATTAGTGGAGCAAGGCTAACCCATGAAGAAGTTAAGGAGATTTTCGATAAAAATATAGAGACCGTCAGAAAAGTAATCAAGGTCGCAGCAGGAATAATACCTGAAAAGAGGAGCTGCACCTGCGGCAAGGCTTTAGAAGGAGCATATACAACCTTAAAGAAGCCTCAAAGCTAAATCCTTAAACCCCTGCTTGTCGAGAAACATGGACAGGAGATCCTTGTCAGGTATTCCTGCCCATCCCCCTATCTTCCTAATTTTAAGGGATGCCATCGCATTGCCAAGAATACAGCACTCTTCAATACTTAATCCTCTTAGTATCCCATATGTAAAGGCTGACGCAAAGGCGTCTCCAGCACCAGTAGTATCAATCGGCTCCGTTTTAAAAGCGCTTACTTCCCATGCATCGTCCCCGTCAGATGCTATTACACCTTGTTCTCCAAGCTTTACACAGACTATGGCATTTAATTTTTTGGCTAGCTTCATAACAGTTTCCACATTAGGCTTACATTTACAGAGCCTTCCAAACTCCACAGAGTTAAGGTATAGTAAATCTACATTCTCTAATAGCTTGAGGGCCGACCGATGGCTTAATGCCTTCAAACCTGGATCCATACTTAACAGACTATCCGTCTGTGTCCTGTAACTACATGCAGACTCAAACAAGTTTAGCCCTATACTTGAGAGGTGGTATATTAGAGCCCTCCCTACAATTCTAGAGTCTACCTCAATTCTTTCCAGGAAACTATTTGCCCCTCTATAGGAGTAAAGAGCGTGAGCCCCATCCATAGAATTTATGGAGATGGCCCTGCCGGTATTAAACCCCTCGGCTACCCTGACCATGGAAACATCTATTCCCTCTCTCTTCATTTCATTGAGTATCCACCTCCCATACTCATCATCCCCTATAAAACCAGCAAATGAAACATCTACGCCAAGTCTTGCTAGTCCAACTGAATAGTTAGACGCGCTTCCTCCAGGCATCTGGTATAACTCTATTATTTCAGCTTTCTCATCCACCCCGGCAAAACGGTCGACAAGAAGTATAAAGTCTAAGTTAATATTTCCAATAGCTACTACTTCAGCCATGTTATTCAACCGCATCCATCATATTTCATCTCACGGATTATCCTCTATTATCGGGTTCACAATCCTACTTTCTAGGACGTTCACGAGTCCCTTTACTGTAATCTTAAGTTTAGGTATCACTGGCAAGCATAGAAAGCTTAAGGTCATGAGCGGCTCTCTCAGTCTCGTCCCAAGCATTTCAGCAGCCTCCTTGATACTCTCAATCTGCGTTATAACTTCATCTGCCGGCCTATCGGAGACTATCCCTGCTATCGGGAGGGGCATTTTAGCTTTTACCTCCCCCTCTACCACAACACATATCCCGCCCCCCATCTTGTGCACTTCATTAACAGCGTGAGCTATTTCTACATCTTCGACTCCTACTACCACAATATTGTGGCTATCATGAGAAACAGTTGATGCTATGGCTCCGTGTTCTATACCAAAACCCTTTACGAAGCCAAGTCCAATTTCTCCTGTCCCTTTATGTCTTTCGATGACAGCAATTCTAACAATATCTCTTTCAAGATCAGGCTGTATGACGCCATCTACTACATGCAGTTTTTCATGATATGCCTCGGTATAAATGGAGCCATCTATAGCACCTATAACCCTGACTCTAACTTCACCATCTACACTGTATCTTAGTTGAAAATCTTCTGGAAACACCATCCTCTTAAGTCTAACAGTATTTATAGCGTACTCAGGGTATTCCATTCCTTCAACTTTAGCTACCAGTTTCCCATTGTTTACCACGAGTTCTCCATTGAAAAATACCTTCTCAACTTCTACCTTTTCCAGACTACTCAGGAGGACAATGTCAGCGTACTTTCCAGGCGCTATCGCCCCCAAGTCTTTAGAAAGCCCAAATCTTTCAGCAATGTTAATCGTAGCCATCTGAACCGCCTTAACAGGATCTAAACCCATTTCAATGGCAATTCTAATTATGTCATCCATATGTCCCTCCTTCTTTAGCTCCTCAATGTTTCTGTCATCTGTCACAAAGACGCATTTTCGAGTGTCAAGCTTCCTCTCAATTATTGGTTTTAATAAGACTCTGAGATCCTTGGTAAGCGATCCCTCTCTTATCATAAGATAAAATCCTTGTCTAATCCTTTCCACAGCCTCCTCAGGAGTTGTTGCCTCATGGTCTGAGTCTATACCTGCACATCTATAGGCACATAGCCTACCACCAAGTAGGCCGGGTGCATGCCCGTCAATAACTCCCCCCATCCTTTCAACAGCCATGATCTTATCCAAGACTTCTTTTTTCCGGTTGATTACTCCAGGGAAATCCATGACTTCCGCGAGGCCTACCACAGAGTTGTCTAGCAATAGTTCCATAATGTCCTTTGGACCTATCTCAGCCCCTGATGCATCTAAACCCTTGACTGCCGGGACACATGATGGTACAAGGATGAAAAGTCTAAGGGGTATCCTCTTTCCCTCCTCTATGAAAAGTCTAATACCCTTTACACCCAGCACATTTGCTATTTCATGAGGATCAGCAAATATAGCAGTTGTCCCATGTGGTAGAACCGCCTTGCAATACTCTGAAGGTCTAACATAGCTACTCTCAATATGTAGATGCCCATCCATAAAACCTGGTGTTGCATATAACCCTTCAGCATAGATCTCTCTAGTAGCCTTATAGCCATCAAGGTCTCCCACGCATGCGATTCTCCCTCTAAATACCCCTATTGAAGCCTTATATATCTCGCCAGAATAGACATTAACTAGCTTAACGTTTCTTATAATCACATCTAAAGGCACCGTACCTAAAGCTGAAGCTATCAAGTCATTCATTATATACACCTTCTAACTTTCACTCTGGAGAGAGGATAGATGACTTAAAGCTTTTATAGCCCTCTCAGGAGTTGGAAAGACAGGTATGCCATATTTTCTAAACTTCTCCAGCTCCTTTGCCTGAACATCTCCTCCACCCAGGAAAACAGGGATTACTATCCTGTCATATCTGTCTATAACTTCCTTCGTAATCTCTGCTGCTCCAACTATAGGATCGCCAAATATAAATATGTACATTCCAAAGCCATCCTTAACAGTCGCTTCAACAACTGTTTTATATTGCTCAGCCATGGCGCTGCCAGTAAGATCTAAGGGATTCCCTATGATGCAGTATGATGGAAGAGCCTGCCTAAGCCTTTCCATAGACTCCTCTGATAAAACGGCTTGTTTTAAACCAGCTTCCTCCAACATGTCGGCTGCAAGAATCCCAGCTCCACCAGAACTAGTAACTATGAGTATCTGGTTATTTACGAGGGATTTGTAATACGAGAGAAGTTTAGCCGTATCATAGAACTCTTCAAGGGACTCGACACTCACAGCTCCACATTGCTTTAATGCAGCTTCAAAAACTACGCTTGAACCAGCCAGCGCTCCTGTATGGCTTGAAACAGCTTTGGCGCCCCATTCCGTCCGCCCAGACTTCAAAATGACAACAGGCTTACTCATAACGCATCTCCTTAATGCTTCCATAAACCTCCTACCATCTTTTGTGCCTTCCAGGTATAATGCTACAACCTTCGTCTCATCATCTGAGGCTAGGTAGCTAAGCATGTCAATCTCATCCACATCAGCCTTGTTCCCAAGAGCTACGAATTTACTTAACCCTATACCATCTTCTTCAAGCATCATTTCCATAAAAGCCCCAACTGTACCACTCTGAGAGACAACAGCGACGCAGCCCTTGGTTTTTATTAGAGGCCAGCTTGCACACAGGCCAATGTGTGGGTTATTTACCCCTTGGCAGTTAGGACCAACCATTCTCATCCCGCTTTCCCTAACTACGCTGACAAGCTCTTCCTCCAAGGTTTTACCTTCCTCTCCGGACTCTCTAAATCCCCCTGAAATTACCACTACACCCTTAACACCCTTTTCAGCAGCTTCTCTGATCGAGCCTGGGATGAACCTTGCGGGAATAACATACACTGCAAGGTCGACTTCCCCAGGAATTTCGCCTATAGACTTGTACACCTTTAGTCCAAGTATTTCGCCGCCTTTAGGGTTAACTGGATATATTTCTCCCCTGAACCCTGCACTTAAAATATTTCTAAGTATTACATATCCAAGCTTTCTTTCGTCAGCAGAGGCTCCTATAACTGCTACGGATCTAGGGTTAAATATAGCCTCCAAGCCCACCATAATCATCGCCTTAACAATACTAACGGATTGTTTAGATTTTTAATATAATGAGTAGTATCAGGATGGGAGGTGCCTAAGCTTGAGGCGTCCCAAAATACTTGTAACACCACCTGGACCGAAGGCAAGGGAGATAATAGAAAGAGATGAGAGAATGCTGTCACCCTCGCTCACAAGGACGGCTCCGCTTGTAGGAGTAGAAGCTGAGGGATGCTGGATAAAAGACATAGACGGGAACGAGTACCTAGACTTCGGATCAGGCATTGCGGTGACTAATGTAGGCCATAGGCATCCAAAAGTTGTGGAAACAATCAAAAGAGAGGCTGAAAAGCTTATATTCGTAAACAGCTGCGATTTCCACACTGTCCCCCAAGTTGAACTTGCGGAGAGACTTTTCAAAATTACCCCTGGAAACTTCAAAAAAAGAGTTTTCTACACAAATAGTGGCACAGAAGCTGTCGAATGCGCGATAAAGATTGCAAAATACAAGAGGAGAGGGTACTACTTCATAGGATTCATAGGAGGCTTCCACGGGAGAACCATGGGAAGCCTACAGTTCACCACGACATCAACTGTCGCAAGGCATAGATTCCAGCCAATGATGCCAGGAGTAATCCATGTACCCTACGCATACTGCTACAGATGCCCCTTCAAACTCGAATACCCTGAATGTGGAACATGGTGTATAGACTACATAGAAGAAGTGATACTTGAGAAGGTAGCCCCCCCAGACGAGGTTTCAGCAGTAATATTCGAGCCAATCCAAGGGGCAGGCGGCTACATAGATCCACCTCCAGAATTCATAAGAGGCTTAAGGAAAATAGCGGACGAATACGGCATAATCCTCGTAGACGACGAAATACAGTCAGGAATGGGGAGAACTGGGAAGTGGTGGGCAATAGAACACTACAACACCGAACCAGACATAATACTTATATCAAAAGCATTGGCGGCAGGCCTCCCAGCTGGGGCATGCGTTTCCAAAGCCGAGCTGATGGACTGGGCCCCGGGAGCCCATGAGAACACCCTCGGCGGGAATCCAATAATAATGTCGGTTGCACTAACAGTCCTAGACATCATAGAGGAGGAAAAGCTCCTAGATAACGCGGCTGAAATGGGAAACTACATGAAGAAGAGGCTCAAAGAGATAATGGAGAAGCACGAGCTTATAGGAGACGTAAGAGGCAAGGGACTAATGATAGGCGTCGAATTTGTGAAGGACAGAAGGACAAAGGAGCCGGCAAGGAACGAGAGAAACGCGATAATAAAGAAAGCCTTCAAGAAAGGCCTAATACTTCTAGGCGCCGGAAAATCAAGCCTAAGAATAGCCCCACCGCTAACCATAACACCAGAAGAGATAGACGTAGGCCTAGAAATACTAGAAGACACTATAAAAGACATAGAAAGAGGCTAACTGTTATCCACCCGATTCTTTGGCAATAGTAAGCTGTAGGATCAAGTACACCTCCGCAGTTTAGAACTGGATCGCTAACACAAGTCGTCAACCCTAACCATGCTACTCTTTCTTCTCTGATCCTAACTGAAATCAAAAAAGACGAATTCGCCGCCTCATTAATCCTTGCAGCCCTAACACATCTCCACAGCCGAAGACTAATCTCCTTCAGCGAAAGAGAAAGAAAAGTACTAATGGGCCTAAGAAAGATCCAAGAACTCACAGTAACATCAATAAGCCACCATGAAACACATGGTTTAGAAGGCGCAATTAACAGGTATGCAGCCTTACAGGGAAACCCATCTCTAAAAGACCTCGTTGAGTACATAGCCGGAGGAAGCTCACCTGACCCATTCGAACCCGTCCTAACACACGTAAAGCAGGGACTAACTCGAAAAGGACTCGCCTACAGAAAAGGCAGAATAATAAAGAAGTACAAAATAAACTGCGAAAAAGCTCTCCCACTAGCCCTACATAACTATGTTGCAAAAATCAAAAACTCAATGGAAACACTAAAACTCAAAATACCAAGCCTATACTCGACAATCTACAACACATTATGCCTCCTCATAGAAACCTCAGACTCAGGGCCGGATTAGCAAACAACAGGCCGAAAACACCAGCCCCTTAAGACTATACAAATGACCCTCTAGGTATAAACATCCGGGCTCGACGTGAATACCCCATATCGAGCTGGGCATCGAGACGTCTTATGGTACTTCCAGCCCTGGCTGGAACTGAAGCTCCCCTGTATGCAGGCCTAACCATCCCTACAATGTCTCCTATTCTATGCTAAAATCTTTAATATGCACAACGTCCACTATCCCTTCAGATTTCTCGATTTGCTCACTATCAGCAGTTACAAGTTTAACCCCATACTTCTCAGCAACCTGAATATAAAGGGCATCATAAAACGTAATACTCCTCTCCCTAGCTATCTCCATCACCCTCCTTAGATCAATGGCCGACGGCTCTACAAGGTTCAAATCTAGGTCTAGAAGTAGGGAGATAGCTTCTGAAGCATCCTCCACACTTAACTGTTTATTTTTCCATATGCTATTCCCCACCTCATATATCAGGTGCATCGGAGCCACCAGCTCAACAATGCCGTCCACATAAGCTTGTTTCAACGTCACAGCCTCGCCACTATACTCCTCCTTATTAAACCACTTTGCAGCCACACTAGCATCAACCACAATCTTCATTTCCTCCTATCCTCCCTTATCGACTTTACAGAGTCGAAAAGCCCATACTTAGTCTTCTCCCTTATCCTGTCAATCTCCTTTGAAGCCTTTAATCTCTTAATTCTTCTAATCTCCTCTTTAATCGCCTTCCTAATATATTCAGGCCAGTTTACATCAACCTTCATCATTTCCTCCTTCAACTCCTTAGGCACCCTAACAGTAATCACACTCAAATCTCAACACCACGATGTTATTCACCATTATAATATAAAAATGTATTACATAGACGTTACACGCATAAGCCATACGCCTATAAGACCGTAAAACCAACAACCAATATAACCATATTGTACGTTTTATCAGCGTTAAACATACGACATGTAGGGTGCTGACCATCCTCTCCCAACTTTACAATGTCACTAGTTAACAAAAGGCATTTATAAGGATAAGTCCAGAATTATGTAACAATGTTTAGTGACAATGTTAAGCAACGGATTAAATCCTTAAACGCTCCATAGAACCGATCAAGATGGAAAAGATGGAAGGGATGGGTAGTCCTAGAAGGCACTTGAGCCTTCAAAACATGGAAAAACATAACCTCCTCTTCTTTAACCTTTGACTGCATCATATTGCACGTTTCCCTAACAGTAGAAAGGTACAGGGACTAAGTTCCTATATCTGTGATTTACCTGTTATGTGACACGCTTAACTCTCCTAGTCTACCCCGGTAACATGCTGTTATTAGCCCATGGAGACCTTACAGGCGCTAAGGACTTATTAATACTTTAACTTATCCTTAACAGAGAAAACTAAGTAAGGTTCTACTCGTAAAATTTATCTGTTAGCTAATGTTTTTCATGAGAGGTGTCCGCTTGATCTTCGCAGTCTTCGGTTTGGCTGTCGGACTGGCTGTGATGGTTATCGTTGGCCTAATTTATAGATCGATAGCTAAGATAGAACCTGGAACAGAAAGAATGGTTGAGATTTCAGGGTACATTAGGCGTGGAGCAAAAGCCTACCTTCACAGGCAGAGCAGGATGATTGGAATCTTCATAGTTATATTTTCAGTGCTCCTAGCACTGTCTAGAGGGCTGTACATGGCTGTATCCTTCATTGTTGGCTCGCTTCTCTCGCTTTTCTCAGCTTATATAGGTATGAACGCTGCAACCATGGCGAATGTAAGGACCGCGAATGTTGCAAGGAAAAGCCCCGGCAGAGCCGCCTTAGTAGCCTTCCGCGGAGGTGCTGTGATGGGCCTGTCTATTGTCGGGTTAAGCCTTATAGGGATTAGCTCGCTCTACCTTCTATACGGCCTTTTCATTGAGGATTTGAGAGTACTGCTTGAGAACATTGTCGGCTTCGGCTTTGGCGCTAGTCTTGCAGCTCTGTTCGCGCAGCTTGGAGGCGGGATCTACACTAAGGCCGCTGATATAGGAGCAGATCTTGTTGGGAAGGTAGAGAAAGGAATTCCTGAGGACGATCCCCGAAACCCAGCGGTTATAGCTGACCAGGTAGGCGACAACGTAGGTGACTGTGCTGGTAGAGGGGCTGATCTTTTCGAATCTTTCAGCGATAACATAATAGCATCTATGATTCTCGGCTTATCGCTAGCTGCATCACTTCAAATCCTAAATGTGCATAAAGTATTAGGTTTCCCGATAGCCGTTGAAGCCCTTGGAGCTATTGCAACAGTGATAGGTCTGCTGATGGTTAGAGAGTCAAAGGATCCTATGAGTTCGATAAACAGGGGGCTTGCAACAAGCGTTATTGTATGTGCGGTCGGATTTCTCCTTCTAACAGTTAAAACAGGTATGATAGGAGGATACAAGCTATTCATAGCATATCTTTCTGGGCTAGTTGTAAGCCTCGCAATAGGCTATGCAACGCAGTACTACACTAGCACAAACTATTCACCTGTTAGAAGTATAGCTGAAGCCTCCAAGTCCGGTCCAGCCATAAACCTGATATTCGGATTGTCCATAGGGATGGAGAGCTCCATAGTTCCGGTGATAATAATCTCAATAGTAATCCTATTCTCCTTCCTAGTAATGGGTGGGATGTCAAATATCGCCGAGGGGATCTACGGTATAACAGCTGCTACACTAGGAATCCTATCAACAACTGGCTTCATCATGTCCTCAGATACCTTCGGCCCAATATCGGACAACGCTGGCGGGATAGCCGAGATGTCTGGGATTGAAGAGGAGGTAAGAGAGGCGACAGACGTTTTAGACTCGGTCGGTAATACAACAAAGGCTCTAACTAAGGGGTACGCAATGTCATGTGCCTCGCTATCCGCGCTGGTTCTGTTCGCATCGTATGTCTACCTATTAAGGGAGTATGGCCATTCTGGAATGATAGACCTAGGCCATCCATATACTATAGTAGGGGTTTTCATAGGTGCCTCGATACCCTTCATATTCTCATCAATGGCGATCAAAGCTGTTGGTAAGACAGCATTCCAGATGGTTGAGGAAGTTAGAAGACAGTTCAGAGAGATAAAAGGACTAATGGAGGGTAAGGCTAAGCCAGACTATGAAAGATGCGTGGATATAAGCACGATGAACGCACTCAAAGAAATGATAAAGCCGACACTAATAAGCGTAATTTCCCCGGTACTAGTGGGCCTCATACTTGGTGGAGAAGCCCTTGGCGGGTTCCTCATCTCAGCAACAATATCAGGAGCCCTCCTGGCAGTATTTATGTTCAACGCTGGTGGGGCATGGGATAACGCAAAGAAATATATCGAAGCCGGAAATCTAGGTGGAAAGGGGACACCTACACATGCAGCTTCTGTCATAGGGGATACAGTGGGAGACCCGTTAAAAGACACTGCAGGTCCGTCGCTACACATACTGATAAAACTCCTCAACATAATAGCATTAACAATAATACCAATAATCGTAGCATTATCACTCCTCTAAGTACTACCATGGGATAGATCTATACCTATACATCATTCTTTACTGTCACTTTCAAAAAACTACTTTAAACCTTTGTTCAGCGTTCTATCCTTTATTGGAGTGTACAGGTTCGCAGAACAGTTCTTAGTCTTAAATTACCTCACAACAAGGCTTTATCGATAAATATATATTTATTAAAGGCTAACAATACTACGATAATCGTCGGAGGTGTACCGATATGCAGAAACAAATAGTGGCTGCTGCCTTAATAGCTCTTATAATAGGCGTTCTCGCAGGTTACTTTGCAGCTCCAGCTAAAGTTGTAGAGAAGGAAGTAGTAAAAGAGGTTCAAGTTGAGAAGAAGCTTAAAGCAGCGTGGATCTACGTTGGGCCTATAGGGGACTATGGATGGAGCCACGCGCATGACCAGGGGAGAAGATACTGTGAGAAGATATTTCCATGGCTAGAGACGGTGTACGCTGAGGCTGTAAGCGAGGCTGATGTTGACCGTTACATAGATAGGTTCATTAAAGAGGAAGGATGCGATGTAGTCTTTACCACCTCGTTCGGATACATGGACGCTACCATAGCTGCTGGTGAACGTTATCCAGACAAGATCCTCTTCCACTGTAGCGGCTATAAGAGGTCCTCTAACGTTGGAACATACTTCGCTGAGTTCTATCAGCTGTATTATCTGAATGGACTAATGGCCGGGGC
Source organism: Thermoproteota archaeon (assembly GCA_037917685.1). GTDB lineage: Archaea > Korarchaeota > Korarchaeia > Korarchaeales > JAOZGB01 > JAOZGB01. The sequence goes on from JAVCBU010000006.1 coordinate 310,600, forward strand.
ACTCACCAAAACAGGGAAGGTAGGGTATGTGGCTGCCCATCCGATCCCCGAGGTCATCAGGCACATCAACGCGTTCGCGCTAGGGGTAAAGGAGGTAAATCCCGACGCCAAGGTCTATGTTAGATGGCTATTCTCATGGTACGATCCAGCTAAAGCTAGAGAGGCGGCTGAAGCTCTCATCTCAGAGGGATGCGACTGCCTAGCGTTCACAGAGGACAGTCCAACAGTGATAGAAGTCGGCCAGGAGCATACCGAAGCAGGTCAGCAAATATACACCTTTAGCCACTACTCCCCGATGCAGAAGTTCGGCCCTGACAGCTGTGTATCTGGGCAGCTAGTACATTGGGAAGTAATCTACGCAGACATCCTGATGAAAATATACCTTGGAGTATACAAGCCTGGAAACCTTGAAAACGTAGACTACTGGTGGATGCTAAAAGAGGGAGCATGTGAGCTTGGCGGCGAATTTGGACAGCCAATAAACCCCAAGTTCGAGGACGAACTAAAGTCGGTAATCGTTGAAGATCCAATACTAGGCAATATCTCTGTGTACGATCTCGTTATGACAAGACTAGCCCAGATGAGCGAGGAAGTTCCAACGTTCGACCCATTCACAGGACCCATATACGACCAGAATGGCGTTCTTAGAGTTAAACCGGGAGAAAGGCTTGGTCATGACGCACTGTGGACAATAGACTGGTTTGTAGACAACATAGTAGGAGAGATACCGGCTCCAGGACTCTGGTAATCCCCCCACCTTTTTTTATCTAACATGCAGTCTTTATACAACTCCATACCGGAAATCCAGGATAGCCTATTCGTATTGGAACAAACTCTGAAGAGAGAATTGAACTCCGAGTACTATTTTTCTCCTCGTTTGTAGGGTATCCCTAGCGCCGCTGGTGCACCCATCTTCTTCCGTATCGTCTCTTCAGCCCCAAATATTAACACCACTATTGTTAAGATGAAAGGTAACATCCCTAAGAGGCTTGGAGATATACCATAAGGTTGTAGATGATACTGCAGGGCGTCTACCCCCCCGAACAAGTACGAACCTATAGCAGATCTTAAGGGGTCCCACATTGCAAATATCGTTAAAGCTATCACAATCCACCCTCGGCCTGCGGTCATCCTTTCAATCCATGCTGGCGTGTAAACAACTGATAGGTAGGCACCGGCGATGCCAGCCATAACCCCGCCGAAGAAGGTGCACCCATACCTTATTAGAGAAACATTAACACCTAACGAGTCCGCTGTCTCAGGGCTTTCCCCAACAGATCTTATTTTTATTCCGAGGCTGGTCTTAAAGAGTATAAACCATAGCACTGGCACCAGAACGTAGGATATATAAACTAAGGGGTCTTGGTTGAAGAATGCCGGCCCAATAATCGGGATCTCACATAGAAGTGGGATCTTGACATCTGAAATGCTTGGGATCTTGACTCCAATATAGGGCTTTCCTATAAGGCCGCTTAAACCTAGGCCGAACATCGTCAACGCGAGGCCTGAAACAACCTGGTTAGCCATCAATGTTATACTCAGCACAGCATGTATTAACGAGGACAGCCCACCGACCACTGCAGCGGCAGCTATCCCAAGCCACGGGTTCCCGGTAACCCTTGTAACTGCAAATCCTGTTACGGCTCCTAAGATCATCATACCTTCAACCCCAAGGTTTAATATTCCTGATCTTTCAGCGTAAACTTCTCCTAGAGTCCCATAGAGAAGCGGAGTTCCAGCTCTAATTGCAGCCTTGAGTATAGAAGATATTATTAACTGGAGCATGTCCTTCACCTCACGATTCTAATTCTATACCTTTTCAATATCTCACCCGCAATTATGAAGATAAGAATTATCCCGTTAAATATGTCAATAGCCGCCACAGGCAGCCCCAGCGAAGTCTGAATTATATCGCCTCCCACGAGGAGTCCTCCGAGAAGTATGGACGACGCAAGCGTAAGCCATGGGTTTAAGCCTCCAAGCCAGGCCGCAATGATGGCTGTGTATCCGTACCCAGGTGATATCCCCATTCTAAGCCTATGCTGTATCCCAGCGACCTCACCCACACCAGCTATCCCTGCAAGCCCTCCACTTATTACCATTACCAGTAGAACGGTCTTCAGATAATTTATTCCTGCATATCTGGCTGCATCTATGTTTTCACCTACAACTCTTATCTCATAGCCCACCTTTGTCTTGTTAAGTAATATGTAAGTTGCGGCTACAGCTACTACCCCGATAATCAGGGTTGGATAATGTATTCTCGTCCCTGGAATCCTTGGAAGTCTAGCATCTGGTGGAAACTTACTAGTATACGGGAACCCCCACTCTTCGGGCCCCCTCCAAGGCCCATATACCAGGTATTCCACAAGTTTTAATGCTATATAGTTTAACATCAGGGTTGTTATAACCTCGTTAACATTCAGCTTAGCCTTTAAAACTGCTGGAAGAAGAGACCACGCAGCTCCAGCCACGAAGCCTACAGCGAACATCAGTGGGAGAACCACGTATGATGGTGCAGTAAGATTCAAAGCTATACCGGTTGCGGCAACCGCACCTATAAGAAGCTGCCCTTCAGCGCCAATATTCCATATTAATGCCTTAAAAGCCAATGTAAGCCCAATACCACACAAGAGAAGGGGTATTGACTTTACTATTGTCTCGGAGAATCCATAAAGACTCCCAAAAGCGCCTCTAAAAATCTTACCATAGGCTACAGCGGGGTTCACACCGTAGATCCAGAATATTATTGCAACAGCTAGTAATGCAAGGAATAACATGAGAAAACTTACACCTATGGATAATAGCTTGCTCTCATACTCCCTTTTTTCAAGTCTAATCCTCATCATAGATCACCTTCACCCATATAAGATCTGCTTTCGCCTTCAACTCTCTTTGTTCCAGCCATCATAAGTCCTATATCTTCAATACTGGCCTCCTCAGGCTTTACTATCCCCATAAACTCACCTTCAAACATGACAGCTATCCTATCACTGAGGTTTAAGACTTCCTCTAAATCCTCAGAGACTAGTAAGACGCCGCATCCTCTTTCTCTTTGCTTGAGGAGAAGTTTTCTTATATACTCTGTCGCCCCAACGTCAAGCCCGTAAGTTGGGTGAGCGGCGACTATAACCCATGCGCCTCCGGAAAGCTCTCTTGCAAGGATAAGCCTCTGAATATTACCGCCTGAGAGAAGCTTAGCTGGAGTGTTAATACTTGGGGTCATAATCTCATATTCTTTAACCAGTTTTTCAGCGGTTTCTCGTATTATTCCCCAGTTTAACATGACCCTACCTGAGAAGGGTTTTGTATGATAAGATTTGAGAATTAGATTCTCAGCTACACTCAATCCCGGGGCTATTCCAAGCCTAATCCTTTCTTCAGGAATGTGGGCCATCCCAAGCATCGCTATTATCCTGGGGTTGCAGTTAGTTACATCCTTTCCCAGGCAGATGATTCTTCCAGACTCTACTTTTCTCAACCCAGTTATAGCTTCCACGAGCTCTCTTTGCCCGTTGCCAGCTACCCCTGCGATTCCGAGGATCTCGCCAGCCCTCAATGTAAATGATACCCCCTTAACAGCTGGCAGGCCACGGTCATTCAAAACATGCAAGTTTTCTACTTTGAGTAGAACTTCACCCGTAGCCACGGGTCTTCTCTCCAGCCTAAAAAGTACTTCTCTTCCGACCATCAGTCTAGCAAGTTCCCTCTTATTCGTATCAGATGTCTTAAGAGTGGAAACCACCTTTCCCTTTCTAAGAACAGTTACTCTATCGCTTACCTCAAAGACCTCATCAAGCTTATGAGTTATGAATATGATAGCCTTATTCTCAGCTTTCATCTCCTTTAGGGTTTTAAAAAGCTCTCTCGTTTCTGAGGGGGTTAAAACCGATGTTGGTTCATCCAATATTAAAACTTCCGCCCCGCCGTACAAGGCTTTTATAATCTCAACCCTTTGCTGCTCCCCGGCTGAAAGCTCCCATATCCTTGCGTCTGGGTTAACTTTTAACCCATATCTTTCTGAGAATTCTAATATTTTCTTCCTCACCTCTTCTATAGGGTTTACAAAACTCTTTACAAAGCCTAACGCCACATTTTCGGCGACTGTGTGTCTGTAAACGAGCTTAAAGTGCTGGTGAACCATCCCAATACCGTACCTTATCGCATCTCTCGGGGACTTTATTTCAACATGTTTCCCCCTTATATAGATACGGCCTTCGTCGGCCTGGTAAATACCGTACAATATGTTCATCAAAGTGGTCTTTCCAGCTCCATTCTCGCCGAGAAGAGCATGTATTTCTCCAGCTCTAACATCAAAGTCCACATGGTCATTAGCTATAACCCCTGGAAACCTCTTCACAATACCTTTCATGGAAACAATTGGAGGCTCACGTGCAGCCGTATGAACCACCTCTCTCTGCAATTCTAAGCTCTATTTCATGCATAGGAGAGGAATAATATAAATAGGCATCTGCGATGTCAACCCTAAAATGGGAAACAATAGAGTGTCGAGTCAGTATGGTTGCTATCTTATACCTCCCATCGTCAACACTAGAACTGCTGCTTTAGCATACATATTGTCTTCAGCCTGTTCGTAGATAACTGACCTGTTAGAGTCCATTACCTCGTCGTCAGCCTCGTTTCCCCGTAGGACTGGTAGTACATGGGTTACTATCCCGTGCTTATCCATTAAGTCTAGATCTTCCATTTTAAGCCTCCAATTCCTATACTTTGCATATATCTTCAATTCTTCATTGCCGAACTTGCTTGCTCCTAGCTCTGCGAGCCTCGCAGTGCACCAGCTCCTGGGGAACACCACATGTGCACCGTCCAAAGCATCCCTGTAATCGTTAGAGAACTCAAGCGATCCACCGCTATCCTCAGCGTTTCTCCTAGCGGTTTCAACTATTTTAGGGTCTAAGTCGAAGCCTTCGGGGTGTGCTACTATAACATCCATGCCAAACCTGGTAGCTAGAAGCATCTCCGCCTGTATACTGCAACGTCCTCTTATAACAGGGGCGTATCCCCACATTATCACATACTTCTTACCGTTAAGTCTTCCAAGCTTATTTTCAATTGTGACCATGTCGCCGATGGCCTGGGTTGGATGGTACATGTCATCAGCCATGTTAATTATGGGTACCCTAACATGCTCTGCAAACTCCCTGATTACGGCGTTCCCACGTCCATAGACGTAATCTATAGCCTTATCCAGAATTCTTATGCCAATCGCGTCTCCGTAGATCTCATACATCTTTGCAAGGTCTTTTATGGCTTCCCCCTCTTCAATCCTTGTCATCCTCGACTCAACGTACTGGGCGTGACCGCCAAGCATGGTCATTCCTGTTTCAAAGGCAGATCTAGTCCTTGTTGAAGGGGCGAAGAACAGCATAACAAATGTCTTCCGTTCAAGGTACCTGGGCAGGCCATCTATACCCTTCGTGTAGACTGTGTGTTTAAGCTCTCTTGCAAGGTTCATAGCAGTTCTTATCTCATCTATACTCCACTCCTGGGTGGTTATGAGGTCTCTACCCCTAAGATCATCAACGTAGTACTTCACGATGGTCACCTCGTGCTTTATCTCATCTGATCTGTTTTAAGCTTTCCTTAAATATCTAGGTATAAAGCTTCCCCAGCCCCTATTCCCGACGGACTCTCCATCTTTAACTATAATCCTACCTCTAGATATGGTTGTCTTAACCCTACCCTTAATATGTAGTCCCTCAAAGGGTGTCCAGTCTGACTTATGATGTAACAGGTCGGCTTTAATGGTCCATTCCTCTTTTGGGTCGAACAGGACGATGTCAGCATCCGAACCTGGCGCTATAACCCCCTTCTTAGGGTAAAGGCCGAATCTTCTCGCAGGATTTAAGGCGAGCACTTCCACAAGCCTGTTCAAATCTATGATGCCTCTGGAAACTCCGAAACCATAGACAAGTGGGACCAGAGTCTCTACACCTGGTAAGCCTGAAGGAATATTCCATATATCCTTCCATCCTTCCTCCCTTTGATGTTTAAAGGTGGGGTAGTGATCTGTAGCCACCATGTCTATCGTTCCATCCTTAAGTCCCTTCCACAACGCTTCTACATCTCTGCTCCCTCTTAGTGGAGGGTTAACCTTTGCATATGGGCCAAGCCTCTCCACATCTTTTATGGTTAAGACAAGGTATTGTGGGCAAGTCTCTACTGTAACGTTAAATCCTTTGTTCTTTCCGTATCTTATAGCCTCAACACCGCCAGCGGTGGTCAGGTGGGCCACGTGAAGCGCTGTCCTAGTGAACCCGGCAAGAACTATAACCCTCCATACAGCCTCAACCTCCGCAACCCATGGCCTGAAGCCATGATGTGCAACAGGATCTTTCCTACCGTCCCTTACAGCCACTTCAACATACCTAGATATTATACTGTCATTCTCCGCATGAACTACTACAACCGCTTTATTCTTAGTCTTCTCCATCAATTTTAGGATTGTATAGTCCTCCGCTTTAAAGGGAGGAGCTGTAAAAGTCTTGAAAGATGATACTCCAAGGTTAACAAGCTCATCAATGTCCTTAAGATCCTCAGGTTCTTCTATCATCCCTGCGTGCAAGGAAAAGTCTATATAGGACAGCCTTTCTCCGGCTTTTATCTTCTCCTTTACAGAACTAACCGTTACAACAGGTGTTGTTGTGGGCATTTCAATAATAGTAGTTACACCCCCATGGGCCGCCGCTAGGGTTCCAGTATCAAAACTGTCTCTATCACCCAAGTCTTCAGGATCATAAATGTGTACGTGGACATCTATAAAACCAGGAAGGAGAAGCATACCATTAGCCTTTATTTCAATATCTCCCTTTGGAAGGCGATTGTCACTTCCAATCTGGACTATTTTACCATTTGATACAGATACCCCTCCCTCGACAAGAATGCCGTTATAAAAGACCTTCGCTCCTCTAATGGTTAGTTCAACAAGTTCTCCCACATGAGATGTTCACCTCCGCTAACGTATAAACTTTCTATTTTGTATTCGCAGGTGATGTCATGCTGAATAAGACATGTTTAAATGGTTGCAGGAGCATGTAATTTGGGGGATGAGGAGGGCGAACATCGAAACGAGATTTATCGATGAGGTACCCAGTTCACCCTGACCCCTTTGATGCCATAGAAACCTACAGCCTTGTTAACGTTATCTTTTGGGATGCCGGTAGTGAAACATTGTAGAGTTTAACGCCCCCCATATTGTACTCTATAATTTTCGCATAATGAAGGTGGGCGTAGAAGACGATGCTAGGCTTTTTCTCTATGATAACTTTCTCGAATCCTGGATGGCCCAGCCATGGATACGCGCTCTTCTTCTCTCCTATCATAACCTTGAAGCTTGGAGCATAATGCATTAGTAGGATGACCCTGTCAGCGTGCTTCCAAGATTCTTCTATAATCTTAGAAATGTTTTCTACTCTTTTCCTGTATCTTTCAGCTATTCCGGGAATATGCTTTGCCTGCCAGCCTGTAGGCCGGTATAGACTTCCCTGGGTTCCACATATGCCCACTACTCTCTGGTCTATGTGGATATACTCAACCTCATCGTCTAGGAATCTAACCCTAGCCCCATATATTTTTCTTAAGCTTTCACGCTTATTTTCAAACTCCTCATTACCAAAACATGCAAAAATCTTTACATCGTTGCCAATATGTTCATCTATGGCCTTCAATACCGTTGCATACTCTAATATCAAGCCTCGATAAATCATGTCACCTGCAAGGAGCATGATATCAGGCTTACGGGTTATATTAGATAGTGCCTGTCTGAATAGACCTAGATATCTTGGGGAATGAACATCGCCGACAGCTGCTATTAACATCACTAATCTAATCTTTGTATCTTTTATTATCTTTCAGCCTACCTTATTATAAAAGCCATACTGGTAGTATGACCTGATGGATGAAGCACCCAATTCATGTAGGTTCATTCTTGAAACACAAAAGCCAAGCATGATTGAAAAATTAAGATCGATTTTCAAGACCGGAATAGCTAGGGAATACAACCCGTCATGGGTTCTTGAAGAGGCTGATGAAAACAGAATTGCAGTAACATCAGATGCAGACCTTTTCAAACCCGAATATGGTGTTCAAAGGATGATAAATGAAATCCTAAGAAGGATAGCGCCTGTAGGCGGCGCTAGGCTTGTAGACGTCATACTTCCAAGGGAGATTTTATCATCTTTTAATGGTCCTCATCACGGGGTAGATGGTATCTCAAAAATCCTAGGGTATACCGGCCCGCCTATTGCTGTTCAAATATCTGACTGGAAGGGTTCCATACCATCCCGTATCCTAAAATTGTTCTATGAAATCGCTAGTCAGGGGGTTGATATAGGTATAGATTGTACAATGGATCCAGGTAAGTTTCAGGCTATGGCTGAGATGTCAATAGACTACATTAACAGGGTTAGGTCTGAAACTGGGAGGAAAGTACTCTTCGCAGTGAATCTACCTTCCAACCCGACTAAAATGGTTGAGTGTGCGGAGGAAGCCGCTGGAATCGGTGCTACAGCAGTTAAAGTATCTGGTGGGCTTGAGATCCTAGACGTCTTAATCCAGATTTCGAACCTCAAAGTTGAAATACCAATCTTAGCCGATTTTTCAGGCTATTCTTACATCTATAAGGCAGTGGCACCTAGCGTCATCGTTAAACTAGCGCGGCTTTCAGGTGCTGACATCATATTCCTAGAAAGGAATACTGTAGAGACGGTGGGCGAGCAAGACTATAAGTTATGTTTTAAAACCGTGCAAGTTGAAAACGGGTTTAAGAAGTCTTACCTTGTCTTAGACGGCCCCATGAATCCGAGCATGGTTGAGTACTTGCTCAAAACATATAGAAGATATATAGTTCTCTCCACCTCAGAAGCTGTATTTAACCACCCCGACGGGTATAGCAGCGGGGCTAAAGCATTGAGGCAAGCCGTAGATGCTGTCCTGAGAGGTGAGAGCGTCTTTGAGGCTGCCGAGGCTCACGATGAGCTTAGACGTGCTATAGAAGCGTGGGAGCATAGAAGCTTATAATAATTCTTTGCTTAGGCTTGTGAACCATCCAAACTCTCTTCTTAACACTAATATTGCAGCTTGTGGAGGGATTATCCCCTTCTCAGTTACAATTATATCCACATACTCTGAAGGGGTAATGTCGAACGCGGGATTCAAGACGGATACACCGTACTTTTTCATGTATTCTTTATCAACAACTTCCGTTTCAGGTCTAAGCTCTATCCTTATCAGCCTTCCAATGAGAGTTTCAGGCGAAAACTTGTAAGTTTCAGCAGCCACCATCACTCTAACCCTAGCCTCGTAGGCTGCGAGAGCTATCTGAGATGTGCCGATCTTATTTACAACCGCGCCGTTCGCTGCGATGGCATCTGATCCGACCACAACCTTATCTACCTTGTCCATGACGAACCTTGCTGCTGAGTCAACTATAAGGGTTACCGGAATGCCGTTCTCAGCAAGTATCCTAGATGTTATCCTCCCCTGAAATTTCGGCCTAGTCTCCGTAGAGAACACCTTAAAACTTTTACCTTCTTTATGCGCATGTAAGAGAATACTTAGGGCGGCCGTGCTATGGCAGTGGGTTAGAATTACATCCCCGTCTAAGATCCTTTTACTTCCAATCTCACCTATCCTCTCAACAGCAGCCAGCGAATTCTTTATGAACTCCTCCCCGCTCATAATGACTATTTCTCTCAAGTCGTCGACAGAATTTCCTTCGACATATCCCCTATAGGCCCTTATAAGCACGTACCTAAGAGCATTTGGTAGAGAAACAGCTGTGGGACGAGTTGAATTCACAAACCTCGCTGTTTCTAAAAGTTCATGCCAGAATTCATCGCTGGTTCTAGCCTTTGACTCCCTAGCCACTATAACTAAGCATTCAGCCGCAGCCCTAGCGATTTTTCCAGCTCCCCTAATAGTCATATCTCTAATCTTTTCAGCTATATCTACAACTTTCGGGTTAAACTTCACAAAAGTCTAACGGCATGTCAACCTTATTATTTTTCCCAGCCATATGTTAACTCAATGGTTGAAGAATTCCTATGTATGAACGCGCTGAAATACTGCGCCGAAGCGAGAAAGCTCCAGCAGGAGGGAAAATATAAGCTTGCTGGTGAACTATGCATTAGAATCTCACAGCTGTGTAGGAAGAGGGGAGAAAACGCCAACATGGAGGAGTGCATTCGAGAATCCAAACTATGCAGGAAGGCAGGTGAATTATTTATATCATCCGAAAATATCTCTGAAGCCCAGAAAATATGTCAGAAATCAGTAAAACTCTGTCCAAGAAGCAAGATTGGAATGTCAGGATAAAACCCTTACAGATTCCCAAAACCTTGAGGTAAACGTAGCAACCCCCTCTCCCGGAGGATATATCACCAACAAGGCAAACGCTCTACCAATCGTGAAGTCTTTCCAAAAGTAAACCCTACACTCACCCCTTCTCTTTCTAAGCAACGCATCCCTCACATAATATTTCAAACCTCTGGACACAACATGAAACCCTCTAATATTCTTCTCCTCAGTCCATTCCTCAATAAATTTCCTCCCAACCATCTTTTCAGCTTCCCTAACCTTACGTTCCACGTCTTTAATCTTAATTTTCTCTGGGAAATGCCATCGGTAAAGTATAAAAAACTTTCTCCCACCCTTAAGTAGAGCTTTAGACTCTCCAACCCGCAATTCTAGCTTAGAGACAACAAATCCCTTCGGTGTCTTAAACTCTAGGTTTAAAAGAGTCCAATATTCGTATTCTCCCCTCCAGTGGCACCTAAACTTTTGTAGAATGTTGTTTAACGTCTCCTCAGCATCTTTAGGGCTCTGACTCCTATAGTAAACTAGAAAGTTAAGCCCTGATACATCGCAGTGCCAAATGCCACCCATGCCTTGAGCATCCTCCTCCTGAATCCTAAACTTCCCACACTTATGCCCCCTAATAGATGTAAAACCAGTCTTATATACATTAACAGTTTTCAACTTTTTGGCCATAGCTTCGATGGAACGGTCGACATCAACAGTCCTACCAGGCTCCCATTTAACAATGAACCTCTCTCCAAACTCAATATCGCTTAGGGCTACAATACCGCCACCCCGGCTAAAACCAAAACTTGAAATCTCCCAGTCCCTGCCCACCTCAACCTTAAAAACCCCCATCCCAAAGGGCTTACTCAAAAACCCCATACCCATTCTTATCCCCTATGAAACTTTATAAGCTCATTATGAGTAGCTATTCACAGAATGACAGTGAATATTGCCGAACTGGAGAAACAGATAGACATGGATCTAACCCTAGGTAAAATCACCGAGGAAGAGTGGAAAAGGAAGATGGGTATAATTAAAAGCATTAAAAAACTTGATGAAGATTTAATCTACGGCAGGATAACAGAAGCCGAATATAAAAACAAGCGTGAAGCGCTAATTTCTCAACTCCAGCCACCCACGGCTGCCCCTACATACCAGCCTAAGCCTGAGACACCCCCTCCACCCCCGCTCTATACTAATATACAGAAAATCGTGTCAGAGCTTGAAATAGTGAAATCCAAGAGGAGAAAACTCTCTGATCTCCTCTTAAATAAGGAAATAAGCGAAAAAACCTTCAACAAGATAGATAACGAGCTGGAATCTGAGGAGAAGAAACTGGAGGAAAAACTGAAAAGTCTAAAATCTGAGATTGAAGAAAGAATAGAAAAGCTCTCATCCGAGCTGGAAGAACTAAAATTGCAGCTCGAAGAGGCACTAGCAAGGTGGAGAATAGGAGATATCACTGAGGATGAGTATAACAGGAAGAAGTCGGAGCTGGAAGCAAGAAAAAACACGGTCGAGAACGAGCTGGAAACCTTGAAAAAGGCAGCGATAGACTAGCTCCCCCAGCCCCTTTATGTGCAAAATCCAAAACTCGACAGTACAAGGTAAATTTAAAAGACAGACAAGGTACAACATATCCAGATGCCCAGTTTAGCAAAGCCTAAACAAAATATCTATACAATAGGATACAGGTTCTTCAAACCTCTTGGAGAGCTGATAATGAAGCTCTACAAGGACCTACCAACAGATCTCGGCAAAGCAGATATGAGAGTATACCCCCTAGCTTATGCATCAGCCGTCGCAATGCTAACCATAACCATGGCGGTCCTAATGGTTAGCATAAACCTAGTCCTCTACGCGGCTTTCAAAATAGTCTACCCCCTTATGATAGTCCTATGTATAATAATCCCAGTAATAACCTTCGCATTAGGATTGCTAGCCCCCGTCGTCTGGAAGTACAATAGGATAAAATCTCTCGAGAATGAGACACCCTTCGCAGCAGCCTACATCTCTGTCATGTCCACAGGCGGGATAACACCCTTTAGAAGCATGAAAAGACTGAGCCAAGCCAAACTACTGCCAAACCTGGCCAGAGTATCCAAGTACATAGTCTTCGATGTTTCATTGTTTGGAATAGACCCACTCTCAGCCATGGACAGAGCAGCCGAGAATGTGCCGGCAAAAAGCTATTCCGAGCTAATAAAAGGATACGTTTCAACGGTTAGAACAGGAGGAGACTTCGTCCACTACCTGCTTCGGAAGACCGAGCTAATGTTCAACGAGCGAATAGGACAACTAAGAATAATAGGGGAAAAGCTGGGTATGATGATGGAAGGATACATAGCGGTAACAGTACTCTTAGGCCTAGGGATCTATGCCATATACATAACCAATGTAGCAATGCCAGTCCCTATGCCAATGTTCGGACAGGCGAGCTTCTTCCTGTTTACTTACATACTAACACCAATGATCTCGATTTTATTCTTATACCTTGGAGACATGATGCAACCATCCTATCCTGAAACTAACTGGAAAGTTTACAAGATATGGCTGGCGGGCCTAATACCTGGAATAGTGGTAATCCTGTTATCAGCCATATTTCCAACCTTCCCGGTAAGAACCGCTGTAGAAAAACTTGTAATAGACATCCTAGGCTTAGGGCCTGGCACGGTTCTCCCAACTATCGTAGGATTATTGCTCATAATCTCAAGCATCCCGGGAGCCTGGGTAAGCATAAGATACGATAAAAGAAAGAGAGAAACGGAGAGAAACCTGGCATTTTTCCTACGGGACCTCGTGGAGATAAGAAAGGCGGGATTACCACCTGAGAAGTGCATAGCAAACCTCAAAAATAGAGACTACGGTATCCTATCACCACTGATAAAAAGGCTTTCAGCACAAATAGAATGGGGCATACCAATCCACAAAATTCTCCGTGATTTCAACAATTCAGTAAACAGCTGGCTTGCCAAAATGATGATGTTCCTCCTAGTAGACGCGATAGACATCGGTGGCGGAACCCCCCGCACGATGGAAGCAATGGCAAGCTACACCGAAATGATGAACGAAGTAGAAAATCAGAAGAGAGAACAGTTGAGACCACTCCTAATAGTACCATACATAGGAGCCCTAGTACTTGTAGTCTCAACGGTGATACTCCTAGGATTCATGAGAGGGGTTCTAGCCCTAGCAAGAATGGGAATAGCCTACGAATCTTTCCTTCAAATGTTCACAACACCCCTAGTGATAAACGTATACCTAATGGGCCTAGTATCAGGAAAAGTAGGCGAAGAAAAAGTGTCAGCAGGAATAAAACACGCACTCCTACTAACCCTAATCTCAGTAGTAGCCCTGTGGATAACACCCTCAATAAGCATCACATTCGCACCAGTAGGATAACCAGACACACCCAAGCCTCAAAACCGAGAGCTTAAAAATCACATCAAGCCATTGAGCTTATAGAACTCTAAGTTTACTCTTAAGCCTAAGAGACAAAACAATAACCACAAACCCAACAATAACCAGTCCCGGAAGAATAAAACTAGTGATCAGGCTAGGCGGAGACCATCCTCCGGTAAAAGACAGTAATACAAGAGTATTAACGCCTGTCGAAAACATAAAGGTACCAAGGAACAACAACCAATTCGAACGCCGAACCATCTTTCGCTTATAATTGGGATCAACCCTAAACTGCAAATAAGCCTTCCTCACAACTTCCTCAGGAACTCTAAGCCCTTCAAAACTCTTCAAAGCTTTCCTTGCAAACTCAACAGCCCCCCTGGCCTCCTCCATACTAGGCAAATACAAACTATGCAGACAATAATTCCTAAGCCTCCTATAATGATGTAACTCATCCCAAAAAGGAATCCTAACCCCATGATCCCTCCCAAAAAACATCATATCAATTAAACCAGCCCTGTGAAGCTCCGGAATCCCGAAAGCCTCCCTAAGACCAATCTCTAAAGCCTTAACTGACAAAATAACCGCAGCATCAAAAAGACCTGCCTTTAAAGCCTTATCAGCACGGTCCAAAAGCTCCCAACACCCACCGGGCATACAAACCCTACCTCCTCACCCGTTTCAAAAAGCCAAAACTAAATAAAAGTCTCCTCTTCGGCCTCACCACAATAGCCGGCGGCTTCACACCCATAATCCTAGCAGCCACACTCCTCAAAGCCAAAGCCGCAGGAGAATCAGGTTTAACCTTAGCCAAAACCTCAAGCCTAGCAGACGAAACTTTCATGGCAGGATCATGAGGGATGGCGCCCAAAAAAGGCATTTCCAGAATCCTCTCGAAACTCCGAACAACCTCAGGTCTAAGCAAACCCTGGTCTTCAACATCGTTCAAAACAAAACCCAAAGCCCGAGCCCTAACATTATCCCCTGTACCCTTAACAAACAAGGCAGCATCCAAGCTCCAAACATCAGGCTCTACAACGACTAGATACTCCCGGAAAGCGGACATAGCCCTAACCACATTCCCCCCCAAACCCTGACCAGCATCCACAATAACATAATCAACACGGTCAGCAATAGAACCAAGCATCCTAACAAGATCATCAAAAAGAACACCACCAGACCCCCGCCGGAAAGGCCTAACAGGAATAATTCCAAGCCTATCATGAATTCTCGTGGCATGAACAGCCTTCCACAGTGGAATACCCTCAGAAACAACCCTCACCAAGTCAACCTCAACATCAGCAACCCCAAAAAGCCTCGACAAACAGGCAAACTCCAAATCACCATCAACCAACAAAACAACATTCCCAGCCTCAGCCAACAAAAAACCTAGGTTAGCACTAACAACAGTCTTACCAGTACCACCCTTCCCAGAAACCACCACAAAGCCACGCTTCAACCCCAACCTCAAACATACTAACAGACCGAAACATATAAAAATAATCCCAACCCCCCAAATAAATAGCAAGCCAACAACTAACAACAAACCAAAAAAGAAAGGGAAATAAAGGGAAGTTTATGGGATAGCCACAGCCTTAGGATAATCCTTACCGCCTGCAGTATGCAGGGTAACTTCATATGTAACCCCGGATGACCAAGAGCCACCAGTTACACTGGGCGGAATGTCACCATTGTAGATGTGTATAGTGACGCTAGCACCGCTAACCAGCGTTATAGGTAGCGTACCAGACAGATTCCCTCCACTTCTCACCGGGATTCCATTAATGAATACGTCAGTGATGGTGGCATCGGCGGACCCAGTATTCTTAACTCTTAGTGTAACTCTCTGGTTAGTTGAATCGTACCACGCAGCAGAGATTTCAAGCTTTTCAAATCTCGTAAAGATGCCGGCTATGCCAACGACCCAGTATGCGACCGCTATTGCTATTGCTATGGCGACTGCTACGATTATAATGGTTGCTATTACCGGGGATATTCCCGCGTTTCTTCTCATAACCTGATCATTTATTCTTGACTTTTCATAGAATTTAAATCTTTGTGATATTTTTGTTTGTTGTTGTTTTTTCTGGTAAATTTTTAAATATATGGCTATTTTCTAGGTATGTTTTTGATTTTTACATGATTTTATGTGTTTTTCAAGTTCATTCTTCCTTTTCGTGTTTTGAGTGGATTTTTAATGTTGTTAGATATGGTGGTTGTTTTCTTTTTAATATTATGGTTTTGACCTTGGCCTTTAGGTATGGTTTGGAGGTTAGATCCCCTCTCCTACATTGAGAGTTACATCTTCTAATATTTATTTGATGTAACTCTCAATGTAAATACCCCCGTTCATTGGAGTGTGATGGTGCTTTTACATTTTAATTGTTGTTTTAATCTTCCTTAAGTAGTATTCCCTTATCATTCTCCCTATTTCTCTGTAGTCTGTTACGTTTCTTTTGATCATTTCTTCTATTAGCGCTTCTCTTTCTCTAATTTCGTTTATTATGTCTGGGACTGTTCTCGCTGTTTCTATGGCTATTTCTTTCAGTATCCTGCTTTTTGTTAGGTCTCCTATGAACAGGTCCCTGCCTGCGTTCCACCAGAACACGGTGTTCTTCTGGAGGGTTGCGCCGTCATAGTCAATAATTTCATCTATTCTTTTTATCCTTCTAGCCATCCTTCCGTTAGGTAAGTTCACTCTTCCAAGTAGGATCGCTATTTTGATAAGGGGTATGTAAGCTGGTGCTATGTCCAGAGGTTTCTGTGTGAACCTCTTGATTGCTGCTTCGACACTGTCTGCGTGGAATGTTGTAAGTCCCCCGTGTCCTGTTGCTATTGCTTGTATTAGGGCGTATGCTTCTCTTCCTCTAATTTCTCCGACAATTATGTAGTCAGGTCGGTGTCTTAGGCTTGTCACTACTAGGTCGAATAGGTCTATTCCTCCTCCGGTTTCCTTGCTTACACCTAGCCCGTATGCAGGTCTTGATATGAATTCTATCCAGTTTTCATGTGGTAGCCTTAGTTCCGCGGTTTCCTCTACTGTTATTATCTTTGCTTCAGGCCTTATCATACATGATAGGGCATTTAGAAGTGTTGTTTTCCCAGCTGCTGTAGCCCCGATTATTAGTACAGCCTTTTTGTACTCCATGGCTATCCAGAGGTAGGCGGCCATTTCGCTTGTTAGAACTCCGAAGTTTATCAGGTCAACAATAGTGTAAGGTTTCTCTCTGAATTTTCTAATTGTGAATGTTCCACCTTTAGGGGTTATTTCACGCCTGTAGCTTGCTGCAAGCCTGTGCTTTCCCTCGAGCATGACGTCTACTATGGGGAAGGCTGTTGAGATGTGTTTTCCAGCTCGATGGACGAGTTTTACTATAAACTCGTCCAGGTATTCCTCGCTGTTGAAAATTATGTTTGTCTTCATGCTTTCATACTTTCTGTGCCAGATGTAAACTGGAACGCCGACTCCGTCGCACGATATGTCCTCGATGTTAGGATCCCTCATAAGTCCGTCGATCGGGCCGTAGCCTAGAAGGTTTCTTTTGATGTAGCACAGTATTTTAGGCCAGCTTACCGTTTCTTTGAGTTTAATCTTATACTTTTTAGCTATCCTTGTAGCCTCTAGGGCGAGGTATTTCTCTCTGTCTTTTATCTCGTCAGGTGCCATTATTTCGCTTGACAGCATGTCGACTACAAGGTCGTATATCTCCTTCTCCTGCTTGTTCATTTTTTCCTCGATTACGAAATATCTTCTTTCCCCGTCAACAGGGTTCATGGCTATGACAGCCTTGGAGAAAACCTTATATGTAGGGTATTCTTTCACTGTAGGAAACGGGTTAAGCTCTGGAGGGGCTGCTTCGAGCTCGGATGCTTCGTAAAGTTTATATGCTTCAATTATATCCCAGTCAGGGGGTAGTGGCTCTAGAGTGACTTCTTCAGGTTTTATTTCCCGTTCTAGTAATGACCACATATCAACTATTATAGTATGGTGCTTACAATATTATAAATTAACATTGAAATCCTCTTATAAATTGTGAATTATCCTATGATTTCAAGTTAAAATCAAACATTTTATATACAACTTAGGAGTTAGAACTAATGATAATCTTGATTGAATTATCAAAACTGGAAGAAGAGCTGAGGGTTTTAGAAGATCTTTACAAATCGGGTCAGATTTCAAGAGAAAAGTATATCAGTCGGATATCTGAAATTAAAGAGAGATTCGAGGCTATTAAAAGGAAGTACAGCTTGGAGAAGGGTGGAAAAGCCAAAGTGAAGCCTAGAATCTCACAAACAGAGTTGACCTATCTAAATATCATTAGAAAGTTCCCTGACATTTTAACACCGAAAATAGAGGGGTTCCTCCGAGTCTCATTTAAGAAAGCCGCTGAGGTTTTCGGAGAGCAGGAAAGCGAAACGATGAGCACCCTTACCAGGCTGGAGTCGGCGGGTGTACTCAGAAAGGAGAGGATGTTATCTCTTTTGAAGTGCCCAAAATGTGGTAATGAGGGTCTGGTGCTGACCGTTAGGTGCCCTCACTGCGATAGCCCTAGCCTGCACAAAAGAATCATTCTGAAACACTTGCCATGCGGCCATGTGGACTTTACAGAAAACTATATGAGAGAAAGAGGGAGCCTGGTATGTCCTTCATGTTTTAGACCTATAGAGAACGAGTATGAGAAGCTAGGGATATTTGTGTGCGAAGAATGCGGGAGAGTATCCTCTCTTCCTCTCGTCAAAGGTTTCTGCACTGCTTGCCAAGCGGAAGTTGATGTGAGAGACTCGGATATACTGCCTGTCTTTTCGTTCTCCATGCCATCCGAAATAGCTAAGCATGTTATGCCAGAGCTTTCAGCGTTTGAGTTTGAAAAGGAATTCACAGAAAGGATAGAGAAGCATCTCAGAGTTGCAAGGCAGGAGAGTGATAAGTCTACCGAGATAAGGAAGCTTTTCAAAGAGATTCTGGAAAAGAAGTAGATAGAATCGCAGGCTTGGAGATCCGAAGGTATGATTTAAATTATTAACATCATAAGATGGATAAATTATGTTGTCTTCATCAAAGTCATTTCTCATGATACTACTGGCTAATCTTTTATTGTCTCTCAGTCAGCCTCCAGTTCAGATTAAACTTTCATATCCTGAGAAGGTTAGGATTGGAGAGGTTGCAAATATAACTGTAAGTATTAAAAATATGTGGGGTGGGGAAATCCCCTCCATTATAGTATGCGATAACGTAACCCATACCTGTAGATTTATTGGCCCATTGCAACCAGGTCAGGAGGATTATCTGACGTATCAAGCCAAGATACTTGAGCCTAAAGCATATAATTTCTACTTCACGGTGGATATTCCAAGCTTGAACTATACCTCAACTTACTACGCGCACATACAGGGGTTTATGTATGATTCTCTCCTCCCATTTGTCATGGTTTCCGGGCCGCTGCTTCTAACAGTTTTGTTATATAGGCGCAGAAACCGAATTCCCTTTATATTAGCCTTGTTAGGCATGGTTTTATGGGCTTTATATGGTGTTTGGAGTGTGGAGTATAGTCTTATCCTAAGATTCTCAACCGAGATATGCCTGAGCTGCCTTGGTCTAGAGGCGGAGAAACATGTTGCGACACTTTCCCCCGAGAGTGTGGCCAGGCTTAACTCTCTGGAGAGGGAAGTACACATAATCTTGTTCACAAGTGAGCATTGTAAGGCCTGTCCAGCTGCGAAACACCTTGTCAGCCTCATTTCAAACGCATCTGGAGGCATGGTCAAGTACGTTGAGCTAGACGTGGCAACACACAAGTCTGAGGCTGAGGAGTACGGCGTTAGGTTTGTTCCAACAATCATAGTTGGTAACGTTAAGATTGAGGGTGTGCCGTCGGAGGGGTATTTGGTTGACGTGATAGTTAAGGAAGCTGGAGGGTGAGTGGTTTGAGGGGTAGGCTCATCCGCCTTAGAAGGGTGCTTCAATTCATCGGGTTAGTATTGGCAAACCTTGGAGTACTTGGTCTTTCCCACATAGGCTTCGTATATCCATACCTCTACTGCTACGCTTGTCCCTACTCCATTCTCGGCTGTCCATTCGGGGTTCTCCAAAACATGATGATCGTCCGGGCCATCCCCTTTCTAAGCATTGGAGGTCTATTCTCGATATATCTTTTTTCAGGTAGGTTCTTCTGCGGGTGGATCTGCCCTATAGGACTGCTCACGGAGATGTTTCATAAAGCTGAGAGACTTATATACACTAAACTCCTTAAAGTTGAGGTGAAAATGGCTTCACCACCCAAGCCTTCAACATTCGTTAAGTACGGGGTTCTAGTAGTTTCGCTGATAGTAGCCTACATGTTTAAAGATACCTACTTCTGTAAAGGGTGCATAGCTGGGTTCTTGGTTGCGGGGATACCGTATAGGCTAAGGCTTCATATAGGTCTCTTCTCAGGTCTAACCCTAACCCATCCCTTTACAATACACATTATAACCTTCATCATAATCCTAATTCTAAGCCTATCATACCTCGGAAAGTTCTGGTGCAGGTTTATATGTCCTGTCGGTGCGCTAGCGGGAATTCTAAACAATGTTTCACTTCTCAGGCTTGAATATGATGAGTCAAAATGTACAGGATGCATGTTATGTGTACAGGCGTGCCCTATGGCTATCAATCCCACGCATCTAGACGCTTACACAGAGTCAGACTGTATAAGATGCGGCTCCTGCGTTGACGCATGTCAAAATGGGAGTCTAAGACTATTGTTTAAACCCTAATCTGTAATGACGATTAAACACTCCGACAACTGTACCTGGCCATCGAAGTTTAGATCCCTCCACTCTATAACAGCCATTGTAATTCCTTGGAACAAGCTGCCTGATAAAGCAACCATAAGCGATGCAGCCTTCGTACCATATCTTGTGCATCCCTGGATAGAAAGAATATATCCATCCCCCTCCTCTGTAAAGTATATAACTGCGTAATCCCTCCATCCCCAGTATTCGCGCTTGTAGGTCCACTCAGAGCCAAGTGCTCTAAGTACTACCGCATCCTCTAGCACGGTAAAGTCCACGTCTACCTTATCATTCAATTTCGCTACTCCAGGTACTGCGACTGGTCCTCCAACGGTTATTAGAGGCCTGTCTTTCGGGATAGCGTATAGTTGAAGACTTCCCTCTGCCTTTAGCGCTGAATCTAGTAACATTACAGAGGCATAGTCGCTGATGCTGCCATATACTATTGTTGAATACATAGATTTGTTGAGTATAAATCCGTAAATGTCATGGGCTGTGGCGTTGACAGGAGGTGGTGTTGGCGGAATGTAGCTTCTCTGATATCCTACCACAGCCCTAATCATAATGTTTCCATTTACAGGTGTATAACTTTTATTACCGCAAAAGTAAATGTAGCTCCTCCCTTTAGACGGGGAACTCGTGTCTAAACCTACCATGGGTCTGTAGCCATTTGGAGTTTCTTTTAAAGGTTTTATAAGTATGTAGAAGCCTGGCATAGGAGCATCAAGACTGTAACCTTGAAGGTTAACTTCGCACCATCCGGAAGACTCAGGTTTAAAATGCTCACCGGTATAGATGCTGTATCTAAATGTTTCCACATACTCCGAACTCCACAAAACAATGTCAAACTCTTCAGCAGAGTCTAAGTAAACCTTTACTGACAAAAGCTTGCCTTCAGGCTGGTCTACAGTAAAGTAAACCATGTAATAGCATCCTCTTATGCTACCAAGGTTTAGAAACCCCTCCGCTGAACCGTCGTCGTAGCTTATCTCTACAGGCAATATCTGCGCCTCGGCGTATTGGTAAGTTGTTAGAATGAGGCATACAATGGCAAATACAGCAGTTAACCCCGAGAAACTGCGCATATGCAACTATTACTTTTTCTTTACAATTAAAACTTTTCAATGCCGATATTTAATGATCATGTTAAACGTGTCTAATATGAAACATGTTCTCCTATATCTTCCTAGAAGGAGGAAGAAATTTCTGGTTAGAGCTGATATTGCTGAGTTCCACAGCCATAAAGGTGTAGTAAGCCTTGAGAAGGCATTAAGCAAGGGATACGGCTCAATAATAGAGAGTTCTACTGGAGAGAAGTTTTATGTCTTCCAGCCTTTGCCTGTTGACATAGCGTTGAAAATGCGGAGGAGAACACAGATAATCTACCCTAAGGATGCCGGATACATGATATTAAAATCCGGAGTCGGACCCGGCTCGAGGATTGTAGAAGGGGGGACTGGTACGGGAGCCTTAACCATACTCCTTTCTCACATTGTGGGGGATGAGGGAAAAGTATACAGCTACGAGGTTAGAGAGGAATTCATGAAGCTTGCCATGAGGAACGTTGAACTATACGGCTATCCTAATCGTGTTGAATTTAAGCTTAAAGACATATGTGAGGGCGTTGATGAGAAAGAGGTAGATGCGGTGTTCCTGGATATTCCAAACCCTTGGGATGCTGTAGATAAAGTGTGGGGAAGCCTTAAACCATCAAAGGTATTATGTGTCTTTGTTCCATCTGTGAACCAGGTGGAGAAAGCCTACTTTTCAATGTCTGGCTTGTTCGAAGACGTAGAAATCGTTGAGATCTTCTTGAGAAGGATTTCAGTAACAAGGGAAAGGGTTAGACCAGAAACTAGGATGATCGGGCATACAGGCTATATAATAACTGGAAGGAAGGTGGTAAAGGAATGAGATCTGAAAGAGTAGAGATAGGTAAAGCGTTAGTGTCTTTCTTTAAGTCACCCCTGCACACATTGCCTGAGGAGGAAACCTCCAGGACTATTGGGGACGTGCTTTCAGCCCTAGTAGAAGCTGGATTTGAACCTAAATCATTTGGGGTGCATAGTAGCCCTGTAAAGATAGATGAGGAATGTGACGTACTGGTATTTTACTTCCTTACCGGTGGAACAGGCCGAATCGCCTTTGAAACATGGCTTACCTCAAAGAAGCCTGTAATACTTCTCGCGGGAGAGAAGAATAATTCATTACCCTCTGCTAGAAGGACGGAGCAGCTAATAAGGTGGAATGGAGGATTTCCGGTAGTAGTATACCATGAGGATTTTCTAGGACGAACCCTCCGCAGGTTGGCCGAGTCAGCAACACTCTCTATGGTACCATGGAAGCTATCAGCCTCTACTTTCGGCGTAATCGGAGGGGATATATCACGTTTTAGGCTTGCAGAGTCGATGTTCGGCTTTAATACTGTTGAAATACCTGTTGAGTCGATTCTGGATGCTTTCAATAAGATTAGTAGGGAAAGAGCTGAAGAGGGGGCTAGGGAGATTGCATCGAGGGTTCTCGACATACTCGAACCATCAATGCTCGATATAACAGGGGCATACAAACTTTACATCGCGATAAAGAAAATAGTTGAGTCCCTAGGCCTCAACGCTATATCTGTAGACTGTTTTCCACTAATAGAGGAGTTTAAGGTTACACCTTGCCTTGCAGTCTCACTATTAAACGACGAAGGGATTACGTTTGGGTGCGAGGCTGAAGCCGACAGCCTGATAACCATGCATATTTTCAGACTTCTAACGGGAAAGCCGTCGTGGATGGTGAACGTAAACACCCTGAACTATGAGAAAAGAATGATTGGAGTGTCGCATTGTACAATGCCTGCAAGCCTTTCAGGAGGTATCGAATCGGTAACGCTGAGATCCCATTTTGAATCGAAGGCCAGCGTTGCAATCTCCGGCGACTACAAGCCTTTGAAAGTAACCCTTGCAAAGATTACAGGCAAGAAATTCGAAAAGCTGTATCTTGCAAGGGGCCGAGTGTTGAAGTCCAACCTTATGCTGGAATATATGTGCAGATCTCAAGCCTTCATAAAGCTGGATCAGGGATTTGAGAACTTCATTTTCAGCGATATGGGGAACCATATTGTGATAATGGCCGGAGACCATATTAAAAGCCTAAAGAGGATAGCTGAATTCTACAGCATGGAAGTAAAAACATAATAAAATAAGGGGGGTTTAGGTTTTCCTTCCCCCGTCCTTGTCCTCTATTTCCATTAGACGCTTCTCATAGTCCTCTAGAAAGTTCAACCCCTTCTCGGTGATGTAAATCCTCTCTCCTCTAAACCTTCTTCTCCGCTGGATGTAACCCTTTCTCGTAAAGAGAGTCAAAACATACTCCCTAGCCTCCCTGTCCGAGACAAGCTCTGATGCAACGATGCCGTCGGGGAAGACATCGCGAAGCCGTTGAAGCGCTCGAATATGAGCCTCAAGCAATTCCAAGCCCTAGCCACCTATGTGGGGCAGTTAGTATTATAACTCCTCCCTAGCTTTTAAATCTTAATAAGGATGTGGAGACTCCTATTTTCACAGATGAACCGTAAACAAAACTATTTTTAACAAAATATTCATTTGTGATGTCTTACTTTAACAAATGGATGATGGTCGAAATAATTTATTTCACATGCCGATAATAATGTTTTACCAGTTCCTATCACCTCCCCCGCCGGATCGACAATTATTACTTCATCGGAGGGTCTAATTTGATCGTCTAACTCTAAAACGTGGTCCGTGTACACTGATAGTCCTTCCAAAACATTCTTTACAAATTTATCTCTAACCTTAACGGTGAAACGGCCATTTAACACTCTAGAGAGCCTCCTCGCCCCCTCCATGTTCGGGATGAAAAAGCCGTCCTCCGGCCTTATCATGCCGATGACAATGTCCCCGTCCAAGACGTTCCTAAGCATCCCAGTTCTCTTCGATTTTGAACCTCTAATATTCCTGAGACACGTAGACACGTCTACCCCGTACTGAAACTCTAATGTACTCCTCACCTGCTCTCTAACAGTAGGTTTAGCTCTCGGCTCTCTAAATAATGGAAATTCCATATGGCTAAACGGATACACAAACCTAAGGCCAATAGGCACCTTGCCTAATGGAGTGTTGAAGCTTTTTCCATCTTTGATTTCCTTAAGCCTTCCATACGCCCGTCTAAGATCAGGTCTAAACCATGTCTCTACACCATAATAGAATACTGGCCCCCTTCTCGTTCTAGGCTCGAACTTCTCCAAGATATCGGCATAGCTATCAAAAATATGAAATAGGCATTCAAGGCTGTTGGAATAGGCTCTCGCCGTTTCTTCAGCGAGATTCCACAGTTCACCATTTAAGATGGCGTTTCTCACTCGTGCGAATACCATTCTATAAACGTATAAGTTATGCCCATATACATCTCCGCTCTCAGAGAGGCAATATGGGCAGGAGCAAGGCGTTTCCTCAAGCCTCTCTTTACCAATGCTGGAATACATGGTTAAGTATAGACCCCTCTGAGAATATCTGAATGCTCCATCTGTCGCTATAATATCGCATCCAACAGAGTAGAGTAGCGGAAGAGTGGAGGGATGTCCATTGTAGATGCCTATTATAAGCTTATCCATGCCCAAGCTGAGTCTTGAAGTTATGATTTGGTCTATAAGCACCGTATTAAGGTTTGCCGGGATTTCGATGAAAATAAGGGAGAACCCGCCTTTCTTTATATATGAGGTGAATCCTTCAATATCCCCTGGTTCATCTCGAAGCCTGACATATCCTATACCCATCTTATAGCCGTCCACAATGCGGTCATTGTTTGGAAGTTCAATCTTTACATTCCCCAGCATGAGGGCTCCATTCTCATAGTGGAAATCACATGTGGGTAGCCGCCTCCCTCTTCTTCTCTGGGCTAGCCCGGGGATACGGAATGTCGAATCAGATATTCCAACCCTGCCAGCCCTTGCGAGGCCCTCTCTAACCGTGATCTTCAGGTTTACTTTCATGCCTCATCGATCCGAAAAATATACATTCATCTCTTGGTATAAACATTATATTGCTGTGTATCCATCTATCCGTGCATCTTACGGGTGCGTTTCTTATTAGCACGAATGGGGTTAGCTCGTCTCTCTCGCCAAAGTAAAGCTCGGCTGTTGAAGCAAGCATATCTGCAAGGGCTCTTCTCGTCACAAGGAGGGGTTTGCCGTAAATATCAGGCTTACCCCTCTCATCAGAAAGGGGTTCAAAACCAGCCACGGCGAGAGCCACCCCAACGGTTCCCCTTCTTAGGGGTTCAATCCTGCTGTCAACAATCAGTATCCCAATTTTAACTCCTGTCCTCTCATATATTTCGCGTCGCAGCCTATGTGCTACAGCCTCAGGATTCTCTGGGGGGAGCACAACCATTCCATAGGGGGCGTTCGACTTGTCCACCCCTGCATTGCCCAGGACAACACCGTCCCTGATGGTTAGAATATAATGTTTAACACCCCCTATCACTTCGTTAGCCTCTCGAATTACCAGTTCAGCGATTTCGGGTGTTAAGTCGTACTTTAAAGCCATTTTCACAGCCTCAGCCGACGGTTTAACCTCGGAGAGGCTGACAAGACGGCCTTGGCTATAAGACACAACCTTGCTTGTTACAGCTACCACATCCCCATCACTAATTCTAACTCCTGAATCCTCTAGCGCCCTAATTAAGGCTTCAGCCAGGTCTTCACCTATCCCTATAGGTTTATCTACTTTAACACCGATAACCTCCATTCCCTATACACCCAGATGGTCAGGCAGTTCAGCTATACTACTAACTACGATATCAGGCTTATCCGTACTTTTCCTAATATCTTCAATGCCCGTTGCCCCTGTTAGAACCATAACCATCTCTGCACCGATCCTTCTAGCCAGGGCAAGATCTGTCTCGAACCTATCACCCACCACTATACACCTCCCCGTGGGAATCCCGATGGTCTCTTCTAGGATGAGGGTTGACGGCTTACCGATCAGTATAGGCCTCTTACCGGTGCAAGTCTCTATAGATGACACTATCGCACCAGCACCCGGCTCCAAACCCCCCTCCAACGGCAACGTTGCATCCCTATTCGTGGCGATAAAAACTGCGCCGTTAACCACAGCCTTAAAAGCTCTGCTAAGCTTTTCATAGTTGAAACCTCTGTCTAGACCAACGCAGACATAGTCAGCTGTCTTCCAGTCGCTTACAATGTCTAAACCTTGACCCTTAAGCTCAGCCAATAGCCCTTCTTCACCGATGACTAGCACTCTCCCGCCTTGTCTCTTTGCAATGTACCTCGCTGAAGCAAATCCAGATGTTATAACTTCATCGATGCTAACCTGTATCCCCATCCGCCAAAGCTTCTCTACATATTTGGCTCGGTGAAGGGTTGAATTGTTAGTGATAAAATATATGTTTCCTATCTTTCTGATCCTCGCTAGGGCATCTGAGGCTCCCTTTACTGGGGTGTTACCCCTGTACACCACCCCGTCAAGGTCTATAAGAAAAGTAGGCATCCTAAGCCTTACCCTCAAGAACTTCTGGGTTCACTATTGTCGGCGGTTTCCTACCCTCGAAGAATGCAATCAGATTCTCAGCGACTATCTCAGCCATCCGTGACCTAGTTTCAATTGATGCACTGGCAATGTGGGGCGTAGCTACGAAATTGTCAAGCTCGAGCAGCGGGTTGGTTGTAGGTGTAGGCTCCTGCTCGAAAACATCACAGGCAGCAGCGAATATCCACTTCTCCTTCAAAGCCCTATACAACGCTTCCTGGTCGACAACCTTACCCCTAGCAGTATTGATTAGTACAGCTGTCGGCTTCATAAGCTTAAGTTCCCTCTCACCAATGAGATGATACGTTCCCTCTGTTAATGGGACATGAAGACTTACAAAGTCAGCCTCCCTTAGAAGATCATCAAGCTCCCGGTACTCAATTCCAAGCTTCTCCTCGAGATCCTTCCTTCTTATAACATCGTAGTAAATAATCTTCATGTCGAATCCCTTAGCGCGCTTTGCAACAGCGCTACCTATTCTACCAAGCCCCACGATCCCCAGAGTTCTGCCGTAGACATCTTGGCCAAGCATCATCAGGGGATGCCATCCAACCTTCCACTTACCAGCCCTAACATACTTATCAGCTTCAACAACCCTTCTAGCCGCTGAGAGTAGCAATGCCATCGTGAAGTCGGCAACTGTCTCAGTTAAAACGCCAGGAGTATTGGTGACTACTATACTCCTCTCCGTGGCAGCCTTAACATCAATATTATCGTATCCCACGGCGTACTGTGCAATAATCTTAAGGTTCGGCGCTGCATCCATCACCTCGGCGTCTATAGGATCCGTAAGAAGCGAAACAAGAGCATCCTTATCCCTAACCTTCTCAATGATCACCTTCTTCGGCGGGGGAGCCTCCTCAGGCCATATCTCAACATCAAACCTCTCCCTGATCTTATTAAGCCCCCTTTCGGGTATCATCCTCGTCATATACACTTTAGGCTTCAAACATTATCACCTCCACCAAACTCTTACCGATACATACCTATTAACCTTACCGCAGAGGCTTAAACAATGAGAGGAGATAAACAGCTTCCCTCCTCCTCTCACTTGTAACCCTGACAGCAACGAAACCCTCCCCTGGCTGGCCGTAAACCATTACCCAACCATCAGGGGCCAATATGACAGCCGGAAAGCCAAGCAGATCCTCCTCACCATCAACAAGCACGAAAACTCTTACACCATCAATCGAAGACTCAATAGCAGACTTAACAGCATGCCAAGCCTTAACCGTTATGCATCCAGGCGGATTCTCAGTACTAAGAACCCTATAGCCCTCCGGGGGCTTCAAAGGGTACGGCATCCTCTCCACAAACCCGTCCCCAATAATAACTGCGGGCCTCAGCCCTGCAAGAACGAAGCTGGAGCCAACAAAATCCCCAACAGCCACGACATTCACTCCTTTGAAAATATGAGGATCTAAACTCCTATATAACATCCCCCTAGGCTTCCTAACAATCCTCGCAACCTCCTCTGTTACCCTAAGATCCACCAAAAGGTTCAAATTCTCATCCAGAAAACCCAACCACACCCCCCGGCCTATTACCCCCTACGAAATTTAGAAATATTACCAGACCCTTTCCGAATTGAAAGTAGGCGTGGTTGAAATACGCGATAATGGAAGGATAATAAAAGTACATAGACGGCTTAGAGGTGGCAGGGAAACCTTAATCAGCTATACCTCTCGATCCTTTCAAAACTGAAAACTTTTATCAGCAGAGGAATATTTGGCTTGGCTATTTGCAATGAGCTTATAAGCTGACTTATTAACTACATCAGGGTTACTATTTATAGGGTTTGTTTGAGCCTCGTTGAGGTAGCGGTCTGCAAGCTCGTTGAAAGTCTAGGTGACAGAGTTGTTGCAGTAGCCCTATTTGGCAGTAGGGCTAGAGGTGAATCCTCTGAGCATAGTGATTATGACTTCCTAGTCATTGTTAGGGATATGGATGAATGTGACAGGAGATTTAAGATTTATGATCCGCTGTACAAAGTTTTAAAGCGGGATATCACAGTGATTGATATTTCTGAAGACAAGATTTTCAGGGAGAATCTTGAGATAGACTCCTTCCTTTTAAATATAGCTTATGATGGTGTTATCCTGTACGATCCATCCGGTAAGCTTAAAGAACTCTTTAATAGGATCAAGAAGGCTATTAAAGGTAAACTAGTCAGGTACAAGACAAAAGATGGGAAATATGGGTGGAAGCCCTTGGATGGGTTTTTAAAGCCAATAGAGGTGTAAAAGTTTGAAGATAAATCCTGAGAGTGAGGTGAAGTATAGGATTAAGCTTGCAGAGGGGTATGCGGAGAGAGCCAGGAAATTTCTCAGGCAGGGCTTCTACAAAGAATGTGTCGAAGCAGCCCAGTTGTCAATAGAGAACTCGGCGAAGGCCATCGTAGCCCTTAGAAGAATGCCGAGCTGGAGCCATGATCCGTCTCAAGAGCTCTACGAGATAATACCTGAGCTACCAGAAAAATGTAGGAAGCTGGCAGAGAGACTTGCCCATTTATCTCACGCAGTTGCTCCTGAGCATGGCACCTCAACTTATGGAAGACCCAGTGAGTCTAGCCCCCTGGGAGATTTACGATGAGGAAGATGCCAGAAACATTCTAAAAAAGGTTGAAGAAGCCCTTAAGCTTATGAAACAAATACTTCAAACATTGCATAAGCATGCCCCCTGAAAATTAGACCTTTTACGCGCGCGATCCTTGCAACTGTCTCCTGAACCTTGATTATCACACCTCATCATCCACCTCCTCCTCAAGTATCTTAAGAGATTTAACAATCATCTGTATCCCGCTATTAGCTGGCCAGCTACTATGGCGGTTATATCCGCAAGGGCGACCCCGACGTATAGCCCTCTCTCGTATGGTGTTAAAGTACTATTGAATGTAGCCGTGCTCATCAAGTAGTCAAAGTTTGTCACCCAGTAGAGGTCATATACTCCCTGGAAAATAAATCCTCAACAAAATCCAGGATACTAGTGGGGCCGCCGGGATTTGAACCCGGGATCACCAGCGCCCCAGGCTGGCATCCTTTTGTGCACATGCTTACCAAGCTGGACCACGGCCCCAAAGAGCCTTCTGACAAGCTCACTAATATAACAGCCTATTGGTTTTTAATGTTTATTTTTGAATGTATTCCAGGTGTAAGCGATACTAGGGATATCATTTCGGCTAAAGGGGTATCTGAAATTCTTGAAGGTCTTTTGCTAGTATTACTTTGTTGAAGTATTGTTTCGCTTCTTGTAGTATCTCTTCTAGGTCTTGATTATCATATCTTGCACTGAAGTGCGTTAGGGCTAGAGCTTTTACCTGTGCCTCTCTAGCTATCTGACATGCTTCCTCCACGGTGCTGTGCCATGTTTCTTTGGCTCTTTCTTTCATGTCCGACCTGAACGTTGCATCATGTATTAGTAAGTCGGCTTTCCATGCAGCTTTAACTGTCTCAGACGTTGGTCTTGTGTCGCTTGAGTATACTACTTTCCTCCCCGGTCTTGGAGGCCCTAATACGTCTTTTGGGTGGACTATTCTCCCGTTTGGTAGTTCTACGGGGATTCCCTTCTGTAAGAGCCCCCTTAGCATTCTTGGTACGCCTAGCTCGTCTGACTTCTTTACATCATACTTTCCGGGTAGCGGTTTCTCTTCTAGGACTATACCATAGGTTGGAATGTCCCCGTGCTCAACCTTGAACGTTTTTATCCTGTAGTCCTGGTAGGTATAGATTGTAGGTCTGTCAAATTCTTCTATTTTTATAGGGAACGCTTCCCTGAACCTTGCCACTCTGCATGCCGTTTCTACGTACTCTTTTATCCCTGTCGGCCCATATATCTCTAGAGGGCTTGTTCTCCTCAGTATCGACATTGTTTGCAGTAGGGCTGGCAAGCCTAAGAAGTGGTCGCCATGGAGGTGGGTTATGAATATTCTTTTCAGCCGGCTTATCCCCAGTTTGGACCTTATGATTTGCCTTTGGGTTCCATCCCCGCAGTCTATTAAGATGTATTCTCCTCCTCTTTTTATGGCTATGCTTGTTAGGCCTCTATCCTTGGTTGGGACGGCGCTGGAAGTGCCGAGGAATACTACTTTTAAGAGCAAGTTCTACCTCCTCGCGACGGTAAATTTTCTAGTTAGCCCTCCGTGGACATACTGGTAGTGTTTTTCTAAAACTTTGAAGCCCGAGTCTTCAAGGTACTCCTCTATTTTTGACTCTTTAGGAGTTGCGATGCAAATGTATCCGCCTGGCTTGAGGTAGGTAGCTGCTTTTCGGGCGAATATTTTCAGCAGTTCCTCCCTACTTTGGCCGTGGGGCATAGTTCCTCTTCCGTACGGTGGATCAGTGGCTATTGCATCGATGTTTTCATTATATTCCAAGTAAAGGGCGTTTCCATGGTGTAGTTCGACGTTTTCTATCCCATAGTATAGCATTACCTGTTCAGCTTCTCTTATTCTTCTCATTGATATGTCTACTCCTATTGCGTGGCATCCTATTAGAGAAGCCTCGACTAGAATACCGCCAGATCCACAGAATGGGTCGAGGAGGGTTTCTCCAGGTTTGGCTCTTGCTAGATTAACCATTGCCCGGCACACTGTGGGTTTCATCGCCCCTGGGTGGAAGAACGCCTGTAGACTTGCCTCTCTTGCGACAAGCACCGACCTGTCAACATCTTTGATTGTTTTCCCTACGATGCAGTATTTATCTGTGAGTAGGACAGTTATTTCAACCTGCGGGTTCTCCATATCTCCCTTAAGATGTGGATTCCAGGATTTTACCATCCTTCCAAGCTCTCTTTCAACCTTCAGTCTTTCAACTTCAGCCTTGAAGCTTCCTGTCTTGTAGGCTCTCACCCTGAAGGTTTCAGCCTCCACCTCGAATGGTTCTATCCTTCTCAGGTCTTCCAAGCTTTTGAAGTTTTCCAGAGTTCGTATGTGTTGGCAAATTTTCTGTGTGTACGCTGCCCTTCTTGATATTGCTTCTATGGAGCTTTCGCCGGCTTCAAATATGAGGCATTTAAAACATGTCTTAATTATTCGGTATTTTACCCTTTCCGCTTCAAGTATGCCCCTAATCTCGGCTGCGGGTATGGTTGGGTTTTCTCCTGAGAGGATTGCAAATAGCTTCAACGAGTATCACCAATCAGCATGGAGACTTCTTCTAAGAGCTTGCTGATACCTTGGCCTGTGGCCGCTGATATTATGCGGATGTTCTTCACTCTCTCATTTAACTTTCTTAGCCCATACTTAAATGTTTCAAGGTCGGATTTATTTGCTGTTACGATAAACTTTTCTTTGTCCACTATCTGCCTCAAACTATCCAGTATTGCAAGCTGATTCTCAAGCGGGTACCCACACGTCTCCGTTGGATCTACAAGAAACACGACAACCTTGGCTAAATGTCTTATGGCGGCGATAGCCCTTCTTTCAACATTATTATGCTCTTCTAGTGGCTTGTCAAGAATCCCAGGTGTGTCTATGACTTGAACCACCTGCCCTCTGAGTGTTATGTGTCCAACAATAATATTCTTAGTTGTGAAAGGGTATTCAGCTATTTTAGGCTTAGCCTTTGTAATTCTTTTCAGAAGCGTGCTTTTACCTGTGTTTGGTGCGCCGGCAAGGACGAGTGACGGCATATCGGTGTCTATGGTTGCGAGTTTGTCAAGCTTAACTGCGACATCCTTTATGAATTCGAGCTCGGGTGAAATCTGCTTTATGACCGAGGAGAATCTCCCAGTTGCGCTCTTTCTAATCCTAATAAGTTCCCTCTCCGAATCTGCAACCCTTAGAAGCCTTCTATGCTGCCTTAATATCCTCTTAACCGTGCGATATGCCCAGTCAGCAGCCCCTAGTGAATGTTTAAGCTTGTCTACATCGATGAATGTAGAAATGAGTTCCCTGTAGAATGGGTGTAGGCTATCTATGCTTGGAAATCCTCTCACGACATTGTAGAGAAATCTCTGGGCTGCACCCTCAAACTGTTCTAGCCGTACCCGTTCCACGTATCTTCGTCTATCTATCCCTTTGAGTGTTGTAGGGACTTGTTTCCTCCTAAATGCTTTGCGGAAGGCGTAGTCTATTATCTCGTCTGAAGTGTAAACCATTGGCAGTTTTAGCATTCTAACCGCCCGGAAGGTAGAAAAGTAGCATGCTTAAGCCAAGGGTGCCCCAGACAGCTATACTTATAGCATAGAGTATTTTCCTCCTTCCCTCAAGGTACATCTCTACTATCTTACCCCCATCTGCGGGGAGAGCGGGTAGAAAGTTAAACATAGCTAATCCAAGGTTTATCCACATATTTAGACTTAGGTAGGTGTAGATTTTAACGGCAAGCTCTCCCTTGACGTTTATCCTAGGCTTGTAGTAATCGCCAGTGTATAATTTAAGACCCATAAACCCTATACTCCTGTTCCTAGGGTTTTCAGCAAGCCTGACTGTGAAATTCCCCCTCTCGGTTGTTATTACAAGGTCTTCCCCCGGCTTAGTACCCAACATATACCTTGCCAGCTCTAGGTAGCTTCTTATTCTGGTGTCATTCAGCGCTATAATTATATCTCCAGCCCTCAAAACTCCTTCAGATGGCTGCCCCTTTAAAGGCTCAACTATGTACACGCCATATGGTTCTCGGGGGAAGCCTATGAACATTGACGCTATAAGAATGAATGTGAGTCCTGCGACAATATAGTTTCCCACGCTTCCGGCGGAGTATATCCTAAACCTTTTCCTACGCGAAACCTTTTTAAGATCTTCATCTTCAAGCTCGACAAAAAAACCTATAAGCGCAAATAACACTGCAAGGCCAGCGTTTTTCACCCTAACCCCCATTGATAGTGCAGTTAGCCCATGGAAAGCCTCGTGTACCACGGCAAGCACTACTATCGTAGCTATTAAAGCCCAGTCAAATGGGATGGTTACATATGGGATTAATGGTATAGCAGCAGGCTGATTCGAGTACCCAAGGACCTGATTTATGGTTTTCGAAGCCAGATACCACAAGCCGAATACAGCACTTGCTGGTGCGAGGATGTACCCTAAAACTGACAGCGTTGAAACAACATTCCTTACCACGCCTGGAGTATTAAAGATTAGATCTTTAAGCTTTTCAATCCTCCACACTAATATGAAGGGGTCTATCTCTATCCCGTACCTTTCAAGTTTAGCTAAATTCCCTAAAAAGTACAACGCAGCCCAGAATACTATTAGGCAGATCAATAGGCTCATTGCCCGGTCATCTCCTCAACGATGGTCGCATACACCCTTGCGGAGGTAACTACACTATCAAATTCAACATATTCGTCAGGGGCATGCTCGTTCATCCCGGAAGGACCGAAGACCAGAGTTGGAATCTTGGCTCTATTGTTGAGGTAGTTTGCATCATTAACAGATGCTGAAATACCTAGCTCTGGGGGGCGTCTCAACACACGGGTGATGATTTCTCTCACTTTTTCGACGATTTCGTTTTCGATGTAGTAGGGTTCCATGTAGGGTGTTGGTCTCTTCATTAAATCGATGTTTGGTTTAACTTTCAGGTTTGGCGTTTCGAAGACAGCCTTTATAAACCTCTTTCTAGCCGATATCTTACTAACCCCCGGCGGATAGTGGACGTCAACCCTTAATATGCATCTCTCCGGGTGAGTTAGGATTGATTCGCTTGACTTTATACTTAGAGGTGCAACGTTGGTTCTGGCTTTATCTTTTCCAGTTGGGAATGATGCTTTGGTTAGGTACAACACTATCTTACTTGCCTCAACTATAGTGTTTATAGCACCCTTCGTTACTGCACCGTGGGAAGGCCTCCCTCTTATGTCAACATCGAACACAAGTCTCCCATGGCCTCCACGCACCAGTCTAAGCCTTGTGGGTTCGGCGACGATGGCTAACTTTACATTTCTTAATTTTCCACTTTCTATTAGTGTATATGTCCCCCTACTAAACCCTTCTTCGTCGCATACGGCTGAGAAGATAATTGTTTTCCTTGGCTTGAACTCGGAGTCTTTCATGGCATAGAAGACCTCCATTATGGCTGCAAGGCCAGCCTTGGTATCTAAGGCTCCCAAGCCGTATATTCTGCCGTCTTCTTCTTCGCCATTTATGTTCTTCGTCCATCCAGAAAAGGGCTCTACCGTGTCCATGTGTGTATTGAGGAGTAGCGCCTCACTGGATTCACCCCTTATTATTCCTATGATGTTCCCGCCACAATCTGGGACTGGCTGCAGCGTTACATTGTCGCAGATAGGCCGTAGCTTTCTGTTTAGATAGTCTACAATCATGTCTTCCTTGGTATAAATGCTTCTTATCGAGATGAGTCTTAAAAGAGTCTCCTTAAGCCTATCCTCATTAATATACTCTGCCAACATGATAGATCCAGCCCCCTAGAACTTTACACGTTTCTCCCGGAAGCCCTTCCTATCTATTATGAGAAGATCTACACCATCTCCGGTTAAAACGTCCCTGCTTATAGCTGACTTAACTGCTTTAACCGCAAGCTCTTCACAATCTCCAATTTTCATGTCTTCCTTATACTCCTTCTCCATAATACCCATTGCGAGCTCAGCCCCCGAGCCTACGGCAGCATACTTCTCTAGTATTACAGAGCCCACGATGTCAAGGGTATATATTTGGCTTCCATCCTCATCTATTCCTCCGACTATTATCTCTGTTATAAACGGATAGAGAAACCTTCTTCCAAACAAGATATTTGAGAGAAGGCGTGCGCAGGTTTTTACTTTTATCTCATCCAAACCCAACTCGAGCATGTATAGGTCAGCATTTGCCTTAACATACTTGGTGAGCCTCTGGAAATCCGAAGGCAGCCCAGCGCAGGCCATCCCAACGTTAAAAGCGATAGGAAAAGTCTTTTTAATCCTTTTAGACGCTATAAAAGTCCCATATGTTGCTCTCCTGTCTGTTGCAAGGACTACACCTTCTCTACATGCGATTCCTATAGCAGTTGCCCCTAGGTAAACTCCCAAAGTTATCCCCCTTTACTATTTCTCAACCCTGGAGATAAATAATATATTTAAGCTTTGATATAGCCAGGAGCCACATATACGAATCCAGCCTTTAAAACATCAATAGGTCTAAACATGTATCTCCCATCGTAAAGGACGGGTTTTTCATATTTTGTTAGTCTCTTTATCATTCCAAGGTCTAAACCAGCGAATTCAGGATGATCGGCGCCTATAACAACACAGCAGGAGTCTTTAACACATTCTATAATATTCCTGCAGCTGCTAGCTTCAGGTAAGTACGGATCGTAAGATTCCACTTGGTACCCCATATCCTTTAACTGTTCAGCAATCCTGATTGCCGGGCTATTTGCAGTATCCCCGATTCCTCCCTTATAGGATAGCCCTAAGATCGCCACTTTCAAAGATTCCCCGGTAAAATACTTCTTTATCACTTTGTCAATCTGGTTTGCCGCGTACCTACTCATCTCATCATTTACGTTTCTAGCTTCAAGTATGAGTGGAGACTCATATCCATAGTCTTTTACATGGCTGTACAGTATTAGTGGATCTTTTGTTAGACAGGGTCCGCCCACCCCAATTCCAGGCTTTAAAATGTTTACCCTTGGGTGTTTGTTTGCGATTCTAATAGCCTCCTCAGGGTCTACTTTAAAATAGGAGCATATTCTTGCGATGACATTTGCCAGGGCTATGTTAACGTCTCTATAGGTGTTTTCTATAAGTTTTACTATTTCAGCGGTTTCAGGGCTTGTTACGTCGATTTCACCGGATGTTATCCTCTTGTAAAACTCTGTAGCCAGTAGGGCTGAGGTTTCGTCAAAACAGCCTAAAACCCTGTTACATGTAGTCAGCTCCTCAATCATCCTTCCAGGTAGTATCCTCTCCGGGGCATATGCGTAGAACAGGTTTTGTCCTATAACTAACCCCTTCTCCTTTAGTATAGGAGCGATCACCTTACGGCTTGCCCCCGGGGGGATTGTGCTTTCTACAACTACGAGTTCTCCGCCATCCATCATGTTTCTAATGGTTTTTAAAGCTGTTTTTAGGTAGTTTAAGTTGGCTCTACCGTTTTCTATCGGGGTTGGAACTGCAACTATGTATATTTCATACTTCTGGCGAGAATTAAGTTTAGAATCTACGTCCAACATGCCGGCACTTATCGTCTCAGAAAGTAGCCTTTCCAGCTTAGGTTCACTGTTAAGGTTTTTCCCCTCAATTATAGATTTAACCCTCTCAGCCGATATATCGTAGCCTTTAACCCTGTATCCCTTGCTGCAAATAACTGTAGCTAAGGGTAGGCCGACTCTTCCCATGCCTAATACGCACACCCTAGCTGTTTTCTCTTTTATCTTCTTTAATAGCGTGTTCTCCATCTATAACAGGAATGTGCTCTCTTTGATTTAAATTTTATAATCATTCTGGGTTGAAAGTGTTGAAATCTACTTAAAGAGAGTTCCAGCTTCCTCCCTCTTCTTGAGAACCACAAGATACCCTGCTATTCGATTCCTAATCTTTTTAGAATCTATCTCACATATCTCTTTTAATATCTGCTTGTTTTTTTCAAAGTCCCTTGTGAAAAGATCCGGGTACTCTTTAAACAGCTTCCACGCGTATCTCTTTACTACCGCAGACCTTACCTTTCCCAAATCTCTGAACCCAGATTTATGTAGTTAAGGTAAGTTTTAAAGTTTAACCCAGAGGAGCCTCCTGCTAGCTGCTTTCTCAACTATCTGCGCTGGACTGAGAACCTTAGGCTTACCCAGGCCCTCCACAGATTTAAGATTCAGGTATCCTACTGGGCATGGGGCGACGATGATGTCTGCCCCCATTGACATTGCTTCTATCATTAACAGCTCTGCCATCTTTTTTGCTGAGTTCTCGTGTGCAAAGTAAGTTACACCACCTCCCCCTCCACAGCACCCGGTCTCCTTTAACTCTATAGGTTCAACTCCAGGCATCTGCTCAAGCATTTCTAAAGTTTTATTCCTTTCTTTCGGGAGGTAGCAAGGTTTATAATACGCTATTTTGGATCTGAACCTCTTCTTATACTTTATTTCAAGTTCTACTATAACCTCTGTCATATGGCTTACTCTATCCTTTCCAACTATTTTTTCAAGCCTCACTAGGCATATCGGGCATGATGTAATGATCTTTTCAAATTCTAGGTCTTCTAAGCTGGATTTCAACTTCATAAGGCTTATATCGCCGAGCGCCTCATAACCAGCTTCGCTTATAAGTCCACCCCCGCATACCGGCATAAATGTTTGCGCCGTTTGGGATAAGAAGTTCATGATCACCTTGTAATCTGATTTTCCGCAGTCTTGGGCGAAGTTTTTCACCACACAACCCGGGTAGTATATAACTTCAGAGTCTTTCACCTGTGATGGCTCTGGCTCTCCTGCTATAAAGCCTTTATTACGTAATTGTGTTGCCATCTCGTCTATCACGGGGGAAACCAGATACCCCTCATCTATTAGCCTAGTCCTAGCCTTTCTTATTTCGCTTGCAACGTTTATCCCTGATACGCATATTTCCCCACATTTATTACAGAGGGTGCAAGTGTACATTTTTTTAATGTACTCGAGGCTAACCTTCATTACATTTCTATTCAGCATCCCCAGAAGTTGTAGCCTACCGCGGGGGGAGTTGCTCTCCCTATAGCCAAGAGCTTTATATGAGGGGCAAGTGTAGAGGCAATATCCGCATTTCTTACAACTTTCATAGTCCATTATGATCACCTATATCTTTCCAGGATTCATAATTCCCGAAGGGTCTAAGCTCTTCTTTATTTGGATCAACCTCTTAATATCATCAGTTGAATAGCCTAGAGCTACCCACTGCCTCCACCCCGGCCTCAACACTTCGCTTTCTCCACTATTCATATGTACGGCTAAATCTATAATCTTCTTTCTAGCCTTAATAGCTCTCTCAGCTTCGCTGGCTTCCAACTTTGCCACTATGGTGGGGTAGAACTCGCAGTTAAGAGCATTCCCATAGATTCCAATGTCAAGTCTATACTCTCCGGAGATCCTTTCAACCCCCCAGAAAAATTCAGGGAGGCTGTTCTTCGGTATCTTAACCCTACACCTCACGATGAACTTGTTTTGTCTGCAGATTGAAGCGAATAGGCTGTCTCTGAAGTTCCATACGATGCTGGGTTCATTCTCATAAATTTGATACTGGATGGGTTGAACTTCACTAACTATTTCCGTTATCCTTTTTGTAACATCTTCTTTAAACTCGGCAAGGATGAACGCTTGTCCTATCGGCTCAGGCCAACCTTTAAGTTTGTAGTTGAACGAAACAGTTTTTTGGTCTATGATCTCCATATTTACAATTTCACTTATGCTTGAGAGCAGTGTTGTGGCCTTAATAGCTTCTTCAACGGTTCCATATTCAGCGTAAAATCCTACTTTGCCTGTAACTTTTCTTAGGATTAATGTTGCATCTATTATTATTCCAAAAATCCCTTTCGATCCAACTATATCTCTAACGCTAGGGTTGCTTTCTCGGGTGATATCGATAACACCTTTTCCAGGTGTTACCATTCTAATCCTTTCAACATTTTCTATGATGCCTCCCAAACCTTGGATGCATGAATATCCTTCTGATATTAATCCACCTATAGTTTTTGGCAGTGTGTAAACAGTTGCCAGGGGGAAAATCATGTCTGCTGCACTCTGCTCAATCTCATCAATCAAGCACCCAGCTTCTGCTTTGACATAGCCGTTTTCAGCTTTAACGATGAAGTTTCTCATTCTAGCCATATGTACAACTATCCCACCCTTTTCCGGGATAGCTGATCCCTCGATACTTGTTCCGGAGCCTCTTGGTACCATGGGGACTTGCTTCTCCCTTGCTATGTCAATTATCTTAATGACGTCCTCTATTGTTTCTGGCCAAACTATAACATCAGGTTTCCCTGTGATAGGACTTGAGTCGTAACTATAGCATAAAAGTTCAAGTTCATCTGTGGAGATCTTGTCATCCCCCAGCTCCTTCACTAACTCTTTGTATACATCGGAGCTTATGGGCATCTATTAGTTAAGTGATTGGGAATAGTTAAAAGTTTCATCAGCCGCCATGGAATTATGGAGAAACAATTAAAGACGCTTCTATATAACATACATGTTAGTAAAGGGGCTAAGATTGTGGACTTTGCAGGATGGCTAATGCCTCTGTGGTATTCGGGTACCACTGATGAGGTTTTAGCAGTTCGGAACAACGCTGGGATATTTGATGTCTCTCATATGGGCAGGTTTATTATCGAAGGTCCGGATGCTGAAAAGCTGTTACAGCATGTAACAACGAATAATGTTTCAAAGCTTACACCTGGGAGGGCCCACTACACAACGTTAACCAATGAAAATGGTGGAATTAAAGATGACGAGGTAATACTGAGGATAGGTGAAGAAAAATTCATAGAGGTCACTAATGCGGCGACGAGAAAGAAAATATGGAATTGGATAAATAAGATTGCCCGAGAAAAAGGCTTCAAAGTTTCGATAAGTGACGAAACATTTAATTCAACGATGCTAGCACTTCAAGGTCCTAAATCCATCGAAATTATCAAAAAGCTTGCTGGAAGTAACGTGTCAGACATGAAAAGGTTTAGGCTTTCACTAGTTGAGATAGCTGGCTCCGAGAGAGTTGTTAGCAAGACGGGATATACCGGTGAAGCTGGGTTTGAAATAATAACTCTAGGAGAAGAGCCTGGAAACCCTAAGAAGACTTTGAAGCTTGTTGAAGAGATAGAGAGGATAGGGAAAAATTATGGTTTAAAATTCTGCGGTCTCAGTGCGAGGGATGTCCTGAGACTTGAGGCCGGCATGATACTTTATGACCATGACGCTGATGAAACAACAACCCCCTTTGAGGCTAATATTTCATTTGTGGTCAAATTGGACAAGGGTGATTTCATAGGCCGTGAAGCTCTGGCGAGGCAGGCCGAAGAAGGGGTTAAAAGGCTTAGAGTCGGCCTCAAGATGCTTGGAAAATCTATAGCGAGGCATGGATACAAAGTTTTCAGCAAGGATGGAAAGGAGATAGGGAGGATTACTAGTGGAAACTACAGCCCAATAGTTGGCTGTGGGATTGCGATGGCCTATTTACCCGTTGAGTACTCAGAGATAGGAGTAAAGGTAAAAGTGGAGATTCGGGGGAGAATTGAGGAAGCAGTAGTTCATAAGATGCCATTCTACGATGAGTCTAAGTATGGCTGGCGGAGATCAGCCTAGAAGCTTCTTCTATAATCTTTGAGGCTAAAACCCTACCTACACCCTCCACTGATGACAAGTCTTCGACGCTCGCTGAGGCTAAAGAGCTGAGACTCCTATACCCAGCGTTAAATAGGCGCCTTGCCCTGACCCTGCCAACTCCTCTTATCGCGATTATAGGTATAAGCTCCTCCTTAATGCCATGCATTACCCTAATTCTAAGCTTTCTTAGTTTCTCATATACATCTTTAACTCTGAAGAGCCTCGCTAATTCACCCATGCTGTATAAGAGCCACTGGCATGCTTCAACTATCCTGTAAACATCTCCAGGCTGAAGACCTAGCTCCGCTTCAATCCATGCTTCGGAAGCTTCCATTATCCACGCCTTCATTGTTACTGCTGCTTTCGTTCCCATCATGAATTCTTCATAATCCTCTATCTCGTCAAACTTATATGGTACATCTATAAGTAAATGATCCCTGTAATCCTCCAGATATGATTCTAGCAGTTCGTCATCTCCTGACCTTAGGAATGGCTTGTCCATGTCCGGTGTTATGCAGACTGCGTGTAGAAGGCTAAAATCATTAATCTTAACCTCACTGCTACGCTTCAAACACTCCCTTAAAATTATAGCCGTAGATGGGGATATATAGAGTTGTGAGGTTCTAAGCCCGAACCTCGTCGGCTTAAAAATCCTATCTCCCCTTATAAAACCGTTATCTTTCAGATACTCTAAAATGTTTTCAACGTCAAACTTAACCCTGCTTAACCCCTCTTGTACAGCTAGGAGGGTGTTTTTTAATATTCTAAGGATTCCTCTTCTCCCGGTGCTCTCCAATATGCATATAAGTGAAAGTACATGGGATGGTAAGACATTTGGGTTTCTAAGATTTGATTTTATAGGTTCTGGCTCACCTTTGACATAATAGTCTATGAATCTCTCCATATCCCTTTTATTTCTCGCCACGATTATTGCTTCCCCATACTCGTCATACTGGGGCCTACCAGCCCTTCCAGCCATCTGTTTATACTCCATAACTGGTATAAGACCTCCTCCTAACGCGGAGAACCTATATAGGCTGTGAATAACAACTCTACGTGCTGGCAGATTTACGCCTGCTGCGAGGGTGGGTGTGGCGCAGAGCACCTTTATAAATCCTCTTCTAAAACCCTCTTCAACCACTTTCCTGACGCTGTATGGTATGCCAGCATGGTGGAACGCTACACCAGCGGGGATGCATGAGGCAAGTTTTTCAATAATCTCAGTGCGCGGCTGTCCTGCTCTAAGCCTTTCAGACGCGTTCCATAACCAATCATTGCTTTCAATGACCCCTAGGAGCTTTTCAGAATATTTGAACGCTGCGTTGACCGCCATACTTCTTGTATTGTAGAATATTAGTATTTGCCCTCCTTCTTCAAGTTCGTCAAAGATCAGGTTCAAAACCGGGTCCTCTACACCATCGCTGATTCTCTCTACTCTTCCGTCTTCAAAGTATAATTTTCCCCGATAATACACCCCCTCACGTAGAGGAACAGGTCTCCAGCTTGTGGATATATATTTGGCTTTAAGCCATTTGCTTATCTCGTCAGGGTTTCTGACAGTAGCGCTTAAAGCGATTATTCTAACATTAGGTTTCATATACATAAGTTTGGCAACTGTGAGTTCGAGTGTTGGTCCTCTCTCCCTGCTTGACACGGTGTGAACCTCGTCGAGTACCACGTCTGTGATCCTTTCAAGCCATGTAGGTTTATGCCTTATAATTGAGTCAAATTTTTCATATGTCATTATCACTATGTCCGAGTCAGAAAGTCTCGCCTCCTTCGAATCATAATCTCCTACACTCATGGCTACTCTGGCAAATTTGCCGTATCTAGACTTTAATAGCTCGTACTTTTCGGATGCTAGGGCTCTTAAAGGTACGAGGTATATACAGACGCCTCCCCTCTCTAGGACTGACTTCATGATGGAGACTTCAGCTATTAACGTTTTTCCGCTAGCAGTCGGGGTGCAAACAAGCCAGTTACCACCATCTGCAACCCCTTTGGCGAAAGCCTCCTCTTGAGGCGGGTAGAGCTCTCTTATCCCATCTTTAAGTAGGACATCTATTACTTTTCGGGGTATTTTAAGTTGGGAAATTAACATGTTAACTCTCTTCTGCTGGTTTGAAATACCCTGCTCTTGGCATATATAGGTTTCCGGTCTCCCTTAGCTCGTCGATAAGTTCTTTAACCATCTTTTCCGTGTATCCTATTCTCTTCACCTTCAACTCGTCCATTACAGCTTTTATAAGCTCCCCTCTCGAGACACCCTCATCCTTTCCTTTGGAAAGCTCACGGGCCTTCTCCATTATTATATTGGATACAAGCATCTTTGAATGTCTATGGCCGTCTAACATGTGTATATCGAAGCCCCTGATGCTCACATCATAAGCTACTGTTCTAAGCATATAATTCATAAGCTCTATGGCAGCCTCTGCATCCTCGATATCCACTGTTTCCTTGAGCAGCATTTTCGCATGTGCCTCCGCCAGCCTTATAAGAGCCTCAAGCTGCCTGGGAGTTATAGGTATCGGAGTTTCGCCTTCATACATAGCTTCGCTCTGGGGAGTTTGCATTCTCAATGTCAGATAGTACTCTTTTA
This sequence comes from Thermoproteota archaeon, assembly GCA_037917685.1. Taxonomy (GTDB): domain Archaea; phylum Korarchaeota; class Korarchaeia; order Korarchaeales; family JAOZGB01; genus JAOZGB01. The sequence continues at coordinate 354,474 of JAVCBU010000006.1, forward strand.
TTCTCTCTACAGCCCTTCGACTGACCTTAGGCCTTATCCTCCTTGCGAATGCTATGTATTTCTTCAAGGTTTCAGAGTCCATGATAGGCTTCGCCATAGGGTTTACACCTATATGTGTGTCAACTATGTGTTCAGCTATAGCCCTATCCCTCTCGATCTCCGGTCTGTCCTCCATAACAAAGATAAGGTCAAACCTAGAGAGTATGGTGGGCGGTAAGTTTATATTCTCAGCTACAGACTTTGTTGAAATCCACCTTCCACCCTTAGGATTGGCAGCTGCTATTATAGTTGTCCTCGCATTTAGGGTGGATATTATCCCGGCCTTAGCCACCGAAATAGTCTGTTGCTCCATAGCCTCATGTATCGCAACACGGTCGTTCTCCCCCATCTTATCAAACTCATCGATGCATGCGATTCCCCCGTCAGCTATGACAAGCGCGCCAGCCTCAAGACTCCACCCCCCTGTAAACGGGTCCCTAACAACCGCCGCCGTCAACCCCGCTGCCGTAGCTCCCTTACCTGTGGTATACAGCCCTCTGGGTGCAAGCTGTGAGACATACTTCAGTATCTGACTGTTATGTACGAATACCCCGTTCGCTATGAAGTTGTGAGTTTTTTCAACTTGGATATCGTAAACCCATTCATCACTGCTTTCCTCGCAGATAGACACAACTTCATCCCAGTAGATGTCTGTGTTAATTTGAGTTTCTAGCTCTTTAAGACTCCATGGGATGTCAAACGGATTTGTAACATTTTCCTTAAGCGTTCTAACTATGCTGCGAAGGGTTTCCCTGGGGACCGGTCTCTTCCCAGATTCATATCTCTGCAGTGAAGTTTTCGGGATATTAAACTCATCCATCGAAATAGCCAAGCTTTGTCTCGCATCTCTTATTAGCCCGCCGACTCCTGGGATCACATCTCTCGGGCTGGTGTTTAGGGAAGCCCTACGGCTTATCCTTCTCAAGGTTTTAAGTCTAGCCTCGTATGCTGTGCCTACCTCTTCAATAAACTTTTTAATGTATCGTCCTCTTATCTTCAGCTTTATATAGTTTCCTTCGTCTTCAACGACAGCTATGATCCTATGCGACAGGAGAAGGTGTCTTATCTGTTCAATGAAGTCCCTGCTTGCACTAACTATGTGCATCTGGCCTCTCCTTACTGAAAGCTTTCCAGCAGCGTCGAAGAACGTCCTAAGGAAAGCTCTTGTCTCGTCGAGACTGCCGGACATTACAAATGGTGGAACTCTCTTCTTACCCTTGTATATTCCACACTGGTCTAGTAAGACCTCTATGTCCGGACTATAAATCGATACCTCCACTTTAAGCCCTTCATAGTTACCATCGATTTTAACATTACGTAGGTTTCTTTTCGCAAGATATAAAATACTATTAACAAGGCTTTTCGGGCATGAAATCACTGCCCCCTTAAGTCCCCCCTTCTTTGACGGCTTTCCAGCCGCGATAAGATATCCAGCGATCGCTGCAAGCCCTACATTTTTACCATTTTTTCCACGGGGGATATAATAGGGTGTGGCGATAAACATCCTAGGTTTCAGCTCGGATGCTCTAATCCTTGTTATCTTACCATTTTCACAGGTGAAGAAGGGATGAGTCGGAGTTACCCTTATGATCCTCCCAGTCTTGGTTTTTACCTTCAGAATTTTCCCGGGCGATCTTCTTTTCAACACCACAGTCGACAAGGCATCGCTAACCTTTCCCTCCGCATTCATGGTTTTTAACATCAGTTTACCCCTGGCAGCATGACCATCATCTAGGGGTATCCTGTCCTTCGAGAGGAGATCGTTAACAATTTCGTCGACTCTCACCAGGCTTCCATCACTCATTACAATCATGGATTCTCCAGTGACACATTTAGCAGTGCCGGGATCCCCTACCAACAGTATGTTGATTTCACCCTTGACCCTTGTCCCATCTTCAAATACTTTAGCGTTTCCACCGAACAAGGCAAGGGCTATCGCCTTTTTGATGTAGCCCCAGTTATGTATTGAGGGAGCTATCGATCTAATTATTGCCTCCTTAAGCCTTTCTCTGTCTCTAGCAAGCTCCATAAACCTTCTTTCATCCTCCTCCGTTACCTCTATTCTCTCGTATTCCCTCGTCTCATGAATTATATTGTTAACCTTAATGTAGCTTGTATATAGTGTACCTCTTCCCCTAAATCGTTTCCCGCTTTCTCTAAGAAGGTCTAGGATTCCTATTACGGTAACCCTGTCGCCGGGCTTAACCTCGTCAACGATGTCGTCAAGCAAGACACAGTCTACGTATCTAGGCATAGCTCCTGGAGAGAGTTCTTCAGGCTTCTCCTGAATCCTTATTACCTGCCAGTTTACAAACTTGCTTAGGTTCTCATCAAGTTCAAACTTGTTATTGTTGCATTCGTCACATACCACTGGCTTCTTCAGCCCGGGGCCCGCTTGCTTCACTCGCACTACATTTCCACAATCCGGATTTGTGCATCTGAAAGCTGCTTCTTCGAGAAGCCTGAGTACAGGGGTGCATCGCGTTACAATTCCCGAGAGACATATTAGTTTACCGGGTAAGATGAGGTTCAAATCTTTAAAGGAGTGTATCTTTGGAGGATCTACAATCCTCACATGAAACTTCTTATTAACGGAATACTCGTAGTCTATCAGGGCAACTATCCTACTTAGAGCCTTGCTCGCTTCCTCAACGAATCTCTGAGGTTCACATATGAAAACCTCAGAAAGCTCTGGGTCATAGCTCCTAATATGCTGGTAGGATACCTCTAGGCTTCTTTTTTCATCTCTAATCATGTCTCCAACTTTCTCGAAGTATAATAGCTTTCCCTTCTCATCCCTAAATGACCTAATAAACTCTTCAAACTCACTTGATATTTGTTTGAGCGCGCTCTCCAATAGTTTCCCTCAGGACACCCTGAACCCAGGCAGAAATTAAATCCTTTAATTTATAAAGCAATACAGCCTCCTCATCAGTAACATTTAGGCTGTCAATGTTAACATCCCCAGGTATCATAGCAAGCCTTACAATCTTTTGAAGCCTCAAAAAAACTAATTCTTCCAAATCTCTCTTAACCTTCTTCTTCTCCTCATCTGTAAGATTTCTCGAGAGAAGTTTAACCTCCAGGTAAAAGTTCTTCGAGAGAGGGTTCAATTTTGTCCTTCCGCTGAATCTTTCCCCATCAACGTAGCTACCGAGCATTTTAAGCTCTGCCTCAGTAAGATTATACTCGTAAACAGCCTTCCCATCGTCGACAAGCTTAAAAGCCAGCCAAAGGGGTAGAGTTACCACATCTCCCTCTCCGTACTGCTCATTGAAGATTCCACTAACATACTTGGCCCCCTCCTCTGTCAGTCTGACCTTTACAGGTCTGAAATCTCCAAGTAAAAGCTTTAACACCTGCAACCTAAAACTATTGATCATGTGGCTAATAAAACTTTTTACGTCAACAATTACGATGAAGTTTTACGTGAGCATTAGCGCGCGCTTTACAGCTATCATCCTTTAGAATTTAATATTGGCTGTAGATTAGTATAGCCTACCGTTGGATGTTTTGCTGGGCGTTGAACTTACGGAGTTTAAAGATTTGGTAAGGAATATTTGCCAGCAAAGCGAAAAAGAAAAATAGACCGATGGGGTTCATTTCTAAAGCCTCTCTTATTCTAAGATGTCCTGTAAGGACAAAGCTTCTTGTAGACCCACAGAGTGGGCAGGGCTTACCTGTGATTGTTCTATAAGGACATGTTATTACTGTTATGGGAAGCTCTCCGTTATCACTGATCGGCATAAATACCCCAAAGAGTACTCCAACGAGGGAAAAAATAAGGGAGAGAGTTCTCTCCTCGTGCACCATTCTAGACCACTACGGTCTTCCTCTTATCGTAGTATATCATCGTTAGAACTACTGCAAGGTATGTCAGGAATAGTGCACCTATAAGGGATGAGACAACCGTCGACACAACTGGTATGATGACAATCCCCGTGAACATGAAAGCCACGATGAAGTATGCTACGAGTGGGAGGAAGATGGCCGCGAATATCGTGAGGAAGTTATTTTTCCCAATGTTAAAACTCACACTTAGAGCTTCGATTGCATCGTGGTCGTCAATCATTATAGCCTGGGTGGTCAACGCCAGTAGAACAAATAGTATAATCCCTGGTATGACACACAGCAAAAGGCCGATGGTCACTGCAACTGCTACAACGATTCCTGCAATTACCAGGGGAACTATCTTCCCCAGCGCCTCGGAAAACGTTAAGCTAAGGTCGATAGGCCGGCCCTGCAATCCGTGTGATACCATTGCTACCGTCCATCCTTCAAGTATCCTGTATATCAGGAATACTAGGAAAGTGTACAGTATTATGGCTGAACCTATAAAGCCGAACCCTCCTAAACCATACTGTGGTGGAGCCGGTCCAGGTCTAGGCCAGCCTGTGAGGGTCGCTCCTAAGATGGCTAGAGATATGATCGATGTTAAGATTGCAGCCGCTATGAAGGGTACGAAAACTATGTAGTTGGCGGTGCAAAAGCGGAAAGCATCACTTAGAATATCAAATACACCCCTCTCCGGCTGTGCATACACTGTTGGAGGTGGTGCGTGAGGCGGCGTGGGCGGCGGGGCTGGTGTAGGAGCTGGCGCGCCTGCCCTCTGTATCTCTGCAAGTTGAGCTTCATACTTTGCTTTTAGCTCTCTATACGTTTCAGATGATATTTTGCCTTCAATATACGATTCCTCAAGTTTCCTTATAAGTTCCTTTAACCTTTCTTCCTCGGACATCGTATCTCATAATCTACCGAAATGGTACACTTTTAAAAATACTGTATCTATGGTTCAATTATCTATGAAGATAGATGAGATATTCTCAAGCAAGGGGAGAGTAACCATACTTGTCAAGTTAGCGATCAACGGCGAACTATACATTTCAGAGCTTGCGCGACACTCGAAAATAAGTGTAGAATCTGTCAGGTCGCACCTTAAAAAACTTAAGGGCCTCAAAATTGTTAGCTACAAGGTTGTGGGAAACAAAAAAGTTTACATGTTAAACAAGCAAAACCCGTATGCTAGAGAAATAGAGGACTTCATCCTCAAATGGTATAGAAGGAAAAATTGATAACTTCCAAATAGTATAACTAAACGGTAACGATGATAGAATTTAAAGGAATAAAAATATACTGGCTTGGACACGCAGGCTTCAAGATTAAAAACAATCTGACAATATACACAGATCCCTACATGATACAACCAGGCGAGACAGGAGACCTAATCCTTATAACCCATGATCACTTCGATCACCTCTCTATAGAAGACATTTCAAAAGTATCCGGCGAAGAAACAATCATCGTTGCGCCCAAACACTGTGAAAGCAAGCTTTCTGGAAAATTTCAGTCTAGAATAGTAAGCCCTGGGGATACATTAGAGGTTAAGGGAGTGAAAATAAAAGCTGTTCCGGCCTATAATGTTAACCCCGACAGGCTCGGGTTTCACCCACGTGGGAAAGGATATGTAGGCTACATCATAGGGCTAGACGGGGTAAAAATATACCATGCCGGGGACACCGATTTCATACCTGAAATGAAGAGCATAAACGTTGACGTTGCCCTCCTACCAGTAAGTGGAACCTACGTTATGGACTACAAGGAGGCCGCAGAAGCCGCAATGGCAATCAAACCTGAACTTGCTATTCCAATGCACTACGGAGCAATAGTAGGCGGGCTGGGAGACGCTGAAAAGTTTAAAGAGACCGTGATAAAGAAGGGTATAAGAGTTGAAATCCTAGAGAAGGAGAAACCTTGAAGCTTGCAGTAGTAGGAGCCGGTAATATAGGATTTAAGCTAGCGGAAGCCGCAAGTGAGTCGGGAAAACTTGAAGTAACAGTTATAGATAAAGACGAGGGGAGACTAAAGCTCATAAAGGAAAAGCTAGGAGTTGAAACAGTTCAGCTTGACATACTCAGAAACACACCAGTGGTAGAGGCCGCCCTAAAAGGCTTCGATATCGTATGCAGCCTACTTCCCGGCGTAATAGGGGATAGGATCTGGGCTCCAGCAATAAATGCTAGAGCCAATTTAGTAGACGTTTCATTTACAAACGCCAACCCTCTCAAACTACATAAATTGGCTTTGGAGAAGAACGTAATCTTTATACCCGATTCTGGAATAGCCCCTGGCCTCAGCAATATAATCGCAGGCAGAATATACTCGTCGGATAAGCCCCGCAGGATAAAAATTATGGTGGGAGGCATGTCCGCAGAGTACGTGAGCCCTTTAGGGCTCTCCGCGACATGGAACATCCACGATCTTATAGAGGAATACCTAAGACCAGCTAGACTTTTGAGAAACGGTAGATTAGTTTCTGTAAACCCGTTAGACGAGATATACCTGGTTAACATTCCAGGGATAGGAGTACTTGAGGCATTCCCAACAGATGGTTTAAGGACGATGCTTAACACGTTAACAGGCCTAGAGGAACTCGTAGAATTAACCCTCCGCTACAGGGGGCATTGTGAAAAAATGAGGTTTCTTCGAGATATAGGATTACTGTCCAATAGAGAGATTAAAGTGGGAGGTAGACATGTGAATTCAGCCTCAGTCCTAGCAGAGCTCCTAAGACTAAGCCTGCCCACCGTTAAGGATAAACTAATTATGGTAGTCCAAGCGGAAAACCATGTTAAAAGAACATTTAAGCTTGTGCATCATGGACTACGTGGGTCAGCAATGGCTGAAGCTACAGCTTATACAGCCATGTCTGTTATTGAGGCTATAGCCGCTGGAATCGTAGATCTAAAAGGCGTAGTCCCACCCGAAGTCCTAGGTTTTAAGCAGGAGACCTATAACTATATAATTAGGAGGCTCTCCACCAGAGGCGTAAAGGTAGAGGAGGTGGAACCTATTGATGTGCGTCTTTCTACTAGGAACCGCAGGGTCGGGGAAGTCAACAACTGTTAGAGCCCTAGCCAGATACCTCGATGAGGAAGGATTTAGTTACGCCGCTGTAAACCTTGATCCCGGCGCCGAGTATCTCCCATATAAACCCGGATATGACGTGAGAAGAAAAGTAACTGTAAGGAAGCTTATGCTTGAGAGGGGCCTCGGACCTAATAGTGCGCAGATAGAGGCCCTAAAGATAGTCTCAGACATGATATGGAGCTTCATGCCTAAAGACGAGGTGGAATACTGTTTAATAGATACTCCGGGTCAGCTTGAGATATTTGCATTCACAAGCATAGGCCCAGCTGTAACATCAGCTATAGCAGAGCATCATAGATCCGTAGCCCTATTCCTTGTAGATGCAACCCAAACAGAATCCCTAGCGGAGATGGTTTTTATGATATCAATGGCTAAAGCAGTCGAGCTTAGGCTCGGTATTCCATCCATCCCTGTAGTAAACAAGTCGGATCTACTGAGTGATGAAGATAAAAGAAAGATAGAAATCCTACTGTCGTTCGAAACAGAAAAACTTGAGAAGCTGATAACCGAAGAAACAGCTGGGATTATAGCTGACATAGCGGTAGGCATAGCCGGAGTACTATCCCAGTATAGGCTGGCGGCGAGGATAGTATCAATTTCAGCCTTGAACAACACGGGGATAGCCGAAGTTTTTGATCTCATAAATGAGACAGCGTGTGTATGCGGCGATCTAACGTAAAATAGACTTTTCCGACTGTTACTGGCTTGTTCAAAACATCAATCATCTTATTCCGCAGTATGTCGATCCCTATATCACTAAAGGTTACATTTATGATTTTATACCCGATATCCGGCCTGCTAGAATAGTTTAAGACTGCTATGCAGTAGCATATAGGCGTAGCCTCCCAGGAAAATCCTTCAGATTCGAAAACATAATCATATGACATGTTTAAGAATCCTAAATTAGCATTGTATGGTAGTTCAAATATCTCAAACCCGTATCTTAAAGCGAGAGACTTATAAGTTATTCCGCAATCCGCCTCATCCCTATCAAGTTTATAGAATACCTCCATGACGCTGTTGCACTCCACAACCTTACCTAGATACTCGAAGCTTTTGTTAAATGCAAGCATTAAGAAAGCTTTAGTCCTAAGCCCCAGGATGCTACACTCCCCGGTTACAGCTGCAACCCTCGCCTCACTGAGAATTTCGATGCCTTTTCCCTTTATATCTCTCGAAACCCAGCTGGTGTTCTTATAGCATATTACTAGGCTGTCGCTGGCGAAAATAGTATAATTCCAGATAAGATTTTCTGACAGAAGCTGATCCATAACGAATCTGTCATCAAACACTATGAGATCTGGTCTTTCAAATCTAATCCTCTCCGGAAGATCGCAAATGTCAACATTCAGAATTACTACCTTGTAGGAAGGACATAACTTAAGAAAATATCCTGTTATAAGCTCGTATGGCTCGATTAACGACTCACAGCATAATAATTTGACTGTGTAGCGTCTGTCTCTCCCCACATATACTCCTGTAAGGCTTGACACTAGGATCAGCAGGGCTATTATAATTATGTCCCTCTCCAACTTTAACCCTTGTAAAATGGTTCTCTTACGCTGACAGCCTTTAAAAACACCTTTCTAATTTCAGCCTTTGGATTATCAGATTCGAAAGCGTGCATAAAATCTAAGTGGTTATCAGTCCTCATCAAGCAAGGTTTAAATTTACCATCCGATGTAACCCTCATCCTGTCACACTTCAGGCAGAATAAGCTATTATGTACTGGTGCTACTATCTCAACTATACCACCATCGTCAAGATAGTACTGCTTTCTACCATGAAGGCTCCTTTCCAAAATTTTAGCCGCTCTCTCGGCAAAGAACTTTTCAAAGTCATTTAAGCCCCTATGATACCTTGTATAGGATGATGTGCCCCCCACAGGTTCAAGTTCGATTAGCTGCAGCATAGCTGATGTACTTCTTGCGAATTCCAAGAGATTAAATACCTCATCTTCATTAACGTCTTTGAGTAGAACCATATTTATCTTAATAGGTTTTAAACCCGCGTTCCTGGCCGCTTCGATTCCAGCGATGACCTTTGAGGGATCATAGTTTGAGCCAGTGATAAACCGATACCGTTCGGATCTAAGTGATGGGAGACTAACGTTAACCCTCTTAAGTCCGGCTTCAGCAAGCCTATAAGCATACGTCTCAAGGAGTATCCCATTTGTCGTTAGTGAAACCTCCTCTATTTCCTCAACGCTTGAGATCCCCCTAACTATTTCTACGACGTCTTTTCTAACCAGGGGTTCGCCTCCTGTAATTTTTACCTTAGATATTCCAAGTTCTGACAGAGTTTCCGTCAGAATCCTGATTTGTCTTGGCGTTAAATCATCCGTGGATGAGGGAATCCCCTCCTTATGGCAGTAAATACATGAAAGGTTACATTTCTTTGTGATCGAGATTCTAAGCCTCCTAACAGGTCTCCCATACTTGTCTCTGACAGGAAGTTTCACAGATTACTCCCTCCTTATCTCCCTAATCGCGTGCGGTGATGCCGGGATAATGAGGCTTCTAAGAGCGAGGAGAGCTCCCTCAGGCGAGCCTGGTATGCAATAAATTATTGATTCTCCTATTATACCGGCGACGGCTTTACTCAGAATTGCTGATGCACCGATTTCTCTGTAGCTAAGCCATCTGAAAATCTCTCCAAACCCGTCTATTATCCTACTGAAGAGAGGCTTCAAGGTTTCTGTGGTTATATCGGTCTTGCTAAGCCCGGTCCCCCCGCTAAATATCACTACGTCAGCATCGGCCGCAAGGCACTTTTTCAAAGCATTAATTATCTCTTCCCTCTTATCTCCAACTATCATCTTAAGGTAAACCTTATGGCCGCTTTTCACTATCTCGCTTTTAAGCAGCTCCCCGGTAACATCCTCCACACCCCCCTTAGAACGGGATGTACTCACGATTACGATGGCGAAGTTCAGAGTTTTGGGTGCTGAACTCATGTGAAGCTCATGAGTTTTCATTCTCACCAGCCCCTATATAGGTTCTACTCCTGGCAACCTTTTTAGGAAGCTTCTAAATCTATTACCATTCAGAATTCTAATAAACCTTTTAACCAGGTCAACATTAAGAAACTGATCGCTGGTGTAGAATTCGTACACGTCCCACATGAGTAAGTTAAAACTCAGATTAAAGCCTACAGCTGTAGATTCAAGACCGAAAACCACGTCAACATCCCCCGACATCAATGCCCTCAAAGCTGAAGAAGGGGTTCGGTAAACCCTAATCTTAAAGGCTGATTCCTCAATTCCTATTTCCCCTGCTTTTCTCAATAGCATGTCATGAAGATACCGCCCCCCTCCACCGATACCAATGGTTAAGCCCTTAAGCCCTTCAAATCTTAGTTTAACCTCCTTCTTGGAAATCAAGCCGATCCTTCTTCTAAACCCTCCAACCTTAACACCAGCATACCATGCAGGCTCCCCATCTGCATGTGGATATCCTGCTATATGAAGCCCCCCCGCCTCTAATACCTCAATAGATTCTACTCTCCCCATTCTAAGGAGTCTCGCCGGGACTCCAGAATCATATAAGAACCGGGCTATCGCCTCAATGGTTGGGCACCATGGTCCACCCATAGTTAAACCATTAAATAAGCCGCCAAACGGGGTGAACCTGACAGTTTCACCCTTCTCAACATACTCGGTCATTTCAGGGATCTCAATATACCCATCTGAGAGAGACAGGAGGCTTATGGTTCCACTGCCTCCGGGTATGGGCGTTACAATACTCTTCCCCATCGGAGATTTTACAAGAGCCACTGGTACTATGTGTCTTCTCCCCTTTGCAGCATAAACTCTCCTTGAAAGTACCGCGTCAAAAGATCTATACTTTCCACGCTTTATCCCGGTCAATACCGACAGGAATGGAGCTACGAATCTAAGGAAAGAGATAAGGCATGAAACCGGGTATCCCGGAAGGCCAAATACAGGCTTTCCCATTACAACTCCGAACATAAATGGCTTACCGGGTTTAGCTGCCACCCCATGTATAAGTATCTTCCCACCCAAAAGCTCGACAGCCTTATAAACCATGTCCCCAGGCCCCGCGCTGCTACTACCAGAGACTAAAACCACGTCGGTACTTCTTAGAGCCTCCACGAGTGCTTCCTTGATGTTTTCAAGCCTGTCGGGGACGACGCCGTAGGTTAAAGGCTTGCATCCGTGCTCTGTTAACATTGAGGCAATCGTGTAGGTGTTAACGTCGTAAACTTCCCCAACATGTAAGGTCTCTCCTGGAGGCTTTAGCTCTTTCCCTGTAGATATTACTCCTACAAGAGGCTTTCTATAAACCTTAACTTTTCCATAGCCGGAGGCTGCGAGCAGAGCAATGTCAGAGATTCCCAAAACCTTGCCCTTTGGAACTATAAGGCTTCCTTTGGAGATGTCTGAGCCTGAGGGATATATATTCTCCCCCGGATTTACAGGCTTCTTAACCAAGACCTTTGAGCCAGCCCTAAAGGTGTGCTCCACCATAACTACAGAGTCAGCTCCCGGGGGAATCGCTGATCCCGTTGCCACTACTACTGCTGTTCCAGGTTTAACACTAATAGTGGGTTTTTCTCCGGGTAGAATTTCACCAATTACAGTAAGACTCACAGGGTTTAGGTCTGATGCACCATATGTATCCGCAGATATAACGGCGTACCCGTCAAAAGCAGCCCTGTCGAATCCTGGGATATCTATCTGAGAGTAGTAGTTTTCTGCTATCCTCCTTCCATTAGCCAGTTTAATATCAACATCCTCTATACCCGGCTGAAGGCTTTCTGCATGGCTGAGTATGATTTTCAGAGCGTCTTCAATACTCATAAGTCTTCTAAAGACTTTACCTGAGGCCGAGGAACTCGTCAATAGGTATCACCTCAACTATCTCCCCCTCAGCATATCCTTCTACGTCAGTTTCAACAATCAATACCCCATCAGCTGCTGAAACTGATGTTAGCATGTCTGACCCTGCTACAGTTATCGGGTAGGCGTCTCCACCTCTTATTTTGACTCTAACATAGCATCTCACTCCGGGCTCGCATGCTACGGGCTCAGCAAGCGTAACTCTAAGCCTATATTTCGGCCATTTATCTCTAATCCCAAGCATACTGTATAATACCGGTATAACAAACTGGCTAAAACACATAAGTGTCGATACCGGGAAGCCCGGAAGCCCCAGATGAAGCCTCCGACCTATAATTCCGGCTAGGAGGGGCTTGCCTGGCTTTTGAGAAACACCGTGAACAACTACCCTTCCTGTTTTCTCCACAGCCTGTCTTACAAGATCCTGTTCGCCAACGGAAGTCCCGCTAAACGAGATGGAAAGGTCGTATCCATCCCTTGCTATAATCTCAGCTATTTCGTCGACGTCGTCGGGGGCTATACCAAAATCATCTACAACCCCATACCTAGACAGTATTCTTCCTACGATCCTTCTGTTGGTTTCGACGGTATAGCCTGGTTCTAAATCGCTGACAGAGTCGACTAGTTCATCTCCGATGGAGAATATAAGTATCCTAGGCTTTCTTCTAACCCTTACTGAATCAACTCCTGCCTGTAGCATAAGGCCGTATTCGACAGGTGATATAAATTTTCCCCTCTCGATAACAGTTTCCCCTACTCTCAAAACTCTTCCTCTTCTCGATATATTTTTACCAGGCGGAGACTGCGTATATACGATGAGTTCCCCGTCCCTCTCATCAGCATACTCCACCATCACCACGGTGTCTGCCCCCCCAGGGATGACTGCTCCTGTAGCTATTTTAACAGCCTCCCCCCTCGAGATCGCTCCGTTAAACGGCTTCCCAGCCGTCGAAAAGCCGATTATTTTAAGTTTTACTGGTGAATCGTAGCTTGCCGACATAATATCGTCTGATCTAACTGCGTATCCATCGACAGCAGATATATCCCATGGTGGTATGTCAATCCTCGACTGTACATCTTCAGCCGTCACCATCCCAAGAGACTCCTCTACGCTAACAGTCTCATCGTCTAAAAGACTGACATGCTGTAGAACCTTACTTAGAGCTACATCGTATCTCTCAAGCTTTTTGAAAGGCTTCACAAGACTCTAAAACATCTTGAAACTTTAAAACAATACTTTGACTATCCATATGTGAATTTAATTGCCGGTCAGAATGGTTGACATTCATGCTAAAAGGCCGATTCTAAGGATTGCAAAGGCTGAAGGGGCGATATACCTAAAACCCGAGACCATAGAGCTTATACGTAGGCGTAAAATAGAGAAGGGAGATGTTATCTCAGTGTCAACTGTCTCCGCGATAATGGCTGCGAAGAATACGCCGCAAATCCTACCCTTATGCCACCCTATCCCAATCGAAAATGTAAACGTAGAATTTGAATTACACAAGGACAAGGTAAAGGTGATAGTAACTGTTAAGTCTACAAGCAAAACAGGAGTAGAGATGGAAGCCCTTACAGCTGTTTCAGCTGCTTTACTATGTATTTGGGATATGGTTAAAAAATACGAAAAGGACAAGCTAGGCCAGTACCCCTACACTAGAATAGAGTATATACGTGTCTTAGAGAAGATTAAAAAAGGGAGCACAGATGAAAGTTAGAGTAAAGTACTATGGAATGGCCTCAGAACTTGCTGGAATAAAAGAAGAATTAATAGAGATAGATGGAAAGCCAACTCTAAGGCAGCTTATCAGCGCACTCCCGTCCAAGTCCAAAGCGAACCTAAGTAGTCTCTTAAAAGACGGAGTGCTAAGGGAGGATTTGCGAATAGCTTTAAACCACAAAATAGTGGAAGACATGGATATAGAGGTTGCTGAGGACTCTACAATCGCGTTTCTCCCTCCTTCCTCTGGTGGGTAGATATGGAGAGGGTAGGAATATTCAGGTATGGTGAACACCCGTTAGAGAGAATACTGCAACAAGTAAGGAATCATCCTGAAAAAGACCGTGTCGGAGCCATAGTTATGTTTACAGGCGTAGTTAGGGGAATATCCTCGGAAGGAAGAGTTAGAGAACTCTCATATGAAGTCTACAGAGAAATGGTTCTTAACGTACTCAAGGAGATAAGGAAGGAAATAATCGAGAAATATGGAATAATAGACCTATGGATACACCACATCGAAGGAAGAGCTATGGTGGGTGTAGAAACCTTCTTCGTTGTTGCAATCTCTGAGCACAGGCATGAAGCCTTTGAAGCAGTTAGAGAAGCAGTAGACAAGGTTAAAAAGGAAGCCCCTATATGGAAGAAGGAAATATTAAAGGATGGAAGAGAGTACTGGGTTCAAGAGTAATTTATGGCTTTATCAATTAGGAGGGCGTTATGATAGTGATGGATAGCGATCTTTCAGAAAGTCTTGAAGACTATCTCGAAGCCGCCCTCATCATTCTTCTAGAAAAGGGTAAAGTTAGGGTTAAATATCTCTCAGAACAGCTAAGGGTCTCACCAGCAAGCGTAACCGAAGCCCTAAAAAAACTTGAAAAATTGGGCTACGTCAAATATGAAGGCCACGGCAAAATTCTACTAACATCAAGGGGCCACGACAAAGCTGAGGAGGTACTTGAGAAGCATCTAAGCCTGTTTAATTTTCTCCATAACGTTCTAGGGGTTGATAGGGAGACCGCCGAGGTTGAGGCCTGTAAGATGGAACATATACTCTCACGTGATACACTTAATAAAATGGCTATGTTGGGGGAGCTTGTAAGCTTGGAATCCGAAAGAGATACGGTTTTTCGGAAGAAGCTTAACAGGATCAAGGGCTAAAATCTTCTACTGAGACGAGAACCCGGGAGGCGAGTCCCCTCCCGATTACAAGTCTAGAACCCTTTACCTCTATTTCGACAGGTCCCCGGAACAACGCGTTCCTAACAACTCTAATTTTCTCCCCAGGAACCAAACCCATATCGTAGAGTCTCTTAACAGCACCCCTCCCACCGCTAACCTTAACTACGACTCCTCTCATTCCTTCCTTGAGTTTCGAAAGTTGAACCATCAAGTTAATATTTCTAGGCTTACCTAAAATTTAAAACTGTCTATAAACAGCGATCTCATTAATTAATACGTCTAGGGGATTATCAAATTCTTCTAATAAACTCGAAGTGTTAATCCTGTATTGATCGGGGTCCTTAGCAACCTTAAATATCTGATCAGATATCTCAATATTATTTTTAGCAGAATATAATGGAAAACCACGTTCAGATAGGAACCTTTCGATATCTGATGGTATAGAAAATAGTATTGATGGAACACCCATTAGAGATGCCTCTCTCGCCATTAGGGACCCTCCGCTGACAACGAATGCTGCAGTCTTTAATAGGCTTAATACATCATGATCAAAGTTTACGATCTTAACCCTCCTAGCATAATTTTTCTTTATCTCGCTTTTCTGAGACTTATTTCTAACGATAGCAATAATACTACCATCCCAGCAATTCACCATCCTTTCTAGAAAGCGCAGCGATGTGGAGTTAAGACCCAATGTAGCAGCAGGCCTAAAAACAGCGTATTCTCCCGCCCTAACACCGAGCCTCCTAAGGACGCCCGACGTGTAATGATGTTTTCTAATCCACGTAACTTCAAAAGCCCCCTTGAAAAACTTTATGGCACCCATGTTCGCCCCATGTCGCAAAAGTTTACTTCTCCCGATGGCTAGGGGCGCCAATATTCTTCTGCTTAATGGTATGATAGATTTTAATACTGTGTGGTGGGCAGAGTAGTCTGTTAAAACGATGAAAGGAATGCCAAGCATATAAGATATGGAGCAAGCCTCAGATGGAAAAGATATCAATAATTTAGGCTTCCTCCTAAGCCTCTTTATACACCTAGTTAAGGCCTGTACTCTCCTCCAGTAAGAGTCTAGCCTTCCCTCCCTACTGTAGCTTTCAATCTTACCAGCGGACTTGTACTTTACATAGTAAAACTTGAAAATAGTTGATAATTCCCTATGCCTCTGGCACGTGACGAAAAAGTTAAACCTATCTTTAAACTCTTCATAGACTGCAGATATAAACCTAGCATCTCTAATAGAAGTTGCATCCATCCATATTTCCATGCTAGACCAGCCTCAAACTCTACGTTCTACCCGGTCTTAACAGCAGAATTACAGTTAAAGGAAACATTACAAGCATTAAAAGCAGATCCGTAGAGATGCTTCTAACCATACCTCCCAATAGCGAGCGTATAGCTACCACGTTAAATTCTAACAATACTTTAAGCCCGACTCTTAACAGCTCATACATTATGACGGCTGTGAGTCCGCCAGATATAAGACCTCTATCTGTCTTTTCAGATCTAGCTGCGACATATATGTACAGTAGCGAGGCGAGGGAAACAGAGAGCACACGGGCAGTTTCATACTCTGTATATGGTGATAGTGCTATTATGGATAATGAAAAGCCAACCGCGGCGGATAAACCCTGATCCAGATAGCATGAAACCGCCGCTGTAATAGAGAGTATTATAACTCCTACCCATCTAAATCCGATAAGGTAAATGTCAAGCTGGTTCAGCTGAATGGTGAGAATACCCATTGCAATTCCAAAGAGCAATATTATCATTGCCCACGGAATCCCTGCGACACTCTTCATCATCACGCATGTAGCATATACTAAAATTAAAATAATTCCCCTAGAAACTTTAGGGATTAATACGAGAATACCAGCGCTACTAATCCTTGTTCTAAGCTTAAGTATGTATTCAGATGTTGCTTCCCAGGCGGAGCCTTCCCTCTCGCATTATACAATCGAGGCGGCGCTTAACCCTTTGAATCACACCATAGAATGCATTATGAGATTCAACTATTTTAACAGTGAGTCTGAGCCTATAGATGTACTTGTCTTTAACGTCTATCCAAATGCCTTTAAGCCGTCGGGATACATCGCGGTAGACGGGGTGTACGGTGTAGGAGGCGAAAAGCTTCACTTTCAAATCGAAAAAACTGTTCTAAGCATAACCCTGCCGGGTAAAGTTAGTCCTGGTCTAAACTACACTGTAACCTTGAACTTTAAGGTTAAGATCCCACCAAAAGATTACAGATTTGGATACTCAGCGGAGACGGATACCTATATGCTAGGGAATTGGTTTCCAATTCTAGCTGTTTACGACAAGGACGGCTGGCACACTTACCCATACTTTCGGGATGGAGAAGCGTTCTATAGTGAGGTAGCAATATACGACGTTTCAATAACCGTCCCAGAAGAATATGTGGTTGCAGCATCGGGATGGCTTATAGGTGAAGAAAGCACCGGTGGCTATGCCACCTATCATTTCCATGGAGAGCCTATTAGAGACTTCGCGTTCACAGCATCCAAAAACTACAAAGTAGCCGTTGAACAGACTCAAAACAACATAACGATTAAATCATACTATTACAACCAGCATGAGAGAGGAGGGAAAATAGCCCTACATGTCGCGAAGACATGCGTAGAACTATATGGTAAGCTGTTCGGCGAGTATCCCTATCCTGAGTTTACAGTCGCAGAAACCTCTCTAGGCGCCAATATTGCAGGAATGGAATATCCAACCCTAATAATGATCGACCACAGACTTTACAATACTTGGAGGAGCCTAGAGCTAGTAGTAGCCCATGAAACAGGCCATCAATGGTGGTACGGGGTTGTTGGAAACGACCAGTACATGGAGCCGTGGCTGGACGAGGGCCTGACAAACTATTGTGAAAACTTGTTCTTCGAGTACCAGTATGGACCAGAAGAAATGCAAGCAGTAATCCAAACAACTGTGAAGATGAACTACCTATTGTACATGGATAGAGGAAGACTAGACCAGGCTGTAGCCAAGCCCTCCTACGCATTTGGCAGTCCAGAGGCATACTTCCAGATAGTATACAATAAGGGTGCATGGATAGTTGATATGCTGCGATACCACTTAGGCGATGAAAAGTTCTTTAAAGCCATGTCAACCTACTATCAAAGATACAAGTTTAAAATAGCAAGAATATCAGACTTCGTAGAAGTTTTCAACGAAGTATCCGGCGAAGATCTCTCGTGGTTCTTCGAGCAATGGCTTTACAACAGCGGAATTCCTAAACTCGGTAGCGAATATAACGTAGATAAGGGCGAACTCGGATATAATGTATCCTTATCACTATTCCAACTTGGAAGCGTATTTAAACTTAAGATACCAGTCGTCATTTATACTGAGGACGGCTCCCGCTATGTCTTCCACGTATGGCTTAACGGTTCAAGCGGTAGCTACAGTTTTATCGTAAGAGATAGGCCTACCCAGATCATCGTAGACGAAGACAACTACATACTTAAAGTGCAGGTATTCACAAGTCTTAAGCAAGCCAGGCTACTAAAGGCTTTCGCAGTAACCCTGATAAGCCTTGTGATCCTTCTCTCCGTAAGTTCGGCCCTATGGGGATATAGCATTTACAAGAAGGGATTTGAGGAGAGAGGTAAAAGACTAAGTTTCGGCCCTAACTTTTTCACCCTATTCCCAAGAGCAGTAGCCCTGGGGCTGAGAGAAAGGCTGACAAGGCGGCCCGAAGCCTTATTGACGATTCTAACCTATACCCTTGTCTCAGGGGCGTCTGTACTTAACTATCTGCTACTTGGCAGCGGAGCTATAACATGGTTCATGTTCGTACTTGGAGGTCTCATACTGTTAAATATGCACCTAACAATAGCCTACAGGATGAGGGGCGAAATAGCAACGTACAGTGCCCTCGGCGGCAATCCATCAAACATAGCTGGAATCTACATTAGTGGAAACTTATCGTCAGCCTTTATAGGGGGAATACTTGGAGTCCTATGGGCTATTACATCATATACGCTTAAAATGTACTTCAGCTACATCCGAGTAGAAGAGATAGAGATGGTAAAGGGCTTGGTATACGGCCTACTCTTCTGCATTATAGTGTCCCTTATATCTGCAATATATCCAGCGGTAAAGGTATCGCTTCTAGTTACACCTTCAATACTCAGAATATGGAAACTCCCCAGAAACAAGGTTTACATTACAAAAACAGGTGACTACGCTGTAGAACTCAAACTACCATTCAGATTTCCAATTGAATGGTTTAAAGACCTAGTAACCTACATAAGAGAGAAGTATGATTCAAGTATATGGATGAGAAATCTTAGATGGAGATACACCCCAGAGGCCGCTGTTCTCTCTTTTGACAGGGACACCATAGACCTCGTGTCAGGAAGGGAGGGAACCTGTAACGTTTCGATAATAGCTAAGAGAGTCGGGGGAAGCGCCGAATGGTTTATGAGGGTATGCTCTAAGGGAACAATCTATGCTAGAAATGAGAGAATCGTTCATCAAGTCGCAGACCTTGTAAGGAAAGACATTTTAGAATGGTTCTGTCTAAAATAAACGTGTACCAAGTAGAAGTTATAGTTGAGAAAGTTAGGGGAAACTGCCCCCTATACAGGCCTGGGGCCAGCTTCATAGTAGAAGGCTACTATATTAAACCCGGTAGAACGCCAATATGCATTCACGCCTTCTCAGCCATGTTAACTCTACTATCAGCGTTCTCCCATGGTACGTCGGCCTCAGATCTGGGTATAGGTAGCGAAGAAGACGTAGGATACCTTCAATGCCCGGATCCAGGAGCCCCCTATACTAGAGGGGGAACAGTAACCTTTAAGCTAGTAAGGAGACCGAAATATTAAACAACTACCCAGTAGGATATAATATCAGATGCAGGAAATAGTTCATCCAATACCAGAGCATGTTCTAAAGGTCCTTAAAAGGCAGCATTACGCTGTAGTTGGGCTTAACACAGGGGTGAAGCTGTGCGACTGGCTTAGAAAAAGCCTCCTAGACAGGGGGGTCTGCTACAAGCAGGACTTCTACGGGATCCAATCACATAGATGCCTTCAAATGTCCCCCTCTGTAATATGGTGTACTCACAGGTGCATATACTGCTGGAGAATACAGTCGGGAGACGAGCCTGAACTAAGATGGAAAGAGTACCCCTTCCCCGAAGCCTATGACGATCCAGAGTTTATAGTGGAGAACGCGGTTAAAGCTCAAAGGCAGCTTATCTCAGGGTATAAGCCGTTTGCAAATCCACGGAAGTACGTTGAAGCGTTGAACCCCAACCAGGCGGCTATATCCCTGTCAGGCGAGCCGACGCTCTACCCGGTCCTCGGAGATCTGATACATGAATTCCACAGGAGGCATTTCACAACTTTCCTTGTAACCAATGGAACCATGCCTGAAAGGCTTGAGTCTCTAAGCGAACTTCCAACTCAGCTCTATATAACCCTTCCAGCCCCCAGAAGAGAGGTTTATCTCAAAACCTCGAGGCCTATAATACGTGACGGCTGGGATCGCATACAGAGAAGCCTTGAGATAATGTCAACTGTTCAGACAAGAACTGTGATAAGGATGACGCTTACAAAAGGTCTGAATTTCAGAGAACCAGAGGGCTACGCTAAGCTAATAGAGAAAGCTAACCCCATGTTTGTCGAGCTTAAAGCAGCCATGGCCCTCGGCTATGCCAGGAAGAGGGGGATGGAGGATAGGGGGATGCTTCTCCACTGGGAAATAAGGGAGTTCGCGGAGGAGCTTTCAAAAATAATAGGATATAGGTTGGCAGGAGAGAAACTGCCTTCAAGAGTGGTTTTACTGACTAGGATTAAGGGCGACACTAAGATACCAGGATTATAGGTGGAGACTCAAGTCGGTCTTGCCTTATATTTTACTTTGAGACTCTTTTTATCTCCTCCTCTATTATATCGAGTGCCGGGTCTATGTACTCTCTCGTTATTGAGAGTGGTGGTGCTATTCTTATTGTTGATATTCCCGCAAGTATTAAGGCAACTCCTCTCTTCCAGGATTCAATCATAACAGTTTCTGCCTCTTTCTTTGCGTACTCCTTGGTTTTCCTGTTTTTGACGAGTTCGACTCCTATCATCAAGCCCTTGCCTCTTACATCGCCTATGATCTCATATTTTTCCATCATCTCCCTGAACCGCTTCATTATGTACTCTCCCTGCTTTGTAGCGTTTTCCATTAATTTTTCCTCTTTAATGATGGATATAACCTCTATGGCGGCTGCGCAGCTTACAGGGTTGCCGCCAAAAGTGGAAGCATGGCTTCCTCCCTCCCAGTTCATAATGTTGCTCCACGCCATCATTGCGCCTAGAGGGAGGCCGGCAGCGATGGCCTTGGCGGATGCTACGATGTGAGGTTTTACTCCCCAGTGTTCTATTGCCCACCACTTGCCTGTTCTCCCGATTCCCGACTGAACTTCATCATCGATAAGTAGCATGTCATACTTTGATGCAAGCCTTTCAAGCTGCTTGAAATACCCCTCAGGCGGTACGATATAGCCTCCTTCCCCTTGTATCGGCTCAAATATTATGCCTGCAACCTCCTCCGGTGGAACGTATTTTTTCAGGGTCCAATCTTCGATGAAACCTATACAGTAAAAGCCGCATTCGGGATATTCAAGGTTAAAGGGACACCTGTAACAGTATGGATATGGGACATGAGTTACACCAGGGATTAATGGTGAGAAATGCCTCACCTGAACTGGCTTGCTGGCTGTGAAGCTTAATGCTCCGAGAGTTCTACCATGAAATGCACCTATGAAGGCTAGCATCCTAGGCCTTCTCTTATTCCATCTTGCAAGTTTGAAGGCTGCCTCAACAGCCTCAGCGCCACTATTACCGAAGTAGACCTTCCAATCACCTCCTCCGGGCGCTATCTCAACAAGCTTCTCAGCCAGTTCTATTGATGGCTCATAGTAGAAGTCCGTGTTAGAGTAGTGAATTAGCTTCTTCGCCTGTTTTCTGATTGCACCCACAACTCTTGGGTGCGAATGACCTACGTTCAGAACAGCTATGCCAGAGTTTAAATCTATGTACTCGTTACCGTCAACGTCCTTTACAATAACTCCCTCTCCAGTCTCAGCTACTAGGGGGTACCACCGTACGTAGGACCCGGATATAACCCTCTTATCCCGCTCTAAAAGGCTTCTAGCCTTAGGTCCGGGTGGAGTTACCAGTATCTTCGGATATCTGGTCATCCTGTCTAATGTCCATCCTGAAACTTAAAGATTTTAACATATTGTCTACAAGTAATTCCAATAATAACCTCTGATTTTTCGCTCTTCCCGTCGGTGTTAAAGAAATTCTCCTAAGCCACTCTTATAGGGGAATTATGAGGGTATTCTCTTTCTTAATGTAAAGTGTGATTCTCTTCCCAAGTCCTAGCCTCACGTAGGGTGGAAGCTCTGCTATTATCCTATGACCCTCCGAGTTGCAGTAGACCCTTTGACTTTTGCCTATGAATGCTATGTGGTCTATTACGGCGTTTATGGGGTTTACCTCGCCCTCCGGCTTTAGCGTGAAGTATTCTGGCCTCATACTTACGACGACCTTCGAGCCGACGGTTAGGTTAACATCCTCTCTTGAAGGTATGCCCTCTAGAGTTCCTATTTCAGTGTCGACTTTAACAGTTCCATTCCTACCTGTTACTTCTCCTTCGATCATTGTTGCTTGTCCTATGAAGTCGGCCACGAATGTGTTTCTCGGTCTTTGATATATCTCTTGTGGAGTCCCTACTTGCATTATTTTCCCCTGATGCATCACTGCTATCTTGTCTGAGATGCTCATAGCCTCCTCCTGGTCGTGTGTGACGTATATCGTGGTTATCCCAAGTTCTCTCTGTATTCTTCTAAGCTCTGCCCTTGTCTCTATTCTCAGTTTAGCGTCGAGGTTGCTTAGCGGCTCGTCTAGTAGAAGGGTTTTCGGCCTGACAGCTATAGCCCTTGCAAGAGCTATCCTTTGCTGTTGGCCGCCGCTAAGCTGGCTTGGATACCTCTTCTCGAATCCTTCTAGCTTTACAAGTTTTAGAACCTCCTTTACACGCTTCTTTATCTCGTCTCTCGGTAGTTTCCTAATCTTTAATCCGTAGGCAATATTCTCTTCAACGGTCATGTGCGGCCACAACGCATAATTCTGGAAAACCATTCCAGTCTCACGTTTGAACGGGGGAATATCCGTAATATCGGCTCCATCAAAATAGATTCTACCTTCTGTTGGCATCTCAAACCCTGCTATAAGCCTTAGAGTAGTAGTTTTTCCGCAGCCGCTTGGTCCCAAAAGGGCGAAGAATAAGCCGTCATCAATGCTTAGGCTCACATGGTCGACTGCTACAACCTCGCCAAACCTTTTTGTAAGCTTCTCAAGGGTAATATTAACCATAGCCTCACCCCTATATGGTAATTAGGGCTGTCGCCCTTTGTCTGAGCAGGTATGTTGAGATTAAGATTGATGCCAGCTGAAGAAGCATAAGGATCACACCTATAGCCGCTGTTAGGTGGGGGCCGCCTGCAAGCATGTATAAAACATCAAGCATCTTAAGTGTTATGGGGCCCTCCTCAGGCTTGGCGCTTCCTATGACTATTCCAGTGCTTACCTCGTTCATACAATAAACGAATGATAGCATCCCACCTGCTAGGATGTTCATCCATACAAGCTTTAAGGATATGTCTAGGAAGGTTCTCGTCCTGCTGGCTCCGAGATTTAATGCTGCCTCTTCGAATTCCACATGGGTCTGCTCAAACCCCGCGAACGCTGCTCTAACTGTGAATGGAAACTTTCTGATAGTGTATGACAGTATCAACAATGGTATTGGACTTTTGAGAGGATCGAGTGGCGAGTTAAGAAATATCAGGAACAGGCCGGTTGCTATTACCACGCCTGGAATACTTATCGGAAGGGTTACAAGCGTGTCTAATGCGCTCATGCCTGGAATATGCTTTCTTGCTACAAGGTATGCGGCACTTGTCCCCAGTACTATTATTAGGATTGTTGCAGCTGTAGAATAGGTTAGGCTGTTCGTGAACGCCCTTATGATTTCCTTGTCGGTAAATATTTCTTTAAAGTTGATAATGGTGAATTCTTCTGGTAGGAGCCTTGTACCCCAGTGCTCTGAGAAAGCAAGGAGGAATACACCTATATGAGGGAGTAGGGCGAAGAATAGTATTCCTACTAGCAGAATGTATATTATGGCGCATTGGATTTTAGACGCCCTATTTACAACCCTTCTACCAGCTTCTCCCTTGCTGAGCATGGCGTACTTCCTCATACTAACATACTTCCGTATAATTACAAAACTAAACATTGATATCGAGAGTAGAATCGCAGCGAGCGCAGTAGCGTCAGGCCTTATAAGGCCTTTTGGAGTGAATATTTTTGTGAATATCTGGTATGTGAGGGTTTTCTCAGCTGTTGTTCCCTGGAATATTATGGGAGTTCCAAGGTCCTCTATGCTTAGTATCAGTGTTAGTATCGCTCCAGCCTCTATTCCGGGGAGTGCAAGCGGCAGTGTTACCGTTCTAAACAAGTGAAACCCGTGGGCACCAAGATTTTTAGCCTGCTCCTCCATGGCAGGATCTATATTCATGAATGCCGTGAAGGCATTCACGTACACAATAGGGTAGAACATCAACGTTTGGACGAACACTACAGCAGCTAAACCTTCTACTCCGATCTTGACCGGGAGAAGCCCGAGTTTCTCGTAGAATAATGTGTTTAGAAATCCATCGACATGTATCATTTTCCTAAGGCCTATGGCTCCTACGAAAGGTATTGACAACATAGGGATCATTATGGCTATTCGGAAATATTCTTTGAGTGGAAAATCGTATCTGGAGAATATAAAGGCTAGAGTTACGCCGATTATCGTTGCAAATATCGTTGTGGAGATTCCTACGATGAGTGTGTTAGGGATAACGCCGATATCCGGTCCTGTGATTATTATTCTATTTCCTCCAGCCCTTCTATAGAAGGAAAGGGCCCTGCTGTCCAGGCTATGTGGGAAATAGAAAGCGTCGCTAAAGACTTGTTTAATCCAGAAGAATGAGAAGCTTCCTTCATGGACAAACGCGTGGTAAAGCACGCTTACCAGAGGGATGATCATAAAAATGGTGAATATTGAGACAACTAAGACTAGCTGGGTTATTGATAAGCTGTCAAGTTCCCACTTAATCTCCCTAAGTCTAGCCCTTACATCGGCTGTTATCATCCTATCCACCGGCTATCAGCTTCTGAAGCTCGTTGTAAACCCTTTGATATTGTTCTCTAGCAGCATCTTTCCACTTAACCATCTCCTGAGCTTGGAACTCAGAGTCCGTTCTAATCCTATCGTTTATGGACTGAGCGTACTCAACAGTCATCGTTACATTTCTACCATCCTCTGTCCACGTCACCGGAGTGCCCAGCATGTCGGCAAGCATCCAGAACTGATCTTCAGTTATTTTTCCATCCCTGTACGACTGAACCATGCTTCTCCACACATCAGAAAGCTCCGAGTGCAGGTCTGAGATCACAGCTTCGAAGTACGCCCGCATGGTAGCCTCATACGAGAGGGCGAGAGCGTCGCTGAACTCTATTCCAATATTAGTAATCGTCAGATTATATAGTCTGTAAAGGTCAGGCCTTGCCTTCCCAGCTTCTGTTCTAAAGACCTCTCCCCTAACAGGCATCCTGTTAAGTTTAGGATTCAGCCAGTTAGCTTGACCCTCGACAGAGAGGACGTAAGCAATGAATGCCTCGGCTGCTTCCACGTGCTGGGTTCCATTGACCAGTGCTATCGGGTCTCCGTTGATGATGGTTTCTCCTTGGGGGAGTACATATTCAAGGTTGGGATCTTTGACCTGACTCGTGTAGCCATAGAAGTCTATGGCTATGGAAACTCCGACCTCACCGGTTTCGACTGCGCTCCATGCCTCTACGCTTCCACCATACAACCTGCCGTTTGCCGCCATCCTGGTGATAAGCCTCCATCCATCCTCCCATCCAAACGCTTGGAGGATGATTTCATAGATTCTTGTATGGCTAGTTGACGTGAAAGGCTTCGCCATCGCTATTGTAGGAAAGTCCCGGAGGAAGTCGGGGGATGCAAGATCCTCCCATGTCTGGGGTTTCTCTAACCCATACTTGTCGATGAAGTTATGGTTAACGATGAAACCGAAGGAGGAGATGGCAGATGCCACCCATAAGACTCTTCCTTGATCATCGAATCTCTTCATCGGGCTTCCGGCGATATCATCTGGTATTGCATTAACCTCAGCCATAACTGTGCTTCCAGAGAGTGGCTGAAATAGATCTATATTTTCGTCAAACAGTGTGGGACCACCTCCCCATGCGATGTCTATCCCACCTCTTCCAATCACTGATCTCCAATACTGTGGCGGGGTGCCTATGAACTTTAGGTCGACAATATTGTACTGTTTTGCCAGATCTGTCTGCAGGAAAGCCTCCTCAAATATTAGTTGTATTGCCGTATCATGTCTGGTGATTATGGTGAGAACCACACCTTCCTCTTTTGGCTTTCTGAAAACCATCAGCGCAGCTACAGCTATGATGACAAGGAGTATGGGGACAATAATCTTAGGCTTCATGGGTCACCACCTAGATGAGTCTTAGTAATGTAATTAAAATTTCACCACTAGACGGTTAACACTTCGTCGTAAAGCAACACTTAAAAAGTATTGTATATGGTAAATGATGATCAGCATGAGAGAAGTAAAAATTGCTATCCTGATATCCCTACTCCTAGTTCCATCCGCTATCGTTGCG
Organism: Thermoproteota archaeon; assembly: GCA_037917685.1. Taxonomy (GTDB): domain Archaea; phylum Korarchaeota; class Korarchaeia; order Korarchaeales; family JAOZGB01; genus JAOZGB01. Next base: position 380,983 of record JAVCBU010000006.1, read on the forward strand.
ACTAACCTCTTCGTGAGCGCAGCGACACCGGCAAAGATAGTTCTCGAAAATACTACTGGAAGGACGTGGGATGGATACCATGACCAGCTGGGCTCCCTGGTCAGCGAGCTGCAGGCTAGGGGGTACGAGGTTGTTGTGGCAACCGACGGGATAACCGCCTCCATACTGCAGGGGGCCCAGGGGCTGATCATGATAAAGCCTAAGGACCCGTCAAGACCATACACAAGTGAGGAGATCCAGGCTATTAAGGACTGGTTCAACCAAGGAGGAAAGTTCCTATGGGTTTCAAGCGATTCAGACTACATAGAGCCATTCCTAACCGAGACCACTTTCAAGACTGACTGGATGAACGGTATCCTTGAGGCCGTAGGGACACCGCTAAGGTTCGACTACTGCAGCGTAGAGGATCCGGTTGTAAATGCTGGGGCTCCATACAGAGTTGTTTCGAACACTACGAACAAGGACCACCCTGACGCGGCCAAGATGACGGCTGGCGTTACAAACTACCTATTCCATGGGCCAACCGTGATATGCGGCTTCAAGGACGGCAAGCTCGTAAGGTTCGAAGAGATAGAGTCAGACGAGATATTCTGGATCTTCAAGACGAGTGAGAACGGCGTGATAGTTGACAACGACCCCGCCGTCGGGCCTAAGGCCTACGAGGTTGGGGAACAGGGAAGCTTCGTGATGATGGCCGCACACAAGTATGCTGGGCCCAACAAGGATTGTAAGATAGTAGTTTCAGCTGAGGGGCCGTACGGAGACCACGGCTCATTCACGACATCCTACAAGGAAGTCGCGCTACAGGGGCCGACAGCAGTCCTACAGATAATTGACTGGGGTATGACTGTCGAGAAGCCGGCTGCCGCACTGCCAACAACCATGATCCTAGCAATCGTTGTAGTAATAATCATTATAATCGTAGCAATGCTCCTGCTGAAGAAAAAATAGGGAGGATGAAGCGAGGCAGTCAGTCCCTTTTACCCCCCTTCTTTATCCATACTGCTATTGCAATTACAGCTACGAGGACTCCTGCCACCAGTACCATCTTGTTTACTTGAATGCCGGTTTTTACCTGGATTGTTTCGACAGCTGTTTCATAGGTGTTTCCAGCCCAGTCTATGGCTGAAACCTTATATTCTATTGTTTTTACATCCTTTCCAAGCTTCACCTTGAAGTTTAGCCTTCCGCCTCCGGTTTTAACATCACTCTTCCATTCACCGTTTATTTTATAGTTTAGTCTGACTTCTTTAACTCCCCATCCCTTGTCTTCAGCGTACACGCCTACTTCGAAGATTATAGAGTCATCCTGCTTCGACCACGTGGCTTCTTCAATGCTTACTTTAGGCCTGTCCTGGTCTTCGGAGTAGTAGCATTTAACACTGGAACTACCGCCAGGGCTTATTGTGAGTTTTAGTTCAACATATCTCACTCCTTCGTAGACGTATTCAGAGCTCTTTTCTACACCCTCCACTTTGGCTTCCAAGCCCATGTCTTTCAGTCTTATGACAGGTCTAAGCTCTATTTCCTCATTGGTGGGGTTTCCAAAGGTTGCGGTCATGGCAACCATACTTCCATCATTCGGCATCTCCATGGCTGCGAATGAGCCAACCTCGTAAGTCTCCTGGTAAGATAGAGTTTCACCTTTCACTCTTATAACCCTGTTTTCAGCCTTTCCGTCAGACGGATTTGTTGGTGAAACAGTGACGATCTCGACAACGTTGTCGTATTTCGTAACTTTGTTCCTATGGATGTGGCCTGCCAGTATGTAAACGTTTTCCCTACTGTTGAGGATTTTTAGGAGATCATCTGTTCCGCTGGGGTCGTTCTCCTTTAGAGAGTCGATGGGGTGATGGAACAAGACGAATACATGCTTACCCTTCAGTTTAGGCAGCACTTCAGCTAGCCAGCTTCTCTGATCTTCCCTTATAATCCCGTTGCCCGAGTTCAGTATGACAATTGATATGGGTCCCACCTCCCTATACGCTATGGCCTCCCCTTCGTATTTTATAAAGAGGTCTGGCTTGTTGTTTACAAAATCGTTGTTGCCGCATACAAGTATAGCTGGAACTTCCAGCTGCAGCAGTTCATCCATGAATGCCTGGAACTGTGTCTCATTCCTGGTATAGTCGACCTGGTCTCCGACGAATATTGCTAGGTCTGGCCTGAAACTGTTGATGTCATCTACTACTTTCCTCAAGCCTTTAACCATTTTCCACATATGTGGCAGTAGGCTGTAATGTACGTCACCGATAACCATTATTGTAAGTTCGTCGGTGAACCTTCTTACGACCACAGAGTGAGGCTCAACTAGCGTTTGACCGTCAGCGACGACCTCAAGGTCAAAGAGCCCGATTGCGTTATCAGGAGGCCTAACAACGAGTAATGCTTCTCCACCGGTCTTTGAAGATCTTATAATTGTTGCTGCACCCCTCCAGGTTCTATTTCTTAGATAGACCTCCCAGCTTGAAGCTTCCAGTTCAACGGTGACGTTGAAGGCCCCTCCAGGCTCTATGAAAACTGGGGTGCCCATCCTCGGTGATTCGATTCCGCTGATCGATTTTTGATGTGTAATTGCATTAGCCCTGGTGGGTATTATTAAACATAGCAAGAGTAGTATCGCGATTTTTCTCATATTTATCCCAGTAGGCATTATCCACACTTCCATTTAAAATCATAGGCGGTGAGGACACTATTAAACGAGTCTTTTAAATGCTTCGATCTCTTCAACGAGGGGCTTCGGCGGCCTAACGCCTCTCTGCCACTGATATATCCCTCTGTATGGTTTTTCGACCTTGTTTAGGCATTTAAGAAAGATTACATGGAGGAATCTTATCCCAGGGTAGACCTTTACAGGGAAGTCGTGTGTCCAGTAGACCTCTATGGTGAGCTGGCCTTTGAAGCCTGCGTCAACATAGGTTGTCGGGGAGGTGAAGCCGAGCCTTGCGATAGTGGAGCGTAGTCCGCATATCGCCATAAGGTCGTCCGGCATCTCCACAACCTCTATCGTTGTAAATAGTGCTGACGTCTTGGGAGGAATCGTAACACCGTTCTCAGGCCTTTCAATCTTGAACCAGTCCCTAGGGTCGTGCTTTGCAAGGTCAAGCATTCCCCTATCCGTTCTTGGCAGTCCTATCTCTTCTGCGAGGTGAAGGTCTACACCATTCTGCTGGATAGTGTCATCGTAGAGGGGCTCTATTCTAAGTCTTCCCTCCCTAACATAGGTTTTAAGATCGAAATCACTAAGTATCAAATCGCTATATCACCTCCGTTTTAGACTCGGTTTCTGACGTAAACTCGTCAATAATGGTTGGAACAAAGGGCTTTACAAGGTTTAGCATTCTCTTAGCGACCTCCCGGATCTCCCATTGGGCTTCAGGGCCAAGTCTCAGCCTAAAGAAGTGTAGGAGCTCACGCAGGTTCATGGTGACAACTATCCCCGTCTCGGATGCCTGCGGCAGGACGAACCTCGCATCTTCAAGTGGGATGCCTAGGCTCAAAAGCCGCTTATACGTGTTAACACAGTGTTCTATGGATCTCTTAAATATTTTAGATGCCTCTGGGCAGGCCATTATTTTTCCTGGTGTCACGAAGCTGTCTATAGGGGTATGCCTCTGGCTTCTCTGGCTGTAGCTAGCGATCCTGTGGCGGACTAGCTGGTGGCTGCATGCACGGCTAATGCCTTCAATCCAGAAGGTGAACACTACGTGTTCAAAAACGCTGTGATGCCCGGCTCTATAAAGTCCTCTGACAAGCCGCTCAACATCGCTCTCTCCAAGCTGGTTATATACTTCTCTTAGACTACTGTTGGATCTACAGACCCTAGCACAGGCCGCAATAAACCTTTCAAGCTTTACATCTTTAAACGGGTTTGAAACAGACACTAACTCTACTCTCAACACTAAACCATAGAACGTACTGTAAACATAAAATGTATTATCATGCTCCAGTGGCTCAAAACATTAATGTTTATTCTTAACATTTCTATACATATTCAAAAACATACTTAGGTAAAACCAGGTTTGGCTGTAATTCTTTAAAACCATTCGTCCCATTGATACCATGGGTGCGTTGTATGCTTTCGAAAATACCCATAAACATAGAATTAGTCTCCAAAGATAGGATAGACATGGAGATTCTCAGGGTAGGTTTAATAGCCGAGCTTGACGCGATCAACCTATACGAGCAGCTTGCTGCCGTAACCGAAAATGATAAGATAAAAGCCGTTCTTTTAGACATTGCAAAAGAGGAAAAAACTCATGTTGGAGAATTCCTAGCCCTACTGTTAACCATGGATCAGGAGCAGAAGGAGGAACTTGAGGAAGGTAGAAAGGAAGTAGAAGAGCTATGAAAATTTTGGGCTAAGATTTACAATAGGTTTATTTTCAAGGTATGTCATTGATAGTATGGATGATGAGGTCACTCCAGTGTGAAGGGTAGGGGACGCCCTAATGATCGCCCCTGAGGTATCTGACCATCTGCTAATCCTGAGTTGACAACGCCCTTGAACACCTATACATGTAGTCCGCGACTTTAACAGCCTCCTCTGGAGTGGTATAAACGGGTATCCCTTGTTTTTCAAGCTCTTTAGACATCATCCTGCTGTACGGCCCCCCGGCAGCGCAGCAGATTATGGGCTTCCCTCTCCAATTGTACTCAGCTAAGACGTCTACTATTCCTTTATCCAGTGGTGTGTCTTGGAACACAAAGATGGGCATCACAATGTCAACACTATCATCTTCTATTAAAGCCTCTATGGCCAGTCTATAATCTCTACTCGTAGCACTTCCCGTAAGGTCTATGGGGTTCTTGTCGATGATGTATGCAGGCGGGTATTTATCTCTCAGCTTCATAACTGTTTCTCTCGAAGGTTTACCCGGCTTTATTGTTAGATCCCGCATCTTGTCTATGGCCATCACTGCCGGTCCAGCTCCATTTGTGACCATAACCAGCCTATTGCCCTTTGGTAGAGGCTGCCACTCTAAGGCTTTAGCGGTGTTAAAAAGGTCTCTTATGTCTTCTACCAGAACAGCCCCGGCCTGTAGGGCTGCCGCCTTGAAAATCATGTATGAACCGGCCAGCCCTCCTGTATGCGACTTAGCTGCTTTAACCCCCTCTTCTGTTCTTCCGGACTTGAGTAGTAGAACAGGCTTTCTACCTGTGGTTTTCCGGAGCGTGTTATAAAATCGTCTGCCATCTCTAACGCTTTCGATGTAGGCAAGGATGATCCTGGTTTTTTCATCCTCCGCCAAGTATTCTATAAGCTCTGATTCTGTTACATCCACCATATTTCCATAGCTGATCATTTTGGACATACCTATACCTGCTTCTGCCAGCCATTCTACAATTGTTAATGCAAAAGTTCCTGATTGTGCTATGAATGCGACGTCTCCAGGCTTCGGTCTAAGGCATCTCTCCCTAGAATGGAAGAGTGTGTCAACGCCTGTTTCAGGACATAGTATTCCAATGCAGTTCGGGCCAATAGCTCTCATCCCGTATTTTCCACATATTTCACCTATTTGCTTCTCATACTTCTCTCCTTCACCGCCTAACTCCTTAAACCCTCCAGAGATTATGACTACAGCTTTCACTCCCTTTCTTCCACATTCTTCCATTACCATTGGCACATGAGATGCTCGTATAGCAATTACAGCCATCTCTACATCTTCGTCGATATCGGATATCGTCTTGTAGCATTTAAGTCCAAGAATCATGTCGGCTGTAGGGTTGACAGGGTATACTTTCCCCTTGTATCCGGATGAAATAAGGCTTGCCAGAATTTCATATCCTATTTTACCCTTTCTACGTGAAGCTCCAACTACCGCTATTGAGCTAGGTTTAAAGAAGCTGTCTAACATATCATTGCCTACCATCCTATCCTTTTATTTATGGTTTGTTAAATACTTCGGTGATGGTCAGGTTTTGGATAGATGATATAGCATACAAAGTTGTGGAGAGAGAATCGAAGCTGAAAAGAAGCCTGCATATTCTAAGGGTTGAAGCGGGAATCGGTGCGAGTGGAATACCACATATAGGCTCTGTTGGAGATGCCATAAGGGCTTTTGGGGTTAAACTCGGCTTGGAAGATCTTGGTTGTAGGTCTGAGCTTATAGCCTACAGCGATGACCGGGATGGGTTAAGGAAGGTACCTGCGGGGATGCCTTCATGGCTTAAAGATCACCTGGGTAAACCAGTAACAGACATCCCAGACCCGTTTAAATGTCATAAAAGCTACGGCGAGCATATGAGCAGCCTACTCATCGACGCATTAGACCGTTTGGGCGTTGAATATAAATTTATCAGCGGAACTGAGGCTTACAAGTCAGGCCTCCTTGACAAGCAGATTCATAAAATCCTAGTTAACCATAAAAAGGTCATGGGAATCGTTAGGGGGATGGTCGGATCAAGCAAGCCTGAAGACTGGATACCATACTGGCCTGTCTGCGAAAACTGTGGGAGAATCTATACTACTCATGCTTATAAGCTTCTCCCGGAAGAGAGAAAAGTACTTTACAGGTGTGAATGGAGCTTTAAGAATGTTGAGGGCTGCGGATACGAGGGGGAGGCGAAATACGTACATGGGAATGGAAAGCTGCCATGGAAGGGTGAGTTCGCTGCGAGATGGGCTGCCCTTGGTATAGTGTTTGAGGCCAGGGGGAAAGACATAGATGAATCCTTCAAGGTTAATATGAGAATATGTCGGGAAGTACTGGGTTTTGAACCTCCACTATCTATTCTTTACGAAGTCTTTCTTGACAAGTCTGGAAGGAAAATATCAAAATCTAGAGGTGAGGTGTTTACACCTCAAGATTGGCTTGAATACGCACCACCTGAAACCCTTAGATATCTCATGTATAAGAGGTTCCAGGGAACAAGAACTCTCTCAATAGAAGACGTTCCATACTATATAATAGAACTGGAAGACATGCTTAGAAAGTATTGGGCTCTAGAATCGATAAAAAATGAACGTGAAAAAGTAAATACCAAAAGAATAATGGAATATACCTTTAACCTGAGAGAAGTCCCGAAGCCTAGTCCTGTAAGCTTCTCTACAGTTCTTAACGTGATAAGAATGATGCCATGGAGCCTTGTAGGTGAAGAAACCCTTAAGAGAGAAGTTGCAAGGATCCTGTCTAAATACTATTCAGTGCCATTAGATCAGGTTCTCAGCGACGCATACATATCAAGAATGATCGACTATGCAAAGAATTATTTCTTAAAGGTTGAAAGAGGTGTCATAGAGAAGGTAAAGCTTGAACCATCGATTGAAAACGCCGTAAAAATTTTCGTGGAGAAGCTTAGCCCAGATATAGATGGCGAGAAAATACAAGACCTTATATTCCATGTGGCCCGGGAAAGCGGGGTTAAACCAGCAGAAATGTTTAGAGCACTGTACATTCTGATAACAGGCAGGGATAAGGGACCTAGGCTAGGCCCGTTAATATCTGGAATCGGGGTTAACCTCATCAAAGACCTCATTTTAAAGAAGATTTGACCATCCCAACCATAACACGCTAGGAACTTATTTAACGAAAAATGGATTACAATTCCATGACGGGGTTTACTTGGAAGAAGATAGCGTTAAGAAGATAATTTACGCTAGGAAAAAGCTTAAAATAAAGATCAGAAAGCTTGAGAAGGAGCTATTCTTCTATAGAAGACTTCTTGACCTGGTTGACAGTCTTATAATAGATAAGACAATAGTTTCAGCCGAAAGCCTGCTCAAACAAGTATCAAAACCAATTATTTTGACGTCAAAATCAGGTGTTAAACTTGGAACTATAGAAAAATACGAGGACAGAGCCGTCTTCAAACCAGCTACAGACATAAAAATTCGGGTGGATAAGCCGCCCTTCTCAACATATTTTATAAAGAGAGTATTAACTGGTTGGAAAATAGTCGATGATCAGCAGGTTAGATCTGGAGCTTTATCTCCAGACAAGATGTTCGACTATGAAATCATAGAGGAGGACAACATACTTAAGCAGCTCATATTCAAGAATCCGAGAGAGAAGCTTCCTAGACTGATGAAGCAACTGAGATGGACCATAGAGAAACAGCTGAAAATAGAATAGGCTAGTGCATTACAATTTCTCCCTCAGGCTCTACCTCCTCAAATATCTGAGCCTGAAATCTGTAAACTTTCGTTTCCATATCCATCCAGGCATTAGGTGGGAGGCCTGCCTTTAGACATGTATGAGATAAGAAAGATTTGACATCCCAGCCGAACTCGCTGCATACCTGGGGAAGTAAGACACCTTTGTAAAATCCTCTCTCAACGATTAAACCGTCCCTACCGCATTTTATAATATTAAGGTAATCCGACGGCTTATTAACCGTCACAAGCTTAGGTACGGTAAGCACGCTAACCTCAATCTTAAGTCCTGGAAGTTCTCTTCTTGTTACAGGTGGAAACCTTGGGTCCTCAAATGCTGCTGATGCAGCAGCCCTGATAGTGGCCTCTAATAGAGGGTATAGCGGGTATATGAATCCTATGCACCCTCTAAGTCTATCATCGGATGCTCTTTTCAACGTAACGAATACACCTCTCCTCTCCTTAAGCCTCTCACTTCTAACCTCCGGTGTTTCCGGGAGAAAACCGGTTTCGAGTCTGTGCTTAATAGTTTTCCTTGCCAATCCTACCAGGAATCTACCTTCCTGAAGGGTGAGTTTCTCCATATGTTCGCCTACTCGTATATTAACATATCATTCTCGGCTAGAATATCCCTCAACTTATATACAGCTTTAACTACATCCTCCTCTTTCTTCGCTCCTGTGCACACGAGACTTCCTGATGCGAAAATCAGGAAAACGACTTTCGGATCGCTCATCCTATATATAAGACCTGGAAACTGTTCGGGCTCATATAACGTGTTAGGCAGCTCAGAAGCCACCTTTTCGATGTCTACCTTGGCGAATATCTTTGCCGAGGCCACTATGTTCTCAGCCTTGACCAAGGGGATTCCGCTTACCTCTATTCCGTAGTCTTGCATCTCCCTTAAGGCTTTATTCACCGCCTCGTTGGCCTCGCCAATAGATTTAGTTCCAGTACATACAAATCTTCCACTACTGAATACTAGTAGTGCGGCTTTGGGATTTCTAGTCTTGTAAATCAACCCGGGGAACCGCTCAGGCTCATATCTTGTGTGAGGAATCTTCTTCGAAATCTCCATTAAATCGAGCTTCTGATTGATACTAGCAGAAGCCACAACATTCTGTATAGTTATTTCAGGTTCCCTCTTGAATTTCGGCTTCTTACTCAACATTAACCACCAATCGCTAATGGGTATTCTAACCTAACTTATAAACATTTAAAAATTATACCCAGCGGAGCTGGGTTCCACAATATCCTCTGATGCCTCTTCACTTTCAATTTTTTCCTCCTTCTCATGATCCTCCTTGCCTGCCCTATATATGTCAACAGCTATTAGTATGCCCAAAACACCTATAAGGATTATTTTCCCCTTTAAGGTTTGAAATGGCCAGAAAACGTATCCCAACATGGGAATCCTATATTTAACCCTTCCATATATGTCATCAGGGGTTCTATACCCTATGTCAGGCCTTGAATTAGCGTCCCCCTTCGTTTTAAACCTGTACACACCGCCTGGTTCGACCTCGATCTCCACGATCCTGTGGACAATAGGGTATCTGGAGTACGGCGTGGTAAAAACGATTATGTCCCCAACCCTTAGCTCTTCCGGCTCGACATGCTCTACTACGAGCAGGTCGCCGACTGTAAGGTTGGGCTTCATCGATCCGGATGTTACTATGGAGAGGGGAGTTTCCACCCCGAAAACAAGGGATAACCCCTTATTCACCCCAAAATAGAGTATGACGGCCATTATTGCAAGGGTGATTAGCTCTTTTTTAGCCTCCTTAGACTCCATTTTACACCGCCTTCACATATTTCACTATTTCAGGTCTTACTTTAACGGCACACTTGTACCCGCAGTTCGGGCATACAATTATCCTACTATACTCCGAGATTTCCTCGGGATCGTATTCGTATCCGCATTTGAGGCATTTATAAATCATATCACCCACCAGTAGTACATAAATAGGGATCAGCCACTTAATAAATCCTCTGATATTATTCTTCCCGGTGGGATTGTCGTCCCTGCTGATATCCTTATTCCGGGGTATATGGCGACGTTTCCGGTTATCAGCGCTTTGTCTCCTATAAAAGCACCAAGCTTTGCAAGGCCGCTGTCGACCATTCTTCCTTTAACCTTCATTTTCACGGTTGAACCGTCCATGTTCCTGTTAATGGTCATAGTTCCTGGCCCGATATCAGCGGATTCCCCTATCACAGTGTCTCCTATATAGCTTAGCCTACCTATTTTAACATGACTGTAGACCACGGAGTTTTTAACCTCAACACCGAACCCTATGATAGTGTTTTTTCCAATATAAGTGTTATCTCTGATGAGTGTATTGTTTCCTATATAGGCTCCAGAGTCTATGAAGCAAGGTCCTTTAATTACTGAGCCTGATCTGACGTGAACCCCTGCGGCTATCTTTACAGGGCCCTCTATCCTAGTATTTTCCTCTATTACAGCATCTACAGATATTATCTTCTCTTTGATCTTTGACAGGAGTAGCCTATTAGCCTTTAGAATACTCCAGGGCTTGTCTAGGTGAACCCATTCTTTCTCCCATATTGCGGCTTGAACATGAAGCTCTCTGGTAGCCTTATTTAAACACTCCTCAAGGGTTGAGCCTTCCTTAAGCCCTGATATGATCGAACTATGTAATATATATAGTCCAGCTATCACGTAGTTTCCCATCTCCTCTTCTCCCCTTGGCTTTTCGCGTATCTCAACCACCCGGCCAGAGGAGTCTAGAACTGTTAGACCCAGTTCTCTTACCTCACCGCTTAGTGTTACCATTATTGTAGCGTCAGCTGCAGTATTTTCATGGGTGTTTAAAAGTCTAGACACATGCCCAGGCTCCACTAAAACGTCTCCGTAAACCACTACGATTTCATCCTCTCCACCGAGACAGTCGTAAGCCCTTAGTATGGCGTCTTCCACCCCTATCGGCCTCTCCTGCCTAGCATATTCAAGTGTAACACCTAGGGATCTCCCAATCCCGAAATATCTTTCTATCTGCTCTCCCTTAGATCCTGTTACGATACATATATCTTTAATCCCGTTATCCCTTAGGGACTCGATGGCATATTGTAGCACGGGCTTACCTAAAACCTCTATCATAGATGTTGGCCTCGTATCTGTCAGAGGTCTAAGGCCTTCACCCCTTCCGCCTGTAAGTATACATGCCTTCAACCTACTCCACCGTCACACTTTTTGCAAGGTTTCTAGGCTTGTCGGGATCGTAACCTCTTCTAACAGCAGTATAGTACGCTAAAAACTGTAAAGGTATCACGTAGGGAATGGGGGATAAGATGTTTGAATATCCCTTAGGCATGGGTATAGACCTATCTGAGAGCTTTTTAACTTCGCTGTCGCCATCTTCGTGAACCGCTATTACCCTTGCACCCCTAGCCCTCATTTCCATAATATTACCTACGATTTTCTCGCGGCTTTCATCATTTGGAGCTATGAAAATTACTGGAAAACCATTTTCAACCAGCGAAATGGGGCCGTGTTTAGATTCGCCAGCGGGGTATCCTTCAGCGTGTATGTACGATATCTCCTTCAGCTTGAGAGCCCCCTCTAGGGCGGTGGCAAGACTTATGCCTCTTCCTAGGAAGTAGCAGCTGTTTACCTTGTGGATGACTTCCGCCTCCCCTTTGGCTATTGGCTCAACTCTCTTCGTAATATAGCCTAGTACGTCCGGGAGTTTCTTAAGCTTCTCAAGTAGGTCCTTACTTTCATAGCCGTTTTTTACAGCTAGTGAGTGTGCTATGCAGGCCAGCACTGTAAGCTGCCCGGTGAATGTTTTGGTAGCTGCCACACCTATCTCCGGGCCGGCCCTGATATATATCACGTGGTCTGACTCCCTAGCAATAGTACTTCCTACGATATTTACAATCGCCAGCGTCTTTGAACCATATTCCCTTGCAAACCTCAAACTTTTGATAGTGTCCATCGTTTCACCGCTCTGGGAGATAAATATTGTCAGTGTATCTTCGTCCAGTATTGGGTTGGAATACTGGAACTCCGAAGCTATATATGTAAATACTGGCTTCTTAGAGTACCTTGTGATCATGTACTGACCTGCCAGTCCAGCATGGTAGGAGGTGCCAGCTGCGACGATATAGATTATTTTGGAATCCATGATAAGTTTTGCAGCTTTACCCGCTTCCTTGATTGATGTCAGCGCGTTCTTAACAACCATGGGTTGCTCATGTATTTCCTTAAGCATAAAGTGTGGGAACCCTCCCTTTTGGGCCATCTCAGCCTTCCATGAAACTGTAATAGGTTTCTTATCAACATGCTCGCCTGAAAGCGAGTTTATAACTTCTACTCCGTCAGGCTTCAATATTGCAAGCTCGTAGTCCCTTAGGATTATCACCTTATTAGTGTGCTCTAGAAACGCTGGAATATCGGAGGCGCAGAAAAGACCTCTTTCAGCTATGCCAATTACAAGCGGGCTGTCCTTCCTAACAGCGTATACCTTTAGCGGATCCTCAGTGTACAATGCTGCTATTGCGAAGGTTCCCTTTAACCTTCTAATGGCCTTCATAAGAGCGTTCTTAAAATCTAAGCCTTCCTTCAGGTTCTCCTCAATAAGGTGGGGGATAACCTCCGTATCAGTTTCAGAGACGAATTTATGCCCTAAACTTGAAAGTTCGGCTTTTAACTCCATAAAGTTCTCTATTATCCCATTATGGACTATAGCTATTCTCCCTGTGCAGTCTATGTGAGGATGTGCATTTTCAGCAGAAGGAATTCCATGAGTCGCCCACCTAGTATGTCCGATCCCCACCCGGCCGGGCGCTCCCCTCAAGTTTAAATGCCGGTCGATATCGTCAAGCTTACCCTTATTCTTCCTCACTATTATTGAGCCGTTATGGATCGTTGCAATTCCAGCGGAGTCATAGCCACGGTATTCCAAGGATTTAAGAGCCCTATAGATTATACTTGAAACATTTTCGCCTTTAAGTAGTAGGCATCCAACAATCCCGCACAAAGCCCTCAACATTTACAACGCATATCCCCGTTTTAAGGGTTTCCGATGAAATCGTAGAAAGAGTCTTAAACGATTGTTTAACAAAAACCTTTCGAATTACCACTTTTAACAGTTAGACAGTATGCACGGTGGTTTCAGTTTAAAAAATATCGGATTATGTTATGACATGGTTAAGTTGAGCGGAACAGATAAAATAAGCATCAAAGAGAGAAAGGAAACATTCAAAGAAGTATACTTGGGATTCGAAGTTGAACAGGCGGAAGCTGAATCTAAAAGGTGTCTCCAATGCCCTAAACCGTCATGTATAGCAGGCTGCCCAGCCTATGTAGACGTTAAAGGCTTCATAGAAAAGCTGAGGGAAGGAGACCTTCAAGCATCGATAAATGCGATTATGAAAACGAATCTCTTCCCAGGCGTAACTGCAAGAGTCTGCCAGGTAGAGAAACAATGCGAAAATTCATGCGTTCTCGCAAAAACATGTAACCCAATCAGGATAGGAGCCCTCCAAAGGTACGTGGCCGATCAAACACTGCTAAAAGGTACGGTAAAACCGGAGTCTAAGCCTCCCAACGGCTACAAGGTGGCTGTGATAGGCGCAGGCCCAGCAGGTCTTAACGCTGCTGGAATACTTGCAAGAGAGGGCTTCCATGTCGATGTCTTCGACGATATGCCCTTGCCAGGTGGAGCTCTCGTATACCATATCCCACGTTTTAGACTGCCTATCGACGTTGTAAACTCGGAAATATCATATATAAAGGGCCTAGGCGTAGAACTCCACCAGGAGATTAGGATACCTCCGGAAACAGCTGCTAAACTTTTAGATTCATATGACAGGCTTATAATTGCAACAGGGGCATGGAAGCCAACCATACCGAACGTTCCTGGGGTTGAGCTAGACGGGATATACGCTGCCCTGCACTTTCTTATAGCTGTAAACACGGATAGCGTTGGAGAAAAATGCCCACAAATAGAGAAAGGAGCTAAAGTGTTAGTAATAGGCGGTGGTGAGGTGGCAATAGACTCCGCTAGGACGGCTCTGCGACTAGGATGCGAGCCCACAATAGTCTATAGGAGGTCTGTTGCTGAAATGCCCTGTCTTAAAAGAGACAGATTAGACGCTGAGGAGGAGGGTGTAAAGATAATATACCTAGCCTCACCATTATCATTCCATGGTAAGGGCAAGGTTGAAAAGGCGGTTTTCCAGCGGATGAAGCTTGGAGAGCCGGACGAGTCCGGTAGGAGGAGGCCAATACCGATTCCAGGGGAGACTATTGAGTTAGATGCGGACGCTATTCTTCTAGCAATAGGGCAGAAAGCAGATGCGGAGTTCCTTGCGAAAATGGGTTTAGAGACTACAAGCTGGGGGACTGCTGTAGTTAACCCGGACACAATGCAGACGTCTAATCCAAAAATATACGCGGCTGGAGATGTGGTAAACGGGCCGTCAACCGTCGCCAAGGCTGTCGGAGATGGCTATGTAGCCGCGCAGCATATTATAAAAACCCTTTTAAGATAGCGTCAGGTATAGGCAAACAATATGCCTGAATGGGATGTAATCATAGTGGGTGCAGGCACCGCAGGCCTCTCAGCAGCTAGATGGTGCGCCAGCGAAGGCTTGAAAACGCTGATTTTCGAAGCAAAGGGGGAGATTAAAGCTTGGAAGCCATGCGGGGAGGGCATCAGCAGGGAGACACTGAAGACAGCTGATATAGACCCGTCGCCGGACTTCATAGCCAACGAGCTTGGAATGAAGGTATACGCGCCAAATGGTAGCTATGTCGACCTTGGACAGACTGGCTACGCGATAAACAAGGACATGTTCCTCCATAGGCTGGCTGTTGCTGCGGCAGAGCAGGGGGCAGAATTCAAAATGTTTGAACCCGTCAAGACTGTCATAAGAGAAGATGGGAAAATGATTGTTAAAACTACAAGGGGAACATACGACGCCCTGCTGGTTATAGGAGCCGATGGGATAGGCCCCAACTCAACAGTAGCAAGATCTCTGGGAATGAACAACAAGGTTGAAATAATCCCATGTGTGCAATATAAAATGGCCTGTTGCAACATAGAGGATGAAAATGGCAGAATCTACCTTGGTAGATTGGTTGCTCCACTAGGCTACGCTTGGATATTTCCTAAGGGTGGCGGGGTGGCTAACGTAGGCCTCGGCGTAAGGGGAGAGCCTGCTATGCCCTACCTGCAAAGATTTGTCAATTCTCACAGGGAAATCTTCAGAAACGCTAAGATAATAGGATTCGGCTCAGCCCCGGTGCCGATAGGTGGGCTAGCTAAGGAAATAACTGGAGATGGGGTTATCCTAATAGGAGATGCGGCAGGAACAGTGATACCGTTTACAGGTGCAGGGATACACTCATCGATAGCAGCGGGCAAAATAGCATCTAAAATAGTTGCAGAGGCTGTCTCCCAGGAGGATAGCTCAAAGGCCATACTACAAAAGTTTGAGGAAGAATACGATAAGTACTGGGGGAAGAGAATAAGAAGCAGTCTAAAGGCAATGCGGGTGTTTGAGAAGCTTAGCGACGAAGATCTCAACATGCTGGCGGACATACTGACAGCTGAAGATATAGTAAACCTTGCAAATGGAGTGAACATACTTAAAACAGCTACCAAACTGTTAAAACACCCGGTTTTAGCCGCTAAACTGGCTAGACCCCTACTTGGGAAATGAAGCTTAAAATAGGATGCTGCGGGTTCATAAAGTCTAGAAAGAAGTACTATGAAGACTTCAATCTCGTAGAAATACAAAGAACATTCTACAAGCTTCCAATGGTCAAGACAGCCGCTAAATGGAGAGCTGAAGCCCCGGAAAACTTCGAGTTCACAATGAAGGCATGGCAACTAATTACCCACCCATATACAAGCCCTACATGGAGGAAAGCCGGGGTAAAAGTTGAAGACAAATTGAAAGACAGGTATGGCCATCTCCAACCGACAGAGGAAAACCTTGAAGCCTGGGCGAAGACCGTAGAAATAGCCGATTCACTTCAAGCCAGGATAATAGTCATCCAATGCCCACCATCCTTCAAGGCTACAGAAGAGAATATAAACAATGCCCAAATATTCTTGAAAGAGGCATCCATGTCAAGATACACTATAGGTCTAGAGCTAAGACACAAGTCATGGACCCCCGACAAGACACGTAAACTCATAGAACTACCAGGCGTGATCCACGTGACAGACCTACTTAAAGAGAAACCTGTAATTGTTAAGGATACCGTTTACACCAGGCTACACGGACTAAACGGTATAAACTACCGTTACAAGTACACGGATCGAGACCTTAAGAAACTGCTGGAAATTATAAACACACTTAAAGGCTCCAATGAAGCCTACATACTGTTTAACAATGGCTACAACGCTTATGAAGATGCAAAAAGACTTATAAAAATGTTATAAGAGAATCCTACTAACCTCCAACGTCTCACTATCCAGCAGAGCAACAGTACTATTCCCGCTAAGATATCCACATGCTTCACCAGGGTTCAAAATAATATATTCACCCCTCTTCTCAAACCTGAACCTATGCGTGTGCCCGTAAATCACGTTTAAATTCATCGTTCTAGTCAGTGCATCAGCAAGCTTCTCTGTGAAGTCAATAGAGCTAAAACCATGAAACATAATGAAACCTCTTCCATCAATTTCAAACCTATAAAAGCCCTCATGAACCTCAAACCCGAGTTCAGATGCGATTTTCGCAAGTAAAGGCTTATCACCGTCGTTGTTGCCATATACGCCTACAAGCTTACATTTCAAACCTGAGAAGACCCTCAACGAGAAAGGAGCAATGAAATCCCCGCAGTGGACGACAAGGCCGACTCTCTCCATATTAAAATACTCAACAGCCTTCCTCACAGCCGAAATTGAGTCATGAGTATCTGAAACCACACCTACAAGCATAACACTCCTAAACGCCATATAATTTTAAAACTTAAAGCACAAGAATAACCACCTTTAAAAGCATTATCCAACATAATGTACTATTTGGATGATGATGAAAGGGAAAATACCCATATACATAATATTGCTGCTTATGCTGGCACCTTCGATTCCAAGCATCACCGCATATACTAAAGATACTTACGAGATAACACTGACGTTCACAAGCTCATTCCCCAAGTCAACATTCAGGGAAGGGTTGAAGCTATGCCTCTGGATGCCGCCTACAAGGATTTATAAGTTCGGCTTTACAAAAAACCAGCCGTACCAGACAGCCGAGGTAATTTCGATAATCGATGCCAACTCAGGAAATAACGTTAACCCAGACCAGGTGCTACAAACACCCGAAGGTAACACACTGCTAGTCTTTGAAACCAGCAAGCTTCAAGCAGAAGACACCGGAGGAACCTATAACTACCGGCTGATCCTAACCCTGAAAATAACGCTAACATACTTTAAAGAAACAATATCCCAGTCGAACTCTGGAACCATAAATGACATCCCTAAGGAGCTGAAACTAAAATACTGCATCCCAGAGAAATACTGGGAAACACAAAACCAGGAGTTAATAGATCTAGCAAACAGTCTGACAGATTCAAACAATGTATACGTAATTGTTAAATCTATCTATGACTACGTAACCGGGTTAACATACGACCTCTCTGTTCTAAGAACTGGGAGGAGCGCATACAAATGCTACCAAACCGGGAGAGGCGTATGCCAGGACTTCTCAGACCTAATGGTTACCCTGTGCAGGATAAGAGGGGTGCCCGCCAGGCTTGTGGTGGGAGCAGCCTATATATCTGGAATGAGGAACTTGGAAGAAGGGTTGCATGCATGGGTTGAAGCCTACATACCGCCCTGGGGATGGATAGTTATGGACCCCACAAACTGGTTCATGGAAAGAGGTGGATACTTCGGACTGCTAAGCGAGAGGCTGCCATTAATCTCATGGATAGTTGTCGAACACGGGCTAATAGGATATGACCCTGATGATATGAGAGGGAGATCCCCGATGTTCGGGTTTTTCGCTCCAAGATTCGACCAGGGATCAGTAAGTGTTGATGGTGCGATACAGCCCGCCTCAGGAGAAGCCGTAAACAATCTCAACCCTAAAACCGGGACGAGTAGCATTGTAGCCTTCCTAACACTATATCTCCACCATAGGGATATAGAAGCAGTATACGGGAACGAGGTAGATAGAAGCATGTGCTATAAGTATTACAAGTTCATAACCGACAGATCTGTCGACTATAACAGCCAGAGACGATTCCAAGAGGCAATAATACTGGGCGGAGAAATAGCCAACCCAGAGATGAAGCCTCTTAATGACGATATGAGGATGAAGAGAGTCTACGAATTCTCCTACACCTATACTCCAATAACAACTTTGTGGTACTATGTTTACAGCAAAAGATCGAATCTAACTGTGACAGGAGAAGACTATGGAGTAAGAGATTACGGAGTAATATTCACAACTCGGAAGTTCGAGACAGTTGGTGGTGTAAGCCTGTACCGGGACGTGCTAGCGGTTCAGGGGCTCACCATGTATGGCACATGGGCGTGCTGGGTCTTCCTCCAGGAATACGTCTATACCGAGATAAGCGAGGCATCCGATTTCATAGTGATCTCATGGGAGGACTCTAATGGCAACGGAGTGGTAGAATACGAGGAGATCGATGTAGTGGCAACGGGATGATGCTACTTCACCTCTATTTTCACTCCTTTTATTGCTCTTGGAAGCCTAACCTCTAATACTCCATTCCTGAATCTCGCCCTGGCATTTTCAGGCTCCACCTGTACCGGAAGCCTCACCCTTGTATGAAACTCTCTGAACGACTTCTCCTCGCTACTCAAGCCCCACCTACGTAGTCTAAACTCTCTCGACGATTTCGCTCTAACCTCAAGGGTATCCTTTGTCGCTGTGAGACTGATGTTCTCCTTCTCAACCCCAGGAAGGTCTATTGTGACTATCACCTCGGAGTCTGTGACTGTGAGGTCGCACAAGGGCTCTAAACATCCAGTTGATAACTCCTTCTCTGCAACGCGGCGTATGGACTCCTCTATCTCTTGGAATTCCCTCTGAACACGCCTTAAAACCTTTAGAAACTCGTCTTCAATCCAACTCATACTTCTCACCCAATATAAGCTGGTAAACCTGTCTCCTTAACAGGCGTCATGGCGGCAGTTGATCTCATAAGCTCCTTAAGCTTAACCTTTATCTCGTCAGCCTCACGGAACAGCTGTTCGGTGTCTATCTCAAAGCCGAAGAGGCTTTCAAAGGCTTCAAGTATGGCGCCCGCAGCCCCAGGATCCGGATAATTTCCGAAGGACTGTGCAAGCAGGCTTACAGCTGGAATACCATAGTCAAGCGAATCCCTTAGAATTAGAGCCTTAATGCCAGTAATGAATCCCTCCCTCATAACTTTTATCTTACTCTTCTCGAGAACCTCCCTGTACTCCCTTGAATTGCTGACCCCGAAAATGCTGAGCTGTTCAGCCTCTATCCTTTTAGGATCAGCAAAGCCGTCGAAGGATACTATGACCTTAACCCTTTTTTCAGAGAACCATTTCAACAATGATTTAATAAGCGGCTCAAAGGTGACAGCAGGTAGAGGTATCTCGGAGATAACGGCGATCAAATCCTCTTTTGCATAGATTCTTACGGGCTTGTAAACCTCACCCCTATGTAACGCCACAAACGGCGGAAACATCGGTGACTCTATGGATGCTATATGCTTAAGTCCAAGTTTAGTAATCATGTAGCTTGCAGCTATTGCCCCGACGAGCCCCGCACCCGGGAAGCCTTCCACAGCTATTGGCTCCTTAAACTCTATCATCTCCAGGTCTCTTATCCTAACAGAATCTGAATCCATCACATAATATTCAATGGTAACATCAATATAAACACTTTCAACCCTAGCCTCCTCTCTGCCATACACTGTATCGTTTTATGATAAACCAGCCTGCCAGAAAAGCGGCTATCAAGAAGGCCACTAATGCAACCCTAAAGGGTGGCACCCTATCCCTAAGGGATGGTTCTACTATGATGTCTACCTCATCCTCGACGTACTTGGGTACAGGAATGTTCTCCATGAAGTAAGTTACACGTGCAAACACGCTTCCCCTCTCCCCTGTCTCCACCCTAAGCCTAATGGTGAAAGATTCTTCGCTTAGAGGCTCAATCGTTCCCAACTTGAAATAGGAGCTCTCCCTCCCAACCTTGACATATACTGTGGCATTTATAGCAGGATACTCAGCCTTGTTGAATACTGAAAGCGTGATATTAATCTCAGTATGGTTCTTCACGGTTAAAGGTGCATATATGGCTACTTCAAGCTGTGGCGATTTCTCTACGATGAATGTTGGGGTATACCTGTAGATAAAGGTTCTATTATCTACATTAAAGCTTATCGTGACATATACCCTGTGAATGCCTCCCTCCACATTTCTCGGCACCGTAAACTCTTTAGAGTAGGAGAACCTCTCACCGTAGAAAAGTATACTACGGTTCTTAATAATAGTCTCGCGCGTGCGTGCGATAGGAATCGTAATGTTAACCCTGAAGTCTACAAGATCCTTCTTTGGCTGGGGAAACTCATCATTAATAACCACTACCTTCAATCTCACCTTGTCACCTGGTGCTACAATATTGGGGGCCAGCTCTACAGAGTGCCACACCGAGTAGGGCTTAATCTTTACCTGCTGGCTCTTCTCAAACTCTACCAGGACTACATCCCCCTCAGGTGTCCTCTCCGCCCCCCTACCACTTATAGTTACCGTGTATGTTCCCCCTGTGGCATTAATAGGTACGGAAACCCTAACCTTAAGGGTAAACTGGTCGACACCTATTACGGGGTAGAAGTACCACTTTTCAGTAGCATCTTCATACACAAGATGCTCAGCCAGCCAGCTGGGTGGTTGGAGAAACTTCGGAAGCTTCAAAGTAATATTCATGGATTCAAGCGTCCTTGGGCAGTCTCCCTTCGTTATGTTCAGGATTATAAGGAAATACCCCCCTGCAATAACCTCCGTAGGATAGAATTCCACATTCCAGTAGTGAGTAGGCTCTAAAACTGGAGTAACAGCTGGTATTAGGATAAAGCATAATATTATGCCTATCTCCTTCACAGTTCCTTAACCTCAAGCTTTTAATTTTAATTTACGGTATAAACATGAAAATTAGAATAGGCCTTTAAGTAATTTTCCTAGAATCATGTCTGCATCTTTATGTCAAGCTTTATAAGCATTAGCATTAATAATTAACATTAATATTTGTAAGACAGCTATTTGAGACAGCCAGGTGTCTATCATGGACGCAATTGTGGTTGAAGGCTTGACTAAGAGGTTCAACGGTTTCACAGCCGTTGATCATATAAACTTCACCGTCAAAAAGGGGATAATATACGGGTTTCTCGGGCCTAATGGGGCCGGAAAGACAACTACTTTAAGAATGCTTTCAACTGTGCTTAAACCAACAAGCGGAACTGCTAAGATCCTCGGATACGACATAGTCAAGCAAAAGGAAAAGGTGAGAGAGGTAATAGGACTAGTTCCCGAAGAGACAGGCGTGTATGACCGGCTTACACCAGTGGAGAATCTCCTATTCTACGGGAAGATCCGAGGACTACAGGAGGGAAAGCTCAGGGACAGGATAAAAGATCTACTTGAAAGACTATCCCTATGGGAGAAGAGGAACGAGCTGGCAGGTAAGCTTTCAAAGGGGATGAAGAGAAAGCTTGCGTTTGCAAGGGCAATAATCCACAATCCCCCTGTCCTATTCCTAGATGAGCCGACCCTAGGTGTTGATGTGATGAGCGCAAGAGAGATAAGAGAGATGGTGAAAGAGATGGTGAGAGAAGGTAGGACAGTGGTTTTGTCAAGCCACAACCTTTGGGAAGTACAGAACTTGTGTAGCGAACTATCCATAATAAACAAGGGCAAAATAATATACTCTGGGAGTATAGAGAACCTAGAGGGATTATCTAAGAGTAAAGAGCTTGAGGAATTATTTGTGAGGCTTATAAGAGGTGAAGTGGCATGAGGAGGAAGAGGATGATAACAGCTTTTATCGGGGAACTCGGGTTCAAGCTTCCGGACAACAAGCTCCTAATAATAGTATGGAGGGAGCTCCTAGACGCCCTTAGAGATAGAAGAACTATAATAGCTGCATTCATACTTCCAATCATAACCATACCAGTCTTTATGAACCTACCCCTGTTTTTCATGTCACCAACAAGAAACCCGGCGAGGACTGGTATAGTTAACCTAGATCCACAGGCCAGCTTTCTAGTTGAAGCGCTAAACGAAACCCTAACCCTAACAGTATTCAACGTGGATCCGAAATCAAATCATACAGCACTAGTCCAGGAGAACATTTATGACCTAATAGTGATTATACCAGAAGGCTTTACCCACAAGATTACGGGCGGGGAATCTGTAAACCTAACAGTTATCTACGACCCCTCAAGCATGGTGTCAGAGACAGGTAGAACAACAGTCACAGTGATAGTAAACGAGATATCCAAGTCTATAACGTATCAGAGGCTATCCAAGCTTAACATTTCCAGGGAGATCATAGAACCCATAAAA
The DNA here is from genome assembly GCA_037917685.1 of Thermoproteota archaeon. Lineage (GTDB taxonomy): Archaea > Korarchaeota > Korarchaeia > Korarchaeales > JAOZGB01 > JAOZGB01. Next base: position 403,630 of record JAVCBU010000006.1, read on the forward strand.
ATATCAAGCATAACAGTCAGGAAAGTAGGATTCGGCGAGGTTATGGCTTCAATAATGCTCCCAATATTCGTTGCGGTTTTCTCTGTAGCTGGAGCCGCAAGCTTCGTATTCGACTCTACAGCCGGTGAAAAGGAGCGGAGAACACTTGAAGTCCTCATCTCAAGCCCCACACCAAGCAGAACGCTAATAGCGGGGAAGTATCTTAGTGCAACTCTAATAACACTGATAATAGGGATCCTAACAGCATTAAGCCTGATACTAAGTATGCAGATACAAATAAGCCTCTTCCAAACAGGCGAGGCTTCAGCAGCATTTCTCAAGTTCTCACCCAGCCTTGTAGCAGGGCTACTAGCATCGGTAGTCATCGGGGGACTAACAGGAAACGCCCTCACCATGGCCCTCGGCGTGTTCGCGAAGAGCTTCAGGGAGGCCCAGCAATACTTCGGCGCGTTGAACACAATAATAATGGTGCCAGCAATAATAGTAGCGTATCTACCCCCAAGAATGCTCAACTTCACCCTATACCTACCTATAGCCTCCCTTGTGGCTATACTAAGGAAAATAATAGTTAAAACAGCCACCATACCCAACATAGTGGTGGCATACGGGGTTTCAATCATCTACCTGGTAATCTTCATTTGGACAGCGGTGAAGCTATTCAGAAGCGAAAGGGTGCTCTTCCGAGTATAAATTTAAGAGGATAGTAGAGGATAGACAGATTATGAGAGTTACCTACCTTGGCCATGCAGCCTTTAAAGTAGTGTTAAACGGTAAAACCCTCCTATTTGACCCATGGCTTACGGGAAACCCGGCCGCCCCCCTGAAGGTTGAAGACGTAAAGGAGGCTGACTACATATTTGTAAGCCATGATCACGGAGACCACGGGTTAGAGGATGCTGTAAAGATTTCCAAGAAGACGGGAGCACCCATAGTAGCGATCTTCGAGGTTGCAAATAAAGCGTCCGGTATGGGTGCCAAAACCGTTGACGGAAACATAGGAGGGCCTATAAGGATAGACGGACTCAAAGTTGTAATAACAGAGGCTGTGCACTCCTCAGCAAGCGGGTCGCCAACCGGCTTTGTTGTGAAAGCCGGGGGCGAAGCACTATACCATGCGGGAGACACAGGCCTGTTCTCAGGTATGGAGCTCATAGGAAGACTTTACGAGTTAAAGGTAGCACTACTACCCATAGGAGGACACTACACCATGGGTCCCAGAGAAGCCGCTATAGCAGCAAGCCTACTTAGGCCGGAGTACGTGGTGCCTATGCACTACGCAACTTTCCCGGTTCTATGGGGAACCCCAGAGATATTCAAGGAGGAGCTTGAAAAAACGTATCCCAAGGCTAAGCTGGTGGTTCTCAAGCCAGGCGAGACAGCTGAGATATAGCTCGATAAGAATATAAGCAGGATAGGAGTAGGTATAGTGGGATGATGAATCGGAAGATCCCGATCAATGACGAATTTGCCGATTTCTGACCATCATTAGCCATTCACATTTAGACAGGGTAATAACCCGCTTATACCAGCCTTAAGCATGTTATAAAGCTGGAAATCAGGTCTGAAGGTTCTCCCACCAATAGATACTTTTATTTTTATCCCAGCTCTAAACTATTGGGTGAAGCGTTAGGTGGTTATTGTTAAGCAAACCTTCAGAGAGGCCGCCTACGACTTTTCCACGTGGACCGGGTTCATACCCGAGTCTGAGATTAGGCGGCTCCTCCGATACCAGGTAAAATACTATTTTGGCGGCGGTAAACCTGGTATTGTTCCGGTTGAAGCTTTCGCCAAGATTTTAAAAGAACTGTCTGAGAGGCAGCTTAAAGACGTGGCTCAAGGGAATACTTTGAAAGTTGTAAACGAATACAACTACGGCCCAACCCAGGGTATTCAAGGCTTCAGAGAGGTCCTCGCAAGAAGGCTGAGACGTGTCGATAACCTTGACATCACGGCTGACGACATCCTAGTAACCACAGGCTCACAGCAGTGCCTATACGCTATCCTAGACGTGCTAATAGACCCGGGAGACGTCATCATCACCACCGCACCTGTCTACCTAGGTTTTGTCACGCCCGCCGAGAAGCTAGGCGCACAGGTAATTTGCGTGCCAACCGATCTAGAGGGTATAATCCCTGAGTATGTGGAGGAAGCGATTCTCAAATCTATCAGAGACTTCGCTAAGAAGCCCGAAATAATATATGTCGTTCCGGACTCGGACAATCCTAAGGGCACAACCATGCCCTATAAAAGGCGTGAAACACTATTCGAGATAGCAGAGGAATATAACATCCTAATAATAGAAGACGCAGCCTACAGGGAAATACAGTTCGCTGAGCTGAAGCTTCCAGCGATAAAGACATTCGACGAGTACAATACTAGGGTTGCATATCTAAGGACAACGTCTAAGGAGGCTGCAGTCTTCAGGGTAGGATACTCGGTAATGCCCAAGAAGCTCATGGAACAAGTCGTCAAGGACAAAGGGTTCCTGGACCTTTGCACAGCAACCATTGTTCAGGAAATTCTGTCGATATACTACGAAAAATACATAGACAAGGTTCTGCCAGAGATAGTCAGGGGTTACAAGGAGAGGAGAGACGATATGGTAAAGACTATAGATGAATACTTCCCAGCAGGCCTTAGAACAGACCCTACAGGAGGTTTCTTCGTATGGTGGGAGTCTGAAAACGACGGATTCGACTCCAAAAAGTTCCTGGAGCGTGTAGCAATTCCAAATGATATTTTGTACGTGCCGGGGCACGCGTTCTACCCGTTGAGAGGGCTGTTCTACAATCCGTCTAACAGGGAGTTCACAAGGCTTAACGTGCCGCGGAATGCCATGAGGATAAACTATAGCTTCCCCACTCCACAACTTATTAGAGAGGGGATATCAAGACTGGGTAGCCTGTTAAAGAAGGAGCTGGGATGAAATACTGGTGTAAGCCCAAGCTTTATTACTTACAGTCCACGATTGAAGGCTGCATTCAAGAGCTCGGGTTCCCCCTTGGATTTGCTGCTACACGTGCATTCGATGTGAGAGGGACGAAATGGTTTAGCTTTATCTTAAAACGAAGTGTCCATATAATGTAATGCTTGAGATTGAAGATCTCTGGGTATCAGTTGGGAACAGAACAGTTCTGAGGGGTGTAAATCTCTCTATTCCCAAGGGCGAAGTTCACGTGTTGTTCGGTCCAAACGGCTCCGGGAAATCAACCCTGATTTACTCAGTGCTTGGTTTTAAAGGCTATAATGTTGTGAGGGGTCGTATATCCTTTAAAGGGGTAGACATCACCAACATGCCTATAAATGAAAGGGTAAAGCTTGGCCTAGGCGTAGCGTTCCAGAAGCCCCCCGTTATGAAGGGTGTCAAACTCATCGACGTTTTAAATGCGGTTGGGAAAACCTTTAACAGGAAGATAGACGTTAACAAAATACTGAAAGACGTAGAGCTCGATAAAGGCTTCCTTAAGAGAGATCTTAACAGGGGGTTCTCAGGTGGCGAGTCTAAGAAGGCTGAGGTAGTCCAGCTTCTAGCAATGAACCCTGACTTCCTGATTCTGGACGAGCCGGACTCCGGGGTAGACGTTGAAAACGTAGAGAGGCTTGGAAGAATCTTAAACAGGCAGCTCAGGGGTAAATCAGGGCTAATAATAACCCATCAAGGCTTCATCCTGAAATACATTGATGTAGACCTTGCCCATGTCATGATAGACGGGGAGATCGTATGTAGCGGAGACCCAGACAGAACCCTTAGCCAGATACTAAGCATGGGATATGGATGGTGTGAGAAATGCAAAGGTCTAAGGAGGAAGTTATGAAGGCATTAAGCATACCATCAAGGTATGGTCCAGACATAGACGTCAACATGTACAGCCCTTCAAGAAGCAGCTATGCATCAGTAACTGAGGAAATGACCCTCAGGGCCCTCGACGTTGGTGTAACAGCTGAGGGGCGCGCTGGCACCTACTTCCAGGTTGACAGCTCCACCGTAAAGGAATCTGTTGAAGAGATGTACCATGGCAAAGTAGAGATATCAAGTATCAAAGAAGCTCTTAGAAACCATACTTGGCTTAAAGAATACTACTGGAAGGCAGTAGACCCAGCAGCCGATAAGTATACAGCTACAGCATACTTTGAGGGGGTGCTAGGGTACTTCATAAGGATAAGAGAGGGAGAAAAGGTGGATCTACCGGTTCAATCATGCCTATACATGGCATCCCAGGGGGGAAGACAGGTAGTACACAACATCATAGTAGCCGAGCCGGGCTCGGAGGCACACCTGATAACAGGCTGCGTAACAGGCAAACAGGTGGATACCGGGCTCCATATAGGCGTATCAGAGTTCTACGTTGGGAGAGATGCCCACCTAACGTTCACCATGTTCCACGACTGGGGCCGAAACCTCCACGTGAGACCAAGAACCGGGATCATACTTGAAAATGGGGCGAGCTTCACCAGTAACTACATACTCCTCAGACCTGTAGGCAGCGTCCAGACATACCCCTACGCATTTTGCAGTGGAGACTCATGTGCTGTAAGGTTCACATCGCTAATCTACGGAGCCTCATCATCAATCATAGATGTCGGGGCAAAGGCGATCCTTAAAGGCGAAGACTCGAAGGCTGAGATAATTTCAAGAGTAATAGCAACAGAACATTCCAAGATATACGCCAGAGGGTTACTGAAAGGCTTAAACAAATCTTCAAGAGGGCATCTCGAATGTTCAGGCCTACTTCTATCGGAGAATGCCGAGATACACGCTATTCCGGAGCTGCAGGGCATAGCGATGGGCGCGAACCTGACACACGAGGCAGCCATCGGAAAAATAGCCGAGGAGGAGATACAGTACCTTATGGCCCGGGGTCTAAGCGAGGAGGAGGCAACGAGCCTTCTAATAAGAGGTTTCATGGATGTGGAAATCCTCGGACTACCACCACACCTCACAAGGCAGGTAGACCTGATGATTAGCAAAGTTTTAAAGGGAGCATTCTAGCCTTGCCCTCCTAAAGCCTCTTCATACGCGCATAGAAGCTTACATAGCACCACCCAGGCGTCTAGGGGCCTCTCGTACACTGAAACTTTGTAGTCAGCTCTATCCAGAACCCTTTCAGGTAGTTCACCGTGGGGAAACGCGCCGACTACTACTAGGGGGTTTTTAACCTGGCTGAACAGTTGCCTAAGCTTTCCAGGTGGGTAGTAGTCCCCCTTCTCGGTGAAAGCTATAACTTCGTACCCTGGAAACCTGTCGAAAACATCCGATATTTCGCCTTTCTCCGCCTCCATCAGCGGCTCCCCAGTCGGCGGTACCCTCCCCAGTCTAAGGAGCTGGCTCATGAGCCCCTTAAACCTTTCATAGTGTCTAGGGAGCCTAACGTTATCGCCGATCCTTATGATTATGTCCCTGCAGGTGTGCACTATTATCCTAAGCTTCCCCTCCCTGTACAGCGGAGAGCCTGTCAAGGTTAGAAGGCAGAAATGGACGATGTCAGGTCTACCTCTCCGCCTCCAGCCCTTAAGAGTCTTCATCGCTGTGTGATGCAGGGAATCATCAAGGATAATATTGAGGGGAGATGTACCCCTGCGCCTTGCATGCCGCACTATTATCGGGTGATAAGCTATCTTCACTGGGACTGTTTCAAGTGAGGCATCGGCAAGTACAACTGTAAGCATTGCTATCTTATCCTAATATACTCGTAAGCCTTTTTCGACGGTTCAAAGCAGTACTTAACCTCCTGGAAGTCCCTTCTAAACTCCCTGACATCATCCGCAACCTTCCCGGGATCCTCCTTGTCGATGATAACTCTCTTGATGAAGCTGGCTACATCCTTCATATCCTCCTCTCTCATGCCTAGCCTTGTGATCTCCGAGGTTCCAAGCCTTATGCCTCCAGGCTTTCTAAAGTCCCTCCCCATCTTTATGTCCCATGGAAGCAGGTTTCTATTTACGATTATCCCAGCATCCTCCAAGGCCTTCTCAGCCCATGCACCATCACCGTACTCGGAGATGTCCACTAGGATTGTATGGCTCTCCGTGAAGCCTCTATCCGCTGCTACAACCTTAAACCCTATGTCATATAGCGCCTGGCCCAAGGCCTTAGCATTCTTTATAACCTGCCCCGCATACTCCCTGCCAAACTCCAGGAACTCCGCCGCCGCCACCGCCAAGGCTGCAACGTTATGCAGATGGTGGTTACTTGTAACCCCCGGGAACACAGCCTTCTTAATCTTCTCCATATGCTCATCATTATCTGTTATAATCCCACCATGCTGCGGCCCGAACAGTGTCTTATGCGTGGAAAAGGACACAGTGTCAGCCCCCTCCTTAAGCGGGTCTTGGAAGTAGCCTGCAGCTATAAGTCCTGCGACATGTGCAGCGTCATAGTTCACAATAGCCCCAACCTCCCTGGCAGCCTCAGATATTTCCCTAACTGGATCCGGGAATAGGAACACGCTCGCGCCAAGCATTATAAGCTTTGGCTTATACTTCCTGATCCTCTCAACAGTTCTGTCAACGTCAACCTCCATCTTTTCATAGTCAACCGCAAGGTACTCCACGTTTAGCCCGTGAACAGCACCAGCAGTCCCTCCAATGTGGGTTCCCTTCTTCCCTATAAGAGGGCCCATGCTGATATGGCCGCCTGAAACTATGCTTCTAGCCATCATCGTGTCTCCAGGCTTTGTGAAAGCGGTATATATGGCAAGGTTAGCCACAACGCCCGATACAGGCCTAACATCCGCGTGCTTGCATCTGAAAAGCTTTTTCACAAGCTCTATACATAGAAGTTCAACCTGGTCTATGTACCTGCAGCCGGCGTAAACCCTTTCGCCAGGCCATCCCTCAGCATACCTGTGGCTGAAATCACATACCTCAGCCTCCTTAACAGCCGGGGAGACAATATTCTCCGAAGCTATTAGGGGAATGGCGCCCTCAAACCACCTGTGATGCTCCTCAAGAAGGCTGAAAACCTTATCATAGTAATCCCTACCGCTCACCCCTCCTCCACCTCACCATGCCTATAGGGCTCACCAACTATTAAGCAGTAGGGGTCACCCTTAGCGATACACTTAGGCTCCCTAGCTACAATCCTAACATCCAGCCCTGACGTGTCAGCGATAAACTGGAGTATGCCAGCGATACCACCACGCCAAGAGTGGCATACAGACCTTTCAGCTTCCTTCCACTCCTCCGCTATCGAAGCGTCGATCCTAACCTCAGCTCTTGGAGTGTCTGGGTCGAAGCTCACAATCTTAAAGCTTCCCCACCCCCTCAACGAGGCATCATGCAGGTACTTCTTCAGGATATCTCCGCCCTTAACCTTGAATATATCTGACTGGTGCTGCGCAAACATATACCCGCTCTTAAAGCCAGCCCTGTACATCACGGTCCTAGCAGCGTTAACCCCTAAAACCTCCTCGACACTCTGCTGTATGAAAGCTATATAGTTCCTAGTAGTCAATATCATAGGATAACCGTCTAAAACAAGCCTCCCATCCTCGTCGATCTTCAGCCGTAGGAGAAGATCTTTAAGCTCATCCATAACATCACCTATAAAGCTCAAGTGCAAGCTTCTTGACAGCCATCACTGTGAGAGAAGGCTTCTCCCTGGTCAATGCAACTATAGCCCTTTCATCTCCCGCACTCGAAACGACAATGGTCCCCTCAGCACCCTCAACCACGGCAGCCATAGTTCTACCCATCTTTAACATGTTAGAAAGCTTAATAGCCACACTCAAAAACGCTGAACCCGTGGAAACCACGTCGTCAACTGAGACATCCTCCGGAAGCCCCCCGGCCAAAATCATACCGTCAGGCTCCACCACTGCTACGTACTCAACCCATGGATACGACTTTTTAAACTCTCTAATAAAATATTCAAAGTCACCTTTCAACCGTTAAGCCACCCCATCAAACCACTATTTTAAAGATTAAAAAGTTTGAACCCTACAACTGAAGCAACCTAGCCCTCAAACTCCTTGTCAAAGAATACCTCCTCTCCCTCTCCCCACCCCCAACCTCCTCAACAATACCCTCAGACCTCAGATACTCTAGCCTCCTCGAAATAACACCCCTAGAAGCCTTCCCCCTCCTCCGTCTAACCTCCTCAGTTATCTGCGAAATATTAAGAGAGCCCTTCTCAGCGAGCACCTCAACAATATGCATAGAAATATCATCACCAGCAATCTGAGGAAGAGACTTCAGCCTCGAAAGCTCCTCCACAAACCAGACATACCTAGAATAAAACCTGACAAGTCTCCTAACCAGGAAGAGAAGATCCGCAACATCCTGGTCCTGCCTCCCCTCCCTGACAACCCGCTCAAGAGACTCAAGCCTCCCGGCAATCCTCTCAAGCTTCTCCTCAATCTTCCTCAGCCTTGAAGCCAAATCCTCGTCTCCCAAGACCGATCAACCTAAGGAAATCCCTAAAACCCACCGGAGGATAAACACACAGCGAAACATCATCAACAAACCACCCAGGAAGCCCATACCTCCTTATCTCCCTCCTAAACACCCACCTAGCCCTCCAAGCAGCAAACCTCAGCCGAATGTACAACCATAGAAGCCCCGTAGCCAACCTAACAGACAGCCAAAGCCCAACAACGAAGGCCCACAGGAGAACCAGAGCATCCCTAATCCTCGCCAGCCTCCCTCTCCTCTTCCCCGATATCCCAACGCCTAGACCAAGCCTTCCTAGACTCAAAACCCTTCATACTAACAATCTCCTCCAGCACACTCTGAAATATCGTCCTAACATCAATGACCTGCGACTTAGCAATCTCCAATGCCTCCTCCTCAGGAATCCCAGCCTGCACAAGCTCCTTGTAGCTCTCACCTATAGCCCTAGCTCTCTCACGAGCAGCCTCAGGAGACAAGAAAACATTGAGAAATTCAAGCAACGGCTGAAAAACCTCTCTCATCAGCCCAGGAACCTCCCTCCTGATAACCTCCATAAACTCCTTAAACTCCTCGATATCCTCCCTCCTTTTTCTAGCTTTCAGAACATCCTCACCCATAACACATCACTAGCAACACAATCGCCCACTACATAAAAATAAAATGCAAAAAACAGCTCAAAAAATGAACAACCCAGCCCCCAAGAAAACTACCACCCAACAACACTACAAAACCCTCAACCCATTCGTACAGAAACCCCTAACCCCCAACCTTCGTACCTACATTAAATATAACATATACTTACTACTATCTTCTTCTAAGCCTCGGGTTTACGATTTCATCGATGGCATACCCTATCAACACGAACGACAGAGAAAGCAACGAGATGCAGATTCCAGGCGGTAAAACCCACCACCAGTCCTTGTAAGCCCCCCAATACTGCACATCATGGAGCATCATCCCCCAGGTCATCGTATTTGGGTCCCCGAGCCCTAACCAGCTTAGTGCTGCCTCTACTGTGATTATTGTGGGTACTGTGAGGGCGAGATTTACGTAGACAAGTGACAAGACGTTTGGTAGGAGGTGTCTGATAATTATGTGCCCTGCTCCCGCGCCTGCGGCTCTCGCCGCTTCTACGAATGCTCTTTCTTTGAGGCTTAGGACCTGTGATCTTATTATTCTTGAGAAGGACATCCAGCCGAGGAGTCCGAGGAGTATTACGAGGTTCCATATGGATGATCCTAGTACTGCTATTAGGACTAGGACTAGGGGTAGGAAGGGTATGACTAGGAGCATGTCTGCGAATCTCATTAGGATTTCGTCTACCATTCCTCCGAGGTATCCTGATACTAGGCCTACTATTAGCCCTATTACTACTCCTACGAATGCTGCCATTAGTCCTACGAATAGGGATATTCTGCTTCCCCATATTAGCTGTGAGAATATGTCTCTTCCGAAGTGGTCTGTGCCTAGTAGTCCGAAGGCTGTTCCGTATAGTTTTATGTCGTAGTCGTCGATGTACAGGTTGAAGTTGTTGTAGTCTTCTGGGTATAGTTGTGCTTCTATTCCTATCTTGTACTTGCCGGGGTTGTTGAATATTACTTGCGATGGGTCTATTAGGACGTCTTTGAATACTTTGATCTTCATCTGGCTTGACCACGAGTCTGCGTGTTTGAATTCAGCCCATTCTTTTCGTGGGGTTATTCCTTCCTCCCAGATGTAGAATTTTTCTCCATCATTGAGTCTTTCTATGAAGACTTTGACGGTTATTCTTCCGCCTTCCGCCTTGAGCTTTGCAGCTAGGTATATCTTGAATCTTGCGGGGTATCCCGAGTATGGGTAGTCTATCTCCTTGTACACTGTAACTGTTGGTTTTTCATTACTTGTTCCTATTTTTGTGAATTTTATGATCATGCATCCCGGGATTGTTTCGTTTCCGTAGCCCTTTTCCTTGGCCCATTCTACGAGTGTCTCCCATCCTGGGGTGGAGGTTTCTACCGTCCATTCCCTTGTGGATTCGGGGTTGCAGAAGTCTGGATCTTCTACTGGGAAGATGTTTAGGCTGTAGTTTGCCCCGGATAGTTTGACAAGCCATACTGGTTTCGCCCTTGTCCCGGCAAGTGTTTTGTCTTTTAGTGGGTCGTATGGGGCTATGTAGGGGGCTAGAATTGCTATTAGTATGAATACGATTAGTATTCCGAGACCTATTATTCCTTTTCTGCTTCTCCGGTATATTGACCAGAAGTTTTTGGCTCTTTTCATCATGATTTCGTATTTTATCATTTCCTTCACCTCTTCTACTCGTATTTTACTCTTGGGTCTATTACGCCATAGAGTAGGTCTGCTATGAAGTTTGCTATTATTACTGCGAGGCATGAGATGTAGAAAGTTGCCATTAGGACTGGGTAGTCTCTGAATGTTATTCCCTGGTAGATGTAGGTTCCTATGCCTCTCCATGAGAATACTGTTTCGGTTAGGATTGCTCCTTGGAGTATGAACGCAAATGATAGCGTCGCATTTGTTACGAGTGGAAGCATGGCGTTTCTAAGGGAGTGTTTGAAAAGTACCACTTTCTCTGATAGTCCTTTCGCTCTCGCTGTTACTATGTAGTCTTCTGTTAGAGTTTCGAGTACGGTGCTTCTTACGAGAAGGACGTAGCCGCCTAGGGTTACTAGGAAGAGGGTTACCCCTGGTAGGACCATATGCCATAGTAGGTCTAAGATTTTTGCCAGGGGCTCTGTGGGGGCTGGCCTGCTCATTGTTCCTGCTAGTGGGAAGTATATTTTGCCCCCTGTCCATTCCCTAAGCCAGTAGCCGAAGATCATTAGGAATACCATTCCGATCCAGAATGTCGGGAGGGCATAGGCGAATAGGGATGATATCGTGGCCGTTAGGTCGCTTATTTCTCCTCTTCTTGAGGCTGCTCTTACGCCTAGGATGACTCCGATTAGGATGGCGAAGAGGGTTGATACTCCTAGGAGGAGTAGGGTGTTCGGGAGTCTTTCAAGGATCTCGTCTTTTACGGAGTTTCTCGTGTAGAAGGAGTAACCGAAGTTCCATGTAAGCATGTTAACCATGTAGCGCTTGTACCTGACCCACATGCTTTCACGGAGCCCGAACTGTTCGATTAGGACTTCAACTTGTTCGGGCTTAAGCCTGTATGTGGACGCTAGGATTGAAACGGGGTCTGCAGGCATGGCCATGAAGATTATGAAGTTAAGTGTCATGGCGAAGAATAGCAGTATTACCATGTAGATTGTTCTACGGAGTATATATGTTTTCAAGCCCATCTTTTCATCAAGGGTTAAATGGTGATCCAAGAGGATATAAAGGTTAGTCTTAACTGTTTCGATGTATACCCTGAAATCGAGCCTTTATACTTCTCCGCTGGCTCATCTTTTCAGTTTTAATAGTTCTATAGGGGTTTCTGCGGTTTAAAACTTTTAATAGCCTGTGAGAATTAGTTTTCTGATACTGGGTTAATGGTTTAAGATGGTTTGAAAGTTTAGGGGGTTCAGGTTAATAAAAAAGGGGTGGGTTAGGCTTACTCCTTCTTCTTACGTGTTAGTACGAAGCCTACGCCGACGACTACTATGATCAGTACTACTACGCCTAGTGCTAGTGCCATTGGGAACTTCTTGGCGACAGTCATGGCTCCTGTTGTCTCTGCGCTGTAGGTTCCGGTTGGGTTGGTGTACGTGGCTGTAACTCTTACTGTGTAGTCTCCCGGCTCAGATGGCGCTGTTACTGTTCCCTCGTATGTCCCGCCTGACGTATGGGTTAGGGTTGCTGTTGAGACTACTGCGCCGTCCTTCAGTATCTCAGCTTTAACTGTGGCGTTTGTCACGGCTGCGCCTGTGTAATCCTTAACCGTTACTGATACTGTTCCGGTCTCTCCAGCCTTTAGTGTGCCTGGTGTTGTTAAGGCTTCAAGTGTTATGCTCTTTCCTGGGTGTCTCCTGAAGTAGTTTCCGTTGGCCTCGAGCAGCACGTATTCTCCTGGGACGTGTTCTACGAACTTGAACGGCCCTGTACCTATAAGCTCGCCTGTCTCGTCAGGCTTTAGGTCCATCCAGTCGTCCCAGTGCTTCTCCCAGATATGCTTCGGCAGTACTGGGTAGTTTACGTATGCTAGGGCTAGGTAGCTCTGGGTGTTCAGGTAGAATATTACTGTGTAGTCGTCTGGCGTTTCTATCTTCTCGACCAGCGAGGTGTACGGCATCCATCTTGAAACGTTTGAGTGGGTTAGTAGCTCAACTGTGAACTTCACATCCGCTGACGTCATCTTGACGCCGTCGTGGAATGTCACGTTCTTGCATAAGTGGAATGTTATCTTTAGGCCTGGCTCGCCATCTGGCGTGGTCCACTTCTCAACAGTCCATGATTCTGCTAGCCATGGCCACCATTCAGCTGGGTTATATGGGTTTCTCCTTATGATGTAGTCATATATCCTGTCTAGGACGTACCAGTCCCATACCCATTCAGCCTTTATCGGATTCAGTGATTCTACGTCGCTCTTGAATCCCCATCTAAGTGTTCCCCCGAACTCCTGGCCCTCTGGATGTGTCTGGAGGAATGTGAAGTGCTCGTGTGGCCCGTAGCCTACGTGGTTTACGATGTTAACCCAGTTCTTCCTCGCAGCTACGACGTTTATGAAGTTGTATAGTGGTATTGTGGCTACCTGCTCTGCGAATACTTCCTGGGCCTTGTGGGCGGCCTCTAATACTTCCTCCTTTGTTGATCCATACTTAACCTTCTCAGCCCACATGTCGAAGGTATCGTTGTGGAATCCTGGATAGTTGTAGCTCCACGGCTCTGGGGCTACGTCCTGGCTTGAGTGGTATAGGTCGTACAGGTGGTCTGGGTCTGGACCCAGTAGCCAGCCTCCCGTGTATAGGTGGTACTCATAGTTTATCATAACCTGCTCATAGCAGACTGTCCTTTCAACTACTCTTGCGTCTACGGGTACTCCTAGTTTTTCAAGCTCCTCGGCAAGCCACTCTCCAGCGGTTCTCCTATATGGGTCGTCTGCTCTTATGTAGAATATTATCGGGTCCATGTTCTTGCCGGTTCTCGGGTCGTTTCTTATCCCGTCTCCGTCTGTGTCTACTATGCCTGCTAGTTCAAGCTCCTGGGCAGCCTTCTCGGGGTCGTACTCGTAGACCATTATGTCTGGGTTGTACCATTCTCCCATTGAGGATGGTACGGGTGAGTCTATTCTTACCGCGTATCCTTTTATAACCTCGCTTATGAGCCTGTCCTTATCTACTAGGTGGGCGCAGGCCCTCCTGAAGTGTAGGTCGCTTGTAGGCCAAACCCTGTGGTTTATGTCTATTTGAAACATACCGAATTCTTCATATACGAACAGTTGTATGTTTGGATCCTGTTTAAATTCTTCTATCTTCTCGGCTGGTAGCGACCAGTCCATAAGGTCTATTTCCCCAGCTTTAAGGGCTAGAGCTTCAGCCTCGGGATTCTCATATATCTTTATGAGAAGTCTGTCTATCCTTGGGCCGACCTTCTCGACTTTCGGCTGCTGCTGGGATAGTATGGGTGTTGTTGCAACCATCAAAAGCAAGAGAAATGCCGCGAATAGTTCTCTCTTCATATTTGTTTCACCTCCTCAATTTACTCGATTTTTGCTTATTATAAATTTTAGCATTGTCGTTTTCAGGAACGTTTCAACAAACGCGATTTGATTCTTAGATTAAAAGTTGTGCCTTTATATATTACATGTTTGAGAGATACTTTGGAACACGTATTTCTAAAAATTATACATGTGATTAAAACACGTTGGTATCTGGGGCTTGCGAGCCTATACTCTATATTAGAGGCAAAAGAAAATTTGTCAATGTTACGCGTAGAGGAAGCATGCTACGTAATGGCCCTTCTCAACCTCTACGGGCTCAGGGTCTTTCTTTCCACATGTCTCCATTGCGTAGGGGCATCTCTTCCTAAACCTGCATCCGGGAGGCGGGTTTACAGGGCTTGGCACTTCTCCACCTATTACGACTTTCGTCCTTTCAGCTGTCGGGTCTGGCACTGGGACTGCTGCTATCAAAGCCTTAGTGTATGGGTGCTGTGGGTTGTCAACAAGCTGGTCCATTGTTCCAAGCTCGGCCATCTTGCCTAGATACATTATCATGCCTCTGTCAGCGATGTTTCTGGCGATTGCAAGGTCGTGGGTGATGAAGAGGTATGTTATGTTATACTTCTCCCTAAGGTCAAGCATGAGCCGTAGTATCCCGGATCGAATGGATACGTCGAGCATTGATACAGGTTCATCCGCCACGAGGAATATTGGGTTTAGGACTATCGCCCTTGCAATCGCAACCCTCTGCCGTTGTCCCCCGCTAAGTTCGTGTGGATAACGATACATGAAGTCCTCGGCTGGCCTAAGCTCAACCTTTTCAAGCGTACCTCTAACTATTTCCTCCTCCTCTTTGGGGTCTTCTGTGATCTTGTGAACTTTCAGGGGCTCTGATACAATATCGTATATGTTCATCCTCGGATTCAAGGATTCATATGGGTCTTGGTATATTATCTGCATCTTCTTCCGTATCTCTTTAAGCTCCTTCTGGTTCAGCGCTGTAAGCTCGACACCATTAAATAGTATTTTCCCAGCTGTTGGCTCGTATAGACGGATCACAGTTTTACCTAGGGTTGTCTTCCCACACCCGGACTCTCCTATCAGGCCAAATATCTCCTTCCTCCTGACCTCAAATGAGACACCGTCTACTGCTTTAATGTAGAGTTCCTCCTTTGAAAGTAGGCTTGCTAGAAAGCCTCTCCTAATGGGGTACCACTTTCTCAGGTTTTCAACTTGCAGGATGTACTCATCCATCTCGTCCACCTTTAGTATAGATGACATGCTACCCTATGGTCCTCAATAATCTTCATTTCAGGCTCCTCCTTTCTACAAATCTCCATTGCATACTTGCATCTTGGGTGGAATCTGCATCCCTTCGGTGGGTTAAGCAGGTCGGGCGGGTAGCCTGGTATGGATATAAGCTCTTTCTTCTCCTTAACGCTTGGAAACGCCCCTATAAGCCCCTGGGTGTATGGGTGCATGGGTTTCTTGAATATGGTAACGGCGTCTCCTATTTCTACGAGCTTTCCAGCGTACATGATTGCTACCTTATTGCATACTTCAGCTATAACGGAGAGGTCGTGGGTTATAACTATGAATGAAAGGTTCAGCTCGTCTTTAAGCTTGGCCATCAGCTTAAGCACCTGAGCCTGCACTATAACATCCAGCGCGGTTGTAGGCTCGTCTGAGATGACAAGGTCTGGCCTGCATGCAAGGGCCATAGCTATCATTGCACGCTGCCTCATCCCGCCGGAAAGCTCGAACGGGTATCTGTTTATCATAGACTTCTCTATACCTATCATTTCGAAAAGCTCGGCAGCCCGTTCTAGAGCCTCCTCTTTGCTAACATCTTCATGTAGCATTATGGCTTCGGCAATCTGGTCTCCAACTTTGAAGACAGGGTTCAATGCGTTCATCGCACCCTGGAATATTAGTGATATCCTCTTCCACCTGACCTTTCTACGCATCTCCTCCTCGCTAAGCTTCACCAAATCCATTCCATCAAACAGTATCCTCCCGTTAACTATTCTTCCGGGCTCAGGTAGCAGTTTCAATATTGCCAGTGCGGTTGTAGTTTTTCCGCATCCAGACTCTCCAGCCAGCCCGAGGACGTCTCCTCTTTCCAAGCTGAAGGTGACATCGTCAACAGCTTTAACTGGACCCTTCATCGTGAAGAAGTAGGCCTTAAGGTTTTCCACACTTAGCAGAGGCAACTCTCTATCAAACCTTTAAACTTAGACTACAATATTAAAATCTTAATGGCAAAGCCGAACCGCATGAAGGTGTCTCTACTATTCGACTATATGGCGCCGGTAATCACAACGCTTGCCGCTTCGTCTCTGTTTGCAATTCTGTTGACACCTGAAAATCCAAGCCTTAAGATCAGGGAACCCCCTCTTGCTCAAAGCCTCCTCACGTCAATCGTATTCTCAACTATTGGCTTCATGTTAACACTTGGTATTTGGTGGCTTAACACCAGGGGGCTTAACCTTGAAGCTAAAATCATAATGGTGTCAATCACAACCCCTATACTAGGGCTAGCCTTTCTCTTGGTTTCGCAGGCTGTAATCACTGCGGTCTGGAGACGCCTAACAGACCAGCTAGCAGCCATACTAATACTTGTCACAATATACACAACACTGTTTCTAGAGCTGCTCCTACTAGCAGACTTGCCTGGGAGAAGGCTGAAAAACATAATCTTACTAGCCTATGGCTCAATATTCTCCGCCGCATTTGGAATAAGACTGCCCCTAGTGACGGTTGTAACCATATGCGTACTGCTGTCAGTCTTCGACGTACTCTTCATCAAGCTCTACGGCGGGGCTATAATCTCCAAGCCGGAGCATAAAATGCCTCAGATATCCTATTCAGGGGGCTGGGTTGAATTTGGGATAGGGGAGATCCTATTCTATTCTCTTCCATCCTCAGCATGCTTATACAAGGTTGGCCTTTCCTACGGGTTTCTATCGGTACTTCTAATAATAGTTGGAACTGGAATCAACATCCTTCTACTCTCGAGGAGAATGGTCATTCCAGGCCTAAGCATACCCCTCACACTAGGATGTATCCCTCTAATAGCCTCTCTCATGCTTTAACGAAGATTCAAAGCTGGTCCAAACCGGAAACTCACCCATGGGTGTCTCAAGCCTGATTTTCATCTCAAACTCAACCTCGTCTGCTGTGCGTAGCTTCTCAGCAGAGTTGCCGTGTACGACGAAAGATAAAGGTATAACTGTCTCGCCGTAAGGTTGAACCTGTACGTTGAATATCTCCTCGAAAACTCCTACGTATCCTCGGCTTCCGTTGGAAACGGCTGAAACCCTGAAGTTTAAGCTCCTAACGTAGAGGTCTGAGTAGCCGACGGGGTTGCTGACTACAAACTCGAATGACATTTTAACGCTTCCATCACCTGCTTCCCTGACACTTAGGCTGCTAATCGTGAAGTTAACATTCGATACTGTTATGAAAACCATGTTATATATCCTGGTCTCCAAGGCAACTATCAGTAGACACGCCACTATTGAAAAGACAAGGGCAAGATTTTTATTCTCCAAGCATACCACCGATCACAACTCCAAACACGCTTATGGCTAGGTAAATGAAATTTACAAGGTTAAGGACCTTCGCAATGGCCCAGCTTGGCAGAGTAAGCCTCAGAATAATAGCCTGTTCGGGCACAACGGCCAGAGGTGTGAGGAGTAGCATGTAAAGTACTATTCCTGAGGATAGTGCTGCGGCGAACCATACCTTTACAACACTGTTTAAGCTCCCGTAGGAGTATCCAGCTATGAAGCTGGAAGCTAGCAGTATTAGTAGATGAGCAAATCTTGGTAAAATAGGATAGAGGTTAGCCATAAGGCACTGGACAATTCCGAGGGTGAGAGTAGCCCAACAGGCTACTTGGACAAGTGAAATCTTATTCATAATCCCTAGGGTATAAGGGCTCCGGGTAAATATAACTTTAATTTACAACGACTTCACCGCACACTCAGAGCATTAGTCAGATTCATGGAAATCGAAAGTGCCGCATCCAAGCCTTATTATTCCTGCAGCTTTAACCTTTAGGCTTTACCATCCACCTGCCGAAATATCATCTGTTTAACAGCCTTTCTACTTCTCAACAGCTTCAAAGGCCACTCTATGAAATCCAGGGAGAGCTTCCCGCCTCGTGGAAGCTACGCAGTCGCATGCATCCAGCTGAGAATATTAATAGCTAAACCTAATCGCATTTCTTACTAGCCTGTAAGGCATCTGTTCCAGCCTCTCCTAGTTAATAGTAGGCCTAAACATAAGAGGATAACCCCTACAGCTACTGTTTTTGGGGCTGGATAGCTATGTTAGGCTTATCTCAGCTACTCCCTCATATCCTTTTCTAAGAAGGTTTACCATCCTCCTCGATACGTCTATTGCAGCCTTATTGGCTCTTACCGCAAGAGTTCTCGGGCAGGTATACATACTTTTCCTAACTACTATATCCCTATCATCGGTATATGTAAGCCCTGGGCTCCCGTAACCTATAATCTCCTCCTCTAAGTCTCCAACTATAATCTTAACCCTGACAACTCTATCTGCGAATCTGACAAGCCTCTTAAACTCATCAGGGAAGTCGGATAAAGCCTTATCGCAGCCGACCAGTAGTACGCAGTCAGCTCTTAAAGTAATGTTTTCATCCCTTGTAAACATTAGGGTTGTCCTGTGCGTTGCCTTAATATTCGGATGGCCAACACCCTTAACTACCACCTTTAAGCCCATAATAATCCCTAAGTAGTCTCGGAACTTGAGATGGAGTTTCGGCTACTGGGACGCCTGCTTCCATGAATGCTTCGATCTTTGACTTAGCTGTTCCTATCCCCATAGATATTATTGCCCCTGCATGCCCCATTCTTTTACCTGGCGGGGCTGTCTTCCCAGCTATATAGGCAACAACAGGCTTATGCGTACCTCTGGAAAGGTATTCTGCAAGCCTCTCCTCCGCGTCTCCTCCTATCTCCCCTATAACTACAACTGCTTCTGTACCATCGTCCTCTTCGAACATTCTGACAACATCTATGAAGTCTAAGCCGGTAATGGGGTCCCCTCCGATACCTATGCAGGTTGACTGCCCATAGCCGGCCTTAGACATGGCCATTGCTATCTCGTAGGTTAAAGTTCCACTCCTAGAAACTATTCCGATCCTTCCAGGTTTAAACACTGTTTCAGGCATGATTCCAAGCTTACACTCCCCCGGCGATATCACGCCGGGAGTGTTCGGGCCGACTATAACGGTTCCCCTCAGCCTCCCATACCCTATGAACCTCATGGATTCATGCACCGGTATATGCTCTGTTATAACAACGAGAAGTTTTATCCCGGATTCTATAGCCTCAAAGGCAGCATCAGCCATGAATCTAGCCGGGACGAAGGCTATCGAAGCATTTATCTCAGGATGTTCCTCCAAGGCATCCATGACACTGTCATATACGGGTACTCCATGCACAGTTGAACCAGCCTTACCCGGGGTAACCCCTGCAAGTATCCTTGTTCCATAGCTAAGCATCCTCCGGGTGTGAAAGCTTCCTTCCCTGCCTGTAATCCCCTGAACTAGGGCCCTAATATTCCTATCCGCAAGTATCATAGGCCTCTACCTCCGGGCGAGTCTAACAGCCTCATGGGCTGCACGGCTCATCTCCCTGTAAGCGGATAGCCCTGCCCTCCTAAGTATTTCAAGTCCCTCCTCCTCGTTCGTCCCGGCAAGCCTTACAACCATGGGTTTCCCCCCTAGAGAGTCTAGGGCTGAGACTATTCCCCTCGCCACCTCGTCGCACCTCGTGATCCCCCCGAGAATATTCATGAATACAGCCTTAACCCCCGGCCTTGAGGCTGCAAGCCTAAGCGCTTCACTAACGGTTTCAGCCTTCGCCCCTCCACCTATGTCGAGGAAGCACGCCGGCCTCCCGCCGTGGTGGGCTACTAGGTCCATGGTTGCCATGGTAAGTCCAGCACCGTTCCCTATAACAGCTATATCTCCCTCTAACTCAACATAGCTGAACCCCTCCCTCTTAATCCTACCCGAGAACTCGGGATGCCTGTAGAGAGCGTTGTCATCGACTATCATTCTTGAATCCAGGGCTACAAGCCCATTGTCTGTTAAGGCGAGGGGGTTCGACTCCACAAGCATGCAGTCATACTCGACGAATATCCTATACATCCTTGAAGCTATGTCCGCAAGTATCTTCCGGTTCTCCCCGTCTAAAGCTGACACCGTCGAGAGGCGCCTAAGGTGGTACGGCTGTATTCCCACCAAAGGGTTAATCCTAACCTTCAGGATCTTTTCAGGCATTTTCCTAGCCAACTCCTCCACGTCTACACCCCCAACAGGCGAGTAGAGGATTGTAGCGCATCTCTCAGCCCTATCGACAACCACCGCAAGGTATAGCTCTCTCTCAACCCTAAGCTTCTCCTCAACCAGCACTTTATCAACCCGCAAACCCTTAATAGCACTGCCTAAAAGCCTAGAGCTTAACATGTAAACATCTTCAGCCGTATCTGCAAAAAGGATGCCTCCAGCCTTACCCCTGCCTGCCACTAGGACCTGAGACTTCAAGGCGACGGGAAGCCCTATTTCCAAGGCCGCCGCCTTAGCCTCACCCGGGCTACCGACAACCCTGCCCTCAGGCACCCTGATACCATACCGTCTGAATATTTCCTTAGCCTCATACTCGTAGAGCTTCATCAAGCATCTTAACATGGGAGCCCACAGAACTTTAAAGATTTACACCCATTGCCCAAAGCTTAGCCATGCAAAGCTTTCAAAGCCACTCTTAACCGCTTCCTGTCCCACAGACTTCAAGCATGCCTAATTCCCCTGAAACCCGTATAAAAACTCCAAGGCAGACTGGCATAATCAATCTGCTTAGAATCTTTACTTCCACTGTTTTATAAACTATTAGAAGTATAACTTCTATGATGGAAAGCCTCTTGGGGAAGAACAATCCATGGTGGTACGGCCGGGAAGACCCAAAGCTCGCTGAGTGGGAAAGAATGAAGATTAGATGGGTGCCTGAATGGGTTGAAAGGCTGAGTTTTAAGCCTTTCTCACTGAACATCGTCGTCGGCCCTAGGCAGGTGGGGAAAACCACGGGCATAAAGCTAGCAATAAGAAACCTCCTCAGGAGCAGGGACCCATACAGTATTTTCTACTTTAACTGTGACTTTACAGCGGGCTATGAGCATCTACGGAAAACAGTAGACCATTATCTAGAGCTTGCATCCACGATGGGGATAAAAGAAGCCTTAATCTTCCTCGACGAGGTTACGAGCGTCCATGGTTGGTGGAGGGTGGTCAAAGGATACATAGATATAGGAGTCTTCAAGAACCATGTGATAACGGTAACAGGATCCTCCTCCCTAAGACTAAAGGGGGAGATAGAACTGTTCCCTGGGAGAAGGGGAGAGGGAGTAGAGGTAGAAGCACTACCACTAACCTTCAGGGAATACTGCACAGTTAAAGGACTCAAAATAGACCCGGAGAAAAACAATGGGAAAATAATGGCTCAACTCTCCATTCACAGAGAAGAACTGCTGCAAATCTTTAAAGAATACGTAATGCAGGGAGGCTTTCCACTCTCAGTAAACAAAGACCCGAGGGCGTCAGAATACTTTCTCGCAAGCCTAGAAGGAGAAGTACTAAGAGCAGGAAAGAGCTGGGAGCTAACACAGGGAATAATATCATCAATATTTAGAAAAGCCCCGTCACCAGTATCCTACTCGGCAATAGCAGCCGATGTAGGAGTCTCCTACAAAACAGTCCAGGAATACATTGAAATGCTCCAGAGACTGTACATAGTTGGAGTAGCCCTCCACAGGGATGGTAGGAGGATAATGTGGAGGAAGGAGAAGAAGATATTCATACAGGATCCATTCATAGCCTGGACCCTCTCCGAGTGGACAGGGGAGAAATTCCTTGAAAGCGCCCTATACGAGTGGATAGTGCAGGCCCACCTAAAGAGAAAGATAGGGGAAATATGCTACTACAGAGGGAAATACGAAATAGACTGCATAGCAGCAGACATGAAAATAGAGGTGAAAGCAGGCAAACCCCACAGGAAATACCCTCCAAACGTGAGAATACTAGAGTATGAAGACATACCCATATTTCTATACGCCCTAAACCATAAATCAGAAACTCCAACACGAATAGGAAACTCTCATAGGCTTAACAGAGAAACTTAAACCATAGAACAGCTAAGGCTCTTCCAGCACGGTAGCTTAGAGGATCCACATTCACCCAGCGATATACTACTGCAAATACCTACCCTGAAACATACTAACTATTAAACAAACATATAATATATACCCTTCTTTTAGTGAATCAAAAGCTCCGTACTAAAGTGTCCTGTTGGTAATCCTTAATAGTAGCCTACCCTCATTCAACATAGTGTCATGTTAGACCTAGACTATGTGAAGAGGAGGCTCAACGAGATAAGAGAAGCGTTAACCTACATGAAAACACTGATAGACTATGGCATTGAAGAGTTCAATAGAGATTTTAGATCGCGTCTAGCAATGAGGCACTGCATAATAACTATAGTAGAGGCAGCAGCCTCCATAGCAATCCACATATTAAGGGGTGAGTTTAATGAGGAGCCTGAGAGCTACTCCGAAGCGTTCATTAGGCTATCTCAGCACGGGGTGATCAATACGGAAACAGCCGTGAAGATGGTGTCGCTAGCAAGGCTCAGAAACCTAATAGTGCACAGATACTGGCTTATAGACGACATAAGAATATTCAGGGAGGCGGAAGAGTCCGGAATCGACAATATAAAGAAATATGTAGAGGAGGTGGAAGGGCACTTTGAAGATTAAATACTATAAACTAAGCTGTCAGGAAAAAAGAGAAATAGTTAGGAAAATAAGAAACCTGTTGAAAAGCGAGGAAAAAGTAATGGTAGCAATACTCCACGGGAGCTTCATCAAGCCCATGTCATTCAGAGACATAGACATAGCAATCTATACCGGAGGGACAGCTACAAACCCCTCAAAACTTGAAACAGAACTATCGATGAAACTCGTAAAAGCGGTCTCAGCACCTATAGATATAAGAGTAATAGATGAAGCACCACCATGGTTCAAGCTTAAAACCGTGAGAGAGGGGCAGATTATATACGCAAAAAAACCAGGAGCCATCACTAACCTTCTGAAAGAGTCGATAGGCGAAAATCAGGATCTAAAAATCAAACTTCAAACATCCCCCAGGACATGCCCAGGGGGAGATAGAACTGTTCCCTGGGAGAAGGGGAGAGGGAGTAGAGGTAGAAGCACTACCACTAACCTTCAGGGAATACTGCACAGTTAAAGGACTCAAAATAGACCCGGAGAAAAACAATGGGAAAATAATGGCTCAACTCTCCATTCACAGAGAAGAACTGCTGCAAATCTTTAAAGAATACGTAATGCAGGGAGGCTTTCCACTCTCAGTAAACAAAGACCCGAGGGCGTCAGAATACTTTCTCGCAAGCCTAGAAGGAGAAGTACTAAGAGCAGGAAAGAGCTGGGAGCTAACACAGGGAATAATATCATCAATATTTAGAAAAGCCCCGTCACCAGTATCCTACTCGGCAATAGCAGCCGATGTAGGAGTCTCCTACAAAACAGTCCAGGAATACATTGAAATGCTCCAGAGACTGTACATAGTTGGAGTAGCCCTCCACAGGGATGGTAGGAGGATAATGTGGAGGAAGGAGAAGAAGATATTCATACAGGATCCATTCATAGCCTGGACCCTCTCCGAGTGGACAGGGGAGAAATTCCTTGAAAGCGCCCTATACGAGTGGATAGTGCAGGCCCACCTAAAGAGAAAGATAGGGGAAATATGCTACTACAGAGGGAAATACGAAATAGACTGCATAGCAGCAGACATGAAAATAGAGGTGAAAGCAGGCAAACCCCACAGGAAATACCCTCCAAACGTGAGAATACTAGAGTATGAAGACATACCCATATTTCTATACGCCCTAAACCATAAATCAGAAACTCCAACACGAATAGGAAACTCTCATAGGCTTAACAGAGAAACTTAAACCATAGAACAGCTAAGGCTCTTCCAGCACGGTAGCTTAGAGGATCCACATTCACCCAGCGATATACTACTGCAAATACCTACCCTGAAACATACTAACTATTAAACAAACATATAATATATACCCTTCTTTTAGTGAATCAAAAGCTCCGTACTAAAGTGTCCTGTTGGTAATCCTTAATAGTAGCCTACCCTCATTCAACATAGTGTCATGTTAGACCTAGACTATGTGAAGAGGAGGCTCAACGAGATAAGAGAAGCGTTAACCTACATGAAAACACTGATAGACTATGGCATTGAAGAGTTCAATAGAGATTTTAGATCGCGTCTAGCAATGAGGCACTGCATAATAACTATAGTAGAGGCAGCAGCCTCCATAGCAATCCACATATTAAGGGGTGAGTTTAATGAGGAGCCTGAGAGCTACTCCGAAGCGTTCATTAGGCTATCTCAGCACGGGGTGATCAATACGGAAACAGCCGTGAAGATGGTGTCGCTAGCAAGGCTCAGAAACCTAATAGTGCACAGATACTGGCTTATAGACGACATAAGAATATTCAGGGAGGCGGAAGAGTCCGGAATCGACAATATAAAGAAATATGTAGAGGAGGTGGAAGGGCACTTTGAAGATTAAATACTATAAACTAAGCTGTCAGGAAAAAAGAGAAATAGTTAGGAAAATAAGAAACCTGTTGAAAAGCGAGGAAAAAGTAATGGTAGCAATACTCCACGGGAGCTTCATCAAGCCCATGTCATTCAGAGACATAGACATAGCAATCTATACCGGAGGGACAGCTACAAACCCCTCAAAACTTGAAACAGAACTATCGATGAAACTCGTAAAAGCGGTCTCAGCACCTATAGATATAAGAGTAATAGATGAAGCACCACCATGGTTCAAGCTTAAAACCGTGAGAGAGGGGCAGATTATATACGCAAAAAAACCAGGAGCCATCACTAACCTTCTGAAAGAGTCGATAGGCGAAAATCAGGATCTAAAAATCAAACTTCAAACATCCCCCAGGACATGCCCA